>JAXGWF010000050.1:0-23539 GCA_040773465.1 Geobacteraceae bacterium | reverse complement strand
TGGCGCTCTCCCAGCTGAGCTATTCGCCCTCAATTAACGTTTTTATAGAATGGCGGGGTCGACGGGACTCGAACCCGCGGCCTCCGGCGTGACAGGCCGGCGTTATAACCGACTTAACTACGACCCCGAACTAGATTGGCTCCGAACCACCTCCGTGGGAATTACGGGTGGGAACGGCGTTTCGCTTTTATTTCTTTTTCTTTCTGTTTACCGCATCCTTCAGGGCTTTCCCTGCCTTGAATTTGGGCGCAACCGAGGCGGGGATGGAAATCTTCTTGCCGGTCTGCGGGTTTTGACCCTTTCTCGCGGCTCGCTTCACGGTACTGAAGGTACCAAATCCGACCAAGCTGAGCTTGTCACCCTTTTTCAGACAATCGGTGACCGTTTCGAGCAGGGATTTTAATACTTTTTCCGCATCACTCTTTGTCAGTTCAGCCTCAGCTGCTATCACGCTTATCAATTCAGCTTTCGTCACCCGGTACCTCCCTAATATCCACGAGAAGAAACACTGCCAAAAAAGAAGCCTATTTATAGCAAGGGGCTCTATATGTGTCAAGCGATTTTTATCGTTGTGACAGCAATAGCAGATTGTTGAACAAATTCGTGTCAATGAGCCGTTTTTGGGCCATCGACAAAGGCGGGGGGTTCCCCGTCCGGCAAGAAAAGCTCGGCATGAACACGCTCTCCGGAAAGAACCGTCTCCAGCACTTCATCCATATGACCGGCACAATGAATCCGTATTCCTGCCAGGACATCATTGGGTATTTCCGCAACATCTTTTTCATTTCCACGGGGAATTATGACATCCTTGACGTTTCCCCGCTTTGCGGCAAGTACTTTTTCCTTCAGCCCCCCTATGGGCAACACCCTGCCACGCAACGTAATCTCGCCGGTCATGGCAAAGCCGGACCGAACGGTTCTGCCCGTCAAGGCCGAGGTAACGGCAGTCGCCATGGTGATCCCGGCGGAAGGTCCATCTTTTGGAATAGCCCCTTCCGGCACATGGATATGAATATCAACCGACTGGTAGAAATTCCTGTCCAGCCCGAGAACAACCGCCCGGGAGCGGACATAGGCAACTGCGGCCTGAGCGGACTCCTGCATAACCTCGCCAAGTTTGCCCGTAACCGTCAGGTTCCCTTTTCCAGGAAGCACACTGACTTCAACGCTGAGAAGCTCGCCACCGGTCTCCGTCCACGCCATGCCGGTAACCACACCGACGGAATCATCCTGCTCGACCAAGTCATGGGCAAAGCGATGAGGACCGAGAAATTCCCGAATGCGGCGCGGGCTCAAGGCGACCTTCCGGCGATTGCCTTTTGCCGCACGATGCGCAACCTTCCTGCAGACTGACGCAATTTCACGTTCCAGGTTTCGCACGCCCGCCTCGCGGGTGTAAAATCTGATTATCTCCAATAGTGCTTTATCCGTAAAAGAGATCAAACCATCGCAAACGCCGTTGAGAGCGATTTGTTTGACGACCAGATAACGCTTGGCTATTTCCAGCTTCTCGACCTCGGTGTAGCCTCCAAGCCTGATGACCTCCAACCTGTCCAGAAGCGGTCGCGGAACAGAGTGAAGCGAGTTCGCAGTTGCAAGAAACATGACCGGGGAAAGATCATAATCAACATCAAGAAAGTGGTCATTGAAAGAGCTGTTCTGCTCGGGATCAAGGACCTCGAGCAGGGCCGAAGCAGGATCACCGCGGAAATCGGCGCTCATCTTGTCAATCTCGTCCAATAGAAAGACGGGATTGCCGCTCCCTGCCTTCTTGAGGTTAAGAAGAATCTTTCCCGGCATGGCGCCCACATAGGTCCTGCGGTGACCCCTGATCTCGGCTTCATCCCGCACACCGCCAAGCGACATCTTGACGAAATTTCTTCCTGTGGCCCGGGCTATCGATCGGGCCAGCGAAGTCTTGCCAACGCCCGGCGGACCCACGAGACACAGAATGGGACCTTTCATTTGCTCCACAAGCGACGCAACTGACAAGTACTCGAGAATTCTTTCCTTGACCTTTTCAAGACCGTAGTGATCGGCATCGAGCACTGCTTCCGCCTCAACCATATCGTAATTTTCCCGCGTAAACTCGGACCATGGCAACGATATGAGCCAATCAACGTAATTTCTCACGACCGCGGCTTCGGCGGACATGGGTGACATGTGCCTCAGCTTTTTCAGTTCGGCCAGACCCTTCTGTTCCGCTTCCTTCGACAGTTTGCCGGAAGTCAGTTTTTGTTCGATTTCGGCGAGTTCCTGCTTGAGATCGTCCTTATCCCCCAACTCCTTCTGAATCGCCTTCAGTTGTTCGTTGAGGTAGTATTCTTTTTGGCTCTTTTCCATCTGGCGCTTCACGCGCGTATGGATTTTCTTTTCAATCTGCAGAATTTCAAGCTCGGATTCCATTAAAGACATCAACCATTCAAGTCTGGCAATCGGCTCCGAGGTCGAAACAAAGCGCTGCTTTTGTTTCATCTTCAGATTGAGGTGGGAGGCGAGCGTATCAGCCAGCCGGGACGGTTCTGAAATTTCGAGTACGGTCTTTACCGTCTCTTGCGGAATTTTCTTGGACAGGGAGGCAAATACTTCAAAAGTCGACTTTGCACCCCGCACCATCGCCTCCGCCTCCGCGTCAAGAAACAAACTCTCGAAATGTTCCTCAACCTCGACGAGCAGGAATGCATCATCCGGAAGAAAGCGCGTGACGGTGCCCCTGCGTTTCCCTTCCACCAGAACCTTCACGGTCCGGTCAGGAAGGTTCAGCATCTGTATAATTCGGCACACGGTTCCCTGAAGATGAATCTCGCTTTCCGCAGGGTCGTCTATCTTCGCACTCTTCTGGGCCGCAAGGAAAATATGCCGATCGCCTTCCATTGCCGCCTCGAGAGCACGAATCGATTTATCCCTGCCGACAAAAAGCGGTATCACCATGTGCGGGAAAACAACAATGTCCCTTAATGGCAAAAGAGGGAATCTCGCAAGATTCCCTCCAGCATTGATATCACCAGTTATTTTTTTAACCATGCCATGTCCTGCTATCAGGCGGATTCTGCCACATTCTCGTACACAACGATCGGCTTTTCCTTGTTGTAAATTACATCTTCGTGGATGACCACTTCCTTGACCAGGTTCTGGGAAGGAATGTCATACATGACATCGAGCATGGCGTTCTCAAGTATCGAGCGAAGCCCGCGTGCTCCTGTTTTTCGTTTGAGAGCTTCACGTGCAATTGCAACAAGAGAACCATCGGTGAATTTGAGTTTCACGTGCTCAAGGTCGAACAACTTCTGGTACTGCTTGACCAGAGCATTCTTCGGCTCCTTGAGAATCTGGACCATTGCGTCTTCATCAAGCTCACTGAGTGTTGCGAGTACCGGCAGACGTCCGATGAATTCAGGAATGAAGCCGAACCTGAGAAGATCCTCCGGTGTCGCTTCACAAAGGAGCTCGCCGGCCTTCTTTTCAACCTTCTTCTTGACATCTGCTCCGAACCCCAGCGTCTTCACACCTATACGCTGCTGAATAATGTTGTCGAGACCGGAAAAGGCCCCACCGCAGACGAACAGAATATCCGTGGTATCAACCTTGAGAAATTCCTGCTGGGGATGCTTTCGTCCGCCTTTCGGGGGAACGCTTGCAATCGTTCCTTCAATGATTTTCAGCAGAGCTTGCTGAACACCTTCACCGGACACGTCCCTGGTAATGGAAGGAGAATCCGATTTCCTTGCAATTTTATCGATTTCATCGATATAGATGATACCCTTTTGGGCCCGCTCGACATCATAATCGGCAGCCTGCAGAAGGTTCAGGATTATGTTCTCCACGTCCTCGCCTACATAGCCCGCTTCCGTAAGATTCGTAGCATCGGCCATTGCAAAGGGAACCTTGAGAATCCTGGCAAGGGTCTGGGCAAGGAGCGTCTTTCCGGAGCCGGTCGGGCCGAGCAGGAGTATGTTGCTTTTCTGCATCTCAACGTCGCCCGGTTTTTTCACCATTTCAATCCGCTTATAATGATTGTAAACGGCAACGGCAAGAATTTTCTTGGCGCGCTCCTGACCGATAACGTATTCGTCAAGAATCTCCTTTATTTCCTGAGGTTTGGGAAGCTTCTTGATATCGGGACCCATCGCTTCTTCAAGCTTCGTTTCTTCAGCAATTATGTCGTTGCATAACTCTATGCACTCGTCACAGATATACACTGTCGGGCCGGCAATAAGCTTTTTGACCTCGTCCTGACTCTTACCGCAGAACGAGCATGTCAGATTACTCGATCTGTCATCTCGCCTGTTCATTGTGAACCTCCCGTTATGGTATTCCTCCATATTATGTCATCAATAATACCATAACATTTCGCATCTTCACCAGACATAAAGTAATCACGCTCGGTGTCGTTTGCCACCTTGTCAAACGATTGCCCGGAATGTTCTGCCAACAGCTTGTTAAGCGTTTCCTTCATGCGCAGGATCTCCTGCGCATGAATGTGAATGTCGGTGGCCTGCCCCTGAAAACCGCCCAGTGGCTGGTGTATCATGATCCGTGAATTGGTGAGACTGTAGCGCTTGCCCTTCTCACCCGCGGCCAGGAGCAGCGCGGCCATCGAAGCGGCCTGCCCTACGCATATGGTTGATACGGGAGCCTTGATGTACTGGATGGTATCGTAAATCGCCATACCGGAAGTAACCACGCCACCTGGCGAATTGATATAGAGGTGGATGTCCTTATCCGGATCCTCGGCTTCGAGAAAGAGGAGTTGAGCAATGATCAGGTTTGCCATGTGGTCTTCAATTGAGCCACCAAGAAACACAATTCTGTCTTTCAGCAGCCTTGAGTAAATGTCATAAGACCGCTCACCCCTTCCACTTTGTTCGACAACAATTGGTACCAGCATACTGCCTCCCGTTACGTGTGTCTCGTCCAAACAAAAGACAAGAACGGAAATTACTCAGACTGCGGAACAACCTCGGAAACGTTTGCATGTTTCATGAGAAACTCGATGACCTTGTCTTCCCGCATCTGCATGACAAGTGTATCCTTGGCATAGGGATTGGATTGATATATAGCGGATACAACCTCGAAATCCTTATTGGCCTGGGCCGCAATATCCCTCATTTTCTCCTCGACTTCGGCTTCTTCGACCGTAATACCTTCCTTTTCGGCAACCGCGGCCAAAAGTAAAGAACCTTTCACCTGGTTGACCGCGACACTGCGCGATTGCTCTCGAACTTTCTCCTCGCTGGTTCCGATCTGCTCGAAGGTCAGGTTCTGGCCCGCAAGATTGTTTTTCATGTTTTCTATCAGCACACGAAGCTGTTTTTCAACCATTGCCTCGGGCACCTCGAACTCATGCTTCTCGATCAATTCCTTGACAAGATTGTCGCGCGATTCATTTTCTATTTTCTGCTCTTCTTCTTTTTCATAAACATCAGCAATCTTGGCGCGGAGTTCATCAATGCTCTCAAACGAACCAAGCTGCTTGGCAAAGTCATCATCAAGAGGAGGAAGTTCCTTAACCTTGATCTCTTTCAGCGTTACATCGAATGTGGCATCCTTGTCGGCCAGATCGGCATTCCCGTAATCGGCGGGAAACGTCACCTTGACATCTCGGGAATCTCCGGGAGCCATGCCGACAACCTGCTCCTCGAACCCCGAGATAAACTGATTGGATCCCAACTGGAGCAGGTAGTCCCGTGCTTCTCCCCGCTCAAAAGGCACGCCATCCAGAAACCCCTTGAAATCTATGGAAACGAAATCGCCGTTTTCAGCGGGACGTGATTCCTCAAGGGGCTTCAGTTGCGCCATATTCTGGCGAAGTTCCTCCAACCTGCCCTCCACCACTTTCTCATCGACGACCAGCTTGCGTATCTCGACTTCAAGCCCCACGTACTCCTGCAGATCAATCTCCGGCGCAGTCTCGAAGGTTACTGCATATTTGAACGATTCCCCCGCTTTCAAGGCGTCAGCCTCAAACTCAGGTTGGGAAACGGGGAGTATTTTATTGTCCGTCAGAGCCTGGAAATACGTTTCGTTGATAAGATTCTTCAGAACATCCGACTCCATCCTGTCGCTGTAGTGCTTTTCGATAATGGCCCGTGGCACCTTGCCCTTCCTGAACCCCTTGATTGAAGCGGTTTTTGTTATTTCTCCATAGACCTTTTCAATCTCTCGGGAAACACGGTCGGAAGGAATCTCGAAGGAAATTTTCTTTTTAACAGGGCTAAGATTCTCGATATTGACAACCATGGGAATACCTCTCTCAAGTTTCTCTATTCAAAATATCGGAAAAAATACTGGAAATCGATTATCAGGTGTGATTTTCTGCAGTAGCATGATAAAAACTGGTGCGAGAGGGGGGAGTTGAACCCCCACGGTTGCCCGCTGGATCCTAAGTCCAGTGCGTCTGCCAGTTCCGCCACTCTCGCAACGGATTACCCTAATATGAGTAAGCCCCGTGACAACGGGGCTCTTTTCAATTGGGGTGGCTGATGGGATTCGAACCCACGGATGAACGAGTCACAGTCGTTAGTGTTAACCGCTTCACCACAGCCACCATAAAAGAATTTTCAGTTGGCACGCCTGAGAGGATTCGAACCTCTGACCTACGGATTAGAAGTCCGTTGCTCTATCCAGCTGAGCTACAGGCGCATGTATGGTCGGGGTGAGAGGATTCGAACCTCCGACCCCCTGCTCCCAAGGCAGGTGCGCTAGCCAGGCTGCGCTACACCCCGCAAAAAGAACATGTATATACCATAGAGATGGAGGCAGTGCAAGATTTTTTTACAATCCACCAGTACCAGCCAGGTGCCTTCTCAGCTTCGCGAGTGCACGTCCCCGATGGCTGATGCGATTTTTCACTTCCGAATCAAGCTCAGCAAAGGTTCTGCCATATTCCGGGACCAGAAAGAGCGGATCGTATCCAAAACCACCGGCACCGCAAGGTGCGTCAAGGATTATTCCATCAACTCTACCACAAAACGTGCGACATGTACCATCTGGAAAACAAAGTGCTACCGCGCAAAAGAAGAAAGCCGCTCTCTCGCCCTCCGACAATCCCGCAAGATCACCAAGAAGCTTGCGGTTGTTATCCGCGTCGCTGGCATCAATTCCCGCGTACCGTGCCGACCGAACTCCCGGCTGACCATTCAACGCCTTGACTACAAGGCCGGAATCATCCGCCATCGCCGGGATTCCCGTTGCACGAGCGGCGCATATGGCCTTTTTGACGGCATTCTCCTCAAATGTCCTGCCGTCCTCCTCCACTTGGGGAATACTTGGGAAATCCGAAAGGCAATACAGCCGGTCGACGAATCCGGCAAGTATGTGCCGGATCTCTTTCATCTTGCCCTTGTTGCCGGTGGCAACCAGCAATTCCTTCACTGCCTAAGCGCCTCCTCCTGAATTTCAAACAGGCGCCGTATCCCGGAAACGGCAAGAGCGCGCATGGCATCCATCTCCTCAACGCCGAAGGGTTTCGATTCGGCGGTCCCCTGGACCTCTACGAAACGGTCCGATGAAGTCATGACGAAATTCATGTCGACCTCGGCCGACGAGTCCTCTTCGTAATTCAAATCGAGCAAAATAACACCATCAACGATACCGACACTCACCGCCGCGACCGCTTCAAGTATCGGGTTGCGCTGCAAGACCTGGGCGGAACAAAGTTTTCGCACCGCATCGGCCAAAGCGACATACGCCCCGGTAATGGAAGCGGTTCGGGTTCCCCCGTCCGCCTGAATCACATCGCAATCGATAAACAGGGTTCGCTCGCCGAGAACCGTCAAATCCGTCACCGCGCGCAACGATCGACCGATCAGCCGCTGAATCTCATGGGTACGCCCACCGACCCTGCCCCGGGAAGATTCCCTGGCCGAACGGGTCTGGGTAGCGCGAGGCAGCATGGAGTACTCGGCGGTCAACCAACCCGATCCTTTGCCCCGCAGGAAAGGCGGCACGCCATCTTCAACCGAGGCGTTACAGATAACCTTGGTCTCACCAAACTCGACAAGGACGGATCCTTCAGCATACCTGGTATAGTTTCTCGTAATCTTCACATCCCTGAGGCAATCCGCCCCATGCATCCGTCCCCGCATAACATCTCCTTCGAATCTCTGTCCTGTTTTCGAGATCCCGGCGCCATGAGCATCCCTTGCCCATCATCTTCGGGAATCGGCTGCAGGGTCCCACGCACCTAGGTTTTCAATCTTGTGAATCTTGAAAGGTATCCCAACTTTCGACGCTTTGTCAATAGAGAAGGGCAAATAGCTCCCGAAGCCTTTGGCAATCATGGTTATGCCAAATAAAAGAAAAGCCGCTCATCCCGGGTCCGGGACGAGCGGCTTTAATGCTCCACCCACCAGCTCGCAAACTAGAAGGGCAGCTTGCCGAAAAGGAACAGATCGAATACGGGCAGCGCCAAGCAGATGAAGTTCAGAACAAGCAGCATCCAGCCGACAACCGCGGCGGAAACCTTGCCGTAGCAATTGGCCCAAACGGTAACCAGAAGCACGGTAAAGGTGGTGAACATGAAAGCAAGGTACGGCGTGGCGGCTACTTTCACCAGACCTTCGTAGCCGTTCAGGTTGGCTACAGCGTAAATGGCACAGAGGATGGCCAGCATCAGGGATGCATTACCAACGGACTTCATGTTTTCAACACCCCACAACAGGGCGTGAGCAATAATAAGGTAGAGCAGTCCGAAGCAGATCAGAATCGTTGCATCCCACAGGTTCACCGGGGGAGCCACCGCCTGAACAAAACCACCTACGGTTACAACCAGACCGACACACAGGGTCATCATACCACAGGTTTTTGCATCCCCTGTCCCAAGGAAAAACAGACCGACCGGAAACCACATCATGGTAATTGCTATCAACATTACTAACGTCATCCTTTTTTCCTCCCTCAATAAATATTAAATTAGCCACTTCAACAAGTCTTTGCATGAAAAGCAAAACACCTACTGCGGTACTACCCAAACCTCCTCTTTCATCCCTCCTTTCCCTGTAAAAATTGACGGTAGATTTTCACATCCGACAGGCAACTCCAAATAAGGCAAGCTGATCCAAAATGTGATGGAAACATCATGTACCCGCCGGATCAGTCAAAACATTGTTTTGTTTTATAGCAATTAAGGTGCCAAGAAATACTGTTTTTTGTTACCGGAAGAGAACGTGAAAAGAAAGCAGATGGTGGTTATTTTAGGGAAGTTTTTTCGATAGGGAAGAAATTTGGTTTGCGTTCATGCCGCCGCTCTGAACAAGCTCCATTGTTAATTTTCAGAACATTTTTCTATTATAGAACAGTTTTCACTTTGACGGCTGACGATGCCGCACAAAAAATGAACACAACATAAACACAGCGAAAATGCACTAACTACTGCCGGGGAGATCAAGTCGAGGCAGGGCATAATGATCAACAAACCAATTCAAATAACTCAATACATTTCATACCTGAGCAAACGGCATTCTATCGAACCATTGAAGAGAACGATGCGCCGCGACGGCTTGAGGCCGATACTGGAGACCAGCCCGAGATTTCCGCACAAAACATAGGCAGTGTATCCTGTATAGGAACGCTTCAGGGTATCACCCAGTTTTTTATAGAGCGCCCGCAGCTGTCCCTCTTCACTCAGGCGCACGCCGTAAGGCGGATTGCACAGCAGTATCCCGGGAGAAGCTGGCGGCGCGCCTTCGTCAAAGGACGCACGGGAGAACGAAATCAGTTCGCCCACACCCGCCCGTTCAGCGTTTTTCCTTGCCATGCCCAGAGCCTTGCCGGACATGTCGGAGCCGATAACCGGCGACTGCAACGATTCACGCACCTGTTCCCGCGCCTCCCTCAAAAGGGCAGTCCAGGCGAGGGAATCAAAGGAAGGCCAGCGCTGGAAGCCGAAACCGGATCTCGTGAGACCGGGAGCACGGCACGAAGCCTTCAATGCAGCTTCTATCGGCAGCGTCCCCGATCCGCACATGGGATCAACAAGAGGAACCCGTCCATCCCATCCGCTCAATGCAATGATGGCAGCGGCAAGAGTCTCCCGCAACGGGGCCTCGTTCCTGTCGAGCCGGTATCCCCGCTTGTCCAGGCTGATCCCGGATGTATCGAGACTAATGGTACAGTGATTACGCACCAAATGCACATTGACCTGGACATCTGGCATCCTGGTATCAACGTTCGGCCTGCGACCGAAGGAATCACGCAGGGCATCGACAATGGCATCTTTCGTCTTCAGAGCCGCAAACCCGGAATGGGTGATTTTCGAATCCCGGAGATTGCAGGAAACCGCGAGGGTGTGGCCAGGGCCCAGGTACCGGCGCCACGGAACCGAACGCACTCCCTCATAAAGGTGACCCGGGGATTCACATGAAAAACCCGCTACCGGCATCAATATACGATGAGCGGTCCGTACCCAGAGGTTGGTACGATAGCAGTCGATCATCTCTCCGGAAAAACGAACTCCTCCTTTTTCGACCGAAACCCCTGAAATCCCCAGCCCGCGGATTTCATCGGCAAGGAGCTCTTCCACTCCTTTGGCCGCCGTTGCGAAAAACTCTAGTGCCATGCTGTGTTCTCTATCTCTCTATCACTAAGGGAACTGTTACCCGAAAAAAGTTAACAGTGATTTGCATCATTAACATAAACCTTACCAGACACTTTCTATCAAGGAAATGACGACTATTTGCATGTCCTTCGAAAATCATAAACTTTTTGTTGATTGCCCCGCTCATCAAACTCATGAGAGCCGGTCCGCAAATAACATTTCGATTGGTCGCGCCCGGATTTGTATCGGATTTGGCCTGGACGCTTGAGAAAAACCACAGGCGTAGCAGGGCTACGTCGAGGATTTTACGATTGAGGACAGGTCAAAGACGGCATGAAGGCGGGATGCGAACCCGGAATGTTATTTGCGGACCGGCTCATGCTCATAAAAAAGGCCGCGCCGATGTACTCGACGCGGCCCAAGTGCTGCCCTGGCAAGGGTTACTCGACGAAACTCTTCAGTTTCTTGCTCCGACTGGGATGACGAAGCTTGCGGAGCGCCTTTGCCTCGATCTGCCTGATCCTCTCACGGGTAACCTCGAAATTCTGTCCGACTTCCTCGAGCGTATGATCACTCTTCTCCCCGATGCCGAAACGCATCCGCAAGACCTTCTCCTCGCGGGGGGTGAGGCTGGAAAGAACACGGGCCGTCTGTTCGGAGAGATTGGCCTTGATGACCGCCTCCAGGGGAGAAACCACTCCCTTGTCCTCTATGAAGTCACCAAGGTGGGAATCTTCTTCTTCACCGATGGGAGTCTCGAGGGAAATGGGTTCCTTGGCAATCTTGAGAACCTTCCGGACTTTGTCGAGCGGCAGGCTCATCCGCTCGGCGATCTCCTCGGGAGAAGGCTCGCGACCAATCTCCTGAACAAGCTGCCGACTGGTACGAATAAGCTTATTGATGGTCTCGATCATGTGCACGGGAATCCGGATCGTCCTGGCCTGATCGGCGATTGCACGAGTTATCGCCTGGCGAATCCACCAGGTGGCATAGGTGGAAAACTTATAGCCACGCTGGTACTCGAACTTGTCAACGGCCTTCATGAGTCCGATATTACCCTCCTGGATAAGATCGAGAAACTGAAGACCACGGTTCGTATACTTCTTGGCAATGGAAACCACGAGTCGCAGGTTTGCCTCAACCAGTTCCGATTTCGCGTCCTTAGCTTTTTTCTCACCCTCTTCGATACCCTTGATTTCCTTTTCCAGTTCAATGGCCTGGAATCCCGAATCCTGTTCAATCTTCTCAAGCTTCTTTTGTGCCGAACGCAGCTTTTTCTCCCGCTTCAGCGCTTCTTCCGCAGATGAAGAGAGGCGGGCACGGAGGTCCGCCCGGAGATCCTCGCTGTCGCGCGATTCACGGCAAAACCTGATCAATTCCTCAACGGGTATATCCGACTCGTCACTCACTTCATGGATGTCGGCCATAATCTGCTCAACCCGCGATGCAAGCTCCTTGAGTTGCTGGGCGATCCTTTCGATGTGACGGTCCTTGAGGCGCAATGACTTCAAAAGATCCGCCGTCCTGGATTTCAGACCCTGCAGTTCCGCCGCAAACCAGGCTCTCTCCTCTGCGGTCAGGCCGGGTTGCAAAAGCGCATTCTGCAGTTCCTCCATGTTCGCGTCGCACGATCTGATATCGGCGATGATGGAGAGAAGCCTGGTTTTCTGGACATCCTCTTCGTCTTCTTCAAGTTCCTCTTCTTCAACCTCTTTGCTGATCTCGGCGGCGGAAATCTGGAAACCCTCAAGCATATCGCCAAGAGCTATGACTTCCTTGACGGTAATCGGCGTATTGTAAATAACTCGCGCAACGTCCCGGTCGCCTTCCTCGATACGTTTCGCGATTTCAACCTCACCCTCACGGGTCAGAAGGGATACAGAGCCCATTTCGCGCAGGTACATGCGTACCGGGTCACTGGTCCGCCCAAGAACGCCAGGCTCGAACTCCACTTCCTCCTGCTCGCCTTCAAGCTCCTCTTCCTCTTCAATATCAAGCTTTACCTTCGGGATCTTGACCTTTTGAGCCGAATCCACAACCTCAATATCCATCTCACCAAACATGCTCATTACATCATCAATCTGGTCCGAGGAAACAATATCGGGGGGGAGCAGGTCATTGACCTCATCATAGGTCAGAAAACCCTTTTCCTTCCCCAAATCGATCAGTTGTTTCACTTCGTCCAAGTTTTTCTTCGCCATCCAGTTCACCTCGTAATAAAGACAATCGAATCAGTCGATATTCTCAGTTTACGTCAGTTGCGACTTCTTCGCACGAAGAGAGTCGATACGCCGCAAAATCTCATGATAGGATTCGCTCTCCGGGTCGGCCTGTGCAAGTTTGACCCTGAGATCCTTAATCTGCTGCAGGGCAATCCGATCCAGCGTGCGGCGACACTGGTCGAAAGCCTTGGCCACATCCATCCCTTCCAGGTGGTCTTCAGCAACAAAGAGCGAGGCCAAACGGCTCCGTTCCTCCGGGGACTCCACCGAGCCGAGAATATGCGACCAGTCAATGGATTTTGATTCCGCGGCAAGCGCTATGATGGTTTCCGCCACGGGAAGCAGTTCCGAGCGGAATATCTGCGCAGGGCCGAATTGGGCAATCTGGCGCACCACGTCCGGATATTTCCCCATCAGGGACAGAAGCATTTCTTCCGCACCGGTTGGAGGCTTCCTGCGCTCTCTCCTGGTGCGGACAGGGGAAGAAACAGGCCCCTTTTTCCCCATCTTTCTTCGAACATCACTTTCTTCAACACCAAGAAAGCGGGCTATTTCCCTTACGTACAGATCCCTCTCAACCGTATCGGCGATTCTGCAAAGTCGCGGCGCAAGTTCTTCCAGAACCGCTACCTTGCCATCAACACTGCCAATATCCGCCTGGGCGCACAGGTCCCTGAAAAAGAATTCAAAAACCGGCACGGCAGCAGCAACCAGTGCTTCGAATGCCTCGACACCATATTTTAGCAGGTAAGTATCCGGATCTTCACCGGCCGGCATCTGCACAACCCGGGCAGGAAATCCTTCCTGCAGAAAAATCTCCATGGCCCGGAAGGTCGCTTTCTTGCCAGCACTGTCCGCGTCAAACAGGAGAAATGCCTTCGCCGCAAAGCGGCGGAGGAGTTTCAAATGGGCGTCAGTCAGGGCAGTACCACATGTGGCCACCACGTTCCGTACACCGGCACGATAGAGCGCCAAGTGATCGAAGTAACCCTCGACGATGAATACTTCGCCCTTTTCGCGCACCGCCTGTTTTGCCATGTCCAGGCCGAAGAGAACCTCGCTTTTGCGATAAATGGGCGATTCGGGTGAATTCAGGTACTTGGGCAGGGAGTCATCAAGGACCCTGCCGCCAAAACCGATAACCCGGCCGTGAATATCCCTGATGGGAAACAGGAGGCGGTTCCTGAAGCAATCGTAATAACCACCCCGATCCTTGCGACGGACAAGCCCCGCTTTTTCAGCCTCTACAAGGGAAATGCCCTTTCTTTCCAGAAACCGGGTCAGAAAATCCCACGAATCCGGCGCATAGCCAAGCCCATATGCCCGCATTGTCTCGTGGTCGACGTCGCGGCTTTTCAGGTAACGCCGGCAGGCATCCCCGGCAGCGCCTTCATGCAGTGCACGTTCATACAATTTTGCGGCGATTTCATGCGCTTCGTAAAATAGCTCCCGTTCATCCCTGAGTCGCTTTTCAGCGGCGCTGAGCGGACGCTCGGGAATGGTCACGCCAACCCTGCGGGCGAGAAATTTTACCGCTTCGGGAAAGGAAAGACCTTCCATTCGCATGACGAAACTAATGACATCACCACCGACACCACAGCCGAAACAATGGTAAATTCCCTTTGCCGGGTTCACGTTGAACGAGGGGGTTTTTTCTGAATGAAACGGGCAGAGGCCCAAATAGTTGACACCGGATTTTTTCAAAGCAACATAATCCGAAATCACATCCAGTATAACCGCTCTTTCACGGATTTCCCGGATTTTTTCATCAGAAATCATCACAAACTATACCCGAAAAAAAATCAGCCGGCACATGGAAGAGTCCTAGATGCACCGCGAGCCGAAACGTCCGTATCTTTTCTTTTTCCGGCGCTCGAACCGGCATGCCACCACGACAGAATCTCACGCCCACAAAAGAGGAAGGGGCGGGCACTGGCGGATTTCTCGACATATGAGCGCACTTTTGCCGGGACCGGACCGGCGGTTCCCAGTGAAAGAAGTATGCATAGTATCAGCCCCCCCTGCAACACGCCCAGCAAAACACCTCCGATACGATTAAGGCTGCTCATAAAAACGATTTTGAGCAGGGCGGTCAACAAATATCCCAAAAGGAAGAAAACGAGAACCAGCGCCAGAAAGACGAACCCAAAGGAAATGAGAAGAGTAACGGTATGGTAAAAGGGAATATGAGGCTGAAGGACCTCCGCGACCGGTCGACACCAGATAACAGCCGTCCACCCGCCAACGACAAGCCCCAAAAGGGAACAAACCTCCTTGACGAGCCCTTTCATGAATCCTTTTACCGCGCAAACCAGTAAAACAACCCAGATCAGGATATCAATGAAGTTCATTCCGCTCTCTCTGGTATGGTCATAAAGTAAAAGTAGGGGCAAATCCGACAGATCGCCCCCACCCTTCACTTACCTATTTGAATACGAATTTGGAGAGGAGCATGAATAGAGCTCTTTCCACATCAAACAACAACCTCTCCCAAAAAACAGTTTTACGAACAACGCCGAAAATCAGTTTAGTCGACGATCTTCCGTTGTTTTTTCAACGCCCTTTTACGGGCGGCAATAGCCTTCTTTTTCTTCTTGATGCTCGGTTTTTCATAATGCTCGCGCTTCCGAACTTCGGAAAGAATTCCTGCTTTTTCGCATTGCTTCTTGAATCTTTTCAACGCGATCTCGAAAGACTCAGTTTCCTTTACCCTTACTCCCGGCATTCATATTCCCCTCCCTCCTATATTTAAATTTTTTGTGCTTTATATGAAATAATCAAAGCCGTAGACAGGGGGCGGTAGTGTAAAGAAGAGTCATCATAACATTCGAATCTTGCTTGTCAAGAAAAAAATAGATGTTTTTTTAGCATACTGAAATTTTACGAACCGCGTGACTCCTTCTCGACAATTCCGGAAATACCGAAACGCCGCCGCAACTCATGGTAAATCTCTTCAGGCTCAATATCATAATAGGCAAGAAGCACCAGCAGATGATACAGCAGATCTCCTGCCTCATAGACTATTTCCTCGCGTTTGCCGCCTTTTCCGGCAATGGCCAGTTCAAAGGCTTCTTCACCTGTCTTCTTCAGAATCGTATCGAGCCCCTTCCGAAAAAGGGAGGCAGTATACGACTTCTCGGCGGGACAATCTTTCCGTTCCTGGATGACCTGGTAGAGGAGCTCCAGGATTGCACCACGATCTTTCCCCGGTTCGATTTTTCCGTCGGTACTGCTCATATTCGCACCGCAACACCTTTCTGCTTGAGATATTCTTTTGCCTCGCCAATCGTATACTCGCGGTAGTGAAAGATGGAGGCAGCCAGGCAGGCGCTCGCGCCACCCTTGACAAAGCCGTCGTAAAGATGTTCCAGGTTGCCGACACCACCGGAAGCAATGACCGGAATGGAAACCGCGTCCACGACGCTCCTGGTCAGGAAAAGATCATAGCCGTCCTTGGTGCCGTCGCAATCCATACTGGTCAGGAGAATTTCACCCGCGCCGTACTCTTCCATCCGCTGCGCCCATTCCAGGGCATCAATACCGGTGGCGTTCCTGCCGCCGTGGGTATAGACCTCCCAGCGGTCTTCACTAGGCACCCGGCGGGCATCAATGGCAACCACGGTACATTGCGAGCCGAATCGCTCCGCCGACTCCTTGACGAACTCCGGACGGTACACGGCGGCGGTGTTGATGGAAACCTTGTCCGCACCGGCATTGAGCAGACGGCGAATATCGTCAACCGTTCTGACCCCTCCGCCGACGGTAAGCGGCATAAATACCCGTTCGGCGGTCCGGCGGACCACGTCGATAATGATATCGCGCTGATCGGAAGAGGCGGTTATATCAAGAAAGGTCAGTTCATCGGCACCCTGCCGGTCATAGATCTCGGCAATTTCCACCGGATCGCCGGCATCGCGCAGTTCAAGGAACTGAACACCCTTGACCACCCGGCCACCCTTCACGTCAAGACAGGGAATAATTCTTTTCGTCAGCATCCTTTTTCTCCGGTTGACACGTTTTTCGTCTTGGTCATCGCAATTGCTTCGGCAAGCCGGATTGCGCCGGTGTAAATAGCCTTGCCGGTTATCACGCCGATGATGCCGCTCTCTTCGATTGCCATCAGGGCTTCGATGTCGGCCATTCTCGACACGCCGCCCGAGGCAATAACCGGTATGGCGACACCTTCCGCCAGCTTCCGCGTGGCCTCGATGTTCGGTCCGCTCAACATGCCGTCACGGCTGATATCGGTATACACAATGGCCGCCACGCCAAACCCTTCGAATTTCTTTGCCAGCTCCAAGGCGCTGATGCCGGTAACCTCGGCCCACCCCTGGACGGCAACCAAGCCATCCTTGGCATCGATGCCCACAACGATGTGTCCGGGAAAAAGTCGACAGGCCTCCCTGACCAACTCGGGGTTTTTTTGAGCGGCGGTACCGAGGATCACCCGGCCGATTCCCAAGGAAAGATACGCTTCGATGGTTTGGACATCGCGGATTCCGCCACCCAGTTGGGTCGGGAGGGATATGGCCCGGACAATTTCCTCGATGGAAGCCCGGTTTTTCGGCTCACCGGCAAAAGCGCCATTAAGATCAACAATGTGCAGCAGTTCGGCGCCCTGGTTCTGCCACTCGAGAGCCTGCCGGGCCGGGCTGTCGCAGAAAACCGTATCCCGCTCCATGAGACCCTGCTCCAGGCGGACGCACTGCCCGTCCTTCAGATCAATGGCCGGAATTACTATCATTTCATCTCTCCAAAGTTTTTAAGGATTACCAGCCCCTTTTCCTGGGACTTCTCGGGGTGAAACTGGGTTGCGACAATATTGTCCTTCCAGATCGAGGAACAGAATTCCATGCCGTACTCCGTTGTCGTGGCAACGACGGAAGGATCTTCCGGCTGCACGTAATAGGAGTGAACAAAGTAGAAATTTGTCCCGTCAGGGATTTCGGCAAGCGTGGGCGGACGGCGCTTGATACTGACCTGGTTCCACCCCATGTGGGGAACCTTCAGATCTTCACTCCCTTCCCGCATTCCCTCGGGAAACCGCAGCACCCTGCCGGGAATGATATTCAATCCCCTGTGAAGCCCGAACTCAACACTCTCGGTGAAGAGGAGCTGGAGCCCGAGACAAATACCGAGAAAGGGACGTCCATCACGTATTACCCTTATGATTGGCTCAATAAAGCCGCCCTGTTCAAGGTTGCTCATGCAGTCCCGAAAAGCGCCGACCCCCGGAAGCACTATTTTTTCCGCTTCCAGCACCATCTTGGGATCCGACGTAACCACCGCCTCGAACCCGACCTTTTCAAAAGCCTTCTGCACCGAGCGCAGATTGCCCATACCATAATCTATTATCGCTATCATCGTTTTCCCGCATCGCACGCGTGGCCCTCGACGGACTCTGCGTCGCTATTTTCTGGTTTGGAATGAATGATCCGAAAAATCCCGCCAGTTCCGGAATCCGGAAACGGTACAGAACTGCTAACAGGTTGTTGAAAAACGTTACGAGGACGGCCGGATGCCCCGCGCAACACCGCAGACGGTCGCCGCAGTAGTTTTTCAACAACCTGCTAAAGCTTCCCTTTTGTCGACATAACCCCGGAAATACGCGGATCATTCGCGGTTGCCTCGTCCAGCGCTCGGGCAAAAGCTTTGAAACACGCTTCGATGATATGGTGCGTGTTTTCCCCGTACATCAGGTTGAGATG
Organism: Geobacteraceae bacterium; assembly: GCA_040773465.1. GTDB lineage: Bacteria > Desulfobacterota > Desulfuromonadia > Geobacterales > Geobacteraceae > RPRC01. The sequence goes on along the minus strand of JAXGWF010000050.1, from coordinate 5,072 downwards.
GATATTAAGGCAGGCGGTATTGGCGAAGCCCTGGAAGAATTCTTTTACCAGTTCAACATCGAACTCCCCGATTTTCACCTTGGGAAGCGGGACGTTGAAACAGAGATAAGACCTTCCGGAAAGGTCGATTGCGGCTGTTGCCAGAGTCTCGTCCATGGGAACCGTGGCCTGGCCATAGCGACGGATCCCGGCCTTGTCGCCCAAAGCCCGTTTCAAGGCCTCGCCAAGGACGATACCGACGTCCTCCACCGTGTGATGAAAGTCGATATCGATGTCTCCCTGTGCCTCCACCTGGAGATCGAAGAGCCCGTGACGGGCAAACAGGTCAAGCATGTGGTCCAGAAAAGGGACCGACGTGCAGATCTTGGCATCGCCGGTTCCATCGAGTCCGAGGGACAACCGTATCCGTGTTTCCTTCGTCACCCTTTCAACAACGGCGGTTCTTGACATGGGAGCCTCCTTGGGAATATCAGCCGATTTCCTCGAGGGCAGCGGCCGTGAGATCCATCTCTTCGCGGGTGCCGATGCTAATACGCAGCCCCCGCGACAGCAGCGGATCGGAAAAATGGCGTACCAGTATCTTGCGCTGGAACAGTGCTTCATAAACACGCCGGCCGTTCCGGTCCGGCGGCACGGCAAAGACATAGTTGCCATGGGAAGGAATAACGTCGTAGCCGAACTCCCGCAACCTGGCCGAGAACACTTCCCGGGTTTCTCGAATCTTGCGGATGCATTCCCGGAAATAATGCTGGTCCAGCAGGGCGGCGCCACATGCTGCCTGGGCCAGCCGGTCCAGGTTGTAGTGATCGCGAATCTTGTCGAGTGCGGCAACGATTTCCGGCCGGGCAATGGCCAGCCCCAGCCGCATGCCGGCAAGGGAATAGCTCTTGGAAAGGGTCCGGGTCACCACTACGTTTTCATACTTCCTGACCAGGTCCAGGACATTCTCATCGGCAAAGTCCACGTAGGCTTCATCGGCCACCAGAATCCCGCTGCAACGCCGGGCGAGCTCCTCGATATAAGCCGACGGAAAAGCAAACCCGAAGGGCGCGTTGGGAGTGGTCAGAAAAAAGATTTTCCCCTCGTACCGCTCCGGGAAATCGGCAACCCGGAAATCATCGGTCAGGCCGAAGGTGCGGACCCTCGCCCCCTGGACTTCCGCCAGGGTAACATAGTAGGAATAGGAAGGGTACACGTAGGCAATCTCCTCCCCTTCGCCGGCACAGGCCCGGATCAGGTTGTTGAGCACCTCGTCGGAACCGTTCGCCATAATTACCCAGGATGGATCGAAGCCGTAAAGATCGCCGGCAATCCGCCGAAGGCTTTTGCTGGAAGCGCAGGGATACTTGCGCAACGATGCGCCGTCGGCGCCGAGTTCCGCCCGGATCGCCTCGACAACCGCCGGTGAAGGCGGATAGGGGTTCTCGTTGGAGTTCAGCTTGAGGTAGAGCTCGCCGTCAGGCGGCTGGAATCCCGGGACGTACCCGGACATAGCGGCAATATTGGAGCGCAAAATACTCATAATCCTTTCCTGTTCCGTATTTTCACCGATGCGGCATGGGCCTCAAGGCCTTCCAGTTCCGCGATCCGGACGATATCATCTCCCAGCCTGCCGAGCGCCGCTTCGGAAAAATAGATCAGCGAAGACTTTTTCACGAAGTCATCCACCGAAAGGGGTGAAAAGAAGCGTGCCGTTCCGCCGGTCGGCAGGGTGTGGTTCGGTCCCGCCAGGTAATCTCCGGCCGATTCCGGGGTAAAGTGGCCGAGGAAGATGGCTCCCGCGTTTTTCACCAAGGGAAGAATTTCGAATGGATTGTCAACGGCAAGTTCCAGGTGCTCCGGTGCAAGCCGGTTGGCAAAGGAAACCGCTTCGGCGAGATCCCGGGCCACGATCACGACACCGTAGTCATCCCACGATTTGCGAGCGATCGCCGCCCGTGTCAGGGTCGCGAGCTGCTTTTCCACTTCAGCCGTAACCCGTTCGCCAAAGGCACGGTCCGTGGTGATGAGCATGGCGGACGCCAGTTCGTCATGCTCGGCCTGGGACAGCAGGTCGGCCGCCAGGTGGGCGGGATTCCCGCTGCCGTCGCTGACCACCAGGATCTCGCTCGGCCCGGCGATCATATCGATGCCGACCCGGCCGAACACGAGTTTCTTGGCCGTTGCCACGAAAATGTTGCCGGGACCGGTAACCTTGTCCACCCGGGGCACCGTCTCGGTACCGTATGCCAGAGCCGCAATCGCCTGTGCTCCGCCAATGCGGAAGATCCGGTCAACCCCGGCAAGCCTGGCGGCCACCAGGACGTAGGGGTTGATCTCGCCGTCGGGGGTGGGTACCACCATGACAACTTCGGAAACGCCCGCAACCCGCGCCGGAACCGCATTCATGATGACACTGCTCGGATAGCTCGCCTTGCCGCCCGGCACATAGATCCCGACACGATCCAGCGGCGTTACTTTCTGGCCGAGCAGGACACCCTCTTCCTCCGCATCCAGCCAGCTTTTCTGCTTCTGCTTTTCATGGAAACGAACGACCCGCTCCACGGCAAGGCGCAGGGCGGCAATCTCCCGCTCACCGGCATCCGCGAAGGCACGGTCGATATCTTCCTCACCGATCAGCAGTCCTGCGGCATCCGTTGCCAGGCGATCAAAACGATGGGTATATTCGAGCAGGGCGGCATCCCCCCGCGTGCGGACGTCGGCAATGATCTTCAGGACGAGGGCCTCGACGTCGCGACCGGTCTCCTCTCCCCGGCCGAGAACGGCCGCGAAACGCTCGTCGAAATCAGTATCGTGTATATCGAGAAATTTCATGGCAAAGTGACCCCTGGTACAGACACATGGTCGGCAAACCGCATCGGCATGCGAAGCCGTTTGAAGCAGGCAAACCAGCCCTTCAACGCGCAATCCGGATCAAACGTGTTGCTCCAGTCCTTCCAGGATCCCCGTGATCCGCTTGTGCCTGGTCTTCAGGCTGCCGCGATTGACGATCAGTCGGCAGGTTATTTCGGCAATGGTCTCCACCTCGACGAGACCGTTCTGCCGCAGTGTTTCGCCGGTTGAAACCAGGTCGACGATACGCTCGGAAAGCCCTACCAACGGCGCCAGCTCGATGGAACCATAGAGTTTGATGATCTCCACCTGGATTCCCTTGCCGGCAAAATAGCGTTCGGTAATGTTGGGATACTTGGTTGCGATCCGGATATTGGCCCAGCTCCGGGGATCGTCGGTACGGGACAATGCCGCGGGCTCGGCTACCACCAGCCGGCAATAGCCGAATTTCAGATCCAGCGGTTCATAGAGATCCTTCTGCTGTTCCAGCAGGGTGTCCTTGCCGACGATGCCCAGGTCGGCGCAGCCGTATTCGACATAGGTCGGAACATCCGTGGCACGCACGATCATGTAGCGCATCCGCTGCTTCTTGTCCTCGAAAATGAGTTTCCGGGTATCGGACAGAAGCTGTTCGCAATCGATACCGATCTTTTTGAACAAGGCAACCGAATCCTGCAGGATTCGTCCCTTGGGGATGGCGATAGTAATGTAATCTGTCATCGAAAAACCCTTGCAATGAGGCGAACGCCTCCGGGCGCACCCCGTACGGCGCTCGCCGTTAATCTTCTTTTACCCGCTTGATATCCGCGCCGAGTCCCGCCAGTTTCTTTTCTATGGATTCGTAGCCGCGGTCCAGGTGGTAGATCCGCGACACTTCGGTGGTATTGTCCGCCGCGAGCCCGGCAAGGATCAACGATGCCGAAGCCCTCAGGTCCGTAGCCATCACGGGAGCGCCGGAGAGCTTTTTCACACCCTTGACCGTGGCGCTGTTGCCCTCGATAACGATGTCGGCACCGAAGCGGAGCAACTCGGAAACATGCATGAAGCGGTTCTCGAAGATATTTTCACTGATGACGCTGGCACCCTCGGCAACCGTCATCAGGGCCATGAACTGGGCCTGCATGTCGGTGGGAAACCCGGGATAGGGACGCGTCTTGATATTGATGCTGTTGATTTTCCTCGGCCCCTTGACCCGCACCACGTCATCCTTGTGGGTGACATCAACCCCGGCATCCTGGAGTTTGAAGATCAGGGCGTCGAGGTGCTCGGGGCGCATGTTGTGAATCCTGACATCGCCGCCGGTAATGGCGGCCGCTGTCATGAAGGTCCCCGCCTCGATGCGGTCCGGCATGACGGCATGGGTTACCGGCCTCAGTTCGCTGACGCCGATGATGCGGATGGTATCCGTTCCGGCGCCCTCGATCTTGGCCCCCATTTTCGTAAGCATGTCCGCCAGGTCGACGATTTCCGGCTCCCGGGCGGCATTCTCGAGAATGGTCTCCCCTTTCGCCGTGGCAGCAGCCATGAGCAGCTGCTCGGTCCCGCCAACCGTAGATATATCGAAGTTGATCCGTGCGCCCTTGAGCCTCCTCGCGCGGGCCTCGACATAGCCATGCTCCAGGGTTATGTCCGCACCGAGAGCCTCCAGTCCCTTGAGATGGAGATTGATGGGACGGGCGCCGATGGCGCACCCACCCGGCAGGGATACCCGGGCCTTGCCGAACCGTGCCAGGAGCGGGCCGAGGACCAGCACCGATGCCCGCATGGTCTTCACCAGCTCATAGGTTGCCTCGTGGCCGCTGAGACGCGAGGTGTCGATCCGGACGACATTGCCGTTTCCCTGGATTTCGGCGCCAAGGCTTTCCAGCACCTTGATGGTTGTATTTATGTCTCGCAGGAACGGTACGTTGTGAATTTCGTGGGTTCCGGGAGCCAGTATGGTGGAGATGAAAATTGGCAGGGCGGCATTTTTCGAGCCACTGACCGAGACATCTCCCGTCAGCCGCTTGCCCCCCTTGATGATCAATTTATCCAATGCAGTACCTCGGTTCCGTCCGGCTGCGTTGTAACACAGCCGTTGAGAAAGAAATGGTGCAATAGTGACAACAACTCTTCTAACTAGTGTCCATCCGGAAAGTGCAACCTATTGAAAAATATCGTAAAAAGGTAATTTCTCAGTTTGGTTTTGCGCCGGAATATGGTATATTAGCAGAGCTAATCGGCTGATATTGTTAGACTAT
>JAXGWF010000049.1:0-26708 GCA_040773465.1 Geobacteraceae bacterium | reverse complement strand
TTTGACCCCTGGCTGCGTTGTGTCTCCTCGACAGAGCCCTGCTATGCCTGCGTCGCCACGCCTTGCCAGGAGCCAAAACTCCTCGGAATTCATGCGGCGAACTAACCGCACGGGACACTAGTATGCTTGAAAGCTTTGTTATAATAATTTTTTTTACAGATTTTTGCTAACCATTTTTTGTATACATTTTATATACGTTGATTTCTGTTGTAACCACCAAACTACTTGTTTCCCCATGAATGTTCGCATTTTTATCTCACCAGGCAAAGAGCGCCGCGCATGTTCCCTGTTAGCATAGAGCGTGAGGTTTGTTTCTACTGCCGTTCAGTAATGCTTTCCGTCTCGTTCCTGCATTCCAGGATTTTTTCCAGGTTGTCAAGCAGGTACTTCTTGCCCACATCATTGAACAGGATCATGTCGTAGTCGTTACCATTGAATGTCCTTTTTTCACATTCGATTCCGTAGTTGCCGGACTGTTCGTTCAGCGCGGTCCTTTTCTTGCCGTCATCGAAAACCGTTTCGCCAAGGATGCCCATTTTTTTCAGCCGCCGGTTGAGTTCCATGCCGGTGAGTTTCCTGCTCCTGTTCGGGTCGATGACCTGGTTCACGCATTTGGCGAACTCGTTTACCCCGATCTTCCCCTCGGAGAGCCGGATTTTCTCCTTTTCCCCCGGCGTGATGACGAACTCCGCCGTTGCCTGCGCGCCGGATCGCAGGCGGCCATCAATTACCATTTCGAGGATTTCCTGGATGTAGTAAAAAAATCGTATCATCTTCGGGTCATTCAATATGGTATCGTTCGCTATCAGTTCACCGTTCAGCGGATTGATGCCGCCTGTCAGTTTCCGTACGATTTCCCGCGCTTTTTCCAGTTTTTCTCTTTCCAGGGCCATAGTCATAAACCTCCATGAAGATATATGTTGTCATATGTTATATAAATATAATTAAAATAAATCAACAGAAAGGATTTGGCCTGTTCAGGCCAAAGGTCGCGGAACGAAAAAATTTCTCCATCACGCGGGGATGCTATGGTAGACTTATTCGGATCTTTTTCGGCAATTACATGCCATGCGGTTGCGGAGCAGGGGCCATTTCCGGTTCCTGTCACAGGAATCGGTCTATGAAATACTACCCTATCAATATCGACATTCGCGGCAAGGTTGCCATCATTGTCGGAGGCGGCGCTGTTGCCGAACGCAAGTGCCGAACGCTGCTGGAAGCGGGCGCGGCGGTAACGGTCATAGCCCCTCGCCTGACCCGGGAGCTTCGTTATTGCCTGGAAAAGGGGAGAATCGTGCACCTGGCACGGAATTACCGGCGCGGAGACCTTGCCGGCGCCTTCCTGGTTTTTGCCGCCACCGGCGATCACGCCATCAGCAGCGCCGTGGCCGAAGAGGCCGCGGAGTGGCACATACCGGCGAATATTGCCGATATGCCGGAAAAGAGCGATTTTACGACCCCGGCGGTCGTGGCCCGGGGCGAACTCCTGCTGACGGTTTCCACCGGCGGCAAGTGCCCGGCGCTGTCCAGGGAAATCAGACGGGAACTTGAGACCCGCTATGGCGATGAATACGCCGAGGTTCTGCGGATCATGGGGGCGGTGCGTGAAAAATTGCTTGCCTCCAAGAAAGGGTGTCGCGCGGTCAAGGATACCCTGGAGTCACTGCTGATCCGCGACCTGCCGGGTCTGGTGCGTGGCTTCTCGCCGGACGCCGTGGACCGATTGCTCCGCGAGGTTGCCGGTCCGGGATTCAGTCTCGCCGAACTGGGCATCGGGAAGGGGGAACCGTCATGAGCCTGGTTCTCTACCTGGCAGTGCTGGCGCTGTACGGAGCGGCAACGCTGCTCTACACCTTGTACCTCGTCCGCCCCCATGACGCCGTCGGCCGCATTTCCCGGTGGGTTCTGGCGGCGGGGTTTCTCTGCCACGGTTCCTTTACGTTTTCCCGGTACCTGGAGGCGGGCTATACGCCCATAACCAATCTCCACGAGTCACTGTCCTTTTTCAGCCTGGCCATCGTCGGGGTTTTCATCCTCTTGCAGCACCGGTACCGGGCCGCGATCCTCGGATCCTTCGTTACGCCGCTTGCCCTGCTCGTGATGCTGTCGTCGGCGCTTTTTCCCGCTGCTGTCGCACCATTGAACCCGGCACTGAAAAGCAACTGGCTCGGCATCCACACGATCACCGCCTTTGCCGGCTATGCGGCCTTTGCCGTGGCGTTCTGCGCGGGGATCATGTACCTGCTCCAGGAGCACTTCCTGAAAAACAAGAAGCTGGGTCCTTTGTATCGCCGACTTCCGTCCCTGGAAATACTGGACGATATGAACTACCGGTGCCTGACGATCGGTTTCCCATTGCTGACGGTTGCCATAGTTACCGGCGCCATTTGGGCGGAGTCGGCGTGGGGTGCCTACTGGAGCTGGGATCCGAAGGAGACCTGGTCGCTGATCACCTGGCTGATCTATGCCGCCCTCCTGCATGGACGACTGACCATCGGCTGGCGTGGGCGCCGGGCCGCCATCCTGGCGATCGTCGGTTTTTGTGTTCTGCTGTTTACTTTCCTCGGCGTCAATCTCCTGCTGCCGGGACTTCACAGCTACAGGTAATTTCGACTCAATGAACATTATCGTCGTGGGGCTTTCCCACCATTCCGCACCCATAGAACTGCGTGAAAAGCTGGCCTTCGATGCCAACAGGATCGAAGAGCCGTTGCGCGAACTGGTTTCGTTACCAGCGGTTGAGGAAGGGATTATCGTGTCTACCTGCAACAGGGTGGAGGTGTATGCGGTTACCCGCGACATTGCCGGCGGGATCGCTCAGATCAAGCGTTTTCTAGCCGAGTTCCATGCACTGCCGTTCGACGTCGTGGAACCTCATCTTTACGGCTACCACGGCGAGCAGGCCATCCGTCACGTATTCCGCGTCACTTCGAGCCTTGATTCCATGGTTGTCGGCGAGCCCCAGATCCTTGGCCAGGTCAAGGCAGCTTACAGCTATGCCGCGGAATACAAGACATCCGGCCTGATACTGAACCGTTTTCTCCACAAGGCCTTTTCCGTGGCCAAGCGGATCCGTACCGAAACCCGCATCGCCTCTTCCGCTGTTTCCATTGCGTTTGCCGCGGTGGAGCTGGCGAAAAAAATTTTCGGTGATCTTTCCGACAAGACGGTAATGCTGATCGGGGCCGGGGAAATGGCTGAATTGGCGGCGAAACATTTCGTGACGGCAGGCGTCCGCGACATGCTGGTGGCCAATCGGACCCTGGTGCGGGGCGAGCGACTTGCCGCGGAGTTCGGTGGCCGTGCCATCCGTTTCGATGATCTCCCCGACCACCTGCACAAGGCCGATATCGTGCTTTCCTCCACCGGCGCGTCCAGCTATATTATCGGTCCAAGAGAGGCGGCCGAGGTGCTCCGTCGCCGGAAGCTGCGACCCATGTTCTTCATCGACATCGCCGTGCCGCGGGACATTGATCCCGAGGTGAACGGCCTGGAAAACATCTACCTTTACAACACCGACGATCTGCAGGGGGTCGTGGAAAACAACCTGGAGCAGCGTCGCTGCGAGGCACAAAAGGCCGAGGAGATCGTTGCGGGGGAAATCGGCCAGTTTGCGGCATGGCTCGCCTCGCTCGAGATGGTGCCGACCATCATTGCCCTTCGCGACCGATTCGATGAGGTCCGCCGGACGGAGCTGGCAAAGACTCTCGCTACCTGGAAGAACCTGTCGCCGGATGAACAGCGGCGACTGGAGTCGCTGACGAACGCCATCATCAACAAGTTGCTGCATGTCCCCATCAATGTACTGAAGATGCCCGGGCAGGGAAACCGGACCGATCTTTACCTGGATGCCCTTCACAGCCTGTTCAATCTTTTTCCGGAAATGCCGGGCGAGGATCAGGGCGAGCCCGGGGAATCCGAAGAGTAGCATAGTCCCCGCGCAAGAGATGGAGAACAATACCCTATGCCACAATCGCTGAAAATCGGAACTCGAAGCAGTCCGCTGGCCCTCTGGCAGGCCGAGTGGGTTCGTGCCCGGATACTGGATCGCTACCCGGAGCTCGAAGTTTCCCTCGTCACGATCAAAACCACTGGTGACAGGATCCAGGATGTGCCCCTCGCCAAGGTGGGGGGCAAAGGGTTGTTCGTCAAGGAGATCGAGGAGGCGATGCTTGCGGGAGCGGTAGATATTGCCGTCCACAGCATGAAGGACGTTCCCACTGGGTTTCCGCCGGGCCTCGGCCTGGTATGCACTACCAGGCGTGAGGATCCGCGGGATGCGCTCGTTTCGCGCGGGGTCAGCTTCGGCGAGCTTCCCCGCGGCGCCCGGGTAGGGACCAGTGCTTTGCGTCGCCAGGCCCAGCTCCTAGCCGTGCGGCCCGACCTGAAAATGGTCGTGATCCGTGGCAACGTGGAAACCCGCCTCGGCAAGCTGGACAGTGAGAGGCTGGACGCCGTGGTTCTGGCGGCGGCGGGACTGAAGCGACTCGGCTTTGCCGACAGGGTGACCGAGTATCTGCCGGTGCAGGTGTCGCTGCCCGCCATCGGCCAAGGCGCGCTGGGCATCGAGTGCCGCCTCGACGACCGGGAACTGGTGGAGATGATCTCGTTCCTCAACGATCCGGATACGCAGCAGGCGGTCGGTGCCGAGCGGGCCTTCCTGTTTCGATGCGAGGGAGGTTGTCAGGTGCCCCTGGCCGCTTTCGGTGAAATGGACGGCGGCCGGCTGCGGCTCACTGGTCTGATCTCGTCGATTGACGGGGCGCGGACGGTCCGGGGAAGCATTTCCGGGCCGCCGGAGTCGTTTCATGCGTTGGGGACTGCATTGGCCGACCGGTTGCTGGCGGATGGCGGTCGCGAGATCCTGCGTGAGGTGTATGGGAAATAACGGGGTGAAGAGCGATTCCTTATAGACCTGCCAGGTTTCAGAAAACCTGGCAGGTCTCATGCAACCTATGTTTCGTGGTGAATGGTGCGGAAAAAAATGACGATGAAATCTGAGAAAATCGGCTATGTCTACCTGGTCGGCGCCGGTCCCGGTGATCCGGGCCTCCTGACCCTCAAGGGGCGGGAGTGCATTGCCCGGGCCGAGGTCATCCTCTACGATTACCTGGCGCACAAGGGATTGCTGGCTCACGCCCATCCCGATGCGGAGCTGATCTATGCCGGCAAGATCGGCGGCGTACATAACCGCGAGCAGTGGCAGATCAACGAGCTGCTGGTGGAAAAGGCGCTGCGGGGCAAGGTGGTGGCCCGTCTCAAGGGGGGCGACCCCTTCATTTTCGGTCGCGGCGGTGAAGAGTGCGAGGCGCTGGTAGCGGCGGGAATTCCCTTCGAGATCGTTCCGGGCGTGACCGCGGCCATAGGGGCGGCGGCTTATGCGGGCATCCCGCTGACCCATCGCGATTTCACCACGTCGGTCGCCTTTGTCACCGGCCACGAGAGCAGCGGCAAGGAGGTTTCGGGTATCGACTGGGAGCGGCTTTCCCTGGGGAGCGGTACCGTGGTCTTCTACATGGGGATGAAAAACCTTCCCCGGATTGCCGCGAAGCTTATCGCCCACGGCCGGTCCCCGCAAACGCCGGTGGCCCTCGTCCGCTGGGGGACGCGTCCCGAGCAGGAGGTGCTGACCGGAGCCCTGGCCGACATTGCCGACAAGGCCCGTAGGCAGGGTTTCAAGGCGCCGGCCGTAACCATTGTCGGGGAGGTGGTTTCATTGCGGGACAAGCTTCGCTGGTTCGATACCCGGCCACTGTTCGGCACGGCAATTCTCGTTACCCGGGCAACCGAACAGGCGGGCGTCTTTTCCCGTCTCCTCGAGGGATACGGCGCGCATGTCCTGGAGTGCCCGACCATCAGCATTATCCCCCCGGAAACATGCGAGGAGCTGGATGATGCCCTCGGTTCGCTGGCGGAGTTCCGCTGGTTGATCTTCACTTCCGTCAATGGCGTGAAATTCTTTTTCGAACGGCTCCATGCGCTGGGGTTAGACAGCCGGGCACTGGGACCCTGCCGGGTCGTGGCGGTCGGATCGAAGACCGGCGCGGCACTTGCGGCTCACGGCATCAAGCCGGACCTGGTCCCGGAGGGTTATCACGCGGAAGGGGTGGTCCACCTGTTTACCGGTCGGAACGTGGCCGGCATGAAGGTGCTCTATCCCAGGGCCGACCGGGCTCGCGACGTTATCCCCAGGGGGCTCGCCGAACTGGGCATGACCGTAGTGTCACCAGTTGCCTATCGCACCGCCATTCCCGATTCCTTTCCTCCCGAGGCGCTCGAGGCCCTGGAGGCGGGCCGGATCAGGTGCGTGACCTTCACCTCTTCCTCGACGGTAACCAATCTTGCAACCCTGGTGGGTGAAAACCGGCTCATTCATCTCCTGGAGGGGGTTGCCGTCGCGTCGATCGGTCCGGTCACCTCGGCGAGCTGCACCGAACTGGGCCTCCGGGTTGCTGTCGAGCCGCGGGAGTCGACCATCGAAGCGCTGGCCGACGAGATCGTGCGCCATTTTTCCACGCATTGAAATTCCGCGCCCGCGCCATCTGGAATCCCCTTTCCCCAATCCTGAATATCAGGATGCGGATACTGCGCTAATCATTCGGTCTATCGGTTTTCTTTCCTGTTCTGTGTCTGTTCAAGGCTTTGATGATTTCGAGGAGAAGCGGTATATCATCGCCATGGAGCGTTTCAATAGCTTCGTACAGCATGGTCATTTGCTCATCGGTAATGCTGTAAGCGGCTTTGGTAGAAATGTCGTGGACCATTGAGCCGGGTTTTTCCGGGAAAAAACTGCCGAGTGGAACGCACAGCGCTTCGCTGAGCTTGATCAGAACCTTCAGGGATGGAAGTTGTTCTCCTCTTTCTATCTTTCCGATATACGTATAATCAAGTCCTCCCCTGACCGCCGCGGCAAGTCCTTTCTGGGTCAACCCCTTTTCCATCCTCAATTTCTTTAAGCAACCGCCAATCTTGATTTTCAATGAATGCACTCCTGGAATGCCTCGAGTACTGATGTTGGCCAATGTATAAACTTATTTAATGGTGTTGTCAAATGCCTAAAAATAGGATAAATAAACAATTAGTACTTGATAATAAAGAAAATATATCCTATATAGTGTGTTAGCGTCTTGGACATGGAGCCTATGGATCAGCTGCGAATGTTTTCGGAATTGGTGGAAGCCGTTGAAAGTAAAGGGATGAGGCTTGATGAATTCCGTCTTCTCGTTCTGCTGTTTGTAAACTACGATGCGCATCGGAAGGTGGGGAAGATTCGGCTTGATTCGCTTGCGGCGGTTTCTGGGGGGCGGAATTCACGTGTCCGTGCGTATCGGTCGCTTTGCATTCTGTCGGAATTCGGTTTCATACAAATTCTGTCTCGTAAACCGAAAATAACGTGTGATGTCGATTATGTACTCTACCGGATATTGTTTGCGAAACGGAAACGCTAGTGAGGAAAAGTTATGAAAAGACAATACCTGCTCATTGTTGACGACGATCCGACGATCTTGCAGTTGACGGCGTCCCTTTTCAAAAGAGAGGGAATAGAGGTTTACTGTGCCGCCAACGGTGAGGAGGCCTTGCTTTTGCTGAAAGAGAAGGTTTTTCATATGTTGATTACTGATCTCAATATGCCCGGCATGTTGGGATTTGAACTGGCCGGGATTGTCAGGGAAAGATTTCCTGCAATATATATCTGCATGATGTCCGGAGATGTTTCTGTAGAAACACTGAAACGGGCACGGATGGCAGGGATAGAGAATGTTTTTGAAAAGCCGCTCAATTTGTCACAACTGGTTGAAACAACTCGAAAAGTATTTGATGCCGGCAATGAAATGCGTTGCGTGGAACGGCAGTGCCCGGATACCTGAGCATGGGGAGGGAATTGTCTGTCGTACTTCGGAATGCTATACTGCGAACAGGGAAAGCCGGTTTGGCCGTCTGTTCGACATGAGGCCTCCGGCCTCACGAATGCAGGTTACTTCGTAACCGGCGAGCAGTCACCGATTGACTAAACCAATCTCAACTTCTGATGATGCATTTCTCGATGGTGATTACTAGCCTGAAAATCTCAACAGGGAGCTGAACCATGTTCTATCCAACGTATCGAGCTCGCCGCATGCGCGGCACAGAGGTTTTTCGCCGGATGATCAGGGAAACGACCCTGTCCGTCGATGATCTCATCTATCCCATGTTCGCCGCATATGGCCAATATATCCGCAAAGAGGTTTCATCCATGCCCGGCATCTACCAGCAGTCGGTGGAGAACCTTGTAACCGAGGCCCGGGAAGTCCATGAACTGGGAATCCCCGCGGTCATCCTCTTCGGTATTCCGGAATACAAGGATGCGGTGGGAAGCAGCGCCTTCCTGGAACACGGCGTGGTCCAGGAAGCGATCAAAGCCCTGAAGAAGGATGTTCCGGGGCTGGCCGTCATTACCGATGTGTGCCTGTGCGAATATACCGATCACGGCCATTGCGGGGTGATCCGTGATGGGGATGTGGATAACGATGCGACACTCGAGCTTCTCTGCGCCGAGGCGCTTTCCCACGCCCGGGCCGGGGCGGACATGGTCGCCCCCTCGGACATGATGGACGGGCGGGTCGGGGCGATACGCGAGACACTGGACGCGAACGGCTTTTCCCATCTGCCGATCATGAGCTATGCGATAAAATACGCATCCGGCTACTATGGACCGTTCCGCGAAGCGGCCGAGTCGGCGCCGCAGTTCGGCGACCGCCGCTCCTATCAGATGGATCCCGCCAATCGGCTCGAGGCGATCCGGGAAGCGGCCTTGGACGTGGAGGAGGGCGCCGATGTGCTGATGGTGAAACCTGGCCTTCCCTACCTGGACATCGTGCGCGAGGTGCGGAACGAGTTCAACCTGCCGGTGGCGGTCTACAACGTTTCCGGCGAGTACAGCATGGTCAAGGCCGCGGCCCGCAACGGCTGGATCGAAGAGGAGCGGGTGGTGCTGGAAACCATGACCGCCTTCAAACGGGCCGGCGCCGATCTTATTCTTACCTATCATGCCAAAGACGTGGCGCGACTGCTGGCAGGACGGTAAAACTATTTTTCCGTGATGCCGCGATTGGGGTCGGTGCCGGTACTTATGCGATGATGGGGCAGCGGCGCATCACGGCCCTCTTCAGGTTCCTTCACGGTGTATATCAGATTGATAAGGTCTACTCTGGAAGGAATGACGGACAATCGCATGAAAGCTACAAGGAGAAAACCCCGTTTTTTCCTTATTGGCGGAGACCTTTGGGGTAGGGGAAGGAGAACTCTGTCGTGTCGAAAAAATTTCTTGACTTTTCGTTATGGTATGCACTATATAATGCCTCAAAAAATATAACAATATAACTCCGACCCGATAGCCCTAAAGCTCATGCAATGGGAATCGGGCAATGGGTGCCGCCGGAAACAGCGTCGCCTCCCATGTTTGGAAAGGAGTAAACATTACGGGTCTCAAAGGCCGGTGGATGTTTATATCCGTCGGCCTTTTCAATTGTTTGACGATAATACTGTTCTGTTTCGGGAGGGCAGGAAAAATCCATTACATTGTTATGAGAGGGGTCTATGGAAAAGGAAGAAAAAATCATTGAGCTTCTGAAGGAATTAAAAAAAAAGATTTTACCGGTTTCATAAGGATCAATTTCAGTCAGGGCGGCATAACCAGAATCGAAAAAAATGAGGAGATACTCAGAAAGGTAAAAACATAATCAACTGACAAGCTTGCAGTTTTGCTTAATTGGTCCTTTGCTGACCGGAATGCCGGACACAGAAAGCCCAAGTACCATGGCTCCAGAGCCATTACTTGGGCTTTTTGCGTTTTCAGGCGGGTGTTGGTTCCCTGGTTCCGGTCCATTGAGCATTCCAAAGATCTTTCCCGCGGGAAAATTGTCGAAAACGAATCAGCAAGGTAATGGTCGCATAGCTTCGTGAAAGACTGATACCTAGAGGCTGGTGGTCGCTTGGAACCATCGGCCTCGAGTTTTGTGAATCGGTTGAGTTTCATGGAATTATATCGAGAGGGGAGAGTTGTTGTATGAAGCAATTAATGTCGATATCTGTTGCAGTAGTTCTGGTCATGTGTCTCTGTTTACCCATAACAGCGCCGGCAGCTTCCGAGCATAGCCCGCCAGGGGGCCATGATCAGGCTGCCAGCGCCGTTGACCATGATACGGCTCCCGCGATTCACGCTGAGCAGGGTGTTGTTCATGCTGAACAGGGCGCCGGCCAAGGAGGGCATGCCGGCGGTCATTTCGACCTTGGTGCTAAACTGCCGCTGTGGGCGGCGATTCCGTTTGCGGGCATACTTTTGTCCATAGCCCTTTTTCCCCTGTTTGCGCCTAATTTCTGGCATCACCACTATCCAAAAGTTTCGCTTGCCTGGGCGCTTCTCTTCGCGATTCCCTTTCTGATTGCCTATAAGGGGCTGGCAATTCACGAAATCGTTCATATTTACGTCATTGACTACATTCCATTCATAATCCTGCTCGGCGGCCTGTTTACCGTATCGGGCGGCATCCTGGTCAGGGGAACGCTCAAGGGATCTCCAGCGGTCAACTGTCTTATCCTGATCATCGGAACAGTGATTGCTTCGTGGATCGGAACGACCGGCGCGGCGATGGTGCTCATCCGGCCGCTGCTGCGCTCCATTGCCTGGCGAAAATACAAGGTTCATACCATCGTCTTTTTCATTTTCCTCGTCTGCAACATCGGCGGCGCCCTGACTCCGCTGGGTGATCCGCCGCTTTTCCTCGGTTTCCTCCATGGCGTGCCCTTTTTCTGGACCATGAAGGCTATTCCGGCAATGGTTTTCGTCAGCATGATCCTCCTGGCAGTCTACTTTGCCCTTGATACCTATTTCTATCGGAAAGAAGATCTGTCCGCCATTAATGCGACCGAAAAGGAGCCGCTCAAAATCGAAGGAACGCACAACTTCCTTTTCCTTGGCGGCATTGTCGGCGCGGTTCTCTTCAGCGGTCTTGTCAAAATAGGCGACGTATCGATATTCGGCATACACCAGGGCGTGCAGAACCTGATCAAGGACGCGGCCATCGTCGTGATTGCGGTACTGTCCATGGTGACAACCAAAAAAGCGCTTCGGGATGATAACCAGTTCAGCTGGGAGCCGATCAGGGAGGTCGCCTACCTGTTTGCCGGTATCTTCATGACCATTATTCCCGCCCTTGCGATTCTCAAGGCGGGCGAGCACGGGGCGCTCGGCATGCTGGTGAAGACTGCCGAAAAGCCAACCCACTACTTCTGGCTGTCCGGTATCCTTTCCAGCTTCCTGGATAATGCTCCCACCTACCTGTCATACTTCAATACCGCCCTCGGAAAGTTCTTCCCCGGGCAGACGGAAATTGCAGCGGTACCGCAACTGTGCGCTACCTTGCCGATACCCGGTCGCGATGGCTTGTGCTACAGTGATTATCTGCTGGCGATTTCCCTCGGGTCGGTTTTCATGGGCGCCAATACCTATATCGGTAATGCACCCAACTTCATGGTCAAGTCCATTGCAGAAGAGGTGGGTGTTGCAATGCCGAGCTTTTTTGGTTACATGTTCAAATATTCGATTCCGATTCTGGTTGTTACGTTCATTATCGTTACCTTCGTGTTTTTCTAGGGTCAGGTGAAACATGATGAAATATGACGGGAACTTTGTGGAACTGCATGACGTGGAGTTCTCGTATTGCGCCCGCCGTGAGTCCGTCCAGGAATCAAAGGCCCTGGACGGACTCGATCTGCAGATCGACAAGGGTGAAATTGTTGCCATAATCGGCGGCAATGGCTCCGGAAAAACAACCTTTGCCCGGCTTTTGAATGCATTGCTCCTGCCAACTTCAGGAATCGTTTACATTGGCGGGATCGATACGAAGGACAAAGAGCGTCTTTGGGACGTTCGCAGGATTGCCGGCATGGTCTTCCAGAATCCGGATAATCAGATTGTCGGGACAACGGTGGCGGAGGACGTTGCATTCGGTCCGGAAAACCTCGGTCTTGAGCCGGAGTTGATAGAGGTGAGAGTCCGTGATGCCTTGCGGGACGTCGCCATGACCGAATTGTACGATGTCGCGCCTCACCTTCTGTCCGGCGGGCAGAAGCAGCGGGTTTCCCTTGCGGCCATTATCGCCATGAAACCGGAATGCATAATTCTTGACGAAGCAACCGCGCTGCTGGATCCGGTTGCTCGGAAAGAGGTTATGAACCTCGTCTGTCGCCTCAACAGGGAAGAGGGGGTTACGGTTGTTTACATTACCCATAACATGGAAGAGGCGCGATGTGCGGACCGGGTTTTGATTCTTGATGCAGGAAAGGTTGTGCTTGATGGCACGCCTCGGGATGTTTTTTCGCACGTTTCCCTGCTGCGGGATTTGGGACTCGACGTGCCACAGGTGACGGAACTCTTCGACACGTTGCGGAAAGATGGTTTCGATCTTCCTGCCGGAATAGTTGATGTCGAGGAAGCCATTGAGGTGCTGGTTAAGAAGAATTCCAGGAAAATATGCTGTCCTTAAAACTTGAAAATATTTCTTATACCTATCAGCCGGGAACTCCATTCGAGAAGACCGCACTGCAGAATATATCGCTTACCCTTGAACCCGGTATGTTCTTCGGTCTCGCGGGCTGTTCAGGGTCCGGCAAGACCACCCTGATTCAGCACCTGAATGGATTGTTGCGGCCGACATCCGGCAGGATGACCGTCAACGGCTCGATGCTTGATACGAAGGGGTTGAAGCGATTGAGGCGACAGGTAGGAGTCGTGTTTCAGAATCCTGAGCATCAGTTGTTCGAGGAAACTGTTTACCGGGATATATCCTTCGGATTGTCCGGCAGCGGATTGACTCCTGTTGCGGTGGACAGTCGTGTCATGGCCGCACTTGCTGCTGTTGGGCTCGATGAAGAGATCCTGCAAAGATCTCCTTTCGAATTGTCAGGTGGTGAGAAGAGAAGGGTTGCCATTGCCGGTGTTCTGGTCATGAATCCTGCCGTCCTGGTTCTCGATGAGCCGGCTGCCGGTCTTGATCCCGGGGGGCGCCGCGAGATTCTGGACTTTGTCGACAGGTTGCGAAGTGAGCGCGGCATTGCCGTTGTACTTGCAACGCACGACATGGAGGATCTGGCACGCTATGCAGACAGGGTGCTTGTTTTGCAGAACGGTACCATTGCTTTGAACGGAGCAACCAGAGAGATTTTCCGGAACGTTGAAGCACTCGAGAGTGCCGGGCTGGAACCGCCGGAGATAACTCGCTTCATGATGAAGCTGAAAAAGGTGATGCCGGAGATCAAAGAGGGGATTCTTACTGTTGACGAGGCAGTGCTTGAACTGAAAAGACTGCATCGGGAAGGGTGCTGGTTGGGATCGTATGATACAAAACTTGCTGATGGGACGGTACGTGCCCGGCAATTCGATGCTGCATAGATCGGACCCGAGGACAAAAATCCTGTTGATGACCGTCTTTATGGCGCTTGTCTTTCTGGTTCAAAAATATCTGTCGTTCCTGCTGATCCTGTTGTTTGTCCTGCTCATTTCCAGTCGGGCCGGCAAGCCGCTCAGAAATTCTCTGAAGGGTATCAGGCCAATCCTGTTTATCGCCTTGTTCACCATGCTTGTAAATATCTTCGCGGTCAAGGGCACGCCCCTTGTGGAATATGGGATTCTCAGCCACGTTTCACGGGAGGGGATAACTCTTGCCGTCCAGATAGTCTTGAGATTGTTTCTGCTCCTTACAGGGGCATCTCTGTTAACTGCTACAACGTCTCCGGTCTCCCTTACGGATGGTCTCGAGGCTCTGATGAAACCGCTGCGGCGATTCCGGGTTTCCGGCCACGAGATCGCCATGATGATGTCGATTGCATTGCGTTTTATACCCGTGCTCCTGGAAGAAGCACATATAATCTTCAAGGCTCAGATATCGCGATGCGCGGAAATCGCTTCCGGGAATCCACTGCAGAAGATCCGGAATTGCCTCCCGATTCTCGTCCCCCTGTTTGCGAGTGCTTTCAGAAGGGCCGACGATCTGGCAACCGCCATGGAGGCCCGATGTTACCGGGGAGGCAAGGGCAGGTCCCGGATGAGACGGCTTGCTCTTTCAGGCGCTGATTATGTCTGTGTGGCACTAATGCTGATGCTGTCGTCAGCCGTTCTTTACATCGAGTATGTGAGTATGTGAGATCACCGTTAGATCCGTTTGGTCCGGCTGGATTGGCGGTATGCCGGACAATGCGTTATACCAATGAACCCAGGAGTGAAAGAACATGAGAAAAGCCAGCTTCAAGGGCGGTATCCACCTGCATGGATACAAGGAATTGACCAGTGGTAAAGCGACAATACCCGCTCGCATTCCCGACAAGGTGTACATTCCCCTTTCCCAGCACATCGGCGCTCCCTGCGCATCTCTGGTTCTGGTGGGCGACGAGGTGAAAAAGGGGCAGCGGATCGGGGAGGGAAAAGGATTCGTTACCGCTCCAATTCACGCTCCCGTCAGTGGTAAAGTGGTCGCCATTGATGTCAGGGAGCATCCTGGCGGCACCTTTGTGCCCTGTATTATGATTGAGAATGACGGCAGGGAAGAGTGGGCAGATTCGGTGAAGCCCATAAAAGATCCGGGTTCGCTGGATTGCAAGGCTCTCAGGGATCTGATTTTCGAGGCCGGGATCGTGGGGATGGGCGGTGCGACCTTCCCTTCACACGTCAAATACAGCCCGGTTGAGGGAAAGAAGGCAGAGGTCGTTGTCCTCAACGGGATCGAGTGTGAACCTTACCTTACTTCCGATCATCACCTTATGATTGAAAAACCTGAGCGGATCGTTGCCGGCTTGCACTATATCATGAGAGCAGTCTGTTGTGACAAAGGCATAATAGCCATCGAGGACAACAAGATGGATGCCGTTGACCTGCTGCAGAAAGCAGCGGCACCCTACAACAATATTACCATCATGGTAATGGCGGAAAAGTATCCCCAGGGTTCCGAAAAGCAGCTGATTTACGCCTGTACCGGTAAAGAGGTGCCGGCAGGGGGCGGTTTGCCGCTTGATGTGGGCGTTATCGTCAACAATGTCGGTACTGCCGCTGCAGTGGCCGATGCGGTAGAAAACGGAATACCCCTCATTGAGCGCTACCTGACATTGAGCGGGGACGGCATCAAGGAGCCCGCCAACTATCTTGTCAGGATCGGAACCCTGTTCAAGGACATTATCGACCAGAGTGGCGGCTACGCCGGGCCGGTCGAAAAGATCATTGCAGGCGGCCCGATGATGGGTAAGACCATTTACAACGACGAAGTGCCGGTCGTCAAAGGTTCTTCGGGGATAGTAGTCCTCAAGGGCGATGGAAAGCCTGAAATGAAGGAGTTCAGTTGTGTACGGTGCGCCAAATGCATTGACGCATGTCCTGCTTTCCTGGAGCCCACTTCTCTGGTCAGGCTGTCGAAGAGGGGCGCCTGGGAGGAAGCGGAGCACTACAACGTAACGAGTTGCATCGAGTGCGGGTCCTGTTCCTACGGATGCCCGGCCCATATCCCGCTTGTCCAGCATATCCGCAAGGCGAAGCAGGCCGTTCTTGCGGCTAAAAAAGCCCAGGCTAATAAGTAACGGAGGTAAGGAAAAGATGACGAACCAGGACAATTTATTGATTGTATCTTCATCGCCGCACCTGCACAGTCCGGACAATGTGCCGGCAGCCATGCGCGATGTATTGATAGCGTTGATTCCGGCGCTTCTCGTAGCGGTATATTATTTCCGCTTGCCCGCTGTCATGGTAATCCTTGCCTGCGTGGTGAGCGCCTATGGTGCCGAGCTGATCTGTCTTAAAATGATGAAAAAAGACATGGCGACGAAAGAGTACAGTGCTCTCGTTACCGGCCTGCTTCTGGCATTCTGTCTGCCGCCGACCCTTCCGGTGTGGATGGCGGCACTCGGCTCCATTTTCGCCATTGTCATTGCCAAACACCTGTTTGGCGGGCTTGGTCACAACATCTTCAATCCGGCGCTTATCGGCAGGGCCTTTCTGCTTGCTTCTTTTCCGGTAGCCATGACCACGTGGGTCAGTCCCATCGACGGCGTCACCACCGCATCGCCACTCGGAATCATGAAGGAAGCCACCGGACAACAACTTCCCCGTATTGCCGATCTTTTCCTGGGCAATGTCAGCGGCAGTCTTGGTGAAACCAGCGCCCTTGCCCTTCTCATCGGGGGGGTGTACCTCCTATACAAAAAACACATTGACTGGCGCATTCCGGGCAGCTACCTGGGCACGGTTTTCGTGTTGACATCCATCGTCTCCGCTATCAAGGGTTATGGATTGGAGTACCCGGTATTCCACCTCTTTGCGGGAGGGCTTTTCCTCGGTGCTTTCTTCATGGCAACTGATTGGGTGACAAGCCCGGTCACGAAAACGGGTCGGATCATCTTCGGCGCCGGGGCGGGTCTCCTGGTTGTTATCATACGTCTCAAAGGTGGTTACCCCGAGGGGGTGTGCTACTCCATTCTGCTGATGAATGTCGTGACCCCTTTGATTGACCGCTACACAAAAGCGCGGGTATTCGGGAGGGTAAAGAGCCATGCTTGATATTTTTAAACTTAGTATATTTCTACTCGTAATTGCTGGGATTGCCGGACTTGGTGTCGGTTATGTCAACAGCATGACTGAGCCCCTTATCATTAAGCAGGCCCTGCAGGCCAAGATCAATAGTTTTAAGGAAATCTATCCTCAGGGTGAAGAAGTAAAGGACGAGTCTGCCCAGTATTTGAAAGCAGATACAAATCCGCTCATAAAGGAAGTCAATGTTGCTTATATTGGAGGAAAGCCTTCCGGCGTAATTTATCTCGTTGAGCCGAAAGGATATGGCGGGGTAATCAAGATCCTGGCAGGTTTCGATATCGCGGCGAAGAAAGTAACTGCCATAAAAGTGCTGAGCCAGACTGAAACACCGGGACTCGGCGCGAAATCCAAGGATAGTTTTTTCCAGGATCGCTACAAAGATAAAATCGCCGACACTTCCTTGGAAGTTACCAAGACTCGACCGACGAAAGATAACCAGATACAGGCGATAACTGCTTCTACGATTACTTCCAAGGCGGTTACCAGTGGCGTCAACGCGGCCAGAGAAAACTTCATGTGCAACTTTGCCAAATAATCTAGGCAGAGCTGCCGACAGCTATACTATCAATAGGAGGTAACTCGCATGAGTTTGATGAATGAGTTTACGAAAGGGATAATCAAGGAAAACCCGTTGTTTCGCCTCGTATTGGGTATGTGTCCTGCGCTGGCCATTACTACCTCCGTGGATAACGGTTTGGGGATGGGTGCAGCCTTCACGGCGGTACTGCTGGCCTCCAATATAGTTATTTCTTCCATGCGGAAGATAATTCCCGATAGCGTGAGGATTCCTGCCTATATCGTGATTATTGCTTCGTTTGTTACCATGACCGATCTGGCGATGCATGCCTATACGCCGGCGCTGTACAAGTCATTGGGGATTTTTATCCCCTTGATCGTTGTTAACTGTATCATTCTGGGGAGGGCAGAAGCATTCGCCAACAAGAATTCTGTTGTCCCCGCAATCTTCGATGCTCTCGGCATGGGGCTCGGCTTTACCTTGGCACTTGTTATCGTCTGCACGTTCAGGGAAGTTCTCGGTGCCGGTACTTTCATGGGTATCCAACTGATCCCCGAAAGCAAGTCTGCCATCCTGATGATTCTGCCTCCGGGAGGTTTTGTGACACTCGGCTGCTTGCTGGGATTTTTGAACAAGGTTCAGGGAAAGACCGCATAAGAAAGGAGAATCTATTTCATGGAAGACTATTTCATTATCATAATAAGTGCGGTGTTGATCAATAACATCGTGCTCTCCCAGTTCCTGGGTATCTGTCCCTTCGTCGGCGTTTCCAAGAAGCTGAGCGCTTCCATCGGCATGGGAAGCGCTGTCACCTTCGTTCTCGTTCTGGCTGGCTGCCTTACCTGGCTGATCCAGGCTTATATCCTGAATCCGTTCAATATCGGCTACCTGCAGACCATCTGCTTCATCCTGGTCATTGCTTCACTGGTACAGTTTGTCGAGATGGTAATCCGCAAATTCAGCCCGAGCCTCTACAAGGCGCTTGGTGTATATCTTCCGCTCATTACCACCAACTGTGCGGTTCTCGGTGTGGCCATTCTCAATATTCAAAAGGACTTTAATCTTGCCCAGGCGCTGGTATTCAGCGTGAGCAACGCAATCGGCTTCACGCTTGCGCTTGTTCTGATGGCCGGCATAAGGGAACGCTTGGAAGACGCGGATACTCCGAAGTGCATGCAGGGAATGCCGATTGCTCTCGTTACGGCCGCATTGATGTCCATGTCGTTTCTCGGTTTCAGCGGATTGATTTAAATCTTACAGGGAGGTATATAGAATGTTAGCTGCTGTTATAAGTTTGGCAGGCATGGGAGCGGCCTTCGGGGTAATCCTGGGCATAGCCGGCAAGAAATTCGCAGTGGAAGTAGACCCCCGCGTCGATGCCATTCTGCAGGTCGTCCCGGGTGCCAATTGCGGTGCATGTGGCATGCCCGGGTGCGGTGGCTACGCGGAGGCCGTAGTTGATGGAACGGTGGCTCCGCTAGCCTGTGCTCCCGGTGGTGCTTCTCTGTATGAAAAGATCGCCGCTATCATGGGAACGGAAGTGTCCGGTTACCAAGAGCGCAAAGTAGCGCAGCTGCTCTGTCAGGGTGGACTTGGCCAGTCGAAGATGCTTTACAAGTACAAAGGCATTGAGGACTGCCATGCGGCGCTTGCCGCGTTCAAAGGTCCCAAGGCCTGTAATTACGGGTGCATCAGGCTCGGTTCTTGTGCCAAGGTCTGCCCTTTCGGCGCCATTGAATTTGGTGCTGACGGGCTGCCGGTCATTGATTACTACAAATGTACCGGATGTAACAAGTGCGTGGAGGAATGTCCCCAGAACATCCTCAAGCTGGTAGAGGTTACCCGCCTGGTTCACGTACGCTGCGTGAATGTCGACAAGGGTAAAAATGCCAAAGCCGTCTGTTCGGTTGCTTGCATCAAGTGTAAGTTATGTGAAAAGAACTGCCCTGAGGATGCCGTGCATGTAGTTCCTTACGGCAATGGTAGCGTGGCAGTTATTGATTACGAAAAATGTACCAACTGCGGAATCTGTGCCACCAAGTGTCCTACCAAGGCCATTGAAATCATTCCGTCTATCTCCGAAAAAGTCATTGAGCAAATGAAGGACCACCCCAACGGAGACAGTCAGGGTTGCGAATGTAGCATGTCGTAATGAAAAAGAGGACCTTTGCATGGTTGTCTTTGTCCGTGCTGCTGCTGGGCACAGTCGGTCTGTCGCTATACCTCCGGCGACCGGTGGAGTACAGAAGCGATCAGTTTCTGATGGACACCCTGGTAAGCATCAGGGTGTTCGGCACGAATGAAGATGCATTGCGGGAGGCCGTGAGGGAGGCCTATGCGGAAATGCATCGCATCGCCGACCTCACGGACCGTTTCCCGGCAGCGGGTTCCGCCGCGTGCGCTGCAAGTAATGTCTGTCAAATCAATAGAATGGCTGGTGTCAGGCCGGTCCGTGTCGATAAAGACGTGTTTGCCATGCTGGAGATGGCCCGAAACTATCATAACCTGACCGGCGGCGCATTTGATGTGACAATAGGGCCGGTCATGGGTCTGTGGGGATTCGGTGATAAAAGCCCTCGAGTTCCCGGTGATGATGAAATCAAGGCTTCACTGGTCTCCGTCAATAATGATAACGTGCGGCTTGATGCAAAAACATTGTCGGTATTCCTGGAAAAAAAAGGTATGATACTGGACCTGGGAGCCGTGGCAAAAGGTTATGCAACGGAAAAAGCTGTACAGGTTTTGAAGAAAAATGGCATAAAGAAAGCCCTGATCGATGCGGGCGGCACCATACGGGTAATCGGGAACAGTGTCGGAAACACTCCCTGGCGAATAGGGATAAAAAATCCCGCCAGCATGGGGGATATAGTGGCCGTGGTTTCGTTGACGGATATGGCGGCGGTTACTTCGGGCGATTATTATCGATATTTTGAAGCCAAGGGCCGGCGTTGGAATCATATCCTTGATCCAAGGACAGGATACCCGGCAACGGAGAATAGGAGTGTTACCGTGGTGGCCAAGGATGCTGCTCTTGCCGATGTGCTCTCAACCGCCCTCTTTGTACTTGAACCGGAAAAAGCCTTGGAAAAAGCCAGGCAGCTTGGTGTAGAGGTATTCATAGTGAGGGCGGACAGCAGGATACTTTATACCCCGGGGTTACAAGGGCGGATGGAGTTGCTGGAGGTAACCGGGCGCGCCGATGAGCAGAGCCGATAAGTTTCTGATATGCGGGATTCTGATTGTTGCCACTGTTTCTGCCGCAGCACTATTTCTCAAGGATCTGGCGCAGCAAACCGCGAGCAGTCCTCGTTACGCGGTTATCATGGTTCAAGGTAAACGTGTCGCGCTTCTTGAGCTTTCACAGGGAAAAGCCAGGCAGATGCTTCGCCTGCAGGGTGAAATAGGGCCGGCAACGGTTGAGGTAGACGGAAGCAGGATCCGCATGCTCGATGCTCCGTGCCCGGACGGAATTTGCATAAGGCGAGGGTGGATTGAAAAGCCGGGCGACTCAATCATATGCATCCCCAATGAGATCCATATTTTCATAGAGGCGAAAGGCGCCGCTCCCGTCGACGCGCTGACCCGCTGAAAGGGCTCTGTCAACTATGTTCGATACCCGGAAACTGGTATTCTTTTCACTCCTTGTTGCAATGGGGCTGACACTGCACGTGGTGGAAGGAATGATTCCTCATCCCTTTCCCTTTCCGGGAGTCAAGCTTGGCCTGGCAAATGTCGTGACCCTGTTTGCCCTCTATTTTTACGGGTTGCGCGAGGGAATTGCGGTGGCCCTGGTGAGGGTGGTTCTCGGGTCGCTGATAGGAGGCATGTTCCTGTCGCCCGGCTTTTTGTTGAGCCTCTCCGGCGCAGTTTGCAGTACGCTGGTAATGCATTTTCTGCTACACAGTGTTATGAATTTCAGTATCAAGGGAGTAAGTGTTGCCGGCGCGATCAGTCATAATATGGCCCAGCTGTTGACAGCTGCACTCCTTATACAGTGTCGATCGATATTTTATTATCTTCCCGTTCTTTTGGTGGCTGGTACAGCGACTGGAGTTGTCACGGGCCATCTGATGCAAGCATTGATTGAACGGCTCGAAAAAACAGGGTTTTTCCCTGAGACAATGCGCAACTAGTATTTCCGCCTCTTGCTCTTAAGCCGGCATGGCAAATATTTGCTTGACTTATCGTTATGGAACGTATTATATAACAGCACCTATTTTATAACTGAAAAATTTATCTGCTCCGACCCGACCTCCCTACGGCAATTGCTATGGGAATCGGGCAATGGGTCCCGCCGGAAACAGCGCTGCCTCCCGTTATTTGGCAAAGGAGTAAACACTGCAGGTCATATGGGCCGGTGGATGTTTATATCCATCGGCCATTTCTTTTTGAGGCCGGGGATAGTGATTTGATACTGGCCGGCATATAAAAGACGGGCATCGTTCGCTACATTCCGAACGAAGCCGAACATCACTTGTTTATCGTTACGTTTATCGTTACTTGTGTGGTCCTTTGCTGACCGTTTTACGGACACAGAAAGCCCAAGTACAAGCCTGCCGGCTTCTACTTGGGCTTTTTGTGTTTCGGTAGTAACAACGTCAAGTGAAGACCATTCAAGGTTGCGCAATAATCCTGAACATGGTCTGAAAAATATAAACCCATCAGGTTATGTGCTTACGCTGTGGCGGATTTTGTTTCTATTGAGAGCCGAATTCCGGCTTTCGTTGTACCACAAAAAAACAGGAGGGACTATTTTATGGCAGATGTAGTTCAAACAATTGACCAATTGGTAGCAAATGCACGCAAGGCAGCCGACATCATGAGGGATTTCACCCAGGAACAGATCGACAAGGTTTGTGCGGCAATGGACGCGGCAAGCGTGGCCAACGAGCAGAAGCTCGGCGAAATGGCCGTCGAAGAAACCGGCATCGGCCGGGCCGACCACAAGGCCATCAAGAATCACCTCGGCGCCCATGTTGTCTACGAGTACTTCAAAGACAGGAAATCCGTCGGCATCATCAAGGAAGAAGACGGCGTAGCCTATGTCGCCGAACCGTTCGGCGTACTCGCCGCCGCCACGCCGACCACCAACCCGACCTCCACGGTCATGTTCAAGGCGCTGATTGCACTCAAGTCCCGCAACGTCGTCATCTTCGCCTGCCACCCCCGTGCACAGAAGTGCAGCGTCGAAGCAGCGAGGATCATGCGCGACGCGGCAGTTGCGGCCGGCGCGCCGGGAAACTGCATCCAATGGATCGAAGAGCCTTCCATCGAAGCGACCGGCCTGCTCATGAAGCACCCGGGCGTCAACCTGGTGCTCGCCACCGGCGGCAACGCGATGGTCAAGGCCGCTTACAGCTCCGGTCACCCGGCAATCGGCGTCGGCGCGGGCAACACCCCGGTCTTCGTTTCCAAGTCCGCGAAACTGAGCGTAGCGGTCAACAACGTCATCGCTTCCAAGACCTTCGACAACGGCACCATCTGCTCCTCCGACCAGTCCATGATCTTCGACGACAAGGAAACCTGCGACAAGGCCGTCAAGATGATGGTGGAGCGCGGCGCCTACCTGGTCAACGACGAAGAGAAAAAGAAACTCGAAGCGGTCATGTTCGACAAGGAAAGAGGCGTACCGGCAGTCGCCATCGTCGGCAAGTCTCCGCAATTCATCGCCAAGCTGGCCGGCTTCGAAGTGCCTGCTGACGTACAGATGCTGCTCGTACCGCTCACCACGATCGGTCCCGAAGACTGGTTCAGCCACGAGAAGCTCTCCCCGGTTCTCGGCTACATCTGCTACAACAGCACCGACGAAGCGATCAACGCAGCCAAGAGCCAGCTGCGCTGGGGCGGCGCCGGTCACACCGCCGTAATTCACGCACAGGACGACGCGGTCATCAACAAGTTCGCCCTGGAAATCCCGGCAAACCGTCTGCTCCTCAACCAGCCCGCGGTTCACGGCAGCGTCGGTCTCATTTACAACAAGCTGCCGCCTTCACTGACCCTCGGCTGCGGTACCGACGGCAACAATTACCTCGGCAACAACATCAACTACAGCGACCTTTTGAGCATCAAGACGGTTGCCAAGCGTATCGTTGATTACGAACGCGACGAGTAGAATCCGGAAATCGAGGTTCTGCATTATGCCGGGTATTTTTCCGGAAGTTTCGGATTGCGCCTGATTGTTCAAAAAGCCTTGTCATCTCCCCCCATTTCAATGGCTGCCGGCCTTTGAGCCGGCAGCATCCTTTTTCATTGCCGATGCAGGGCTGCCGGGGCTGCGGCAAGCTGATGGATTGCCGGTAGGATTGTCCTTGCCAAGGATCTTTGGCACGCAGTATTTCGCTCTGAACCTTTGCGAAAGCATAAGGCCGGAAATTGAGACATCCAAGGAGGGCTATGATGGAAATAATTGATACTTGGTTAAAACGAAAAAGAGAAGCGATAGCTCTCTATAAATATCTTGCCGAAGGTGCATCGCTTGACAGTCTCAAAAGACTGTTCGCCGCCCTGCATGATGAGGAAAAAAGACACCTTGAAAGGATTGCAATCCTGAAAAAACAGACAGAGCACGAACGTGGAATCGATTCTGATGCCAATGTTGTATCAATGCTGTTTTCTCAAATAGTGAATGATCGTGGCATTGAAAGCTTGGGGAAAGATGAAGTCAGATTTTACCGTGAAGTCATGGAATATGAAAAGAATGCTATTGATGAGTATGAATCATTGATCGAGCATGCCGGCGATAACGTTATAAAACAAAATATGCATAGTATGGTAACTCATAAAAAACAGAATTTTGAAATTATGAAAGACTTGTGCATATTTATCTCGAAACAGCAAAGCGCAAGGTAATATTTTACCATGATAAACGCCAGCATGTCGACAGAACAGGTGAAGTTATGAGCCTTTCACAGAGAAGCAGATCAAAAAGATCACGAAAGCTTGCCGGGGATAATGAATACGCAAAGTACCAGGTTGGGGAAACGCTGCGAAGAATTCGCTTGTCGAATAATATGACCCAAACCTTTGTAGCCAATGAAAACGGTCTTTCTTCGGGAATGATCTCTCTCATTGAGAGTAACAACATTTCCGCTTCCATCAGAACACTGTCAAAGCTGATTGATTTTTATGGCATCAAGATGAGCTGTCTGTTTGAAGATCGGTGTGGAAGCATAAAATATGAAGTCGTAAAAAAAGATACCAGGAGAGTTATCGAAAAAATCAATTCCCGCGATGACGCCGGAACCGGATACACCTGCGAGTTGCTGGCCTCCGACACAAAAGATAAAAGGATGCAGCCGTTTGTTTTTACCCTGTCCGATGACATGGAGGTGGAAAAAACCTTTATCCATGAGGGTGAATCCTTCGTGTATGTCATGCAGGGAACGCTGGAGCTTTTCATCGAGGAGACAATGCTGGAACTGATGGAAGGTGACTGCGTGTATTTGGAGGCTTTTTTGGAGCACCGATTCCGGACGAAAAACGGTTCCGGGGTAACGGTATTCGTGTGTTGTCAGAAAAACTTTTCTATGGCGGGCTGACGGCACATTACGATGAACCGTATGTTGTGTCGAAACGTGGCAAGCGACTCGGACCAATCGCCATGTAATGTTCTGGAAGATTTGATGCGCTTATTTCGTCCCTTGTCTCTCGGCAGGCTCAACGAAACCCGCATGAATATTTTGTTTTTGGAGGAGGGTATGGACATCAATCAAATGTTCTCCCGATTGCTGAAAGAATTGCGAAGGGAACGGTTTACAGGATTTGTGAGGATAAATTTTGATTCAGGCACGGTCGAGAGAATAGAAAAAAACGAAGAAATTTCGAAAAAAATGCGCGCGTAGCGCAGTCGGATGGATGTGAGTCTGAAATTCGGTGTTTTCATGAAGTTGGAGGCTTCTGTCCGAATTGATTGCGGCGTGTTTGTACACAATTAAAGTTAAAGGTCTATTGGAGGATGCTGATGGATATTTTGGCCATAAATTGCGGAAGCTCATCCGTAAAATACCAGCTCTTTGACTGGGACAGAAAAGAAGTGATCGCAAAGGGGCTGGTTGAACGTGTAACAATTGGCGGGTCTTTTATCGTGCAGGAAGTACCGGGTCGTGAGAAATATAAAAAGGAGTCCGACTGTCCGAACCATACCGTTGCCATGGATCTCATTATGAAAACCCTTACCGACCCTGAACAGGGAGTTCTTGAGGACATGGGGCAAATCTCCGCCGTCGGCCATCGAATCGTTCATGGTGGGGAAAAGTTTACCCGTTCGGTATTGATTGATGAACAGGTTCTGGATACCGTAAAGGAATTCCAGCATCTTGCTCCGCTTCACAATCCTCCGAATATCGCCGGTGTCGAGGCCGCCCAGGCGGTGCTTCCCGATGTTCCCCATATCGCAATCTTCGATACCGCATTCCATCAGACGATGCCGGAGAATGCCTATATGTACCCGGTTCCCTATGAATGGTATGAGAAATATGGTGTTCGTCGTTATGGATTCCATGGAACGTCTCACCTGTATGTATCAAAGAGGGCGGCGGCGCTGTTGGGCAAGCCGGCATGGGATTGCAACATTATTACCATGCATATAGGAAACGGTGTCTCTCATGCCGCAATTAAAAATGGGATTTCTATCGATACCAGCATGGGTTTGACTCCCTTGGAAGGGGCGGTCATGGGAACGAGATGCGGGGATATTGATCCGGCGATTCCATCGTTCATGATGCAGATTGAAGATCTGTCCGCAAAAGAAATTGATGCCATTCTCAACAAAAAGAGCGGGATCCTCGGCATAACCAAGCAATTTACCGATCGGCGCGATGTGATTGAAAAAGCGTCGAATGGAGACAGGCTTTGTACACTTGCTCTGGAAATCGAAGCCTATCGGTTGAAGAAGTATATCGGCGGTTACATGTCGGTGATCGGCAAGCTTGATGCGGTCATCTTTACCGCGGGGGTCGGC
Organism: Geobacteraceae bacterium; assembly: GCA_040773465.1. Lineage (GTDB taxonomy): Bacteria > Desulfobacterota > Desulfuromonadia > Geobacterales > Geobacteraceae > RPRC01. The sequence goes on along the minus strand of JAXGWF010000049.1, from coordinate 623 downwards.
GAGCGTGGCTGGCAGATTCGCGAGATGGCCCTTGAAGGGCTGGAGCATATTGGAATATGTCTTGACAAGGATCGAAACAGGGAAGCCGTCAAAGGACGTGAGTGCCTCATTACGACGGATGATTCGCCGGTCAAGGTTTACGTTATTCCCACGAATGAAGAACTGGTATTTATCGAAGATGTTGCCGCGATTCTTGACGGGACCTATTCCGACCACATGAGCTTCAACTATTCATTCGCGTGATTCGGATTCCAAATTTCGCACTTATATTTTTTGCCGTCAAGCCCCTTGTTCGGCAGGGATGCAGAGTTGTGCGCCTGTTTCCTGCTTGGGGGAGGGTAGTAAGTGACACCTGGTGGTGCACCGTCGTGATTGCCTGCAACAATAGGTATAGAATATTTCGTGTCTTGCACCGATTTTGTCCTTAAAGGGAGGAAGCATGCTTTTGCTTGAAAAGATAAAGGAAAAAGCGCAGGCCGCCTCGCAGACCGTCGTATTACCGGAAAGCTACGACGAGCGGATGCTGTTCGCGGCGGAAAAGATAGTAGCCCAGGGACTCGCGAAGATCGTGCTTCTGGGAAATGCAGAAAAGGTAAGGGAAGAGGCGGCGGCCAAGGGAGTGA
>JAXGWF010000048.1:0-26936 GCA_040773465.1 Geobacteraceae bacterium | reverse complement strand
CAAGAGCGGAAAGCCCTCCCGACAAAACCAGTGCCCAGATAATTGCCACGTATGGAACATAATATTTGGCGGCAGAACCGTAACTTGCAACGAAAAAACCTTCAAGATTTATCCAGCCCGCGAGAATTCCTGTAATTGAGCCAAGGAAACCTCCCGCCAGTCCCATTAACATAGACTCTAAAACAACGACTCCTGATATTTGAGATCGCAGCATTCCAATGGAACGGAGAATGCCAATTTCTCGGGTGCGCTCCAATATCGAAGCAAAGAGAGTTACAATTATCCCAAGGCAGGCAATCGTCAGGGTAATGACATTCAATGCATAGTTGAAGATAAATGTCCTGTCCAATACCTTGCGGATCTCATTTTTGAATTCCCATACCGGCAAGACAAAAAGCAGTCGGTCATTTCCAAAGCGTTTTTGAATGGCATTCCTCACCTCGGAAATATTATGTCCAGGCTTAACACGCACATTGAAAGAATTGGCGAGCATATCGCCCCAGTGACGCTGGTAGGTGTTGTTGTCCATAACAATGGTACCGTTATCACAGAGGTAATCGACCAATACGCCTGCTATGCCGAATCGAACAGGCCCCAGAGGAGTTGGGAGTTCAAGAGTGTCACCCGGCTTAACCCCGAAGATAGCGGCAAATGGTTCACTCACCAGTACCTTGTCCTGGTTCGGCAGGAGCTTTAATGAATTGTCCGCCACAGCCTGGACAATCTCAAAATGACAATACGCCGAACGTCGAGCGATGTCTATGGTCGAAAGCAGAACGTTTCTGCCTTGATAATTAATATAGATTTTGCGCCAGGGATCAACAGCAAGGACTCCGGGAGTTTTCTCCATATCCCGCATCATTTCGATCGGCATCGGTATGGTCTGGGCATTGGTACTGGAACTTGGGTGTCCGGAAGTAACGATAATATCGGCTCGCACTACCGAATCAAGCCAGCTTATCGCCGACTCCTTGACGCTGTTCACGAAGCCGGAAGTGCTGACAAACACGGTAATACCAAAAAAAACCGCGGCGACAGCAACGGCATTTCGGGTCAGATTTTTTCTAAGGTTGAGGCCGGCAAGTCTTCCCGCCGCTCCGAAGCTGGACGAAAAAAGACGATTAAAAATACTGACAAACCCCCTCAGAAATGTCGGAGTAAAAAGCGATATTCCAACAGCAAGCAGAAGTTGGGCAGCAAACAGGAGTGTTGCGTTTTTCATTTGGGATGAATTTCCCAAAAGATTGTAGCCAAGCAAAATGGAAAACGAAACGCACAAGCAAAGCGTTGCGGCACAATTCAAACGACTCGTGGTGAAGAAACCTTCCTCCGCATAGGGAACAGACCTTATCGCCGACACAGGTGAAATACGGCTGCTTGTCCTGGCAGGGAAAAGGGCGGCCATAAGGCTGGCGCCGATACCGCAAAAGACACCCAGTAATGGATAGAACCAGTTGAAATGAATCCCGCTAACAGATGTCCGCACATAGGTTTCTGAAATTACTTTACCAAATGATCCGACAAGGGCATTGGCTAAAAACAGGCCGAGGCCAACACCGAGTAACGATGCAAAAAAAGAAATAACGAAGGTTTCCCCCAAAAATAGAAGTACTATCTCTTTTCGAGTACAACCAAGGGCCCGCAAGATGCCGATCTCCTTTCGACGATGGACCACCGAAATAGAAACCGCATTGTAAATCAGGTACATCCCTACAAATATCGCCAGATAGCTGATCAGATTGAAGCCATTCTGAAACTTTGAGATCATGGTCTCAACCTGTCGCGTCCTGCCGGCAGGAGTATCAACCATGTAGCCTTGCGGCAGGGCGCCTGCGATAGACCGTCTGGCGGTTTCCAAATCTTCGCCCTGGCGCAGGCTCACGTCTATTCTGTCAATACGCCTGTTTTTTCCGAAAACCATCTGGGCGGCATACAAATCCATGACCGCAAGATTCCCACCCATGGCTTTCGCCGGGCCTTCCGGGTTAAGAATTCCTCGAATGCGGAAGCTTTTGATTCCCTCAACCGTTTGCACCTGGATTCTTTGGTCAAGGGAAAAACCTTCCCGGTCTGCCATGGTCTTGGTGACCAATATAGAATCTTTTTTTGCCAGAAAAAGAAGAGGATCGGGAATATCGGAGTTGTCACCGGTCAGGCTGTAGTCGCGCACTTGGGAATCAATAAGGACATCAACTCCCAGAATCATGATTGAACGTTCCTTGCCCGCAACAAGCATTCCGTCTGTTTCTATAACCGGTACGGCATATTCTACTCCCGGAACGTTCTGAACCTTTTCAAGAAGCTCCTCAGGGAACCCGGCCTGCGCTCCGGTGACCTGAAGTTTCGCTTTTCCGGTAATTTGCGTAAAAGAATCTTCAAACGAATAGATGACACTTCTATTGACAACACCGATTGATACAATAGCGGCAACTCCCAGGCAAATTCCCATTACAGCCAAAAACGTCTGGGCTTTTCTGTGGCAAATATGCTTAAGACTGATATGGTAGAGTAGATTAGCAAGGTTCATGCACTCTCTCCACCAATAGTAATATCTTCCGACAATATGCCGTCCTTGAGCTTGATTATCCTTGTACCGTAAGATGCCGCACTGGAATCGTGTGTTACCATCACTATGGTTTGACCATCCTGATTGAGTTTTTTCAAAAGTTGCAGGATTTCTTGGCTTTTGTGTGAATCCAGATTGCCGGTCGGCTCATCGGCCAGCAAAACGGCGGGCTCGGTTATCAATGAACGGGCAATGGCCACACGCTGCATCTCACCACCCGAAAGCTGCTCCGGGCGGTGTTCAATACGCTCCGCCAAACCGACTGATTCGAGCAGATGAACCGCTCTTTCCTTGATCCTGGACATGGGCACACCATCGAGCAATAGAGGCAAACTGACATTTTCAAGCGCGGTAAGGATCGGAAGCAGATTAAAGAACTGGAAAATGAACCCGACCTTATTTCGGCGAATTCTGGTTAACGCATCGTCCGAAATACCGTGGAGAGGCTCGCCGTCAAGAAAAATCTGACCTTCCGAGGGTTGATCAAGTCCACCGATAAGATTCAGTAGTGTACTCTTACCCGAACCGCTTGGACCCATGATGGAAAGGAATTCGCCCTTGGCAATCCTGAAGGTAACATCGCGCAAGGCACAGACCTTCTGTTCACCCTGCTTATAGGTTTTACCGGCATTTAATACTTTTATCATTCATATCCTCGTATGTATTAGTTCAGATCACACCATGCAACCGCATTTAGAGAAAACCGAGGCCAGCACGCTACGCTACCATAGTAACGACTTAAGCGGAATATAAATTTCAAGATACTTGTCTAATCGTCAAAGGAAAAGAAATTTCTTGCGGGAAGGCGTGTTAATTGATGGAAAAGCGGCTTCTGGCTTATTAATTCGTCAAGTAACCGATATGACTTCTTCATAGGTTGTAATACCTTGCAGCATCTTTCTTAGAGCTACCTGCCGCAGTGATACCATACCATCTTGGCGAGCAATTTCCTGAAGTTCTACGAGCTCAATCTTTTCATTCAATCGTGAACGCAGGTTCTCGGTAAAATCCATCACTTCAAAGACTCCGGTACGCCCCCGATAACCGGTTCCCCTGCATGTAGCACACCCTTCGCCATAAAATACCTTGAAAGGCTTATTTTCGAGTCCCAAAAAGGATATCTCTTCCTCGGCAAGAAATCGATCTCGCTTGCAGGACGGACAGATGCAGCGAACAAGCCGTTGGGCGATGATGCCGATCACGGTGGAGGAAATCAGAAAAGGAGGCACGCCGAGATCAAGAAGCCTTGTTATGGAGGAAGGAGCGTCGTTCGTATGCAGCGTCGACAAAACCAGATGACCGGTAAGAGCCGCCTGGACCGCACTTTCCGCGGTCTCACGGTCACGGATTTCGCCCACCATGATAATATCGGGATCCTGGCGGAGGATCGTCCGCAAAACGGATCCGAAAGTGACGCCGATTCCTGGTTGAACGCCAACCTGGTTGAACTCCTCCATGACCATTTCGATGGGATCCTCAATGGTAACGACATTTACCTCAGGTGAAGCCAGGGTCTTGAGCGTAGAATAGAGTGTTGTGGTTTTGCCGCTGCCGGTGGGTCCGGTAACGAGGATGATACCGTTCGGTTTACGGATAAATCCATTGTACAACTGAAACTCCCGTGGATAGAAACCTATTCGATCAAGGTCCTGCATGAGAATCTCGGGATCGAATATTCTCACTACCACCTTCTCACCGAAGGCAACCGGAAGCGTCGAAACACGAAGTTCAACCTCACGATCATGGTGTGTAGTCTTGATCCGTCCGTCCTGGGGCCTTCTCTTTTCCGCAAGGTCCATCCGGGAGAGCATCTTGATCCGGGAAACTATTGGCAGGTGCAGAGGTTTGGGTATCGTGTGAATGTTGAGCATGACGCCGTCCACTCGGAATCGTATCAGCGAAATATCACGTTTCGGCTCGATATGGATATCACTTGCCCGTTGATCGAAAGCATAGGTAAGAATGAATTCGACGGCACTGATGATGTTTTTGTCGGTACTCTCAATCTCGAACTGTCCTTTCATTCTGACAAATTGCTCGAGATTCCCCAAATCGACTGTTGCCGATGATTCATTTTGAGCTGACAGGATCGAAGCCCGAAAACCGAAAAATTCATGAAGTATTTTCAGTATGTCGCTTTTCGATGATAAAACGCGATCAATCTTGACTTTCTTCAGGCTCATCAACGTTTCGATCTCATCGTCGGCATAAGGATCGGCAACCGCGACGGTTATCGTTTCACCGGCCTCGGCGATAGGCACGAGGAGGTGCTTCATGGCAAAGGGACGGGGAATGGGAGAAGTTACAACCTCGAGATCAAGCTTGAGGGGGTCGATCTTGACATAAGGCATCCCCACCATTTCCGCAATCACCCGGGTAATGACATCTTCTGAAATGACTTTGCCGGAATTTCCGGGGACCTCGAGGTTGAAAGAAGAAATTACTTCCGCGGGGGAAGGAAGAACCGAACTCTGGGCAAAACGTCGCGAGTAACCCGGATGCCTGGTGTTTTTAAGGCGGGAAATCTGCTCATCGCTCTTTACGAGTACTTCTCGGCACTGTTCCTCGGAAAGGAGCCTTCTTTTGTACAATGCATTGAGAACTTCCTTAATCGAAAGCGATTTTTTATGAGACATTACGGCTCCTAAACAGGATGATATTTCTTAATTCAAAGTTTTGTCGCCTGACGTTTCAGGAGCAGTGAGTTCGTTACGACCGATACTGAGGAAAACGCCATGGCCAATCCGGCGAATTCGGGTCTAAGCGTGATGCCGAATGGATAGTAGAAAATGCCTGCCGCAAGGGGGATCCCGAGAACATTGTAGAAAAAGGCCCAAAATAGATTCTGCTTAATCCTGGCCAAGGTGGCCTTGCCAAGCCTGACGGCCCGTACCACGTCCTGAAGATCGTTCCGCACCAGGATAACATCGCCTGTTTCCTTGGCCACGTCGGCGCCGCTGCCTATTGCAATACCAACATCAGCTTTTGCCAGAGCTGGCGCATCGTTGATGCCGTCTCCGACCATTCCCACGAAAAAACCATGCTCCTGAAATTCCCGAACAACCTGCTGTTTTCTTTCCGGCAGAACTTCCGCTTCAAAACCGTCTACGCCTGCCTGGCGGGCAATGGCAGCGGCCGCCTCATGCCGGTCGCCGGAAATCATCCGTACCGTAATCCCCAAATTGCGCAAATCACGTACCGCATGGGCAGAAGTTTCCTTAAGCCGGTCTGAAAAAGCCGCAACACCAGCTAATGCACCATTAACGGCAAGATAAATCAATGATTTTCCTTCACGGGAAAACCGTTCAGCATCCCGTCTGATAACCTCGACGGAGACATTCTCAACACCCATAAAACGTAAATTTCCGGCAGCCACAAAGTCTCCCCGATAACTGCAGGACACGCCAAACCCTTCTTTTTCTCGGTACTCCCCACACTTTCCAGGCTTGATACCCTTTTCTTCAGCAGCATGCACGGCTGCCACGGCAAGGGGATGATTCGAAGAGGATTCTCCAGCGGCCAAATACTCCAGGAAATAATCTGTGGTCAAACCCGGCACGGTAACTATGTCCGTCAGAGCCGGCTCACCAACGGTCAGTGTGCCTGTCTTGTCGAGCAGGAGCAGGTTTACTCTTGAAATATTCTCGAGAACGGATCCACGCTTGATGAGTATGCCCCGGGCCAAGCCCACCCCGCTACCAACCATAATCGCCGTTGGTGTCGCCAGCCCCATGGCACAGGGGCAGGCAATCACCACAACGGAAATTGCCTGACGAAAAGCGAAAACGAAGTCTTGGTGGAGAAAAAAGTACCAGACGATAAAGGTAAATGCCGCAAGTGCAACAACAATGGGAACAAAAACCCCTGAAACCCTGTCGGCAAAACGTTGTATCGGAGCCTTGTCCGACTGGGCATCCCGAACCATTCGAACAATCTGGGAGAGAAGCGCCTCCTCGCCAACGCGGGTAGCCTTAACCGTCAATACTCCTGTCCGGTTAATGGAAGCACCAACGACTTGGTCGCCGAGTCCTTTCTCAACGGGAAGAGATTCTCCGGTTACTATCGATTCATCAACAGTCGATCCCCCTTCGATGACCATACCGTCAACCGGGATCGTCTCACCCGGCCTGACCCTGACAAAATCCCCTCTTTGCACTGCTGAAACGGGCACTTCTTTTTCCACACCGTCGCTCAGCAGCCTGGCTTTATCGACCTGCAAGCGCAGGAGTTTTTTCAGTGCCTCTCCAGCCTTGCCCCGAGCACGGGCCTCCAGATATTTGCCAAGCCGGATGAAAGCAATCAGCATTGCTGAAGTTTCGAAGAAAAAAACACCATGGGCACCCAAAATTCCCCAAAAAGCGAAGAGAGAATAGAAGTAGGCCGCGGATGTGCCGAGTGCAACAAGTACATCCATGTTAGCGCTCCGGTTTATCAGGGCAAACCAGGCGCCTCGGTAAAAAGTAAGTCCCGCAGAAAACTGAACAATTGTCGCAAGCAATAGACTCATCCAGCCTGCAAAAGGTTGCTCATGAAAAAACATGGCCACCATGATAGGCAGGGAAAGCGCCAGGCTGAAAATGAACCAATTCCGCTGTGCAGCAAGGTCATCCTTCACCTCACCACCGGATCGAATTCCATAACCCAGGTTCCTGATACGCGATTCAATCTCCTTGAGCGCTACCTTCTGAGGGTCATGGATAATCGTCAACTCCTCCAGAGAAAAATTGACTACAGCGCTCTGAATGCCGTCAAGTCCCTGCAAATCCTTCTCGATTCTTCCTGCACATGCAACACAGGACATCCCGGTTATGGAGCAGACCGATTTTATCACTTCAGCCATCTTTTACCTCACCGGCATGGCGCAGGTGGTTGCAGTATATCTTGATGGCACCGGTTATCGGAATTGCCAAAAAAATCCCCCAAATGCCGAGCAGTTCACCAAGTGCCATAATCATTATTATCGTAACGAGCGGATTAAGATCCATCGACTCCTTGAACACCAAGGGTTTTATTACATATCCCTCAAAGAAATAGATTATGGCAAACACAGAGCAAACCTGCAGGAGGATGGCAACGCTCTGATACTCGGCATAGGCGAAGAAAAGCGGTGGAAGCGTTGCAAGGATTACCCCGATGAAGGGGATAATCGACGCTATCCCGGCAAAAATACCCGAGAAAAGGGGATGATTCACATCAAGAATGAACATGGCGATAGTGGAGAAGAAGGCCACTATTAAGGAGACAATCACTTGGCCACGGATAAACCCTCCAATGCTTCGGTTGATATCGCGACCAACCATGATGAGAAAATCACGATTGGAAGAAGGGAGCCAGCTCACGATTCCCGCCATTGCTTCATTTTTATAGTACAGCATGAAAAAAACCAGGATCGGCGCTAACAGGAGATTGAAGAGATTGAAAATCATCCGTGATGCGGTAGCATAAATACCGGCGCCGAATTTGACCAATAGCCGGTCTGCTCCCGTCTGAATGTAGTCAACGAGCCATTGCCATTCAACAGCAGCATAGGTCGGGCTGAATCGTTCTTTCAATTCGATGATCATCTGCTTGAATCGCTGGACATAGCCTGGAACCTCGTGTACGAGCATTTCCCACCGAATATTGAGCAGGGGAACGAGAAAAATTACGCAGAACAATGCAAGAACTGAAAGGAAGGCATACAACACGAGGATACCGTAAATTCTTCGAACGCCCTTACGTTCAAAAAGCTTTATGAACGGCTCGAAGAGGTATGCAAGGATAAAGGATAGGAGCAGGCATGACAGAGTGTGTTGTACCGCATAACCCAAGGCAAAAAGGAGCACAAGAGCTAGAAGTGTGACCCCGATTTTCTGGGCAGATAACATGTTCATTGGTCAACCGTCCTCGAAAAATTGAGCTCATTTTCATGCCGGTTTCATGGGGTGTACCCGCGCTTGTCAGTGATAGTCGTCGGAAATAATAATATCGTTATTTTGCAACCAGGTTCGTATCCTGCCTGCAACAAGTTCATCCTTGAGTGCCAACAGCCGTTCGGTTTCTTCCGGGTAGAAGGAAAGAATCTCCTCAAGCCTCCCAAATGGCCGTTTGCCCACCAAAGATCGCTCAAGAAGACCCTTTAAAAATTCGTCGTTCATTCCTTTGACGAATTCGCAAAGAAGCTGCCGCTCCTGGTCAAAATCGAAATCGGGTATCTGCAGATACCGATCTTCATTTGCTTCGATTTCCTCCCAAAAATCGTCATCTTCATAGTCCAGAGGAACGGAAAAAATCTCTCCCGTTTCGCGATCGAGAAAATACACGGTCTCCGGGTCAACATTCTCAAACGCATCCAGGAGTTCATCCCACACAATCTCCACATCATGTAAAAAACCCATTTTACAGCCTGCCCTTACAGATAGGATAAATTAGACACTGCACAGCATCACCTTTACCTTTTCCGGATAATTGGTTATAGTGCCCTCCATGAGAAGGGTTTTTATCGCCGATGCACATCTGCGGAAACCAAGTGACCAGAACTATCAACTGCTATTGCGGTTCTTTTCCGAACTCCGCGGCACAACAAGTACACTTTTCATCCTTGGTGATCTTTTCGAATTCTGGGTTGGATACGGAGCCAAGGAATTTCCACACTACCGCCCGGTTTTAGATGCCTTGTACGAATTAGTGAACTCCGGCACCGAAATTGTCTATTTCGAAGGAAACCACGACTTTCATCTAAACGGATTCTTTTCACATACCCTCGGCGCCACCATCTATCCGAACCCCACGATCGTAACGCTGGACGGCAAGCGAGTCTTCATGTGTCATGGCGACCTGATAAATTCACGTGATTACGGATACAGGCTCCTCAGGTTTCTGCTTCACAACCAAACAACAAAAGCGCTTATCCGTCTTTTCCCACCACGACTTGTTTTTCGGATTGCCGATCATCTTTCCTCTCGCAGTAAAGAATTTCACGGGGAAAGAAATATGAAATGGGATTACAAAACGCTGCTGGACAACTTTGCCGCGGATCGATTCCAGGAAGGATGTGATGCCGTCATAACAGCACATTTTCACCTTCCACACCTTACGGCGACAGGGTCCGGAAAAATTCTTCTTTCTCTCGGAGACTGGATTACGCAATTTACGTATGGAGAGTTCTCCAAAGGGTCTTTCTCTCTCCACACCTACCGGTAAAGAAGCCATTCCAGCAGTTCAGGGTCGCCTTTAACAACCTTCGTCACTTTTGTAAATCAAACAATCTAAGATAGTTCTCAACTCTCTCTTCCAGTGTCGGCGCCGAGATCAGATTGCAAATTTCATCGGGTTTATACCTGCGACATACTGGGGGACGTGTCGAATACACTGAGCATAGGTTATTTCCATCCAGATAAGAACACGGCACGCCAATCGGCTTCGCCAGAGACGATATATCAGGAGCCGCACAACACGTTCCACACCGTTGACAGTCCATACCGGCCTCCACATGGTACTAATCGAACTTTCACCGCAATTTTTCGCAAAAAACTACCTCTGTTTGCGGCAAACCGACACCATTCCTCCTCATTACAGTTCGTTCTTATCGAAAAATTGCTCCAGCGCCTGGGCACCCAAGTATGACGCCTTTATTTTCCACTTATTCTGGTTGACGATAAGCGCCACAAGGGCTATTTTCGGTTTATCGACCGGAGCATAGGCAGCAAACCAGGAATAATGGCCTGCAGGGTTAGTCCCGTTAATTGAGCCCGTTTTCGCGGCAACGGTAACAGAATCCAGCAGAGGTCGACCATGACGATCATGAAAAGCCTTTCTTGACGTGCCATGGGTAACGGTAGTCAACAACATATGAGTCAACTGATTTGCTGTTTCGCTTCTAACCAGTCTTCTGATGCTTCGTGCTTGAATCGAATACAGCATTCTGTTGTCGGCATCTCGTACATCCTGAACCATAAAAGGCGCCATCATCTCACCTTGGTTGGCAATTGCTGCCATGATGACCGCCGCGTGAAAAGGCGATATTTTCACTTCTCTACCCAAACCACAACCCATCAACTTAAGCTGCCGGTCATCTTGCGGCACAGCTGCCTTACTCGGGGCAATCGGCAATGCAGGAAACAGCGTCTGATTGAAACCAAATCTTTGTGCATAGTCCATCAGTGACTCGGTTCCGACATAATCACTCGCAAGGCGACCAAAAACAGGGTTGATCGACTTCCCCATCGCCAGCGATAGAGGCATTGATTGATTCGATTGTCCAGGATATATATTCCAATATTTGGGGTCTTCCGAATAGGAATATCCCCTGTACTCAAAATTCGTCTCAGGCTCCACCTTATTCATTTCTAGTGCCGCTGCCGCAGTAATTATTTTAAATAATGAAGCCATTGGGTAGAGACTAAAATAAGATTTCTGTCGCCAAGTGGGATCAATGGACGAATATCCGGCCAAAGCCAGGATCTTTCCACTACCCGGTTCAATGGCAACAAAAACTCCAAAGGGTACACCGTTATCTTGCATTACATCCATTACCCGATTCTGAAGTGCTGCATTAATAGTAAACCTGACCGTTCCGCCATCTTTCATCGATGTAACGAACATATTGTCCTGCAAACGAGCACTGTTCAGCAATTGTGAAACCAGATGAAAGGACTGATAAGGATCAACTTCAGGAGTGGAAGCCCGCGCGTATTTATCACTGAATTGCATCAGGCTAGTTATTTTGGGAGCAAAAGTTTTTATTACAAAACCAAATGGATACAACGCAAGCACTATCGCCAAAACAATTAAAGTAATGCGAAGATGCATAGTGTTTTTATGTAGCTGTTTAAAGGTATTTAATGTTTTTTTCTTGCGCTTTAAAAGAAAAGCTGAATAACGCCGTTGTTTTGTCAAATATTTTAAATCGCGCATTGCGTTTTCTATTATTCCGCTAACGTGGAAAAGTATTCTGTTGCGACATATAACATCTCGAATATTTTGATACTATAAGATACCTGCAATTCTTTGTCAACGTCGATAACTGCTCGACGTTACATACCTTTCGGTAGAGTAGCACGTATCCAGGCGCTACGAAAAAGAGACAGGTAAAATTATTTACCTGTCTCTTTTCTTTACGTTTCAAATGGCACAAACAGCCACTACAGTCTAATTTTAAACATCCTGCTCAACATTTACAACCGCGGCTTCCGCTTGCTCTTCTTTTGTAGTATCTGCGGCAGCTTCCTGTGCAGCTTCTACGGAAGCTTTCCCCGGCTCATCCTTTTTTACTTTTTTCTTGGGAGCCTTTCTCTTGATTTCTTCCTCAACTAGTTCGATAACCGAAAGTGAAGCTGTATCGCCAGGACGTATGCCGAGTTTCGTTATTCGCGTATACCCCCCCGCTCGTTCCTTGTAACGAGGAGCTATGGTAGAAAAAAGTTTCGTTACGGTTTTCTTATCTCGAATATAAGAAGCTGCCTGACGAATGGCGTGGAGATCTCCTCTTTTCCCAAGAGTTATCATTTTTTCGGCTAGAGGTCGTAGCTCCTTTGCCTTGGCATCCGTTGTCACGATTCTCTCATGCATGAAAAAGGAGGTAACCATGTTGCGAAACATTGCAATCCGATGACTGGTCGTCCTTCCCAACCTTCTTCCTGATTTATTGTGGCGCATTCTACGTTATCCTTTCTATCAAAAACAATCTGTCTGATTATTCTTCTTCCTGTCGCTCACCACGTATTCTACGTAAAATGTCCGGATCAGGAAAATTCTCCAGAGTCATTCCCAAGGTAAGACCCATATCGGCAAGCACATCTTTTATTTCATTCAAAGACTTGCGGCCAAAATTCTGTGTCTTGAGCATTTCCGCCTCGGTTCTTGATACCAATTCACCAATGAGCTTAATCCCAGCATTTTTCAGACAGTTTGCAGATCGTACGGAAAGTTCGAGTTCATCAACGGAACGATAAAGGTTTTCATTTATTCTGTCCTTGTCTTCCTCAACCTCGACTTCCTCTATCTCTTCCGCTTCTTCATCAAAATTGATGAATATCGTCAATTGCTCTTTCACTATCTTTGCCGCAAAAGCGAGGGCATCTTCAGGAGAAACACTACCGTCCGTCCAGAGTTCTATAACCAATTTATCATAGTCAGTCATTTGGCCGACACGTGCATTCGATACACTGAAATTTACTTTCTTAATCGGACTAAAAATGGAATCTATCGGTATCGTTCCCACAGGGGCCTTTTCATCACGGTTTCTGTCAGCCGAAATATATCCCTTGCCCATTTTTACGACCATTTCAACTTCCAAATTGGCATCTTTTGAACATGTTGCAATATGTTGCTCAGGGTTCAATATCTCGACATTTGGGTCGGTGATTATATCACGTGCAGAAATTATTCCTTCACCCTTATGTACAATCCTGATCGTACGCGGTTCATAACCGTGCATCTTGAGTCGAACGGATTTTAGATTCAGAACTATATCGGTAACATCTTCTGTTACACCAGGAATAGCTGAAAACTCATGTAAAACGCCTTTTATCCGAACCGAACAAATAGCTGCTCCCTGAAGAGATGAGAGTAGAACTCTCCGCAGGGAATTACCCAAGGTTGTACCGAACCCACGCTCAAATGGTTCTGCATAAAATTTACCGTAGGTACTTGACAGCGTTTCAGTTTCAACCTGGACCTTTTTCGGTTTTATCAGGTCTCTCCAATTTTTATACATCAATATCCTCCCAGGAGCACATCACTAGAAAACATTACTTCGAGTAGAGCTCTACTATTAGTTGTTCCTGGATCGGTGTCGTAATATCTTCTCTTGTAATTTGAGATTTTACTTTACCACAAAACGCATCTTTATCCAGTTCGAGCCACTGAGGTATACCACGCCGAACAACAGCCTCCAAGGATTCAAGAATCGCAGTTACTGATCGACTCTTCTCGCGAAGAGCGACTACATCGCCCTCTTTTACCTGATACGAGGGAATATCAACACGACGTCCATTAACAGTAAAATGCCCTTGCCGAACAAACATGCGAGCCTGTGTCCTTGACGACGCAAAGCCTAATCGATACACAATATTATCAAGTCTGCTCTCTAGAAGGAAAAGAAGGTTTTCACCTGTTACGCCCTTCATTCTATCAGCCTTCTTGAAATAGCTGCGGAATTGCTTTTCAAGAATTCCGTATATCCTTCTTACCTTCTGTTTCTCCCGAAGTTGTATTCCATATGGTGAAACCTTTACCCGTGATTGTCCATGTTGACCGGGAGCATAGTTTCTACGCTTGATAGCACACTTATCCGTAAAGCATCTCTCACCCTTAAGGAAGAGCTCCATATTTTCTCTTCTGCACAATCTGCAGCTAGGACCAGTATATCTAGCCAATTAAAACCTCCTTCATGTAAAGAGTTATACTCTTCTTCTTTTGGGCGGACGGCATCCATTATGCGGAATGGGTGTCACATCACGAATAAAGCTAATTGAAAAGCCGGCTGCCTGTAGCGCCCGCAGTGCAGACTCACGGCCGGAACCGGGACCTTTAACATAAACTTCGATATTCCTAACCCCGTGCTCCTGAGCCTTCTTAGCCGCATCTTCCGCGGCAATCTGGGCAGCAAACGGCGTGCTTTTTCGAGACCCTTTAAAACCCTTGCTACCAGAACTCGACCACGCTAAAACGTTGCCGTTCTGGTCAGTAATGGTAATCATGGTATTGTTAAATGTGGCTTGAATATGCGCCACACCATTAGGTATATGTTTTTTTTCTTTTTTCTTACGAACAACCTTACGAGCAGGGTTAGCCATTGTTCCTCCGAATACTTAAACTATTTCTTTTTCCCAGCAACTGTTCTAGCAGGTCCTTTTCTCGTTCTGGCATTAGTTTTGGTTCTTTGGCCACGGACCGGCAGACCTCTCCTGTGACGCAGGCCACGATAACAGCCAAGATCCATGAGACGTTTAATATTCATGGAAACTTCCCTGCGAAGGTCGCCTTCAACCTTGACACTCTTATCAATATAGTCCCTGATACGTGCAACTTCAGGTTCAGTAAGATTCTCCGTCTTCGTATTGCAATCTACGTCAGCCTCTGAAAGTATCCTCTTCGCGGTGGATCTCCCAATGCCATAGATATACGTTAAAGCAATCTCAATCCGTTTATTTTTTGGTAAATCGATACCTGATATACGTGCCAATGCCCACTCCTCCTGAATACACTTTTATCCTTGCCGTTGTGAATGCTTAGGGACGTCGCAAATAATACGGATGGTACGTTTACGTCTAATCACCTTGCATTTATCGCACATCTTCTTTACTGATGCTCGTACTTTCATGAGTTACCCTTTCGCTGCGAACAGCATTTTTCAAAAGTTAACGTCGACCGGTAGTATCGAACTCAAATGGTCGTCAGTATTTCAGGTCCATTAGCTGTTATCGCTACCGTATGTTCGAAATGGGCGGACAGGCCACCGTCTACGGTAACTGCCGTCCATCCATCCGGCAAAATCTTAACCTGGGGACCGTTTTCATTTATCATCGGCTCAATCGCCAGAACCATCCCTGGCTTCAACTTTACACCACGTCCCGGTTTTCCGAAATTCGGCACCTGAGGACTTTCGTGCAGGCTGCGTCCGATGCCATGTCCGACGAATTCTCGCACTACGGAAAAACCATTCCTTTCAGCATATGTTTGTACCGCTGCTGATATATCGGAAAGTTTGTTTTGTTTAGTTGCTTTCTCGATCCCCTTATATAATGACTCTTCGGTTACTTTTATCAGCTTTAAGGCTTTTTCCGATATTGCTCCGATTGGAACCGTAATTGCCGAATCCCCGTAAAAACCGTCATAAAGGACGCCAAAATCGATACTGAGAATATCACCTACCCTGAGCTCATCCCTATTGGGAAAGCCATGGACAACCTGATCATTTACCGAACAGCACAAGGAATATGGGTAACCACTATATCCTTTAAAAGCCGGAACCGACTTGCATTTAAGTGCATATGACTCGGCAGCCTGGTCAAGCTCCAGTGTGGTAATTCCAGGCTTTATTCTTTCCTTCAGATACTCTAGTGTTTCCGAAACGATTCTACAGGGAACTTTCATCCTCTCAATTTCTTGAGAAGATTTGAGTATTATCACCAGTCTAAACCTCTATCGCCTTTAGAATATTCTTTTGAATTTCTTCAATCGACCCAATTCCCTTGACAGATCGTATCAGCTTTCTTTCAGTATAGTACTCTAACAAAGGAGCGGTTTTTCTGTAATATTCATCCAATCGTTTACGCATGGTTTCAACTTTGTCATCGTCACGCTGATAAAGCCGACCGCCGCATACGTCGCAAATATCATCGGACTTCGGCGGATCGAAATCTACATGAAACCCCTTTCCACACTTTTCGCACATCCTTCTGCCGCTTATCCGAGTAAGCAGCTCTTCATCATCCACGGCTATAGAGATCACATGTGTTATCTCTTTACCTAAACGATTAAGCATTTCCGAAAGTGCATCAGCTTGCGCGACCGTGCGGGGAAACCCATCAAGTATGAAACCTTTTACGCAGTCTTCATCCTGCAGCCTCTCTTCAACAATACCGACAACTACCTCATCAGGTACCAGAGAACCACTGTCCATGAAGGTTTTAGCTCGCAACCCCATTGGAGTTGCAGATCTTACTGCAGATCGAAGGATATCTCCCGTTGAAATCTGCGGAACACCCAATGTTTTACCGAGAATATGTGCCTGCGTTCCTTTTCCAGCCCCGGGAGGGCCCAAAAAAATCAGATTCATTACATCACCATGTACTTTCTATCGCCTTCCCCTGATTTTCACACCCTTCATAAACCCTTCATAATTCCGAGTAATGAGATGTGATTCAATCTGAGAAACCGTATCCATCCCAACACCAACGGCAATCAAAAGTGCCGTTCCTCCGAAATAAAACGGAAAATCAAATTTGCTGATGAGTATTGAAGGAAGAACACAAACGATTGATATATAGATAGCACCAGCGAATGTAAGCTTGGTCAGCACCTTGTCCAGAAACTCAGATGTTTCCTTACCAGGACGAATTCCGGGTATATACCCACCATGTTTTTTGATATTCTCGGCAACATCAACTGGGTTAAAGGTGACAGCCGTATAGAAATAACAAAAAAAGACAATAAAGGCAACATAAAAGAGTTCATAAATCCAATTTCCAGGGCTGAAACTCTGAGCTAGCCGTTTCACAACCGGAACATTTATGAAGTTTGCGATTGTAGCGGGAAACATTATGATCGACGAAGCAAATATGGGTGGTATGACACCCGCCATATTTACCTTCAATGGAAGATGCGATGTTTGCGCACCATATGATTTCAATCCAACAACTCTCTTTGCATAATGAATCGGAAGCCTTCGCTGCCCCCTTTCAACAAATACAATCCCGGCAACGACAATAAGCATGAGGACAACGGCAAATATTGTTGCGAACAGAGGGATTTCACCGTGCTTCATTAAGCGAAAACTATTTATCAAGGCTACAGGAATACGTGCCACAATCCCTGCAAAAATTATAAGTGAAATTCCGTTTCCTATTCCCTTTTCTGACATCTGCTCACCCATCCACATGATGAATGCTGTGCCAGCGGTCAAGGTTATTACCGTCATTATGCGGAAACCCCAACCCGGGTTTGGTACGACAAGCTCACCTGCAGGACCAGTCATTGATTCCAACCCAATACTTATGCCGAGAGATTGCACGACACTCAATACAATTGTTCCGTATCGAGTATATTGTGTAATCTTCTTTCTTCCTGCTTCACCTTCTTTCGCCAATTTTTCAATTGATGGTATTACAACCTGCAACAGTTGAAAAATGATCGAAGAAGAAATATACGGCATAATACCGAGCGCGAAGACTGTCAGCTTCTCAAGCGCGCCCCCGGAAAACATATCAAACAGCCCGAGAAGGGTTCCTCGAGCTTGTTCAAAAAAGTGTGCAAGTGCCTGACTATCTATACCGGGAGTCGGTATATGACACCCAACACGGTATACTGCAAGCATTGCCAATGTGTAAAACACTCTTTTTTTTAAATCGGGTATTTTGAATATATTCTGTAAAGCAGAAATCAAAACGGCAGCTCCTGTAGAGTACCACCCGCGGCAATAATTTTTTCACGCGCAGTTGCACTGATTTTATGCGCTGAAACCTTCAGAGGTTTCGTTATTTCACCATTAGCAAGAATCTTAATGAACGCTGAAGATTTTGCTATCAATCCTTTCTCCAACAAAGCATCTGCTGTTATTTCAGAATTTGCGGGAAAGGCATCAAGATCACTCAGTTTAATCAGTGTAAACTCTTTTTTGTTAAGGGAGGCAAATCCACGCTTGGGCAACCGGCGCTGCATCGGCATTTGACCACCTTCAAAACCTGCCTTTACATTTCCACCGCTCCTTGCTTTTTGTCCCTTATGACCTTTAGTAGCGGTTTTTCCATGGCCTGAGCCGGTACCGCGTCCTATCCGTTTACGATTTTTCGTGGACCCTGCTGCGGGCTTTATAGTATTTAAATCCATTTTCATAACCTCATGGTATTAATCTTCAACGTGAACAAGGTGCTGCACTTTCCTGATCATTCCCCTGGTTTCCGGCGTATCTGGCAAGGATACGGTTTTCATCATCTTGTTAAGGCCCATTCCCATAAGAACAGCTCTCTGGTTTGCCGGTCTCCCAATATGGCTCTTAATAAGTGTTATTTTTATTGTGGCTTGCATTTAATATGAATCTCCCTTGAAAAGGCTATTCGACAATACCCCTGCGAGCAGCTACTTCCTGCGGACTTCTCAACATTGCTAGTCCAGCCATTGTTGCTTTGACAACATTATGGGGATTATTCGAGCCTAAGCATTTTGATAATATATTATGTACGCCAGCAGCTTCCAACACGGCTCTGGCAGCACCTCCAGCAATCACACCGGTACCTGCCGAGGCAGGCTTCATAAGAACGCGACCAGCACCATATCTCCCGATAACCTCGTACGGTATTGTTTGTTCTTCAATCGGTACTTTTATTATGTTTTTCTTTGCCTGCTCAACACCCTTGCGTATTGCTTCGGGAACTTCGTTTGCTTTTCCCAAACCATAACCGACATAGCCATTGCCGTCACCTACAACTACGAGAGCCGAAAAACTGAATCTTCGTCCACCCTTCACTACTTTAGCAACACGGCTTATATGGACAACTCGGTCCGTCAAATTAAGTTCATTTGGATTGATCTTGATCAAGTATAGCCTCCTGATTCATTTCCTCTTAAAAAGAGAGTCCGTTTTCCCTGGCAGCATCAGCTAACGCCTTCACTCTTCCATGATAAAGAAAACCATTCCTGTCAAAGACAACGGATTTTATTCCTTTTTCCAGGGCAACTTTTGCTATTGATGCACCGACCTTCTTTGCAGCTTCAATATTTCCTGTATATTGAAGACCTTCCTTAACGGCAACATCAAGAGTAGATGCTGATACAAGAGTAAACCCATTTTTGTCGTCTATTAACTGCGCATAAATATGCTTTGAACTTTTGAATACATTCAGCCTAGGCCTGTCCGAAGCACCTTTTACTTTTTTTCGAACTCGTATTTTTCGCTTTAATCTTGAAAGGCTTTTTTGTGATAGAGCACTCACTTTAACTCTCCTTACCGAAAGGTACTATTTCTTCCCGGCTTTCCCGGCCTTACGCAGAATTCTTTCACCAGAATACTTGATGCCTTTGCCTTTATAAGGCTCCGGCAAACGGAAAGACCTTATTTTTGCTGCTGTCTGACCAACAAGTTCCTTATCTGCACCACGCACATAAACTTTCGTCATCTTTTCAACTTCAACTGAAACACCAGTAGGAAGTTCAAAGCTGATGGGATGAGAATAGCCGAGGTTCAGCATCAGGGTATTACCTTTCAACTCTGCTCGATAGCCGACTCCAGTAATATCAAGGATCGTTTCATATCCCTTTGTTACACCGACTACCATATTATTAACCAAGGTACGAGTTAGTCCATGAAAGGACCTCGACTTGGCATCATCCGAATTCCTGTTTATTACTATCTGTTTATTATCAACAACCTGAATGGAAACTCCCTCCACCATATTTCTGGACAGGGTTCCTTTGGGTCCTTCTATCTTTATCAATGAATTATCAAGAGTGACTTTGACCCCACTGGGGATTTCTATTGGAAGTTTCCCAATTCTAGACATGGTTCATACTCCTCGATTCTATTCTTACCAAACTGTACAGAGAACCTCACCACCGACACAAGCTTCTCTGGCATTTTTATCGGTAATTACACCCTTAGATGTGGAAAGAATAGCTATACCAAGCCCATTCTTCACCTTCGGAACATTTTTTCCTTTAACATAAACCCTGCTACCAGGCTTACTGATTCGCTTTATCTCGGTAATCACTCCGTCTTTTTCATCAATATATTTCAGATATACACGCAGTATTCCCTGCTTGTCATCGGCAATAACTTTAAAATTCTTGATGAATCCTTCACTTCTCAACACGTTTGCTAAATTTACCTTGAGATTTGATGAAGGGATGTCTACCTTCTGTAGCTTTGCCATATTTGCGTTTCTGATTCTGGTAAGCATATCTGCTATGGGATCAGTCATCGACATTTAAGTCACTCCTCTAACTGTAACGTATGTAGATTACCAGCTTGATTTAATAACCCCTGGTATCTTTCCGCTTGAAGCCAGCTTCCTCAGGCAAATCCTGCACATCTGAAACTTGCGGTAAAATGCCCTGGGACGACCGCAAAGAGGGCATCGGTTATATTCTCTTACCTTGAATTTTGCAGCTCTTTGAGCCTTTAGTATCATAGACGTTTTTGCCACTGGTATCCTCCAAACGGATTAATTCCTAAAAGGCATCCCCATGAGCTTTAAAAGGGATTTACCTTCTTCATCTGTCTTCGCGGTTGTTACTATGGATATGTTGAGACCTTTAACTTTCTCAACCTTGTCATAATTGATTTCAGGGAAAATCAGTTGATCCTTTACTCCAAGGGAATAGTTGCCTCTACCGTCAAAAGCTTTACCTGACACCCCTTTGAAGTCTCGTACCCTGGGAAGCGAGATATTCATCAATCGATCAAGAAATTCATACATTCGTTCTCTGCGCAAAGTTACCATGCATCCTATAGGCATTCCCTGACGAAGTTTGAAGGAAGCTATTGACTTTTTAGCTTTTGTAATTACCGGTTTTTGGCCAGTAATCACCATAATTTCCTCTTCTGCGGAATCAAGTATTTTTACATTCTGTATTGCTTCCCCAAGCCCCATGTTGATAACTATCTTTTCCAGTTTAGGAACTTGCATTACGCTTTTATAGGCAAATTCCTTCATCAACTGAGGAATGATTTCTTTAGTATATAGTTCCTTTAACCTCGCCATTTACTCCTCCGTCTATTTATCAAAGGCCTCGCCGCACTTTACGCAAAGGCGTGCTTTTTCGCCGTTTTCAAGCACTGTTTTCTTAACCCGTACAGGCTTCGTGCACTTTGGACAGTACAACATGACATTGGATATATGAATCGGAGCCTCTTTTTCCTCAATGCCACCAGGTTGGTTCCCTCTTGCACGGGCATGTTTCTTTATTATATTGAGACCTTCTACAAGAACACTGTCTTTCTTAGAGAAAACACGTAAAATCTTTCCGGTCTTTCTATTATCTTTACCGGCGATGACCATTACCGTGTCGCCTTTTTTTACTCGCATTTTTTTGCCTTGCATCTCTTTTCTCCTGAAGAAATTTAAAGAACTTCCGGTGCGAGCGAAATAATCTTCATGAATTTCTTAGCTCTTAATTCCCTGGCAACTGGCCCAAATATACGAGTGCCAACTGGTTCCTTTTGGTTGTTAATAACAACCCCGGAATTATCATCAAACCGGATGTATGAACCGTCAGGGCGACCAATCTCTTTAGCAGTCCGGACAACAACAGCCTTTACCACGTCACCCTTTTTTACCTTTGAGTTAGGAATGGCTTCTTTTACAGAGGCGACGATTATGTCGCCTATGCTTGCATATTTTCTCTTTGAACCACCCAAAACCTTGATGCAGTACAGTTTTTTCGCACCTGAATTGTCAGCTACATCAAGAATTGTTTGCATCTGTATCATTGTAAGGCTCCTACCTTATGTGGTCCTCTCAAGAACTTGCTTTACTTTCCAATGCTTGTCCTTGCTCAGAGGTCTGGTTTCAATAATCTGAACTCTATCACCGATCATACAGGAATTTGTTTCATCATGTGCCTTGTATTTGACACTTCTCTTTATATATTTGTTATATGCCGTATGTTTTACGAGATGCGAAACCTTGACAACTATGGTTTTCTGCATTTTATCACTTACTACGATACCTATTTGAGTTTTCCTGTTTCCTCGCTCGCTCATGATTACCTCGTGTTACCCTCTCTTTTCCCTGAGTATGGTCTTCAACCTCGCAATATCCTTTCTCAAGGCAGAAAGCTTGGCTGTATTTTCTAATCTCCCAGTGTGTAGCTGGAACTTTACATTGAAGAGTTCTTTCTTAATTTCTTGATCCTTTGCACAAAGCTCTTCTATCGTCATTTCTCGTAAATTATTAATCTTCATTGCCGTCCTTCCTTGAAACGAATTTCGTAGAAATAGGAAGCTTAAAGGCTGCCAGACGGAATGCTTCTCGAGCTATCTCCTCGGTAACGCCCTCCATCTCATAAATAATTCGCCCAGGCTTAACAACGCATACCCAGGAATCAGGAGAACCTTTTCCTTTACCCATACGCGTCTCAGCAGGCTTCGATGTCAGAGGCTTATCAGGGAATACACGAATCCATGTTTTGCCGCCCCTCTTTATATAACGGGTCAAGGCAATACGTGCTGCTTCTATTTGCTTGGAATCAAGCCATCCACATTCAGTTGCCTGCAACCCAAATTCACCAAAAGCAAGCGTCACTCCTCTCTGTGGAGATCCTTTCATCTTGCCTTTCATCTGTTTTCTATGTTTAACTCTCTTGGGCATTAACATTGCATCAAGCTCCTATACTATTTTTTCCCAGGGAGAACTTCACCTTTATAAATCAGTACTTTAACACCTATTATCCCGTAGGTGGTTTTTGCTTCCGCAAAACCGTAGTCGATATCCGCACGGAGCGTGTGAAGAGGAACCTGTCCTTCGCGATACCATTCGGTACGGGACATTTCGGCACCACCGAGTCTTCCCGAGCAAGTGATTCTTATGCCCTTCGCACCAAACTTCAGTGCCGACGTTACGCTTTTCTTCATTGCCCGACGAAACGCTATTCTTCGCTCAAGTTGCAGGGCAACGTTCTCAGCAACCAATTGCGCGTCCAGTTCAGGTTTTCTTACCTCTTGAATATTCAGAAATACTTCTTTTTCGGTAAGCTTCGCGAGATCTTTTTTAAGGGTCTCGACCTCTGAACCCTTTTTGCCAATGATAAGCCCAGGGCGAGCAGTATATATATTTATTTTTGCTTTGTTTGCGGCGCGCTCTATCTCTATTTTGGATACACCGGAGTGATACAATCTCTTTTTAAGAAAATCCCTGAGTTTGAGATCCTCATGAAGGAGTTTCGCATAATCACCTTCAGCATACCACTTGGAATCCCAAGTTTTTATAACACCCAACCTAAAGCCTATAGGATTTACTTTCTGGCCCAAACTCCACCTCCAACTGATTTCTTATTTCTTCTCAGACAAAACCACATGGATATGGCTCGTCGGTTTTCTGATTCTACTGGCCCTTCCCATTGCTCTTGGCATAAAGCGCTTGAGTACAGTTCCAGCATTAACATAAATTGTCTTCACATATAGTGAATCTATATCGGAGACACCTTTTTGCTCAGCATTAGCAACTGCAGATCTGAGGAGATTAGAAATCAGCTTAGCCGACGGTTGCGGAGAAAACTTCAAAATATTTAATGCTGATTGTATCTCTCTGCCACGAATCATATCAACCAGAAGCCGTGTTTTCCTCGGTGAAATACGGGCAAAGGTTAGTTTGGCACTTGCTTCCATGTATCACTCCTTGATCAATTACTTCTTCTTCAACTTGCTTTTCTTATCGGCAGCATGACCATAATAGGTTCTTGTAGGAGCAAACTCGCCAAGCTTATGTCCTACCATATTTTCTGTCACAAAGACAGGTATAAACTTTCTACCATTGTGCACAGCGAAAGTTAAGCCGATAAAATCCGGTGTTATTGTAGAACGCCTTGACCATGTCTTAATGATCTTCTTTGAGTTTGGGCCCTCTGCCTGTACTTTTTCTTCTAGGTGTCCATCAACAAATGGTCCTTTTTTTATAGATCTCGCCATTGATTGATCCCTTTAAAGCTATTTATTTTTTCTTGGTTTGACAATAAAACGAGAAGACTTCTTGTTGGTTCTTGTCTTATATCCTTTAGTCGGAACACCCCACGGTGTAACCGGATGGCGGCCACCAGACGTCCTGCCCTCACCGCCTCCATGCGGATGATCCACAGGGTTCATAGCGACGCCTCGAACTTTTGGCCTTTTTCCAAGCCATCGAGAGCGCCCAGCCTTGCCCAGCGATACATTCTCATGATCAAGATTCCCTACCTGACCGATAGTGGCATAACATTCCTGAAGAACCATCCGAACTTCACCGGAAGGTAGCTTGACCTGCGAATATTTTCCTTCTTTCGACATCAACTGACAATAGGTACCGGCACTTCTTGCCAACTGCGCGCCTTTTCCTATTTTCAGTTCGATGTTATGAATAATGGTACCAAGGGGAATTGCCTTGAGTGGCAATGCATTTCCCGGCCGTATGTCGGCATTTTCTCCAGCTACTATGGTATCTCCAACCTTGACTCCGTCAGGAGCGATAATATATCGCTTTTCACCGTCGACGTAGACAAGCAGTGCTATACGTGCACTTCGATTCGGGTCATACTCGATCGAACGTACCGTTGCTGGGATGTCACGCTTATTTCTCAGAAAATCTATCAGGCGGTATTTTCTCTTATGCCCACCACCGATATGTCGTGAAGTCACCCTGCCGAAAGTATTTCTTCCGCCAGTTTTTTTCAGGGTTACGACCAAAGACTTTTCAGGCTTGGAAGTCGTAATCTCGTCAAAGGTCGAACAGGTCTGATGCCTTCTTCCGGCTGATGTTGGCTTATAGCTTTTGATTCCCATTTATTCCAACCCCATCTTGATATTTACACTTCAAAGAAATCAACGCTGCTACCCTCTTTAAGGGTTACATACGCTTTTTTCCAATTCGAACGTTTTCCGATATTTCTTCCGAATCTCTTAACCTTACCGGCCACGTTTACGGTATTAACCTCTATAACTTCAACTTTAAAGAGTGCTTCAACAGCATTTTTTATTTCCAATTTATTAGCATCACGATGAACCTGGAATGCTATAGTTCCCTGTCCCTCTTTCTGGAGAGTTGTCTTCTCTGTGACTAACGGTTTTTGTATCACATCGTATATATTCATGATTGCAACGCTCCCTCTACTTTACGCATCGCTGACTCGGTAATAATAACATTTTTGTACTTCATGAGATCATATACGTTCAATCCGTCAGGGTTCAACAGTTTAACGTTCATGATGTTTCGTGCCGACAGCTCTACATTCATGTCTATCTCGTCAACAACAACAAGTGACTTGTCATGTGAGAAGAGAGTAAGAAAAGATGCAAACTCTTTGGTTGAGATAGAATCAACCTTCAGAGCATCCAGCACCGTAAATTTGTTTTCTTTATACAAATAAGAAAGGCATGATTTCATTGCTGCCTTATGTGCCTTCTTATTCATGGACAAGTTGTAGTTCTTTTTCTGCGGTCCGAAAGCAACACCACCGCCAGGATATTGCGGAGCCCTGCTGCATCCTTGTCGAGCTTGCCCCGTACCCTTTTGGCGAAAAGGTTTTTTCCCGCTACCGGCAACTGCCGCTCGATTTTTTACGGATACAGTTCCGGAACGGCGATTCGTCAGCTGAACCCTGATAGCATCATGAATAAGATATTCTTTTATTTCGGTGTTGAAAACTGAGTCATCCAGCTCAACAACACCTATCTTGTTTTTTTTCATATCAAACAGATCGAATGTAGCCATAACTATCTCCGGTACCAACCAAAATTCTATGCTTTAACGCTATCCCTTATCACAACCAGGCTGTTTTTCGAACCGGGAATCGCACCTTTAATGAGAATCAAGTTGTCATCTTGATCAACCCGAACAATCTGAAGTCTCTGGACGGTTACGCGTTCATTCCCCATCTGACCGGGCATTTTCTTATTCTTCATAACCCGTGAAGGGGTCGCAGAACATCCAATCGCGCCAGGAGCTCGGTGAAAACGGGAACCATGAGTGGATCTACCACCTTGGAATCCCCATCTCTTGACAACACCCTGATATCCTTTACCGATACTTGTACCGGAAACATCCACCAACTCACCCGCTGAAAATATTTCAGCTTTCAGGGTATCGCCGATTTTATATTGATTGGTATCATCAATTCTCAACTCCCGGAGGAACTTCCGGGGGCCTTGAGCAGCCGGCCGACAATGACCAACAATAGCCTTGGTCGTTCGATTGGCATCAATTTCGTCGAATCCAATCTGAATAGCATTATATCCATCATTTTCTGCGGTTTTCACCTGCAGAACGACACAAGGACCCGCTTCAACAACCGTAACGGGTATTTTGCGTCCATCGTCACCAAATATCTGGGTCATCCCCAGCTTTTTTCCAAGTAGTCCCTTCTTCATGACTGATGATCCTGTTCGATTTATTCTTTGTTCAACAGCTCCTAAAGCTTAATCTCGACATCGACACCCGCTGAAAGATCAAGCTTCATCAAAGCATCAACGGTCTGCTGTGTCGGATCGAGGATATCTATAAGACGCTTATGCGAGCGTATTTCAAACTGGTCTCTCGATTTCTTGTCAACGTGGG
Source organism: Geobacteraceae bacterium (assembly GCA_040773465.1). Classification (GTDB taxonomy): domain Bacteria; phylum Desulfobacterota; class Desulfuromonadia; order Geobacterales; family Geobacteraceae; genus RPRC01. Next base: position 428 of record JAXGWF010000048.1, on the reverse strand, counting down.
GCCCACGCAGCACACAGTATTTATTTATGACTGTTGGCAGAGGAATCGGTCCGGCGATTCGTGCACCGGTTCTCTTCGCAGTTTCTACTATTTCACCCACCGACTGATCAAGCAGTTTGTGATCATACGCTTTTAATCTTATTCTAATTTTCTGACTTGGCATCATATCCTCGTACTAATCTTTATTCGATTATGGAACTCACGACACCGGCGCCGACAGTGCGGCCGCCTTCGCGAATTGCAAAACGGAGACCTTCATCCATGGCGATCGGGGTAATCAGATTTACCGTTATCGCTACGTTGTCGCCAGGCATGACCATCTCGGTACCGGCGGCAAGCTCCACCACGCCGGTTACGTCCGTCGTACGGAAATAGAACTGCGGACGATACCCGTTGAAGAACGGCGTATGACGTCCACCTTCTTCCTT
>JAXGWF010000047.1:0-27410 GCA_040773465.1 Geobacteraceae bacterium | reverse complement strand
AGCAAGCAGCATGCCGGCAAAAAATGAGAAGATGCGGTAACGCATACAACGTTCCTTCTTTTGGATGAACAGCTATATCCCCAGCAAAAACTGCATGCCCAGAACATATTCCCGTACAAGCGAGGCAGCATGGGTCGAACCGGTATCATCTTTGGTGAACGGGGCTGTGCTGGTCAGTTTGTTAAATGCCACGTTACTGTGGGTTCCCCAAACATTCTGCACAGCCTGTGTGTTCCCGTAGGGTACGCAGTCATCTCCCTCGTAATGGGCAAAGAAGAACTTGACGTTCGGGTCGGGGTACCAGTCGCTCCGTGCCAGGGTGTTGCCAGCCAGAGCCTTGTTCAGTTCGCTGTCCGGTTCACTTACCAGATGTTTCTGGAAGTCGAGACTTGTAATGGAGATGGGGCCGTAATATTTGGTGTCCCTGCTTGCCGGTTTTACGGTGTAGATCAGCGTCGATATTTCGCTGCCGGTGTAGTCGCCGTTCAGCATAGCCAGCAGCCGTGCATTGAATTTAGGGCCCTCAACGTCGGAGGTTGAGGTTGCGACGACAGCGGCGCTGAAATCCAGGTAGCTGATGGCCGGATAGGCGGCATGATAGCCGTTGATCACATAAGGCAGGAAGTACGGCGCCGGATAGTCGGTGCCGGCGTTAATCATCAGGTTCTTCATGGTGCCCGCCAGGTCATAGGGGCCGGAGAGTGATGCAACCTTTTTCACCGTGTAGTCACCGGGGTAGTTGCGCATGTAGTAGGCAGATGCCAAGGCGGCATAGCCACCCTCCGAGAAGCCCATGATATTGACTTCCTTATAGGCACTGAGGCCGAAATCTTTATTGGCCTTCACCGCCTTGACCATGGCGGCGGAGCTTTTGCCCAGGGTGGTCAGACAGTAGGGATGGGTTTGGTAGTTGTCGCCCATACCGGGGTAATCGGGCATGACCACCGCATACCCCAAGGTGGCGAAGAGATAGCCGAACGCCTTGGTCATGGTTCCGTCTATAAACGGCGTCGTCCGTGATGGCGAGTAGGCGCGCAGCGTTTCGGTGGGGTGGGTGAACAGCAGAATCCCCCGCGGGTTGTGCAGCAGATCGTAGGGGAGCATCAGCAGGCCGGTCAGGTTTGGTTCACCGGGCAGCGACGACTGCTTGTAGGTGATTTTGTATGAATGTACGATCAGCGTACGCGTGTACGGGAGAAAACCTTCATTCCAGACCGATTGAATCAGTTTGAACAGTTCACTGATGGGCTTCACACTGGTGGCCCCGTTTGCTACTGCGTTTGCCAGGGTGTCATGGCCGCCAATGGTATGGCTGAGTGTCAACTTGTCAGCGCCACCGTCAAGCAGTGCCTGTTGTACTTCATCGAAGCTGTTAAAGCTCGCCACCTGCTCGGATGACACCAGCACCGCCGGGTCAGCAGCAACCGGAACAGTGTCGTCGGATCCACAGGCAGTAAGAAGAAACATGAGTAGCATAAGGGTCAGGTGTTGTACGATTCGTTTCATGGCGTCACTCCTTTTGTGGTTTTGATTTTCAGATCTGCAAACAAAATACCAACCACCTAAAAATACAATTTCAACAGGTTGCAAGTATCAGGGCGCCAACTGCCAACCGGCACTTGTGGATGTCATGGAATCCCTTTCTTCAAACTTCGGCATGCCGAAGTTTTGCAGTATTTACCCCACGTCCGACAGACTCCTGACACACAGACCAATTGCCCTATTTCATCCAGCCAGCCACATCCGCCAACAGCTTGTCCGGCTGGGCCGATGATATGGAGTGGCCGGACGTGCCGTAGTACGGATAGAAGAGGTCAACATAGGCCGGTGTACTGATACTGCCCAGAGAACCGGGCTGATAGTTGATTCTGAAACTGCCGGTGGGCTGCTGCAGCTCCCTGCCCCGCTTGACATCCAGACTCTTGACGATGCCGGTGTATTTTTTCAGCGCCTCTGGGTAGCCGGGGGAATAGATCACCAGATCATACTCCGCATCGGTCAACAGGGTCTTGACCAGGGTTGCATTCTCAAGAAACAGTTGGCCAAAAAGCGGTGAGTCATCAGGGCTGACCGGGTAGCGGGCATAGATGGCGCGGTTGCTCATGAACGACACAAAGACAGCCAGATTGGTGCCGCTCAGGTAGCCATCATACACCGGCAGACTGCCAAAGACCTTCTCCAGGGAATTACTGCCGGAACTGCCCAGCAGGGCGTTCATCCTGGCAAGTGAGTCCCGTTCCAGCAGCAGCTTCTGACTGAGACTGCCAGCTGACAACCCCCAACCGTCGGGATCTTCATTCTTGTTCACCACATAGCGGTAGGCATCTTTTCTGGCCTCGGGCCGCAACAGGCTGATACTACGCACATCATGGCCAAACAGCCGGGAAAGGATATCCACATCCAGCAACCCCTGCATGGCAAAGGCCTCCAGTTCATCGGTCCAGCCAACCTGCATGGTCATGTTGTAGCGATCACGCCCGGCACTTTTCTCCACAAAGGTCAGAGCGTTCATCTCTTTGCTGCAGGTTGTGTCAGCTGGATCGCAGCGGGTGTAGGCCTTTCCGGTTGCAACCGCCAACCGGTCAATCACAGAACCGGTCTGTTCAAACAGGTCGCCGTCCGCTTCTGCCTGATAGGGGCCGCTGATCTCCGGTTGAATCAGGATCTGCCTGCCAAACTGGCGGGCCACAATTGCAGGGTTCAGGCTGCCTGCCGCTGCCTCAGTCGGAAACACCCTGGCAAGATGCCGTCCTATTTCCGCTGCAAGGGCTGAATCTTTATAGATCTTTTCGCCGGTTCCGTACTTTGAATAAAACAGCAGCAGATTCAACATGGTGGAAACCCGTGTGCCGCTGTAACTCTCCCCCACCAGAACCACCTGATTAGCCCGGATGAGCGGATGGGTATCCAGAAACCGCAGCAGTACCCTGATCACATTGGCAGAATCTATGAACGGATTGAAGTTCTTGGAGTTGAACTCGGAAAAACGGACGTTCAGATCAGAAGCTCCTGTAACCACGTTGTAGGAAAAACCGGTGTTTGGGGTATCAATATAGAGCAGGTTACCCAGTGCGGTCCAACTGTAGGGGTTGACTGCGTAGGGGTTGCCGTTGGTGCGCAGCTTGTCCAGCGTATAGGGGGCGGTGTTCATGCTGAACAGGTTTGTAGTGGTGGCGCAGCCGGGACCGCCGTTCAGAAACACAAACAGCGGCTTAACTGCAGGGTCTTGGCTGGCTGGATGAAACGAATACAGAATCCGTGCCGTTGATGAGGTGTCAGAGTAGGTGTCCAATCCCTGTTGTTGCAGGGAAAAGCTGATCGGCTCGATCTCAATGTACCCGGCTTCACTTTTCAACGGTGCAGAAGAATCATTGCCGGAACAGGCGGCAAGTAACAGGAACAGGGATATGAGGCAAAACAGGATGAAACGGGAAGACTGCATGGCGCTATCCTTTATGTTTATGTTGGAGTCGTTGAGATGCCCTGAAAAACGGTCGTTTTTTTGAAAATTCACACTAAAAGTGTGTCAAGCACTTTCTTTCAAAGAACGAAAATAATTTCGTGCTGAATAGTTACAATATACGAATCTTAATTCAGGGATGTTATCGTATATTTGACGAGGCAATTGACCTGTATTGAAGGACTCAATTTGCATTGCTAATTTAATCAAGTTATCGACTATTTTATTATCTATTTTGACAAGTATTTCAGGGTTGAATGAAAATGTGCTTCACCCGCAGAATTTGTGGGTAGTTTTTGGTTCAGGCAGATTTCCAAGTGTTTGATATAAGGCTATTTTTATGACTTCAAAGCTTTTATAGCCATAGGCTTTTTTCGTAGTCACTTTGGCTTTGTTGTTCAGGGATACCCAGACGCAGCCTTTCGGCAATGGCGGAGGCATTTTCCGTGTCGCATTCAGGGAGTACAATCAGAAACTCTTCGCCACCATAGCGGCCTATGGCATCGTATTTGCGCATCATTGAACGCAACCTCTCCGCTGTCAGCCGAAGCACCGCATCTCCCGCCAAATGACCATAGGTATCATTAACTCTCTTGAAATAATCCAGATCGGCCATGTCCACACTGACGTGGCCCCCTCTCCGCCGCACTCTTTGCTGTTCTTCTTCCAGAATGCGAAAGACCTCCTCATGATTCCAGAGCCCGGTTAGAGGGTCGTGGGCGGCCTTCTTCCTGAGGGCTTCGCGGGCATCTATAAGATTGCCGCAAAGAGCTCTTCCGACTTCAAAGGCTTCGAAACATAACCGTCCATACCGGCTTTCAGGCAAATGTCACGATCTCCTTTCATTGCATGCGCGGTCAGTGCGATGATGGGAATGTGATGAACCGGTCGCCTCTTCGACACGCCGAGACGCACACTGAAATGAAACGCACTTCCCTTTCCCGCTTCGCTATCAACCCAGAGTCGTCCCCCCATCAATTCGGCCAGCCTCGCGGAAATGGTAAGTCCAAGACCTGTGCCGCCGGGATCCTTTCCAGAAAACTCAAATCATCCTGTTTATCATCAATAACAAGTATAGTTCCCGTTACGCTCATTGTATCCCTCACCGATATCCGGCAAAGCCGGCAGCGAAATCAGATAAAACCGCAAACTGCCACCACGCGCAACCGTTGCACTGTTCCCGATATTCCTCTGGTTTTTATCGGTTGAATACAACTTTTCTTTAGTTCGGAAAATGTTCTCCCCGCTAAAATTAAAGGCCATACCCTTTCGGATATGGCCTTGAGATTTCTGCTTCCCGGCGCTGAAGAAACTTAGGCCGGGAAATATGGCATGGCAAAGCTCGGCCTAGTGGAGGCAGTGAAACATGCCCATGCACCAGAGGCAATCGCCGCACGGGACCGTAACGCTCGAGCAATCGTGGTGGAACTCCCTTGTATCGATAAATCCGCACAGCGCCACATTGCAGTTGGTACAATAGGAAAAATCATACTTCAACACATTCCGCCGGAATTCCCTGAAATCGGCATCGTTCCATATTTCAGTAATGCCTTTGTCTTCCAGGTTGCCAAATGACTTGGCGGCAATTTCCCTGAGGTAATAGCGCCTTTTCATGTAGCAATTGAAGGTATGCCAGAGAAAATAACAGGGATGAACGCTCCCATCCCAGGAAATCATGGCCGCTCCTTCCTCGATGAAGTCACACTTGCGGTCAGCCTTGGGTACAATCTCCGGGAGTGTCAGGCGGACACCCGTTTCCTTCGAAACAGCCGTTGCTTCCTCGAAAACCGCCGCGATTTCCTCATGCAATCTTTCATCCCTTTCGATGAGGTTCTTCACGTGGAAAAATACGTCGCTATGATAGGCATCCAGCATCATATCGCGCACGAAATCCAATATCCTCTGTTCTTCATCCGTCCTGAACCACTTGTGAGCATAGAATATTTCGAAATACCGTTGAATATCGATTCCTTCGCGCTCCGCCTTTCTTTTCCATGGCTCGTAGAGGGCGATAGCCTGGTCTGAATTGCAGTTGTAGGCAACCTGGGAAACGTGGCAGGGATCATAGGGCAGCATATGCGTTGCAATAACAAAGGATACGCCACGGGAATCCGCCCACCTGACTACTTCCGGCAGTTCATGGAAGGTATCCCGCATGAGAACAATCTCGATTCCTATTTCGAGGTCGGCTTTTTCGGCGAGGGTTTTCGCGGAGTTGAGATAATGCAGGGAGTGTTCGATATCCAGGACATCGCCACCTTCCCGAAGATTTCGGAACGTTTCCCTGGAAACCGAATCCAGGGAGAGACATATGCGGCCCAGTCCGGCGGCTATCAGTGAGCGGGCGCGTGCCTCGGTGAGAAGAGACCCGTTGGTCTGGAAACCGATCCAGCTTTCACGCGGCATTGCAGCCCCGGCTATCCTGATAAAGTCTTCGAGCCGGGGATGCAGCAACGGTTCGCCGATGCCGTTCAACACCAGGCTTTCCAGGTAGGGGAAGGCGGGAGCCAGTGCCATGAATGTTGCCATGGACATGTCTCCATCCACGATATCGCAGCCTTCGGATTGCTTTACGCATGCCTTGCATTTGAGATTGCAGCGCGTAGTGGTCTCAACAAAGAGTTTTGATGGATTTCCGCGAAATGCGGGATGCAGCATTTGTTCCGTGTGATTCATTATTCGCCCGTTTTGTCAGGCCTGAATCCGTGCCGTCTGAACGCGGAACGAGCAGATGCCGGGGTCCTACGCCGCTGATGTCGAGGCGTTCCTGTTTCGCCGGATCAATTTCTTCGAGCGCTCTGTTCTCATCGGAATGCAAAAAACCGAGTCGTTCCATGCCATCAAAGGCGTGACGATGTTACTGATTCAGACCTTAAACTGTTGGTGCTGCGAGATGTCAGCAGTGGTGTTTAAAATTCTTGTAATAATTACCGATAAAAATCCTTTCATCGCTTACAAAGGACTATCTGACACCGGTTCCAAAAGATATCTCCCATAAGAAGGCAATCCGGGAACTGTTCGATAAAACAGACCGTTTCCCTTATGCCGCGCGTTATTATACAGTTTTTCACCTATGTGACAATCACACCGGAAAAAGAGCTGATCCCTTTTGAACAATTCCGGCAAACCTTTCCCCCAATCAGTAAATATCTGCGTTCCTGAAGCGGCGGAACAGCAATACGCCCAGAATAAGGCAGTAAAAAAGGACATTTATGAGCGGAAATATCGGGCCGAATTCATGGGACGACCCGGTTGCGATCAACGACGATGCCGACTGCTGAACGCCCAGGAGTTTCGGCCACGCATAATAGACAACCTTCCACCAGGTCAGGTCGGACTGCGGACCGGCGCTCGACTGACGCATCATCGCCTGCACCATCTGGCTGTGGCTGGCGGCGGCAATGGCATCGGCTGAAAAGCTCACGATTCCGATGCCCAGGACGCTGAGAAAAGCAAGGATATCGGGCATCAGGAGCGACAAAAGAAGCACGGCGACAACCACGAAGAGCACATTGAGGGAGCAGAAAAGCGAGGCAACCAGGTATTCCGGCATGAAAACCTGCAAATTGAGCGATGTAATCAGGAACACGATGCCATGCAGGGCGAACATGAAGAGTACCGACACGCCCCATACGCCGATGATCTTTCCCATGACATACTGCCACCGGGCTATCGGTTTCGACAAAATACACGATTGCATCCCTTCGCTCCGATCGCGTCTGAAAATGCGCATTGCAAGCAACGCCGCTATGATCATAACGCCGGAGCCGATGACGTGGAAGGCTACCTTCGACAAGACGCTGACAACGGCTTCAGTATCGAGTTGCCGTCCGTTCACCATGTAATCGCCGTGATAGCAACCTCGGACGAGAAATACGCAGATGGCGCAAACAGTGAACATGATGACGAAGCTTTTCTGTTTCACCTCATCACAAAACGTATATTCGGCAATCCTGGCTATTGAAGAAAACGATTTCGACATGTTGCGTCAGCCTTTCACAAGTCGTACAAAGACATCTTCCAGCGTATCTCCGTCTTTGACAATGGCGGAAATTGCGTCTTTCACCATGAGCGTACCGCGGTTTATTATTGCCGCGGTATCGCATAGTTTTTCAACTTCCGACAGCAGGTGTGAATTCAGAAAAATCGTCATACCTTGACCTTTCAGCGTTTCCAGGAATACGCGTGTTTCCCTGATACCGATGGGATCAAGGCCGGATGTCGGTTCGTCAAGAATCAACAGTTTCGGCTCTCCCAACAGGGCAGCGCCCAAGGCAAAACGCTGAATCATGCCCTTGGAATAGGTACCCGCCTTTGCATGCTCCCTGCCCTGCATGCCGATCAGATCGACGATGCGCCTGCATTGCTCCACGGCAGTGGACCGGCTGACATCCAACAGTTCCGCACAGCGCAGCAGGTACTGCCACCCTGAAAGGTACGGGGGAATACGATGGTTTTCGGCCAGGTAACCGATCGAGGCCCGGCATGCCGCATCCGTACTTGGCGTACCCCCTATTGACAGGCTTCCCGCTGTCGGCCGGGTAAAATCGAGCAACATCTTGACGATTGTCGTTTTGCCGGCCCCATTAGGTCCAAGCAGCGCGAAACATTCCCCTGCCTTGACGGAGAAAGAGACATCATCGACCGCGGTAAGGGAACCATAGCGTTTGGTAACGGTGCTCAATTCAATCATGGTATCCACTCATGGCAAATTTCGTAGAATAATCATCCGTAACGTTGTGTGAATTCTAATCTGACCGTGGTTTGAAATGCAAGCATAACGTGCCGGCGCATTGCGAAGGAGACGAAAAATGTCACGTTTGCTGACTAATCGGAAACTTTCATGGTAGACTCAAATAAACAACGTCTACAAAGTGAGCAATCAAACGGTGATCCAAAAAGAAAAAACCGACAAAACCGAAGGAGATAGTAAAAAAAATGCTTCAACATGTCGCCATCAGATCGGAACATTATGCCTTCATCATCGACCGTTCCAAACAAGGCCGGGAATTGCTGGAACAGCTTCGCAATGATCCGCGGGAAGAATCGGAATTCCGGGATCGCGCTTACGGTGTGGGAATCAGGGTATGGGAAGAATCCGGCTACGAATTTGTCATCATATGGGGAACGTTCGGCTACTCCGGTGGTCTCACGATACCAACGCTGGATATCGACAAGCTTTTGAACACGGCAATTCCGACCGTTATCGAGAAAACACAGGAGAAAGGCGGTGAATGTGTTTTCTTTCTCGCAGTCAATCCCGATGTCGCTCCAGTAATCGAGCAGCGACTGGTGGAACTTCAGCCGACGTTTGGGACGGCATAGACAAAATGGGCCGGAGAAACCGGTTGTTACATAACTTGCTTTTATCCCGTCAGGGCTCAAACAACATCAAACACTATAACAGAAAGGTTCCGTCCTACCCCCTTCACATGCAATTGCAAGATTCGCCCCGACGGTCATCGATCATAACGGCACCGTTATGATGATCCGGCATCAACACGAATGGATCCAAATTTACTTCTTCTTTGCGACACCTGCGGGCTGATAAGTCTCCTTGACGAAGAAACTGGCGACAAGTGCCACAATCGCGCTTAGAAACAGCATCAAAAAGGCTTGCCGGTAACCGTCTACAGTAAATGCCGAACCGCTTTTTCCATGATTTTCGAGAATCGATCCCAGTAGCGGTTGCAAAACTGCCCCTCCTGCAAAGGGAAACAGGTTGATCAACCCCAGGCCGGTGCCTGCTATCCGTGCGGGAAAGAGTTCCCGGGTACAGGTAAAACCTATCACCACAATGGCGCTGGAGAAGATGCCGAGACCGAAACAGATTCCACCGATCAGTGGTAATGAGAGGTTTTCGGTAGCAAAGGCAAGCGCGGAAGTGATACCGACCACGACCATGCTGGCAAAAACCAGCGTGGCCTTACGTCCTTTGAACACGCGGTTCGAGAGATACCCGACCAGCGGGCTGCCTATGATCATGCCGACCGCTACCATCGAGAGGATGCCTCCCGTCTGCCCTTTTGTCACGCCGTAAACCTGCATCATATACGGCCCACCCCAAAGTCCGGCAAAAGAAGTAAATATCCCATAGGTGCAGAAAAACCAGAGCGCCAGCGGCCAGAATGCCGGTCGGGTCAATACGTGCTTTACCCCGGCGGACAATCGTATAGGCGGCTCATCAGATGCGGCATGTTCCGCGGGAGAAGGCCACCCCAGGTCAGCCGGACGGTCACGCACGATTAGCCAGATCAATGCCGCGATCACCGCGGTCAGCAGGCCGATCAGGACGAAAGAAAGACGCCATCCGAGCCAGGAGCTGACCATAGCCATAGGTGTAGCCGCCGACAGGGAACCGATGCCGCCCATGGCCATGAGGATACCGGTCATGGTGACGAATTCCCGGAGCCGATACCATTCGGCGAGTATTTTCAGCGTGCATACAAACAGGGTTGAGACTCCCAATCCGGCCAGTACTCGGCCAACGATAGCCCAGGTCGGCGAAGGGGCCAGTCCCAACAGGATGGAACCGATACATGCTGCCGCCAGGAACAGGGTGATGGTCCTGCGGGGCCCCCAGCTGTCGGAAAGGAGTCCCGTCGGTAACTGCATGAGTGCATAAGGATAGAAGTAGGCGGAACTCAGAAAGCCGATGAGCGCACCGCCGGCATGAAGGTCGGTCATCATGTCGGTAGCAACGACTGCCGGACAGAGGCGGTGGAAAAACACGAGAACATAACCGAAGGCCAGAACCCAGAAAATAGAGCGACGGTAATGCTCTGATTTTGAATAATCTGTAGAAGTCATTTAGTCACCCTCTGCACAGGGAAGCTGCACGGTGGAGCACGTCTTGAAAAATAGGTTTTCATGTTTCATGACTCGAACCCGTTACGAGATTGACAGCTCTATGCCATCTCTCTGTTTCAATACATCGACACTATAGCATCTGTCATGCGGCGCACAATATTAAATTCTCATTTTGGCGGAGGATTCTCCCCCTTCCCCTCATAAGCGCCTCCACGTAAAGCAGACAACCGGTTTGGAGAAAATTCTTATGGCGCTGAAAAATTGTATGGCGCCAAAACAAAACCCCTATCTTCGGCATTGCGAAAAAGGGGTTTTTCATTAACTATTACTATATTCGACGGAGAGAGCCCGGAGCTTTTCAACGGTGGTTATCCGTTTATCAGCAGCTTAAAAAGGTTTCCCTTCGGCATTCTCGGCATCGAGCAAATCCGGTTCGGCATGCAAATCGGCCGGTTTCCCGTCATTTTCACCGGTGACAAACTGCTCTTCGAGAAGGTAGTCGGGCATAAGCCGGAGACGGCTGCGCTCAATCTGATCGACTCCGGGCGCGGTGATGGCCAAAAGCCCGGAATCAAGCCGCTCCACCCAGCCCTGGGCCTTGAGATACCACAGGTGAAACTCGAGCAATTCAATAGGAGTCGAAAGGAGCCGTGCTATGATCAACTCACCGATCCCGGGCCTTCTCATGTCGCGCCGCCGCTGAACGTAGAGAAGAGAAAGAATACGCTCGCGCGTAATCTTGTCATCATCGAAGGCGGACATGGACCTGGCCTCCGAGGCGATTTTCCATTTTACGTTCAGGTATTTCTTGTACTTTGTGTCGTATGCAGCCCGGCTCACCGGATCGGCAAGCGTCCGGTGAGCCTCGACGATCTTCTGGAACCGGTCATTGTCGGGAAATTCGGTGCTGTCTGGGTGGGTTTTCTTGGCAAGGTGACGAAAGATTCGTTCTATGGTATCGGTATCGGCATTGGGACTCAGTTGCAGCAACTCGTAAAAATCGACGAATTCCTTTTCAGTCATGTAACCCCCATCTGATTTCAGAAACAATACGCTGATTGAGCAAAAAAATCGACGCTTCACATCTATCCCGGCAAAATTGCCGCGCTGAAACAATTACCTTAACATGACGCCTTTCAATCTCCTGATATTCGCATTGAAGCGAATTCGGCTACGACGGCCTCAAAAGTGCGACCTCTTTTGTACCAGAACCAAAACAATAAAACCATCTAATTATTCTCGATCGAGAGCCAACAGCTGTTTCCAAAAACCGTCTGCGGCAAAACACCCGGATTCCCCATTTATGCCTCAGCGACATCTTCGAAGCAAAAGTCGCGGGAAAGACGTAAACTACGGGACCGATTAACAGAGCCGTGTTTTTCCATGTTCATCTTTTTTGCCGCGTTCATTTGGCAAGCGGCGACAAGTTACCCGCCACCTTGTTCAGGAAGCATTCAACCACAACCGGGTCGAACTGTTTGCCGGCCTCTTTTTCAAGGAACTTCAATGCCTTGTTTACGGAGAATCCTTTCCTGTAAGGCCGATCGGACACCATGGCGTCAAAAACGTCGGCAACCGCGACAATTCTTGCCTGCAGCGGGATTTCTTCACCCTTCAGGCCGTCCGGGTAGCCGCTACCGTCATACCGTTCGTGGTGATGGAGGATGGCCGGAAGAATTTCCTGGAGCTGCTCGATGGGTGACAGGATGGCAACGCCTTTCTCCGGATGCTGCAGCATCGGGGGGAATTCCTCGTCGGAAATCTTGTCGGGTTTTTCCAGAAGCGCTTCCAGTATCCCTATCTTGCCGATGTCGTGCAGCAAACCGGCAATTTTGATTTGTTCCACATACAATTCCGAAAGCCCCATCTCCTGCGCTATTTTCGCGGCAATGTTCATGACCCGTTCCGAGTGGCCCTTGGTCCACGGCGACTTGGCGTCTATGGCGTTGGCAAGGCTTGACACCGTGTTGATGAAAAGGCTTTTCATGTCTTCGTACAGCTGGGCATTTTCCAGCGCAACGGATATCTGGGAAGCTATCTTCTCGATGACGAAAGTCTCCTCCCTGGCGAAACCACCCGGTTGGCGGTCCCCCAGAAGAAGCGCCCCTTTTACCATGTCACGGCTTACGAGCGGTACGGCCAGCAGCGTTGCCATGCCGGCATCCGAAAGAATTCGATCCAGGTATCCCGGTTTCTCCAGTCCGTCGAGGTTCTCGATGGAAACGGTTTTTCCCTTGTTCAGGGCATTCCCCGCCGCCGACTGGTACAGGGAAAGTCGCGCACCGGTCTGCATCTCCGGCACGGCGCCCTCTTCTTTCCAATGGGCTGCGGTTACGACAAAGCCACTTTTCTCCTCCTGGATAATTGCCACCATGGCACACGGGATAATGCGCTCGATTCCCTGGATGGCCGTTTCGCAAATCTTTTCCCTGCTCAGTGAAGAGGAAATGGCCTTGTTTATCTCGTCCAGCGTAAGGATGGTGTCCACCCTGTTTGCCAGGCTGATCGCCGTATCCAGGGTTTCGTCATAATGACGCATGTGGCTGACGGACAAGGCGGCATTCGCGGCCATGTCTTTTATGAGATTGATACCTTTTTCGGTAAAGGGAGGAAGGGTATTGGGCCGCGCGACAAAGATGGTACCCAGCACCTGGTTTTTGACGACCATAGGTACCGCAAGCAGGGTCAAGTCTTCCAGGTGCCTGCGAAACGACGGTTTCACCATGTCCGAGGTACCGGGGTCGGTTATCAACAGGTGCTGCTTTTTCAGGAGCATGGATTTGAAGAGCGGCAATTTATCGGGTTGAAGAGGTGTATGCTCGAAGAGCCTGACATATCGCTGCGGCAAGCCGTAACCCCTTGCCGGTGTTAAATTCTGCAACTCTTTGTCGAAGAAATATACAAGAGCCCACCTGATCTGGGCGATTTTTTTCAAAAGGATGGACGAAGTCTTTATCACGTCATCCACATCGCTCAGGCTGCCGAGCTTGGCAACCTTCTTCAGCATCTTTCCATACGCATCCATGCAACACCTCTTTTCCTTCAGTGCCCGACCGGATAATAATCGAGCATTTCCAAACAGCACTGCGTAAGCAGTGTTTTTGATGTGTTTTCCACTGAACACCTCAGTTACATTTTAACAACAAGCAGGAATATTGGCCAGAACGGGAGGAATGCATGAGCTCAAAACACAAAAAAACCCCGGCTGACACTGACGTACCGGCCGGGGCCTTTGGCGACTACATTTTTCGAGACGTCATCTCTTTTATGGCAAGCCTTTCCTCCCGTATCCATGCGTGTGCTTTTCAAGAATCTGAAGGGCGAATTCCGGTGTGACTTGTTCATAGATAACGTCTTCCCTTCCCGGAATACATGCCTTGACCAAAGGTCCATCGGCGCAATGGGCGGTGCAGCCGATGGTGGCCACCTCTACGTCTACGTCGAGACCGTGCTCCCTGAACGCTTGCACCAATGCATCGTAGACCGCCTCCGCTCCGGCAAGACGGCACGGACTGCTGAAGCAAACAAGCAGCCGGCAGCGGAACTGATCCTGCTCATCTATTTCATGTCGGGACATTTACCGAAACTCCTTGTCACTCATGTTTTCCATTCTCCCTTTTTGTCTGCTCGCCACGTTTGAATTTACGGCGCACGGCATCTCATTTCCTGGAAACGGCGGAAACGCTAGAAAGGCACCTTCTCCGTTCCCGCCGGCTATTTGACTGTGCTTCACGCATCTGATCCTCGGCACTCACCCGTTCATTACTTATTAATTGTCATTTGCCTGAAATAACCATACCGTCCCCCGATTGCATAAAAAAGGAGACCCGACTGCTTTGTTCGAAAAGCCGTCAGATCCCCCTTTTCGCGGCCCTTCCGGCAAAAATGGAGGGGCCGGTTCAGAAGCACCGCTTCCGCGACATCGCTACCCCTTTTTCTCCTGTGTCGTCAGGGTGATCAGGGTATTCTTGCCGCTCACGTCAACGTTGACCATGGTCGAACGCTGACCCTTTTTGTACTGCACCACGGAATGGTCGCCCTGGTTCATGTTCATGACTTCACTCCAACCGTTGGCGGTCATTTTGCCCTTAATCGCGGCAAGTACCTTGTCGGCACTATCACCCGTCTCCATTTGCAGATTGCACCCCCCCGGCACGGTCAGCGCCGCCTTTATGGTGGCCCCTTCATAGATATAGACATCATTCGGGAAGTCCTTTGGCACGGTAGCACCTTCGCCGCCCGAAAATTCGATCTTGCCGTCCTTGTTCCGGATCGTAATCTTGTCTTCGGATACGTCCACGTCGGCCTTGACCCCTTCCTTGGCCATGCCGGCCTCGATGGCCTTCTCCGCGGCTTTCTCGCCGGCCTTTTTACAGCCACCGAGAATCAGGCACGAAATCATCATACCTCCCATGACAAAACAGAGCGTCCTTTTCATACAAGCCTCCTTTTTTTGAGTGCGCATCCTGGAACTTGCTAGATTTATAGCAGAAATTCCTTCGATTTAACAGGTTATTACTCATTTTTCGCGATCAAACAAATTGTAACATCCAGAAATCACAAACATAATTTCGTCTCAAAAGGGGATACAATAGCTTCCTTTCCCCGATAAATCGAAAATCGTGACAAGTTTTTTACGGGGAGTGCCCGTGATTCCTGAAATTTTGTCACCCAAGAGTATGAATGCAGTGATCGGCAGATATTGTTGTTGACAAACAACTTAACAGTGTTAATATTTTTACGTTCGTTATTTTACTGCCGGGCAGGTTGAGCACATGGGCATAATCGAACGAAAAGAGCGGCAGAAGGAGTCGCTTCGTCAACAGATTCTCGATGCTTCAAGGCATATCCTGCTCGCTGACGGGTATGCCGGCCTTTCCATGCGCCGCATTGCCGAGCGCATCGAATATTCTCCCACCACGATCTATCTCTATTTCAAAAACAAGGAAGAAATTCTCTACCACCTTTGCGTAGATGCGCTTGAGCGTCAACTTGAGGTTATCAGCGCGGCCGCCGGCACAGGGGGGTCGTCATTGCAGAGCTTGCGCGCGGGCATGCGCGCTTATGTAGACTTCGGTCTTTCCGAACCGGACCAATACCGGATTACCTATCTGGCCGACATTTCCCAATATGTCAGCATCACAAGCATAATGGAAAAAGGAAGCGCCGCCGACAAATTGTGTGATCTGATGCGCACCCTCGTGAAGGAAGTGCTTTTTGAGTTGGGCTCTCCGCTCGATCCGGAAACCGTTTTCCAGACTCTCTGGGCGCATATTCACGGCATCGTAGCGTTGTTGATAGGCAGCCCCGATTTTCCCTGGGTTGATCGTGAAAAACTGATCGACACCAGCCTTGACATTTCGTTGCGCGGATTGGTTCCTCTGACCGGACGGTAAAATTTTTTGGTTTCAACTTAACAGTGTTAATATTATTAACTTTGACAATTGCATTCTAACACCAGCTTGTCGCTATCCGGGAACACCGGATGGCGACAACGCGGTTTGCGTATGGGAAAAAGGACCGGTTCCGGATGAAAACCAGCTAAAGGGGTGGGTTATATGAAACCAATCGGTGTATTTCTGGCAGGTGTACTGACAATGATGCTTGCGGCATGTTCCACGGATAACGGCATGGACTCGGCGAGTTCACCAATACCGGTCAAAATCGGCAAACCGCAACCGAGGGAGGAGCGCGAGACCGTGTCGGTCAGCGGTACGGTTACCTCTCCGGATGCCCCTTCAAATGTGTCCTTTCTAGTGTCCGGCAGAGTAATCTCGGTGGGACCGCGCGAAGGTGATTACGTAAAAAAGGGGTCGATTCTCGCCTCCATCGACCCGACCGATTACCGATTGGCGCTGGCGGCGGCCAAGGCGCAGGCCGACCAGGCCCGAGTCTGCTATGAACGGGCCGAGGATGAGCATGGGCGGATGAAAATGCTGTACGACTCGAAAAGCCTGGCGCCGAACGATTATAAGAAATTCAAGGCCGCGTATGATTCCGCCGCGCATCAATACGAGCAGGCCGTTGCCTCTGAAAAGCTGTCCCGGAAACGGCTCACGGATACGACCCTGTGCTCGCCGGTGAACGGGTTTATCTCGAAACGATCCGTTGAGCCCGGTCAGATGACCGCTCCCGGGGCGCCGGTTTTTGAGATCGTCCAACTCGACACCGTGGAAGTCAACGTCGGCGTACCCGAGACCGACATTCACCTCGTCCGGGTAGGTCAGAAGGCCGCCGTCACGTTGCCGGCGCTGCCGGGGGAATCGTTCGCGGGGAGCGTGCGTGTCATAAATGTTTCAGCCGATCCGGGAACCAGGACTTTCATGACACGCATCGCTCTTCCGAATCCGCGGCATACCCTCCGGATCGGCATGGTAGCCGAAGCCATGATTCGCGGCGACAGGACCGTGAAGATGCTTACGCTGCCGATCGAAGCTATTGTGCGCGATCCGCAGAACGCAAGGATGGTCTACCTTTACTTCCCGGCCCAGAAGCGGGTCTATGCCAGAAGGGTTGAAACAGGCGGCCTTTACGGCAGAGAGATCGAAATCAAACAAGGCCTTACCGAAAAAGACTCGGTCGTTCTCGCCGGCCAGGAAAGACTCCGTGACGGTGCTCTGGTTTCGGCAACGGCAAGCGAAGCCTTCGAAGAGAAGGCTGCCGCTACCGATCAGGGGAGCCGCCGATGAATCCTATCAAGTCGTCTTTGCGGTATCCGACGGTAACGGTGATCCTGACGGTTCTGATGGCTCTTGTCGGCTTTCATGCTTTCCTTGACATGCCGCGTACGGAGGATCCGACGATAACGATACGAACCGGGCTGGTGATTGCCCTGTACCCCGGAGCCACTTCGGAGCAGGTGGAAAAGCAAGTCACGAAAACCCTTGAAAAGCACATATTCAAGTTTCCGGAAGTCAGGAAAGGAAAGACGTTTTCCACCAGCCGTCCAGGATTTGTCGTCATCAATGTCGAGCTGGAAGAATATGTCAAGAATTCCGATCTTTTCTGGTCCAAACTGCGCCATGAATTGAATGAGACACGTGTTACCGAGCTTCCGGATGGTGTCCGCGGTCCGATCGTAAACTCCGACTTCGGCGACACCGTCGCGATGCTGATCGCGGTGCACGGCAAGCGTTACGGTTACCGGGAGCTGCGTGATTATGTCGACCGGGTTCAGGATGCTCTCCGCACGGTCCGGGATGTGGGAAAACTCGCTACCTACGGCGGCCAGAGCGAGGAAGTCTGGATTACCAGCAGCCTGGAGCGGGTCTCGCAGTATTTCGCCAATCCACGCCATGTCGCCCAGGCTCTGCAGCAGCGGAACGTCATCGAAGGCGCCGGCACGTTCGAAACGGACAATGCCGGCATGCAGATGAGGACAACCGGCACGTTCACCACCGAAGACCAGATCCGCAATGTCCTGGTGGACGTATCCAAAACCGGGCAACCGGTCTACATCCGCGACTTCGCCGACGTGGAGCGCCGCTACCAGGACCCGACCTTCCTGGTCCGCTATGACGGGGAGCCGAGCATTCTGCTCTCGGTGGAAATGCAGAAAGGAAGAAATATCGTTCAGCTCGGCGAGCAGATCGATGAATTGTATGCCCGTCTCAAGACCATGCTCCCTCCGGATATCCAGCTCGACCTGATTGCGGACCAGCCGAAGGTTGTTAAAACCCGCATGTCCAACCTCAGTCACGAGTTCATGCTGGCGATCGCCGCCGTAATCCTCGTGACGATGCTCCTCCTGCCGATCCGCGTGGCGGTGGTTGCCGCGCTTGCGATTCCGGTCACTCTCTGCATAACCCTGGGTGTCATGAACGCCATGGGAATCGCACTTCACCAGGTGTCGATCGCCGCGCTGATAGTCGTGCTCGGTATCGTCGTGGACGACGCCATTGTGATAGCGGACAACTACGTGGAACTTCTCGACCGCAAGGTTCCGAGAGCGGAGGCGGCCTGGCGCTCCGCGACCGATGTAGTGGTTCCCGTTTTCACCGCGACGGTAACGATCGTTGCCTCGTTTCTCCCCCTTCTCGTCATCACCGGGTCGGTCGGTGAATTTGTCGCGGCCCTTCCCGTCACCGTGGCCATCGCTTTAATGGTTTCGTTTATCGTGGCGGTGATGCTGACGCCGATCCTCTGCCGGTTTTTCATCAAGAAGGGGCTGCACGAGCACGAAAAAGGGGAACAGGAGGAAGCTGAAAAGAAATTGAGCGTCCTGGACAGACTCCAGGACTGCTACCAGGTTCTGATCCGCTGGTTTATGGGCAGAAAGCGGCTCGCCATACTGGTCGGGGTTATCGCGTTCGTATCGGGACTCGTTCTTTTCGCGACGGTCCGGGAGCAGTTTTTCCCTTCCGCTGAACGCAACCAGTTCGTCATCGACGTCTGGATGGCCCAGGGGAGCCGTATCGAGAGCACTGATGCGGTAATGGGCAGGATCGAGAAGCTGCTGGCCGGGAAAAGCGATGTGCTCCATTACGCCACCTTCGTCGGGCAGAGCGCGCCGCGCTTTTATTACAACGTCAATCCCCAGCAGCCCGACCCGGCTTACGGCCAGTTCATCGTCAACACGAAATCGGTCGAGGCAACCTCGCGGCTGGTGAAAGAGCTGCGGCCCGAACTGGCGAAACTGGCGCCGGAAGCACTGGTCATAGTCAAGGAGTTGCAGCAGGGTGTGCCGATGGAAGCGCCCGTGGAGGTACGGATCTCCGGCGACGACATCGGCGAACTGAAGCGTCTCGGCTCGCAGGTTCAGGCTATCCTGTCTTCCATTCCCTACGCCATCTATGTTCACCAGGACTTTTTCAACGATTCGTGCATGCTGGACGTCAATCTCAACAACGAATTGGCCAACCGACTCGGGATAACCGATTCCTCCGTGTCGAGAACATTGCAAGGGGCATTCGACGGTGTGCCGGTCAGCACATTCTGGGAAGGCGACCGTCCGATTACCATAATGCTGCGCCTCGACCGGGAATCCCGCTCTTCCTTCTCCGGCATACGGAACTCCTACATGAGTTCCCAGCTCACCAATGCCAGGGTACCGCTCCGTTCCATCGCCACGCTCGACCCGGCGTGGCAGACCAGCCGCATTGTGCGGCGCAACGGCGTGCGTACCATTACCGTCCGCGGCTTTGTGAAACAGGGGTGGTTCGGCTCCGACCTGCTCAAAGCGGCCCGGCCCCGGATCGAGGCCCTCCGGCTTCCGCCCGGGTACCGGATCGACTACGGCGGCGAAAAGATGAACCGTGACGAAACGTTCCCGAAAATGGTCGTTGCCCTCGGCATCAGCCTTCTGGCGATATTTCTGGTATTGCTCATCCAGTTCAGAACGATTACGGAACCGCTGGTCGTAATGTCGTCCATACCGCTGGCGCTGCCCGGCGCGGCGCTCGGCCTGGTGGTCACGCACAACCCTTTCGGGTTTACCGCCTTCCTCGGTATGATCAGCCTTACCGGTATCGTGGTCCGCAATGCCATTATCCTGGTCGATTACATTAAAGAAAAGCTCGCCGAAGGGCAGACCCTGGAACAGGCGGCAACGGATGCGGGAGCACGGCGTCTGCGTCCGATTTTTCTGACCTCGATGGCCGCCGCGGTGGGGGTGACGCCGATGATCCTTTCGGGGTCCAGCCTCTGGAGTCCCCTTGCCAGCGTTGTCGCCGTAGGGCTTATCTGTTCCATGTTCTTTACCCTGCTGGTGGTTCCGGTCCTGTATGTGATCGTCATGTCACGAAGGACTAGGATACCGGCACATACAATCGCACCGGTTGTTATTGGTGTGGTTCTCCTGGCGGGGCAGGCATCGGCCGGACAATTGAACCTCACTTTGCCGGCGGCGGTGGATCTTGCACGACATCAGAACAGGGCTCTGAAGATTTCCAAGTATAAAATCGAGGAAAATCGTCAACGGATTACCTCGGCCAGGTCGAAATTTTTTCCCCAGTTGTCCAACGAGACGTCTTACATGGGCCTCTCCGATAAACAAGTGGTTACCATTCCGGCGGGGAGCCTGGGAACGGTCCCCGAATTGGGGCCGTTCCCGACGCAAGATACGAAGATCAATCAGGGATCGGATTTGTTGTTCATAAGCAGTACCACGTTAAGTCAGCCTTTGACGCAACTCTTCAAAATCAATGAAGGGCACGAAATCGCCAAGTCCGACCGTGCTATCTCTGAATTCGAAGCACGAAAAACCGAAGATGAAATAATTTTCGGCGTACACCGGCTGTATTACGGACTGCTGATCGCTCGAAAACAGAAAGAAGCGGCTCAATCCGCTTTGGCGGCGGCTCGGGAAGCCATGCGCGAAAGCGGGGACGCCGTAAAGGCGGGAAACGTCCTTGACGTCGCCTTGACGGGGAGCAAAGTACAGCTTCTGCAAAACAGGCAAGCCCTTCTTACCGCGGAGATCCGTACTTCGGATTTGATGTCGGAGCTGAACGATCTCTTGGGGCTTCCGGTGGATACGGAACTGGTGCTGGCGGAGCTAGAAGATGATCTCCCTGTTCCCCAGCCGTTCCGGAAGTATCTTGAGGACGCCTTGTCCCACAATACCGAATTGCGGGCTGCAAAGGAATCCGTTGCAAAAGCCGGACATGCCGTCAGGGCGGCCCGTGACGAATATATCCCTGACATCAGCCTGTTCGCCCGCCACATCTATCAGAACGGTTCCCCGTTCGTTGCCGATAACGTCGGGATTTTCGGCGCGAAAATGACCTGGGACATCTTCGATTGGGGCAACCGGAGCGGTGTTGTGGGCCAGAGAAAATCACAGCTGGCACAGGCCGAGGAAAACGTGAAACGCATTGAGCAGCGGCTCACGGTTGAAATCAGCAAAGCTTACCGCAAGCTTGAGCAGATCGGAACGCTCCGGGAAGTAACCTTGGAAGCGTTGAAACTGCAAAGGGAGAATCTGCGTCTGAGCGCCGATCGTCTGAAAGCCGGAACCATAACGTCCGGCCGATACGCCGAATCGGTTGCGGCAGTCTCCAAAGCAGAGTTTGACGACCTTCAGGCTGCATTGGGATACAGGCTGGCGCTGACCGACATTGACCGGATCTCCGGCGGATTATCCCGGTAACCGTGATTCCTTACCACGGCCCTTTTAACCGCCCGTAAGCAAGGCTTTGCGCATGGTCTACAAAAAAGAATTCTTTTCTCAATAAACATGCCATGACCAGGAAAAATTCCGCAATTTCAGCTTTCCATTGTCTCAACTCCATACTGTTCTTTTCAAAAAGTCTGTTAAGCTTGATACAGAGCCTGGTATGACTTTTTGATAAAAACCCTTTTGCGGAAATTCATCATGCCTTACAAGGGGTCTTGTACTGATGGCGGAGAGAGACATGGAAACTTCCATTGCCGATTTCAGGGAAGGCGAAAGCGGGACCATTATCAGCTTGAATGGCGGCATTGCCTTACAACGTAAGCTCAGAGCAATGGGAATACGAGAGGGGCAAACGATAAAGCTGATATCGAGGCAACCCTTCGGTGGTCCTCTGGTTGTCGAAGTCAATCGAAGACAGACCACCATCGGACGGGGTATGGCACAGCGAATCATGGTCAGGAGCGATTAGCGTGAAAACTGTTGTTCTCATGGGAAATCCCAATGTGGGTAAAAGCGTGGTATTTTCCCGCCTGACCGGCGCCAAGGTAATCACCTCGAATTATCCCGGCACAACCGTGGATTTTTCCAGAGGCAAAATGCTCCTGGCTGGAGAGGTGGTG
This sequence comes from Geobacteraceae bacterium, assembly GCA_040773465.1. GTDB lineage: Bacteria > Desulfobacterota > Desulfuromonadia > Geobacterales > Geobacteraceae > RPRC01. The sequence goes on along the minus strand of JAXGWF010000047.1, from coordinate 5,404 downwards.
CACATTATCGATGCCCCCGGGGTCTACTCGCTGTTTCCTTCGAGCAGGGCGGATGAAGTAGCCGCTACGCTGTTCGAACAGGCCGACCTGGTCATCAATGTCCTGGATGCCGGACATCTCGAAAGAAATCTGCTTTTGACCCTGGAAATTCTCGCGACGAAAAAACCGGTGGTTCTTGCCCTGAACATGTGGGACGAGGCACAACACCTGGGAATCGACATTGACGTTGAAAAACTGGAAAAACTGCTGAACGTGGCCATTGTGCCGACGGTCGCCCTTGCGGGAGAGGGCATCAACGAACTCGTCGTTCTTCTTGAAAAGGCCCATGATTCCAAAACAATAAAACCTGTCGGTGAAGAAGAACGATGGGTTGAAATCGGGAACATCGTAAAACAGGTCCAGTCCATAAGGCATCGACACCATACAATATGGGAAGAAATTGCCGATGCCTCCATTAAGCCTTTTACCGGTATTCCGATAGCCCTAGCGGTACTCTTCGTCGCTTTCTGGATGGTCAGGCTCATCGGTGAAAACCTGATCGGTTACGTTCTTGAGCCTCTTTTCGAATTATACCGGCCCCTGGTCATGTATCTGAGCAATCTGCTGGAAAGCGGTTTTTTCCACGATGTTCTTATCGGCAAATTGATAGACGGAGAGATCGATTTCGTTCAATCACTGGGAGTCCTGACTACCGGTATCTTTGTTCCCTTCGGTATGGTTCTGCCGTATATCCTGTCGTTCTATTTTACTTTGGCGATATTGGAGGATTCCGGGTATCTGCCCAGACTTGCCACATTATCCGACAATGTTTTCCACAAACTGGGGATGCATGGCTACAGCATCATATCCGTATTCCTCGGTCTGGGATGTAATGTGCCGGGAGCCTTGTCCACCCGAATCCTGGAAACGCGCAAGGAGCGTTTCATTTCCGCTACCCTGATGGCCATTGCCGTGCCCTGCATGGCCCAGACAGCCATGGTATTCGCCATTCTCGGCCCTTACGGGTTCGGCTATCTCGGCATCGTTTTCGGTACGCTGTTACTCGTGTATCTGCTGGGCGGCTTTTTGATGAATCGATTCGTGCACGGGGAATCCCCCGAATTTTTTCTTGAGATCCCCCCCTATCGCAAACCAAGTTTCATCGCCATCTCGAAGAAAACCTGGATGCGCATTCGGGGATTTCTCAACGAGGCCGTTCCCTGGCTGTTCCTTGGCGTGGTGCTTATCAACATATTGTATGCCTTGGGTTTTATCGCATGGCTCGGGAACGTTTTTTCTCCTGTGATGGAAGGCTGGCTGGATCTTCCCAGGGAAGCGAGCATTGTGCTGCTGGTGGGATTTTTCAGAAAGGATCTGGCTGTCGGCATGCTGCTGCCCCTCGGCATGACGCCGATGCAACTGGTTATCGCCGCCACGCTGCTTACGATTTATTTTCCCTGCATAGGAACATTCGCTGTTCTCGTAAAGGAACTGGGCATACGGGATATGTTCAAATCCATGTCGATCATGATAGGCACGGCCCTGCTGGTCGGCGGCCTGATGAGGCTTCTTTTGATCGGATATCCCTGAAATGCGTCCGGTCCCTACCCTTGGGCAGATACCCTTCGGAACGAGGAGTCCGTCATGCCACAGGTAACAACAAACAAGGGAATTCCTCCGCAGGAGATCTTTTTAACGATCCTGTACGACAATACCCCCGGCCCTGAAGGGCTGATTGCCGGCTGGGGGTTTTCCTGCCTTGTCCGGGGGACGGCACAAAGCATTCTCTTCGACACGGGGGGAAACGGCCCCATACTGCTGAACAACATGCAAAAACTCGGCATTTCCCCGCTTGCGGTGGATGTAGTCGTGCTGTCCCATGCCCATGGCGATCATGCGGGAGGACTCGGCCATTTCCTGCACGAAAATCCTGACGTCGAAGTGTGGCTGCCGGCCTCGTTCCCGGAAGAGTTCAAACGGGCCGTAAAAGCAGGAAAAGCCGGCGTGAAATCCCTATCCGCGCCGGAGGGGATATGTAAAGATGTTTACACGACCGGTCCACTGGGAACTTTTCCGGAAGAACAGTCACTGGTTATAAACACGGACAAAGGTTTGATCGTCATCACCGGGTGCGCGCATCCGGGCATTGTAACAATGGTGAAAAAGGCCCGGGATATGGTTGATGATCAGGTTCTGCTGGTCCTTGGCGGATTTCATCTATCGGGCGAATCCGCGCATGAAATGAAGAACATCATTTCCGCTTTAAGAAAACTGGACGTTCGAATGCTGGCGCCCTGCCACTGTACGGGGAGTTCCGCAAAAAAGCTTTTTCAACAGGAATGGAGAAGGGATTATCTCGATGTCGGGGTGGGCAGAGTGATTACCGTGACGAATTCCAGTGTTATCATCAGATGACTCCGAAACAAACCACCCGTTTGAGGAGGTAGGGAAGCTTCATAAAAAGTGAAGGTACTGATCGGGACTCACCCTGCCTTTGGCATACGCTTCATGCCAGCCCTTTCTGACAGGAAACCGTTCATACAACTGCGCCCTTCCGGCCTCCAGCAACCGCCGTGGCCGCCCCATGTAATCAGCAGCGCAATAGACCTTCTTACCGACGGTTGCGGAAAGCGCATCCAGCCAGACGGCGCCTTCTTCACTGCGCATCAGGTGATGGTCAAGGATCACGACTTCGACATGCCGCGCCAGGCGCACTGCGTTATCCCATGCCCTGTGACGTTCGGCGAGGCTTAACCTGTCCAGGTAGAGCGGCGGTCCTGCAGCCAGTACGATGTCGGGTTGCCAGTCAATCACCTGATCCACCGTCGGATCGTCCAACAGTTGAATGTCCGAGGCGTGTACGAAAACATGGCGCTCCATGGTGATCCGTGTCATCATCAGGGTGCCGGCACTGCCGTCCGCCGCCCCATGGGGTACGGATCGGGAAAAAGACAAGTCCCCTTCTGACCGACCTTCCGAAATGTGCATAGCAGCTCCCAGGAAATCCGCCAAATCCTGAAAGCGTCTGCTCATGTTCGCGGAGAGATCTTCATCGGACTTACTCCAACAGCGCAATGCACGAAAAGTGCATGGAAGTGATTGAACGGACAGTTGATACGGATTCGCGTCCACGAGGGGAACGTGATCGCCGTGGAAATGGCTGAATACCACATCGGTCGCAGTATGTAAAACCTGCAGGATCTTCTCGCGTATTCGGCAGCCTATGGCAACCTGAAGGGGATGCGGCAACAGGCCGTTCCGCACATACCCCAATGACACGCCCGGATCGATGACAATGCGGCGGTCCGGCAGTGTTACCAGGCAGCAAAGGCTTCGTACACCCATGGATTCCGCACCGATGATTTCAAGACTCATGGTCTGGGTTTCCCTTTTAATATTGATCCCTGTGCCGTGAAACCTGGATCTGCGCCAAAACTATGCTCCGCCGATCAATTCCCCTCTATCCTTCCCTGGGATAGAGGCGCCACATCCGGGCCAATTCATCCTCCTCGCAACGAATATCGCTATAGTGCATGGTCTCGCCATTTCGGCGAACGTGCACGCCGTCTCCGTCCGTTACCCTGCCCACAAAGGCGAATGGTGTCTTCGTCTCCTCCCTCAATACGCGACTCACCTCTGCCACTCGTCCGGGTGAAACGGTCGCGGCCAGGGTTCCCGAGGAAATCATCCACAGCGGATCGAACTGAAAGGCCGCGGCAAAGCGTGAAACGACGGATGGAATCGGCAGAAGGGACGCATCCACCTCAATACCCACGTTCGAAAGCGATGCGATCTCCAGCAGCGTTTCCAGCAGTCCGCCCCGCGTCACATCGTGCATTGCCGTTACCCCATGGGGTGCTATCGCAACGGCTTCCTTCACGATACTGACCAGCGACATCATGCGGCAAGCCTCAGCGAGATCATCCTCACGCAATCCCCGTCCCTGTGCCACATCGGCAAAGTCCTGGGCCAGGATGGCCGTGCCCTCGATAGCGATTCCCCTGGTCACCAGCACATGGTCGCCGACGCAGGCGCCACAGGTCTGCAACGGCGTTCTCCCCTCGGCGGGTCCCAATGCGGTTATGGCGACGAGAGGCCTGGCAAGACTTGCGGAGTATCCCGTGTGCCCGCCGATAATGGAAACGCCGAGTTCCCTTGCCGCCTGACCGGCATCACGCATGATGTGCTCCACCAGGGCCTCATCATCCGGTCGCGGCACCAGAACAAGCGGCAAGATCCAGCGGGGCGGAATTCCGGTGGTGGCTATATCGTTACATGCCACGTGGACCGCCAACCATCCGATGTTGCCGATAGCGCCGACAATAGGATCCAGGTGAGAGACCAGAATGTCGCCCCCTACCCGCGTTAACGCCACATCCTCGCCGAAAGAGGCGCCCAGGATAACGTCGGGGTCATCAGTCGTGACAAAGGGATAAACGCAACGCTGCAAGACCTCCAAAGAAAATTTTGACATTGCAACCTCCTTGCGGATCGAAGTCGGACCAGCATGGCAACGGTTTCGTCTCTGACGGCTGCATTCGCCCGCCATGCTCGATTGGGCATTGCGATATCTGGTCGAAAACAGTAACGCATGCGCAATTCCATCCGATAATCGTTCCGTTTTTCTAGGCAATCGGTTCCAGCACCTCGTCCGGCGGTTTCTCTGCAAGCAAATCGATATACGCCCCCTCGATCAATTGGTCCGGGAGAACGCCGAGCTTCTCCATCAGATCCTTTGCGATGCTTTCGCCGGTTGTTGCGTCTTCTCCTTCCTCCAGCACTACTTCCAACTCGAGAAACGCTCCCAAGTGTTCGACCAGGTCACAGTGAATGCGAGTTCTTCCAACAAGAAAGAGAGTTCTATTCTTACGGATACGTCCCAATCGTCCATAAGCCTGCGACAAACATTCTCGAAGGCTTTCCGGTTCAGTCGTAGACGAAATAAGATAGAATGATTCCTTCGGTCCTTTCTGATCGGTGCGGCGATAGAAGATGAGCTCGCCTTTGTTCGGCGAGAAGACGCGAAGCTTCAAACGGCCGTTTTGACACAGGAAGAACGTGTCGTCCTGGAAAATCTCGACCGGACCGTGGTCGGCAAGATGGGCTGCCTTTATGAGAATCGAGTCAAGGTTTTCCATGCGGGCCTTTATCTCAATATTTCTCGCCATGTTCTGTTATCCTCCCCGTCGGCGTACCGGTATCGAAATATACTATTCAAAGCCTTAAAGACCACCTTCTTCTTTTCCGGCAAGTCGGCAATCTCCAGCGGATGTTTCGTCTAGCGTCCCGTGCGGTTAGTTCGCCGCATGAATTCCGAGGAGTTTTGGCTTCTGGCAAGGCGTGGCGACGCAGGCATAGCAGGGCTCTGTCGAGGAGACACAACGCAGCCAGGGGTCAAAAGAACCGGAAGTAAAAGGAATGAATT
>JAXGWF010000046.1:0-27782 GCA_040773465.1 Geobacteraceae bacterium | reverse complement strand
CGCATGAATTCCGAGGAGTTTTGGCTTCTGGCAAGGCGTGGCGACGCAGGCATAGCAGGGCTCTGTCGAGGAGACACAACGCAGCCAGGGGTCAAAAGAACCGGAAGTAAAAGGAATGAATTAACCGCACGGGACACTAGCGACCAATCAGGTCAAGCTTGTTCATCATAACTGTATCATCCTCCCGAACATAGTCGAGCATTGCGGCAAACTCCGGCCGGTCAAACTTCGACCCACGTCCTTCTCCCGGCAAATGCGATCGCACGACGCTTCCTTCAGCCGCTCATTCCGAGCATCCGCATTTATACCGAAGTCACCGGGAACTTGATCAGCCTCGACAATAAATTTCGCAAAGGCCGCTAATTCGGCAATAAGCTTTTCCGGCATCGTATCTATTATTGATGTCAACCGTCCATCTTTTCCAGATTCAGTTTGATTGCATCAGATACACCGCTGGAAATTAATTTTGACAGCGACGGCGTGTCCATGGTCTCCCCGAGTGATACGAGCTTGATTTTCTTTTCCTCGAATGCCTTCAACAACTCCAGCGTATGCATCAAAGAACGGGTTATTCGGCTCAATTCATTTTTCATGTCATTGACGGGCGGATCATTCAGGAGGCTTGGAATAGAAATGAGCTATTGACATTACCCAGGAGTGATACTATTATATTCAATATTCCATATATCATAAAAAGGGGGTCAACAATGCCTATTTACGAATACTCGTGTACAAAATGCGGTCACCGATTTGAAAAACTTCAGAAAAACGCAGCGTCGGAAACCGTCGTGTGTCCGAACTGCGGCTCAACCGAGGTAAGCAAGGAATTTTCATCATTTTCCTCAACCGGCTCGTCTTCAGCGGCATCATGCTACAGTGGCGGCTGAAGCTTCTGAGCAACGCCAGGTTGGCGTCATAACAAGCGGTTATGGAAAATATTGCGGCCTGGGGCATGAAACTTCGGCCCTCTGCGCTCGCGGACATTTTGTTTGACCAATATCGAGGAGGCACTATGGAAGGCTTTATTACAATCATTGCCATTTTAGTTGTCTGGGTTCTTCTGCAAAAATTTATTCTGCCGAAACTCGGCATATCAACGTGAATGTCCGATGCATGCGATCTCGCGGGTCGGGATCATGGAAAGAAGCAGACCAACAGCATCGACGAGGATAAAGGTAAGCACGACGATTCAGGGCAGAAATAGGTCATGGGGCGATTTCGGGGAACGTTCTTGCTTTAGTGGACTCTGGCGCAAATATCCGGCCGTCTCCCTGGAAAGCTTTGGGTTTGACCTGCCCAATCAGGCTCTCGGCGATCGTTTCCCAGATCTGCAAGGAGACGTCATGATAACTTGTGGTTACGGCTTTTGCCAGGCGTTCATCGATACTCCGATTCCAGCGCCCGGTCTTGGGCAGACCCCGATAGATCGAAACGGCAGCAGAGCCGTACAGCAGATTGTATTCATCGTCCAACTCATGCTCGATTCGCCACAACATGAGTTTTAGCCGTTTGATCGCCTCGACGGCTGAACCCCGATCAAGTATCTAAACACTGCCGGGTTCATTATTGAAACTCGTCTTTCAGCGCCTGCAATAGCGGCAGCAGTTCGGGAACATCATCCCGGATGATGCTCCAGAGGGTGTCGTCGTCGATGCCGAGATAGCCATGAATGAGACGGTTGCGGGTGGCAATGATCATTCGCCAGGGAATTTCGGGATGGGAGGCACGGACTTCGTCCGGAATATGGGTGGCGGCGAGCCGATCAGTTCCAGGTTGCGCAGGGTAGCATCATAGGCAAGCTCGCTCGCCAAGAAACCGGCATGGTCAAGTCCTTCGGTAGAGGCCAGCACCTTCCTGGCGAAGTCGATCATATCATCAAGGTAGAAGCGCCATTCGCGCCGACTGGCATTAGGCATTGACCAGCTCCTGTTCGATGTAGGGACGGAGCTCAGGCCGTAGGGCCTTTTCGGTAACCAGATCGACCGGACAACCGAAAAGATCCTCCAGATAGAACTGCACGCCGAAAAAGCGTTTGGATGTGGCCGGACCGTCGAAGGCCGCCAAAACATCAACATCGCTACCGCTGGTTGCCGTATCACGGGCAGTGGATCCGAACAGCGCCAGCCGGGTCACGCCGAAACGGGCCTGCAACTCCGGCTTGCTGCGGCTCAGCAGTTCAAGAGCACGCCGTCTGTTCATCGTTCAATCTCCAATCGGTCGATTTATCTTCTGAGCCTTTACGCACCCGACCACCTTGGGCGCGCGACGGCCATTGAAAACAAATCGACACTATACCATCTGCCATGCGGCGTGCAACTCACAAAATTAAGCACGTTCCGACAGGTTTCAAAGGGTCACATTCATGGGGCTTTGGTATTTGCATATTTCCGGATGGCCTCAAACATATCGCCCAGTTCTCGTGCTGAATCCTAATGCGCCGCGCTCCGGCGCTCACCGTAGATATATTCCTCTAAAAAAACCGGGCAACTTCGGTCAACGTGAAGACGCCGGTTTCCAGGACAACCCATTAGCAGGCAGCCAGGGCCTCGGCAGGCCGGTGACGCTGTGCCGGCTATTCCCATGCGTAATGGATGGAGTCTGCAAGGCAAGCATTTCGGGAGATCGGAATTCTCGTCAACGATGCCCCACTATTTTGCGTGTGCCTTTCATAGGGATCGCGTCATGCCCGGCTATTTATCCGGGAACGGATTTTAAACACCGTACCGTTCGTTCCGTCCATGGATATGTGCCCGTTTAATTGAAGGGTAAGTATGTTCACCAGCTGCAGACCGAGCGTCCCGGTTTTTTTGAAATCGAGACCCGGCGGCATGCCGACTCCTGTATCGGCGACAATAAGGGTAATCCAGTCGTCATCGTCCAAACAAATGCGTATAGAAATCTCGCCGGAACGGTTATCAGGGAAAGCGTGCTTCAAGGCATTTGATACCAGTTCGTTGACAATCAGACCCCAGGGGATTGCTCTTTCTATCCCCATGGAGACGCCCTCCGCAACAATGTTCAGGCTAATCCGCCCGGAATCAACCATGTAGGAGTCGAACAGCTTCCGGGACAGTTCCCTGATATATTCCCCAAAGTCAATGGAAGCAAAATCCGCCGATTCATAGAGTCGTGCATGGATCAGGGCCATAGAGCGGATGCGGTCCTGGCATTCCCGGAAACAGTTTCGCGACCGTTTATCCATGATTGATTCGGACTGCAGATCGAGCAACGAGCAGATGATCTGCAGGTTGTTCTTGACGCGATGGTGGACCTCCTGCAACAGTACGACTTTTTCAGCCAGAGCGGCGCTGAGTCTCTCTTCGGCGCGTTTGGCCTCGGTGATATCGAGCAGCGTGGCGATAATGGCCGGCTTGCCGCTGTATTTGATATTTCCGGCAGAGACAACGACCCATTTTTCCTCACCGTTTTTGGTGGTAATTTTTTGTTCATACTGAAGGGGCACCGATTCGCCGCGCAGCCTGGCCAACCCGCGCACGCGAATCATGTCATGAGAATCCTCAGTGAAGCAGTCCCAGAAATTCATATTCAGCAGTTCTGCCTCGCTGTATCCGGAGATTCTCGTGGTTGCGGGATTTGCATAGATGAACCTTTCTCCCTGATGGAGAACAATGGCCGTTGGAGACGTTTCGGCCAGCACCCGGAACTTCTCTTCGCTTTGCTGAATTGCTTCCTCGGCACGCTTGCGCTCGGTTATGTCGCGTACTATGGATAAGAGGAGACGTTTTCCGTTCAATTCCAAGACGCGCGTACTCACCTCCACTGGTATGCTCTGGCCGTCTTTAGCCATCTGCGCCGTCTCGAAAACCGCATGGCCTTCTATGAGAAGCCGCTCCATGGCCAGCGCAATATTGTCGCGGTAACGGGGATCGTCGAGCTCCATCGGGCTCATCCGGGAAAGTTCCTCCCTGCTGTACCCGAGCCGTCGGCATGCCACCTTGTTCACTTCGATGAATGGGCCGGGCAGTCCGTCTTCCGTGATTTCGTGAATGAAAACGCCGTCGTTTGCGCTTTCGAACAAGGTCCGGTATTTTTCCTCGCTGGCGCTCAATTCCGCGGTACGCTCCTGAATAATCTCTTCCTGGCGCTCGAAAAGAACGGAGTTGCGGAGCACCAGCGCTACGATAGTGGACAAATCGTTGAGCAGGCTGAGAACCGAGGAAATATGCTCCTCATCCGGCAGGCCGAGCACCAGCATGGCCCCGACGCGAAATGCCCCGGCATCCAACGGAAAGGCCATCGACAATTCGAATCCTTCCCGGCTCAAAAGCCCGGCAATTTCCCAAGGCTCATCCCCGCGCCAGAACTTGGCGGCCGGCATGCGGTGGACAACCTCGTACAAGCGGTTTGCGAAAAGCGTTTCCGCCCATTCGCGCCTTCTCAATGGATTGACGCTGACAACGCGGTGAGTCGGCATTGTCGGGGTGCACAAGCATTGGATGAGCAGCACGCAGCGTGCACCGGTGAGATCCCGGATCTCTTCCGTCAGATAGGTTCCCAGTTCACCGGGATTGTCCGCACGGCTGAGCACATTGCTCAGGATGTCCATGGCCATCACGGGAAACGCCGGATCATTGGTGAATGGGTCCGGTTTCATCCTTGAACTCCTTTGTTCCTGCATTCAATAAGCGCTTTCTCGATGACGGAACTTAAATGCGTGAGCGGTATCCGCAGCACGTCGCACGGCAAGCCGCAATAGTCGGCGCAGGCATGCAATTCCTTGACAGGTACCGGCACCAGGCCGGCATCCAGGTACATCAGCGTGCGGTGCATATCCCGCATCAGGCTTCTGGCAGTGTTACGGGTCAAGCCAAGCTCTCTGGTAAAGATTTCTTTCCAGCGCTGCACCCATTCGGGCATCAGAAAGAACGCCCCTTCATGCGACAGCCGGCGATATTCCCCAGGTCCGAGAAGCAGTTCATAACAGTTCTTCCCCCTGGTTCGGGCTACACCGGGAAGGGTTTCCAGCGTCGTCATCTGCATGCAGCAATCGCCGAAAACCAATACGACAGGATAGCCCTGTTTCAGCTCGTCTTCCAGAACCGATTCAAGAGACGATGCCAGAAGTTCGGGGTGCATATGCATCATCGAGGGGAGGAAAATCAATTTGCGATCCGGCCAGTGCGTTTCACAGAGAAACGTCACTTCGGCTTGCAGTACCGAACAGCAGATGATTGCACCCTGGGCTCGACAAATACCGCTCATACGCCGACACTCCCTGTAGATTCCGCTGTCTTCAGCATTGCGTGGATATTCTCCGGCGGTGTGTTCCAGACAACGTCCGGACCGGAAGTGCTGAGGACAAAACGCGGATCCTGCCGGCGCTCCTCCAGAATGACCCGGCAGCGGTCTTTCACCTCTGAAACCGTCATCTGGCTGATAGTGGAGCAATCGAGCCCACCAAACAGCACGATGTCCGACCCAACCACCTGGCGCGCCCGTGCGAGGTCGTCCCGTTGATCCATGATAACACCCACCATGGCAGGCAATCCCGTCAAAAGATCCAGGTGAGGCAACAGTGGCGCTCCCACATTATGCAGGATTACCGGTCCGTGAAGCTGAGACAGGACTCGATCCAAAATTGGCCGCGTGAAGGACGAAACGATATCGCGGGTAACAATCGTCGGCGAAGCAAAAGCGCTGGGCATTGCGACGAACTTCGCGCCTGCCGCGAAGAAGCCGTTGACCAGCTGGACGTAGAAAGGAATGACCTTTTCCATCACCAGTTGCGCCTCTGCCGGATCGAACAGCACCGTCTCCAGCCAGGCTTCCAGGCCCATGACCAGTCCGGGAATGTCCGCCGGAATCGGAATCACCATGGCTATGGGAACCTGATCCCCATGCTCGGCCGCCATCAGACGGATCGCTTCACGGAAATACAGCAACCGCGGATCTGTGTCGGGGTCGGGCGGCAGAAGCAAATCCCAATCCTCCACCGTCTGGACGGCCGGACGCCGAATATTGGGTACATCCGTGTCGGTGAAGACGAGTTCGCTGCCGAAAGCCGCGCCGATTGAGGCAAACGCCAACGGCGCGAACAGGACATCCGGCCGAAAAGTTTCGCGCACCGCGGACTGACCGCGCGCGTAGGCGGCTGGGTCCATGTAGTACTGATCGAGTGGGCAGCCGATAAGCCGCGCGCCATAGAGGCTCAGCACCGGCGAGACGGCGCGCCGGTCGAGCGGTTTCCCGGCAAGTGTGGCCATTATCCGTTCCGTGCTGTTCACGTGCCTGCCTCCTTTCCGATGGATTCCCGCCAAAGCCGGTCAAACAGGCCCGAAGCTGCAAGCGCATTGGCGGCTGTTCCGTCGCCGCCAACCTCATCGACAAGTCCGGGACTGACACAGAACACCGCTCCTCCCACCGCCAGTTGGATTCTTCCGGTGAGACCACGGCTGTCGATCTCCTGCCGCACCCTCCTGATATTGAGGGCGGTCGTCATCATCATGGCCGATACCCCTATCACGCGAGCGCCGACCTCCAACGCCTTGTCTACGAATTCCTTTGCCGGGACGTCGTTGCCAAGGTCATGAACGATCCAGCCTTCCGCACGCAGGAACGTTCCCACCATGCGGCGACCCAAAGCATGGAAATCCTCCTCTATGTTGCCGATCACTACCGTCCCTTTGGGCGACTGGCCTTCAGACGGATTTATTCTCATGCCGACGATTTTGGTTAAAACATCCTCGGTTACCTTGGCAGCAATGTACACCTGGGCGAGCGTCAGTGCCCCGGACGCGCACCATTTCTCACCGATCTGTATCAACGTCGGATCCAACACGTCCGTGATCAGACGATCATAACCGTGTTCTTCTGCCCACGCATCCAGCAATGCGTTTGCCCCCTGCCGGTCGGCAAGTCGTATTTTCTCGATTAGAGACTGTTGAATGGTCATGCCCACTCTCCCCAACAATCTGATAGTATTTCCAATGCCCTGGTCCGGAATTGTACCACTGAATCGCTTATGGAGTCACAATTTAATGAGTTTATGGGATCATAGTTTATGGAATCAGGCTTTGCTATTTGAATATTTCCGCACAACCTCGAGCATATCGCTTAGCACTTGTGCTGAACCCTGACGCGCCCCGATGCGCCGCGCTCCAGAGCTAATCGAGGATATATCCCTCTGAAAGAAACGGGCCATTTCGGTCAGCGTGCAGACGCCGGTTTCCCGGGCAACCCACGCGCAGGCAGCCCGGGCCTCGGCATGCCGGTGGCTGCGGCCCAGAAGATCCGGCAACTGGTAGTATGAAGCAACGAGTTCGGAGAGGCTCTCCGGGTTCATGCGGCCAGGCAGGGAAAGTTCCTCAACCTCACTCACTACTCGCTCAATAAAGGAACTGTCACCCAGCAACCTTGTATCCTCGCTCCCCCTTCCATGAAATTCGGGACGATGCCCCTCCCCTGCCCCCTCCGAGACAAACGCCGCGTACCGCTTGCGGGCGGTAGCGAGCTTTGGCGCAAACCCTGCCAGGACGAATTCGGTGGCAAGCCAGGGAATCGTTTCATTTCCGCAGTAGGCGCAATGGCTGCTCCAGCGGTAGGCGGATGGTGTTTTCGCAATTCCGGCCCGGACGGGATTCAGATGGGTGTAGCGAACCAGTTCCAGAAGATATTCGTCGGCATCCACGACCACCGATTTGTAACGCCCCTGGAACAGGTGACCGGAACGGTTTTGTCGCCAGTTCACCCATCGGGTGTAGCGGAAAGAGAGATTCTGCATGATTTTGGAGAGGGGTTTATCCGCCACCTGGATGACGAGGTGCACGTGGTTGGTCATCAGGCAGAAGGCGTGGATTCGATGACCGAAGCGTTCGGTACCTTCCTGGAGCAAAAGATAGAACCGGTACCGGTCGGTATCGTCGAAAAAGATGTCTTGTTGTGCGTTGCCACGCAGGATTACGTGATAGTATGCGCCGGGATAGTGGATGCGGGGTTTTCGTGCCATGGGATAACTATAGGTCAAATCTCAAATAATTCAAGCCTGACCCCATTGCTTGCTATTGATAATATCTATCGCTGCAATTGATTATATGGATATTATCCGTTTGACTTCCCCCGAAAACATCCTGTATCAAAAACTAATTCATTTTCGCTATACATTGTTTTTATAGCGTAGCCCATTATTTTTTTCGCCGTGTAATCAGACACCCGGGTATTTTGCTCAACGCAGTCTCACATGAACCAAAAAACTATGGCCTTGCGGAAAGGAGGTGAAGAATATGGGAAACCAATACTGGCGCAATCGCAGAAAAAGCGGCAACTGGTCCGAATGGTTTGATTGAAAGAAATGACTCATATTTCTCGTGTTGGAAATAATCAGCAATTGGAAGGGAGAATATCAAGAATGGTCAAGCTTGTAATTGATGGAAATATGGTTGAAGTCCCGAAAGGGTCAATGCTTATTGATGCAGCCAGGAAGGTCGGGATCCATATCCCGACCCTCTGTTACCTGGAACTGCATAGTGCTATGTCTGGAGCGAATTCCTCCTGCAGAATATGCGTGGTGGAAGTTGCCGGCAGAAAAAATCTGGCTCCTGCCTGTTCCACGCCGGTTATGGACGGGATGGAGGTAAAAACGGACACCGACAGGGTTGTGAGTGCACGGAAAATGATGCTCGAACTGCTTCTTTCCGACCATGACCAGGAGTGTCTGACCTGTGAAAAGGCAGGGAAGTGTACCCTGCAGGACCTCTGCTACCAGTATGATGTGAAAGAGAGCGGATTTCGCGGGATGATGAATGATTTTCCGCGTGACGAATCCAACGAGTTCTTTGTACGCGACATGAACAAGTGCGTCAATTGCCGTCGTTGCGTCAATGCCTGTACCGCGTACCAGTGCACCGATGCGCTCGACTTCGCCGGCAGAGGCTTTACCGCGCATCCGACACCGCCGTTCGACGATCCGATCCGTGAATCGGTCTGCGTCTCCTGCGGCACCTGTGTGTCCGTTTGCCCGACCGCGGCACTCATGCCCAAGTCGCCTGAGAAGTTCCGGGCCTGGGAAGTCTCAAAGACCACCACCACCTGCTCCTACTGCGGTGTCGGTTGCCAGATGGACCTGTTAGTCAAAAACGGCAAGGTGGTTGGCGTCGAACCGGTCGACGGCCCCGCCAACAACGGTTTGCTCTGCGTTAAGGGCAAATTCGGTTACAACTTCGTCAACCATCCGGACCGTTTGAAAACACCACTCATCAAGAAAGACGGCGCGCTTGTGGAAGCCACTTGGGACGAGGCATTATCCCTGATCGCCGAAAGAATACAGGCGGCAAAAGAGACCCACGGACCCGAAGCCCTTGCCGGCCTGGCATCCGCGCGCGTAACCAACGAAGAAAACTACCTGTTCCAGAAGATGGTCCGTGCAACGTTCGGCACCAACCAAGTCGACCATTGCGCACGCCTCTGCCACGCCTCGACGGTTGCCGGTCTGGCGACAACCCTGGGGAGCGGTGCCATGACCAACAGCATCGCCGAAGTGGCCGATTGCGACCTCATCTTCGTAACAGGTTCCAATACCACGGAAACCCATCCGGTTATCGGCGCGAAAATACGCCAAGCCAGGCAGAAAGGCGCCAGGGTCATCGTGGCCGAACCGCGACGCATCGACCTGGCCAAAGACGCCGAAATCTTCATGCAGATCACGCCGGGCACCAACGTGGCGCTCTTCAATGGCATGATGCAGGTCATTCTTGCCGAAGGGCTGGAAAACAAGGAGTTCATCGCCGAACGCACCGAGAACTTCGATGAACTGAAATCGGTTGTCAGCGCGTATACCCCGGAAAGGGTTGCCGAAATCTGCGGCATCAGCGCCGAAGACCTGAAAACCGCCGCCCGTCTCTATGCGAAAACCGAGAAGGCATCCATCATTTACTCCATGGGCGTCACTCAGCACAGCACCGGCGTGGACGGCGTCATGGGCACCTCCAACCTGGCCCTGCTCTGTGGTCACATGGGCAAGGAATCCTCCGGTGTCAACCCGCTGCGCGGCCAGAACAACGTGCAGGGCGCCTGCGACATGGGCTGCCTACCCGGCGACCTGCCCGGCTACCAGAAAATCGCCAATCCCGAAGTTGTCGCCAAGTTCGAAAAGGCTTGGGGCGTGAAGCTCTCCGACAAGCCGGGCCTCACCGTCACCGAGATCGTCGGCAAAGCCGGTGCGGGCGACATCAAGGTCCTCTACATCATGGGCGAAAACCCCATGCTCTCCGACCCTGACCTCAACCACGTGCAGGAAGCCTTGGAGAACACCGAATTCCTGGTGGTCCAGGATATCTTCCTCACCGAAACAGCGGAGCTTGCCGATGTCGTGCTCCCGGCGGCGTCCTTTGCCGAGAAGGACGGTACCTTCACCAGCACCGAACGGCGCGTCCAGCGTGTCCGCAAGGCCATCGATGCTCCAGGACAGGCCATGGCTGACTGGGAAATCCTCGTGGCAGTGATGAAGCGGCTTGGCTATGACAAGCAGTACCGGAATGCAGGCGAAATTCTGGACGAAGCCGCAACGGTTACACCGCAGTACGGCGGGATCTCGTTCGCCCGTATCGAAGAGTGCGGACTCCAGTGGCCGTGCCCGAATGCCGAACACCCGGGCACCAAGTACCTTCACAAGGGTACCTTCGCCCGCGGCAAGGGTCTCTTCAAACCGGCTGAGTACATTCCGTCAGCGGAACTGCCGGACGAGGAATATCCGTTCATCCTGTCCACCGGCAGGATCCTCTACCACTACCACACTAAGACCATGACCGGAAAGGTGGACGGCCTCAACAACCTGTTCCCCGGTTCGTTCATCGAAATCCATCCGGCCGCAGCCGATAAGCTCGGCATCAAAAACGGATCGAAAGTCAAGGTGGCTTCCCGCCGCGGCGAGGTCCTTTCAACCGCCCGGGTAACCGATAAGGTCGAAGAGAACGTGCTTTTCATGCCGTTCCACTTTGCGGACGGAGCAGCCAACAGGCTGACCAACAAAGCGCTCGACCCGGTCGCGAAGATCCCCGAGTTCAAGGTCTGCGCGGCTACCATCGAGCCTTTTGACCGGGTTTCGGATTACATCTGATCAACAAGGTCAACAGTCTCGGATACATAACGGCCGGCGGCACGGGAAGCAAGTTAATCCCGTGCCGCCGAACGCTATCCAATGCCTCAAAATACTCAACAGCCTACCGATATCCAGCACAAAAAAGCTTCGGCCGGGGTGGCGTTTATACAACTGAAGTAATAGTCATTTGATTTAATAGACTGGACTTTAGAGTCTGGACTTTAGAGTTTCGAGATCTTTGAAAAAAAGTGGCATGTAGCCAAAAAAGTACTTGACCGTGAGGCCCAAATCGTGGGCCGCGCCTTACTCGCGACTTGATGTTTAAGAGCGAGTAAGGCGCGGCCTCTAGAGGGAAAACCATTTCTCTCTGGAGGCCGCTATGGATCACAAGGGATACGGCCATATCCCTCGCGCCCTGTTTGATGCTATCACATTTTTGTCGAGGGCTCTCCCAAAACGTTCGGTGCCTACCTTCCTGGAACTGCTTTTCGGGGCAATGCTGACCCAGACCGGGTTTGTGTCTGATGCCTGTCTGGCACTCGCTACGGTCAGGCACTGGAACAGTTATTACAAGTGGCTTCGCTTCGGCAAATGGTCATGGGTCGCTCTGGGATGCCAGACCGCCCGTCTTGCCATGCGTATGTTCCCGAAACGCCGCTGGTTCCTGATGATTGACGATACGATAGTCTTTCGCTCATCCAAGAAGGCTCCCGGTTCGGCCATTCATCACCAGCATGGCTGCAAAACCAACCGCCCGACCTTTGTGAGAGGACAATGCTGGGTGACGTTGGCCCTGACACTTTTGCGCCGTTGTCCTGTCCCGCTTTCTGGGTGGCAGGGCCGTACGGATTGTCTGGAGCCAGCTTGACAACGATAACGGTGGCCGTACGCAACAGAGCTTGATCCTCTCTACCGACATATCTCTGTCTGCCTCTCGGGTGATTCTCACTTGCGGGCGCAGATGGTCGGTTGAGGATCTGTTCAACCAGCTCAAGAATCGCTGGGGATGGAAGGAAACCTGGCAGCAGTCGCGACAGGTGCTTCATCGCTGGGTACAGATACTTTCGGTCAGCTATGCAATCCCTCAGTTGCTGGTGCTGCTTGATGATGCAAAAGTTGAGCTATTGGCGTCCGTTGCTCCGTGGCGACGAAAACAGCCCATAACCACCGGAAGAGTCCGCCAGGGGCTGCAAAAGTTTTTTGGCCATGCCAACATTCCCCGCCTTTTCAGATCATAGCCAGACTTCCGGAATCTGTGGACCAGGATCCCAAAGCGCTTTTTTTCTTCCAATATAAGCAAATCAATTGCCGGTGGTTCAGGTGAACAACATATCTTCAGCATATAACTACCACCCTCTGCCGTCAGGATAATCATGGCCGTGACGAAATAAGTCTCAAACTCCGAATGAAAAGCCCCTGGCAGCTTTCTCGGCTACCAGGGGCAAGTAAATATTCTGAAGGCTGAAGGCCGATTTTCAGTTTACTTCTTCGCAGCCGGCTTTTTAGCTTTCAACTTCTCCGCCCTAACCGCCCGTGCCTTGGCAAGATTATCAGCCAATCCTCTCTCCAATGCAGTTTGCCTTCTTTTTTCCGAAAAATTCTTTGCCGTTAGAGACTGCGTCGCAGGAATATTGCTTCCGGTATTCATTCTTAACGTACTATTTTTTCCGTTCTCTGTGGTGAGCCCTATATTTTCACTTTATTAGTATTTCAATCTATAAAATGCGTCAAAGAGGTATAATAATCAGATGGTTACATAAATATACCCAAATTTTACCGGGCAGTAGTGACCTGTTATCTGTCTTGCTTTGCGCTGGAATCTTCATTCCAAATAAGATGATTCTACACTCTTGTCTTATCGCATCTGCCGCAATTCACTTCGAGCCTGTTCAGGGGTTTGCCCCGTCCAATCAAAGAAAGCCCTGAAAAACGAGTTCGGCTCCTCGAAGCCCAGGAGAAATGAGATTTCAGCTCCGGACATTTTGGAAGACCTCAGGTAGTGTTTGGCAAGCTCTGAACGGGTTTTTTTAAGCAAACGTTGGAAAGACTGCCCCTCCTGCTTGAGTCGACGTTGAAGCGTTCGCCTGCTAGCCCCGAGCTTAACAGCCACTGAATCTATGGTAGCCGCCCCCCCAGGCAATAGTTCCAGCAGTGCTGCCTCGACCCGATCCGAGGTGGTTGCCATATCATCAAGCTCTGAAAGATTCTTTCGAAGTTCGGGTTCAAAGCATTCCCACATCTTCTTGTTGGCTGTCAGAAAAGGCAATGTTGCATCTGCTGCCCTGAAAGTTATCTTGGGGTTCTGTCCCGTTCGTAACTCAAGACCAAAAAAATCAACATAGGCCTGCTTGGGTTCCAGATTAATCGGTGAAATTACCTCAGTGGGACAAAGTTCGGACCTGGTTGCCATTCTGGCTAACTTGACGAAAAAAACCAGTTCCATTGCGACAAGTGATGCGGGAGGAACAACTTTTTCGTCAAGCCATTTCAGAGTAAGAGTTGTCTCTACATCGCCCTGTTCGACCTTCAGCTCCATTGGACCAATGAGCCTTTTATAGACCGACAGACGTGCCAGGGCTCCGTTTAGATCCTGGCTGCACAGAGCGGCGAAAACAGGAGGATTGAACGACTCAACCGAAAAATATGTTCCAAGACGAATAGGCAACTTGGGATCCTCCGTCTCGTCTTCCAGGCCCTTCCATAGCCGGAAATATTCCTGTGTGGAGAGGTACGCTTTCTCCCTTCCTAAAAGGTCTTCAGGCAGCCCCGCTCTCCGCAAGACATTTGTCGGGTTTATGCCTGCATCCAAAAGAAGAATTCGCCAACCAGGGTTTACAGTATATAGGTTCGCCCTTGCCATGCTCAACACCCCTCTTATGACTCTTCAGACTTCCGGTCGGTGAATATATTAAACCCAACCCGCACATAAATAGCCATCCAATAGCGCCATTCCACTATCAATGAACGCCACATTGTTCCTTTATACCAAAAAGTTCTGTTGGCGTCATTGAATATTGATTTGGCGCACATAGATGGGGTGGCGGTATGCACGTTATGCTATATTCTCACAAAAAATGGTCTGCTGCACTCCTGTCAAAGGGTGGATCAGGAGGACTTTGCTACTTAGAGGTATAACAGGGCGGGAGATGAGTATGGAGGTTCGGGCTTCGAGACTCCGTGAAGCGTCGCAATATGTAAGGGCTATATAACAACCACTTTTTCTAATGGAGCTAGAAAACGACGAAAAGATATGCCTTGGGCGCTCATTGAGAGCGTATACCTTAAGGATTGTTTCCAGAAAAAGAAAGGATGAGCTATGAAGGCTTTGGCATTCAACGGAAGTCCCAACCAGAAAGGCAATACGTTCCACGCTCTGAAAATCGTTACGGGGGAACTCGAAAAAGAGGGGATAGATACGGAAATCATTCAGGTAGGCGACAAAACCATCAGCGGGTGCATTGCATGCGGTCAGTGCATGAAGCATATGAATGAACAATGCGTCATCCCCGGCGATGAGGTCAACACATGGATTCAGAAGATGAAGCAAGCCGATAGCCTCCTTTTGGGATCTCCCGTTCATTATTCAGCCATTGCAGGATCGATGAAATCTTTTCTCGATCGGGCCTTTTTTGTGGCCGGCGTCAATAACAGCATGTTGCGCCATAAGGTTGGTGCTTCGGTTGTCGCCGTACGCCGTTCCGGGGGGTTGCCGGCGTTTGACCAGTTGAACAATTATCTTTGCTATTCCGAGATGCTGATACCGACTTCAAACTACTGGAACGTCATTCACGGCATGTTTCCCGGCGAAGCGACAAAAGACGAAGAAGGCGTTCAGATCATGCGGGTATTGGGAAAAAACATGGCGTGGTTGATGAAGCTAGTCGAACACGGGAATGGCAAGGTTGTTCCCCCGGGGAGGGAAAATAAACGCTTTATGAACTTAATCCGTTGATGGCATGTCAACAAATCGGTATTTTTCCTTCAGGACAATTTGCTTCATCTGTCGAGAATAGTACCGTCGGTCGACATCGTTCATTGATCCATCCGTTTCTGAAAATTCAGTGAGGAGGGTAAAAAATGCACAAACCAAAAAGAAGAGCTTTTCCATTGCCGAAACAGACTATTAAAAACTGGAATGAAGCACTGTCTAATCCTCAGGATATTCAAGTTGAAGTAATCGAAACAGGAAGTCTTGTTATTTCCAACCATCTATTTTTAAACATGAAGCACCCGAATGCCAAAAGCCTCAAAAAGGAAATAATTAAAGTCCCTGTTTTTTGTTATTTGATCCGCCATTCAGTATTCGGAGATTATCTTATTGATGCTGGATTGGATCGATCTTTTCAAGATAATCCGCACGGAAACATCCGTGGCCCATTAAAAAAGATACTCTGGCCACTTAAGAGTGATCAGAAAAAAGGCCAAGACATCGGATCTTATCTAAAGAATAAAGATGTCGATTTAAAGGGTGATTTTTTACACACTTGCATATGGACCATACTGCCGGCATGCAGCATCTTCCAAAAGACATCTGTGTGGTCATTGGAAAAGACGAACCAACAAATGGTTTGGGACCTCTGTTTTATCAGGACAATTTTGTAGGGGTCGAGTATTTTAACGAAATCAATTTTGATTCAACCTACAAGCTTACACCGCTTGGTCATTGTGCAGACGTTTTCGGTGATGGATCTTTATGGGCCATTCAGACGCCAGGACACCGAAAAGGACATATCAGCTTCCTGATTAATGGAAAACAAGACGTGGTTTTAATAACAGGGGATGCCTGTGACATAAAAATGGGCTTTGATTATTGCGTTGGACCAGGTTTTGGAAGCTATAACAGCAAGAAAGCCCAGCAAAGTCTTGAACAACTGAGGAATTTTGCGAATACCTACCAGCAAGTAAAAGTTTTTTTTGGGCACGAATTACCCTGAGAAAGTTATTCCTCCCATCCAGAGAAGACTATGAAGAAAACGGTATTGATTACGGGTTGTTCTTCCGGGATAGGAAAGGCCGCGGCCTTCTATTTCCACGAAAAGGGCTGGAATGTTGCGGCCACCATGCGGCGTCCTGATACAGAATGCGAGCTTACAAGATTGGCAAACCTCGCGTGTCTGCGTTTGGACGTCACTGAGACCCGCTCCATACAAAAAGCCATCAGAGATACAGAGGAGCGATTTGGGGCCATCGATGTGCTGGTGAATAATGCTGCCTACAATTTAACCGGCCCCTTTGAAGGAGCCACCCCCGATCAAATTCAGGCGCTGTACGAGGTCAATGTGTTTGGCGTTATGAACGTCACCCGAGAAATTTTGCCATATTTCAGGAAAAAGCACACAGGAATGATCATCAATGTCAGCTCCTTAGGCGGCTTAATCGGGATGCCGCTCAGCAGTTTTTACGCGTCTGCCAAATGGGCTGTTGAAGGGTTTAGTGAATCACTGAGATTTGAGTTGCGGAAACTTGGTATACACGTGAAAATTGTTGAGCCAGGCGGGGTGAAGACACGGTTTGCTTCAAATAGCATTATTGTCAGAAAAAATGATGTACCTTCGTATGAGGAAACTATAGAGAAACGGCTCGCCGCTTACGAGAGGCGACGTCCTAAACTAAGCGACCCGAAGGTTATTGCAAAAGTTGTTTTTCTGGCCGCTGTTGACAATAATAATAACCGACTCCGATATCTGGCGGGAAACGACGCCAAAATTCTCTGGTTTTTAAGAAGATCTTTGCCGTTTCGTCTTTTTACAGAGCTTCTCGGAAGACTTGCCGGGTAATATAAAATACGCTCCGACAAAGGCAGAAATCTTTTAGATTTCAAGTCCAGGAATCGCAGCATCGACGCTGTTAGACATTTCAGTTCTCCTTGGATGATTACATTCAGCTCCCATTATATATATTTATATCAAACAACCAACAAAAACCCCTCAGAAGCCAAATTTGAAAGCCGTTTTTTCACACTTCCAAATTTTCTTCCGCCTCCCCGGCCGCCTTAACAATCCGATAAACCGACGCCACCCCTATTCCCACCTTCTCGGCCACGGCCTCTTTCGTCAATCCATCTGCCAATAACCGGAGCACCTCTTCACTCTTCTCCCGGGCCGTCGGCTTCCGTCCCTTGAACTTCCCCTGTGCCTTCGCGATCCGGATCCCCTCCGCCTGGCGCTCCAGCATCATCTCCCGCTCAAACTCGGCAACTGCAGCCAGCATCGTCTGCATCAACTTCCCGGTCGGCGTACTCGTATCAAAATTTATATTCAAAACCTTGAAGACCACCTTCTTCTTTTTCAACAAATCGGTAATCTCCAACAGATGCTTTGTCGAACGAGCAATCCGATCGAGCTTGGTAACCACAACCGTATCACCCTCCCGAACATAATCGAGCATAGCAGCAAGCTCCGGCCGGTCAACCTTCGCCCCACTCACCTTCTCCTGGTAAATGCGCTCGCACTTCGCTTCCTTCAGCTGTTCGATCTGCGCATCCAGTTTTTGATCCTCAGTGCTCGCCCGAGCATACCCGATAATCGCCATATCCTTCTTCTCTCTCCCAATTTCAATCAATAGAGCCAAAGACGTTTTGAGAATAGTCTATCAAAATACGATTGTCAACTCATATGATAGATTTTCCTGCTTCACTTCCTGTCTATCATTGAACCACGGGCTATTGGTAGCATTGCATGGGAGTTAATAATAAGGTGTAGTGATCTTGAGGAGTAAATGAGGGTTTGATAAGGGTTTTCATGCATTCCTATATTTGCAGAACCCCGGGACCGACGAGCGTGCTTCTTCCTCCCGTTTGAGGAATGACCTGTATCTGGGTAGCGATACGTTCTTTCAGCGTACTGACATGCGAGATCACCCCGATCAGTTTGCCGTTCTGCTGCAGGCCGGCGAGGGTTTCCAGGGCGGTGTCGAGGGCTTCCTCGTCCAGGGTGCCGAAGCCTTCATCAAGGAACAGCGAATCCACCCGGACATTCTTGCTGGCCATATGGGACAAACCCAGAGCCAGGGAGAGGCTGACGATAAAGCTTTCACCGCCTGAGAGGTTCTTGGTGGAGCGTATCTCGCCTGCCTGATAGTTATCGATCACGTTCAGCTCGAGAGGCTGGGCATCATCACGGATCAACAAGTAGCGGTCGGTCATTTTCTGCAGCTGCCGATTGGCGTGACCGACCATCATTTCAAAGGTCAGCCCTTGGGCAAAATTGCGGTATTTCTTTCCGTCTGCGGAGCCGATCAATTCGTGCAGATTTTCCCATCGACGGCACTCTTTTCCCTGTGCCTCGATAGCCGCTTGCTTCTCCTTTATCCGCTCTTTGGCAGCCGTATTTTCGCTCAGCTTGTGCTTGAGACCGGCAATAATGTTCCGCAGCTCTTTCAGGGAATCCTCATACTCTTTGAATTGCGGCTCCAGTTCATCGAGAGATTTGTCAGTAACCTTTCGGGCTATTTCCGTGGCCAAGCGCGTTTCCCGATCCTTTTGCCTGGCCTTGAGGTCTGTTTGGTTGTCATCCAGTTTCTTCGCTTTCGCAGCCAGCTCATCCCTTTGCCCAGCAGTCAGTCTTGCCTCAAGAAACTGTTCTTCATCCGAAAAACCAACAGGCTCAAGCGCTGCGGAAAACTCAGTTTCCGTCTGTTTTAATTCCGGTTCTCTCTGTTCGATGCGCTTTTTCAAAGAATAAACATGCGTCTTTGCCGTGTTCCATTTTTGCTGCAGCTCATTGTGTCGGTCTCTGGTTCTCTTCTCAGCGCCTTCGGCAGCGGTAATTGCCTTGTTCAAGCGAAGCTCTTCATCATCGGGACTTTTGTCGCCGTACAATTGTTTCCGCTCTTCACTTCCGGCAGTGTGAGTCTTTTTCAAGGACTCCAGACGCTCACTTTTCTCAGTCAAGGCGTTGTTTTGGGTTTCAATGACCGCATCCAGACGTTTCATCTCACTATCGATATCCGCGATCTGTTTCTCGATTTCAGCCCTTTTCCTGACCTGAGCCTGCCACTTTTGCATTTTGGATTTCAGGTTCTGGATTGCGGATTTGGGGTCACGAAAATCAAACGCATAACCGAGCGGCTTGAGTTTGTCGGATAGCGCTTGCTTCAGTCCGGTAAAATCAGTACGGAGTTTTTCCAGGCCTTCCTTCACCTCCGCAACAGCTTTCTCGGCAGCCTTCTTGTCATTGGCTGCTGCTGCCTCCTGCTTTTCAGTCTCCGTCAGATTTTTTCGTGCTGTGTCCTCAGCCTTTTCAAGTTTCTTAATAACGGCTTCCTGATCCTCAGCCGAGCCGATCAGCTTGCTGAGCGCTTCAATTTTCCGTTCGATGTCGTCCGGGACGGGAACATTGCCTTCGGCAAAGGGATGCTCGTTCGCACCACAGAGTGGACAGGGTTTGCCGTCTTCCAGTTTGGCCCGGTGCTCTTCAAGCTCCGCAATTTTCGCCAGGAAGGCCATTTCGCGAAGCAGGGCTTCCTTCTCAGTACGGTATTCACGCAACAGCCGATCACCCAGCAACCGGCTTAACGCATCGTTGCCTTGCTGGAGCCTTTTTGAGGCGTCCTCCAGCTCCATCTTCCGGGTGCCGCATTGCTTCCGGCAAGCATCGAATGCTTTTGTCGCCTGTTCCAGAGCCGTCACGGCCTTTTCCTGATCGGCCTCTTTTTGAACGATTTCCTTTTGCCTGAAGAGCAGGCCGCCCAGTTGTTCTTCAACACCGGCCAACCCACTGATCAGCCACTCATCCCGTGCATGCTCCTTGAGATAGTCGTCAACACGTTCCAGGTTTTTTTGAGCATTGGAACGTTTTTCCCGCTCTTGCAGTCTAAACTTTTTATCCGCATCAATCTTTGCCGCATCTTTTTGGCAGCCCTCTTCAGCATCCGATACCGCCTTTTTCTGATCGGCAAGCTTCTGATCGAGGGAGCGAACCTTCTGAATAAGCGGTGCGGCGGCTTTCAGCTCTTCTTTCGCTTTCACGGTCTTCTGTTCAGCCAATTTCAACAATTCTGCCTGTTCCTTGGCGGAGGATTCCAGTTCGGGAAAGGTCTCTTCCTCAGCTTTCAATGCCGTCCAGTCATCCGTTTGTTGTTTTCGGAGTGCGGTGAGCGTTGCGTATGAGCCATCCAGTGAGGCTGCGCTCAAAGCCCTCTTAAGTTTGTCACGATCCGTTTTAAAAGCATCGATATCGTTTTGCAGCTTGCTCGCCTCATCGGCCAGGCTGTTGATTTCCTTTTTCAGACCATCGATGGTGGTGAGCCAGGCAATGGCCTTCCCTGTGTCAGCGGATTTACCGGTAAGATCTGCCTCTTCCTTCTGCTTTGACTCGAGTGCCTGATGAATTTCCCTTTCCTGTTCCGGCTCCAGAACCACGATGCCTGCCGTTTCAGCCTGAAGAATGTTCAGCTTTTCCCGCTCCTCCCGCTGGCGCTCATGGACGCGGATGGAGATCCGGCTGTAGATCTCCGTGCCCGTTATCTGCTCCAGGATCGGAGCTCGTTCATCAGGCGCCGCCTGGAGAAACGCGGCGAAGCCGCCCTGGGCCAGCAGCATGGAGCGGGTGAAACGGTCAAAATCCATACCGGTAGCCGACTCGATCTGGTCGGCGACACCTCTGATCTTGGATTCGAAAATCTCACCTGAATCGGCATTGGCAATCTCGTGTTTCGGGGCCTGGAGCTCTCCATCCGGTTTCTTGCGTGCCCGGTGCTGGCTCCAATGACAGCGAAAGCGGCCGGCCTGGATTTCGAAGGTCACTTCGGCAAAGCATTCGCCGGTCTGCCGCGACATGATTTCATTGCCGGTCTTCGTGACTCTATTGAGCCGCGGCGTACGGCCATAGAGTGCCAGGCAGACGGCATCGAGGATGGTCGTCTTGCCGGCTCCGGTCGGGCCGGTAATGGCGAAAATGCCGTCGGAGGCAAATGCCGGTTGGGTCAGGTCGATTTCCCATTCGCCGACCAGTGAGTTCAGATTCTTGAATCGTATCTGTAAAATTCTCATGATTTTTGATCTGTGATTAGTGATCTGTGATTGTGCCGGGATGTTTTGACCGACGATACGAATATCGCTGTCAACTCATCTGCTTCTTCAAGGAGTGGCCGTATCTTGCACTCTGGAAGAAGGCCACCCTCAACAATGAGTTCGAGCCAAAAACAGGTTTCATCGGCTTCCTCTGCCACAAGACCAAGCTTCGCAATGAACTCGGCCTTGGACCTTCCACGGCATGCGGCCCGGTAGTTGGCGCCGACGGAAGTTCCGGAGCGGACAATCTGTCGACCGATAGCCACGGCAGATACGGTTTTCGGCAACGCATCCACCAATTTCATAATCCTCAAAGCAAACTGCTTTGTTCTGTCCTTTAGCTCCTGTTCCATAAAATTATAATTCCTGTCATCCTGGCATTCTACAGCTATAGCTAACCCTTTCCGATGCATGTTCGCCTTAATTTAATTCCGCAATCGAACTTCCAAAATCACAATTCTTTCGTGTCGTCTTCATAGAGAGACGAGATTGTTTCCTGGTAGGCACGCAGCAGTTCCGGCCGCTGCTCTTCCAAAATATCATGGGCTGCCAGGCAGCGCTCGAACACGTCATTCACGTTCAGGTCGTCGAGTGTTTCCTCTTCATGAATTTGTCCCAGCACGCGGTCGATAATGCGGTTGTTCTTCACCCGGAGAATTTCCATTTGCGTGCCGGAGATGGCGGTCTCCAGACGCTCGCGCAGGTCGCCGATAACTTCGTCGCCTTCGTAGATGACCTCAATCCACGCTTGGGAGTCCGTTGCCGACAATTCGAGGATGCGGCTTGAGATGCCGTCCCAGTCACCCTTGACGCGCTCGAGCTTCTGAAATACCGGCACGGGAAGAAGTTCGATTTTTGGTTGCGGATTATTAATTGCTTTTGAGACGTCTCCCCCTGTCAGTTCTTCAGAATCATCAATCGAAATTCGAAAATCAACGATCACCACGCTCTTCTGCTGTTTTGCCTCGCCGAATCCCATGGGCAGAGGAGAACCGCTATACCTGATGGTTTCGGAGCCGTTCACCTTCTGCGGGACGTGGAGGTGTCCGAGCGCCAGGTAGTTGAAGCACGGAGGGAAAATCCCGGAAGTCACATGAGCCAGGGAGCCGACATAGAGTTCGCGCACGCCATCGCCGTCGATGGTTTGTCCGCCGGCGGCAAACAGGTGTCCCATGGCAACGATGGGAATATCAGTTCCGAGTTCCTTGCGTTTCTGTTCCGCCAGGGCAGCGACGGCGGCGTAATGACTGCGGATGCCTTCGATCAGCTTCAGCTCCTTGTCCTCGATACTCTCACCGGCTTCAGCCGTGCGGATATCCCGGTCCCGCAGGTAGGGTACGGCACAGACAATCAGTTCCGGAGTATCCTGGTCATTACGGAGCACCAGCGCTTCGTCTTCCGGAACTTCCGACGCATTGCCGACCACATGGATATCGAGCGCTTTGAGCAACTCTTTGGGGGCATTGAGAAATGAAGGGGAATCGTGGTTGCCGGCGACAACCACGATATGACGACAAGGTAACGCAGCCACCCGGCACAGGAAGCGGTAATAGAGTTCCTGGGCACGGTTACTCGGGGCGCTGGTGTCAAAGACATCGCCCGCTACCAGCAGGGCATCGATTTCGTTCTGCCGAATCGTGTCCGCCAGCCAGTTCAGGAACGCTTCGAACTCCTCGTAGCGTTTTCTGCCGTAGAGGGTGCGTCCAATGTGCCAGTCGGAAGAGTGAAGGATTTTCATGCTCATGCTGCCTTGTTTAGGTTAGATATAAAGAGACGAAGTTGATTGGTGAAACGAACAAAGAAAATTAGGAAGCGTCCCGGTTTTCCCTTGCAGCTCATCCACCATGCATGGAAGGAGTAACAAAGCCGTCCCTTGGGGGCTGTTTTGGCTTTTTCACCTATTGACCAGCTCATGGCGTGGCTCCTTATGGAGTGATGATAAACTTTTCTCAACGCCAGTCAAGGAACCGTCAAGCAAATTCGCACTAAAGACTTATCAGAGTTGCCAAAGTATACCCAGCACCCAGTGCGTGCAAAGATATGCTATTAAACCCCACCGTGCCTCAACGGACACGGCGGGGGATTCTTTATCTGTCTACCTGGTTGCAATGACTCCCATGGATTCACTGTTATCTGCAAAAGGAACCCCAGCCAATGACCCCATTATAGTGTCGATTTTGAACCCGGCTGCGCCTAATTCCGCTGATAGGCGCTCCGGGGTATAATACTGAAACCAGTTGAATATTTGCCAACTTTCAGTTGGTTCAATAATCAGTACACGGTCCAAGGACAATGCCTCATCGGGATACAGTATTGTCCGCTGCATCCCGACGTAGTCCCCCTCGGCCCAGAAGCCTCCCAGCAGATTGCTTTCGACAATCGTCACCTCATGTTTAGCGGCAAAACTCCCCATCCCTACGACATCGAGAACAACCCTCCCACCCGGTTTCAGCATGTCGTGTATTTTTGCCAAGAGACTCTTTCGGTGGTCCAAAGAAAGGGCGCAGTAGTCATAATAAATCAGGGTGACAACATCAAAACCAGTGGGGAGTCGGTCCGCAAGGTAGTCCGCGTGAAGGTAACGAATTGGCTTGCCGGTACGTGTTGCCTCTGCGACAGCATAATCCAGGGAATGGCGTGAAAAATCGACACCGGTTACATTCGCTCCTCGCTCAGCAAAACGTGTGGCATAGAGCCCGGGACCGCAGCCAAGATCACACAGTATTTTGTCTTCAAGTGATATTTTGCGATCAAGCCATTCGATAATCGAATCAATGGCCGTTAACGGTCTCGACGCGAGCTCTGTGCTTTGATCCAAATGAAATTGAAGCATCTGGCGGGCAAGGTGAGGTCGGGTCCAAAGTTCTTTAACGGTGAACCGCGAATGCGGAGCGGGGCGTTGGGTAAAATCGTGCAATGTTTTATACATAACAATCCCTCGGAGCCTTTGGCTCTTAAACTTGTGAAGTGTGATTTTGAGCAGACGGCAATATCACGCGGACGGGCGTCTGCGACACAAGAGTGTCGAACCCGCCATTAAGCAGCTTCGACTGTATGAAGATGAGGGATGGTTATTTCATAGCGAGCACACTATACGCTCTATAACTTATCAAATCAAGGGACATATTTTCCCGAACGATCCTCAAACACCCCTACCTGGAGGTACTCATCACCATCCACGAGCACCGATTTGTAACGCCCCTGGAACAGGTGACCGGAACGCTTTTGTCGCCAGTTCACCCAGCGGGTGAAGCGGAATGAGAGATTCTGTATGATCTTGGAGAGGGGCTTGTCCGCCACCTGAACGACGAGGTTCACGTGGTTGAAAATCAGGCAGAAGGCGTGGATTCGTTGACCGAAGCGTTCGGTCCCTTCCTGGAGTAAAAGTTAGAACCGGTACCGGCCGGCATCGTCGGAAAAATTGGCTTGTTGCGCGTTCCTACGCAGGATTATGTGATAGTATGCGCCGGGATAATGGATATGGGGTTTTCGTGCCATGGGGGTACTATTGGTCAATTTTCAAATAATTCGAGCCCAATTAGGTATAGAAATAGGTAATCAGCTCCGAGGTTTTCCAACTGAAAGAACAAACATCAACAAGGCCATTGACTTTTCGGATAAAACAGAGGATATTATTAACAGCTCATCTACCATGTGTGGAAGGAGTAACGAAGCCGTCCCTTGGGGCGGCTTCAGCTTTTTAAACCCTGCTCTTCCAGTATTCCTCGTATTCTCTCTGCAATTTCCGTTGCCGGTGCGGCTGTTCAACCAGGTAGGCCGTCCATGGCAAGATGTATTCCCCGCGATCCGCAAGAATAACCAGATACCGTTCGTGAACCAGCCATAAACACACGCGCTCCTCCCGGCCACGCCGGTTGCGCTAGACCTTGATGGCCGGGCCTGATCCCGCTCGATAACCGGCTTCGGCCAGCGAAAATGCTCGCAACGCCGAAAATCAGGTATCCGCTCATCTGCTACCAACCCTTCCTGAAGCAAAAACTAGAACCGGTAGCAATCGGTAGCGACAGAAAAGATGTCTTGTTGCGCGTTCCAACGCAGGATTACGTGGTGGTATGCGCCGGAATAGTGGATGCGGGGTTTTCGTGCCATGGGGGTACTATTGGTCAATTTTCAAATAATTCAAGCCTGGTCCCATAACTCCCAGTAATGGGGTCACCCATTCAGTCCGCCGATCATCTCAAGCATCACCTGGGCAGGATGAAACCACTTCCCCCTCACCGACGTCGGCCTATCGTTAAGCTTCAGTGCAACGGCCAGCGAATTGCAATCAAGCACATGGGTGTCATGAATCAACCAGCTCAGATCTAAATCAGCTGTGCGCAAAGAACCCAGCACAGATCGATCGGTTTTACGGTCAAACCTCACCTGTCCCATTGCCAGAGTTACACGATTGAGGAGCGTTTTTGGCACATTCAGCGCCTCCAGCGTCTCCAGGAACAACTCCCAATGCAACCGGCCCAGTTCGGCAAAATCCGCCTTCACCAGACCTGGCAGAAAGAGGCAGTAACGGCTTATATCGTGGCAGAACAGAACGCACTGCCTGCGGTCATAGAGAATGAGATGGGCATGCCAGCTCCCCAGCGGACTGGTTTCGGTGAGTGGCGTTGCTGAAACGTCAGGTAGTTTCGCGGCGAGTTTTTGGGTGCTGTGAATTATCATGGTGCGCCCTCTTACTCTCTTCTTAGAAGCCCTTTTTTGCACCAAAAATTGTGACTCTAAGGCCAAAATCACGGTCAATTTAGCATTAATTTCAACATTTCAAACAGTTAGCTTGGTCCGACCCCAGACTTGCACATCCTGTTCTACCTCCCAACATTATTCAAAAACCATGACTCGATTATGTACATCGCCTTGAGGCCTATTTCTTATGCTCCGCCAATACCCAACTTTCCAAAAAATGCCTTATGCCGCTGTTTCGCATCCAAGACAATCTTGTCAAACGCCACTATCTCAACATGGGCGTTATGATTGCGGTTATACGTATAATAACCAAGCTCTCCCTGAAGCGTGGCATAGTTGCCGTTTTCCGCGAATTCCTTGACTTGCAGAGTGATATCACAGATGACATAGCAATAAAAACGGGTTGAGGCATCCACTGTAACTTGTCGTCCGCTCTTTAACCATACACCTTTCTCACGGATTTCCCGCACATATCGGAACAACTGCCTGGTTGGATCTTCATCAAAATTCTTCCGCTGGGGTTTTTTGAACTCGAGCAGGGATACCGCCCGCGCTCGTCTATCGTCTCCGACTTCAGAGAAAACCACAACATCGGGTCGTTCTTCACTGGATGAAGTCGTAAAATCGCATAGCCGCTTGTCCGAAGCGGCGTAGGTGTGAAATGCGAGGAGTTCGTCAATCAGCCAGAGATTATGATTATCGTACCCGATGGTATCCGTGTCGGTTTTGCGCGGGAAAACAATGTCGTGGACAATGTCTTCATTGTAGTATTTGCCATCTTTGTTCAGGCACAGCTTTTTGTCCAACAAGTCGATTATCATCTTGCGGAACACCACATAAGCAGCCAGCTGATCTTTTTGGAAATCTTCCAGCTTCCCAGTGAGCTCGTTGTATTGGTCATCAATCTCTTCAATGCTCGATGCCTGAGTTCGAAGTAGCTTTTCACTTTTTTTCCTAATCTCGTATTCTGCCTTTCCCTTGTATGCGTAAAGGGTTTGCGTCATTTTTTCGTCGGTAGTATTGAGTTCGATCTCTTTCAAGACTTCGGGACAATATTTCACAACAGCCCGCAGCATGGGCAGTTGGTCTTGGACTAATTTATTAAGACGCTCCGACTTCTGTTTCTCAACTGATTCTATTACGGATGCCAAGTGCTTACGTGCTCGTGTCACCGCTTCCTGTTCTATCTGGTTCATGTTAATTGTTTCAGCACTGAAAAGTCCGGATTTGCTCGGAATTGTAAACTCCTGGCGGTATTCATCGACGTGTTCATCAAGGAAGGGCGAGGTGATATAAGCAGAATAAAAGAATTTTTTTCCTTCATCGTCAAATTGGATGGACGTCCCAAGCAAGTTGCAGATGGGGCGGCTTTTTACGTCCCTCCCGTCGGCGCAATAGACGAGCTGATGTGTTTTCGCATGGGTGCCGTAAAGGCGGATATGGTGCATCATGAACGCTGAAGCGCCAATGCAGAAGGTATCCGTCACGATGTGATTTCTGATTTCGTTATAGAGGTCGTGTAGATTGATGACATGATCATCTGCGTCATCAATGACCTTTATGGTAGGTGCAAGGTCACTGATGAATCTTGTGAGGCAATGTTCAAAAATGCGTTGTGCAATTTTAGCCGGCGTCTTATAGGCGCTTGGCTGCGTTCTGTACTCTTCATGAAATCCAATGAGTCGAACGACTGTATGAATTCTCCCGTCTGTAATTTTCTTATTGACTAGTTCTTTAACTCCACCATCAATCGTAAATTCGATTTGCCGTTCGGATAAAGAGCCGTCAGACGCCTGGAAGGTGCTGTCAATTTCTACCCGGCTAAAGGCCTTGAGCCAAAGAAATCGCCCAACGCCTTTTCCTCCCTTGGCCAGTGGTGAATTCAAATTGCAAGTGCACCACCTGATTTTTTGAAAAAGACTTCATGGGGTGTCTGGTATCCAAGACATTTTCGTGGCCTGTTGTTTAACCTATTGACGGCTTCAGCAACTGCGTCTTCATCGGTTTTGCGAAAGT
>JAXGWF010000045.1:0-29190 GCA_040773465.1 Geobacteraceae bacterium | reverse complement strand
GTTCGCCCTTTTCATGGATGCGCAGTATCAGAAATTGCCCCGCGCGGCATTTCCGCGCTATCAGGGGAGCTTCCACCCGCATGTGCCAGGTGCGCTCCGTCAACATTTCCTTGTGTAGAATGGTGTGCATGGAAACCTCATCGTTATTCAAAGGGTATCGGTTCGCGCTTTGCGCGATGCTGTCTGATCTTGCAACCGGGTACCGGATCTTTCTCCGGGACGATACGGGAGCGGGACGAAAGGCCCGATTCCCGAGGCGCCGGTATGCCCCCGCGGGGGCTGTCGGATGGCAGGTTGGGTATCGAAACCGGGCGGCACGGCGGTCGGTAATCCGCGACAGCCAAACAAATGCCCGCTACTGGAACAGCAGCAGTTCCAGTCTGTCCCAGAGAATTTCTCTTCCTTCCTTGGTAAGGGCGGAAAAAAAAGTAAGTTCGCTTACGGGAACCTCGAGGGTCCGGGCGATGACGGCAGCCTGGCGTGCCCGTTCGTTGCGGGAAACCTTGTCGCACTTGTTCACTACCGGGAGAACGGGAATCGAGTAGTTCCTGAGCCATTGGAGCATCAACCGGTCTTCACTACTTGGGATGCGCCGCACGTCAAGGATAAGAACGACGCAGCGGAGGTTTTCCCGTCTCGACAGGTATGTTTCGATCATCGGGCCCCATTGGCGCTTTACGGCAAGGGGGACGCTTGCATAACCGTATCCGGGAAGGTCCGTGAGGATGAATTCGCCATTCACCAGAAAAAAATTGATGAGCTGGGTCCGCCCGGGTGTCCTGCTGGTCCGTACGAGGTTTTTTCTGTTTACCAGGGTATTGATGAGTGAGGACTTCCCCACGTTCGAACGTCCGGCAAAGGCCACTTCCGGCAGATCGCTGATGGGGTAATGATCGGGTGATACGCCGCTTTTTATGAATTCCGTGCTCTTTAGGTCCAATCGGTGCCACCGGCTTAAATTTTAGCGGTATTATAAACACCGAAGGCCATACTTTCAATTCTTTATATCCATTTTCCGTTTTTTCACTGGGATTTTCATGATTTTTCGCGGATGGGCGACCGACTTTATACGGTGCTTCTGCTGAAATACCGTTTCACACGGGGGTCACGCATGTCATGACTCGTGCCCGGAAGGTATCATCCTTTTCCCGATGCAGTTGGTGTGACGCGCCGCCGGCTGAAAACGATGTGAAAAATCGTGACTATAGTTCAAAAATACGTTAGTAATAAAAAGGGAAACATTTCAAGCAAGGGAGTATTTTATGTCAGGAACATATCGTAATAACTTTCTGAAGAACGTTACGGCCCGCATCGACTTCAACAAAAATCTCTTCCAGATTTCCTCCGAGATTCCGGTGTCCGTGAAGGAGCAACTCAAGGAACGGTTTCCCCATGTGCAGCGCAAGAGCGCCATTTCCGAAGAGATCGAGATGACGTGCGGATCCGATCCGGTACGACGGCATGTCAAGGAAAACCACTGGTTTTTTCAGGGAAAAGCAGGGGACCGGGCGTTGTGCATCGCCCCCGGCTTCATGTGGATGGATTTCAAGAAGTATACGAATTACGCCGATCTGCGGGAGACGTTCCTGCTTGTTGCCGATGCGGTGCTTACGGCGTTTCCCGAAGTGGAGGACCTCGGCCTCAACAGATTCGGGCTTCGTTATTTCAACAATATCGAATTGACGGAACCGACTCTGACCGACTGGACGCAGTACCTGAATCCGGACCTCTCCGCAATCTTTTCGGTTGCCGACGACAAGGCCGCCATTGCCCGGGCGTTTCACAATCTGGAGATGAATTACGGTGACCTGAAGCTGACATTCCTTTACGGCATGTACAACTTCGATTACCCCGAGCCGATCCGCCAGAAGCAATTCACTCTCGATTTCGACGGTTATGTCACCCGCCAGATTAAACGTGATGAGGTGCCGGGCTCCATGGATGCCCTGCACGACAAGATCTCGTCGCTGTTCGAAAAAAGCATCACCGATGGGCTGCGCGAATTGATGAACCGCTGACGGTCAGCCCCCCGGGTCATGGCGGGGGGCACGTTTTTACCCCACTCAATCTACCCCGAGAATCTCGAAGTATTCATTTCACGCTAGTCTCAAATACCTTGGACAGTCTTTCGCCGTCAAATCCACCGCCTTTTCCCGTTTGGGAAAAGGCGGCAGGAAAAAGACGAGGGTATCAGAGGGTTCTGTCGGCCGCTTCGGCAAACAGTTTCAGTTTTTCCATCAGCTTGGCGAATTTTGACGGCTTCAGTGATTGGGGGCCATCGGACGATGCATGTTCCGGGTCGGAATGAACCTCGATCATCAGGCCGTCGGCGCCGGCGGCAACGGCGGCAAACGCCATGGCCGCCACGTAGTGATAGTTTCCCGTCCCGTGGGACGGGTCGGCACTGACCGGCAGATGTGTCTTTTCCTTGAGAACCGGAATGGCGGAGAGGTCCAGGGTGTTGCGGGTTGCGGTTTCAAAGGTGCGGATGCCCCGTTCGCAGAGGATCACCGACTGATTTCCTTCGCTCATGATATATTCGGCGCTCATGAGGAATTCCTGGATGGTCATGGACATGCCGCGCTTCAGCAGAATCGGCTTTTTCGTCTGGCCGACCTTTTTCAGCAGGGCAAAGTTCTGGGCGTTGCGTGCCCCGATCTGCAGCATGTCGGCGTAATCGGCCACCAGTTCCACGGTCTCCGGGTTGATCACCTCGGTAACGAAAGGGAGCCCCGATGCTTCGCGGGCCTTGTCAAGGAGCTTCAGTCCCTCTTCTTCGAGTCCCTGGAAGGAATAGGGCGAAGTGCGCGGTTTGAAAGCCCCGCCGCGCAGCATTTGCGCACCGGCTTTGCCAACGGCTATGGCTGTTTCCACAATCTGCTGCTCGCCTTCCACGGAACAGGGCCCCGCCATGACGATAAGCTCCTTGCCGCCGATGGCAACGGTATCGGTGATCCGGATGATGCTCGATTCCTTTTTTATCTCTTTTGACGCCAGCTTGTAGGGCTGCAGGATCGGTACAACGTTTTCCACCCCGTGCATGGATTCCAGCGATTGGAGGACGAGCTTGCCCCGTTCGTCGCCAACGGCGCCGATAACGTCCCTGGTGGTGCCGTGGATCACGTGTGGTTTGTAGCCCAGCTCCTTGATGCGTTTCAGTACTTCTTCCTTGTCTTTCTTGGCTGCTCCAGCCTTCATGACGATGATCATCGCTCCCTTCTCCTTGTCCCCGGAAAACGAAAAGGACCGGAGGAATTTCCCCCGGCCCTTTCTGGGTGGCGCTTTCTTCAAAAAATGAAAAAGCCGGGGGTGGTTTCCAGTCCACCCTCGGCTTCCGGTCTCGTTGTAATGTTTCTGCTATGCTTAAGCCGAACCTTTACGCCGGGTGGACGGTCGAAAAAAGAAACCGCACCAAAAAGAAAAGGCGAAAAAGGTAAAATAGCCGCAGAGATTCATGAGCGCATTGTTGCAAGGGAACGCTCGTGCTGTCAAGAAAAAAGTTGTGGGTCACTTGTTTGCGTACCGTTCCGCGACGTAGGGGGTGATGTTGCCGATGGCACGCTCGGCGGCTTCCCGGCTGTGGGCTTCGATGGTCCAGGCTGCCTCGGGGGCATAGCGGGCCATCAGCCGGAAAAACAGGGGGAAGTCGATGCTCGCTTCGCCAAGCGGACTATGGTCGTCGGCCATGCCGT
Source organism: Geobacteraceae bacterium (assembly GCA_040773465.1). Taxonomy (GTDB): domain Bacteria; phylum Desulfobacterota; class Desulfuromonadia; order Geobacterales; family Geobacteraceae; genus RPRC01. Next base: position 25,498 of record JAXGWF010000045.1, on the reverse strand, counting down.
GATTGTCGTGGATGTGCGCCTCGGCGATGAAGCAGCCCAGCTCCTCGAACCATTCTTCCATGGAAAGCTTTGAAAAAAGGTTCCAGTGCCCCACGTCGAAGCAATGGCGGAAGAGGGGTGACTGTACGGCTTCTAGAAGTGCCCGTAAAGTCGAGGGCTCTTCTTCGAAGATGTTTTCCACGGCAATGACACAGCCGACTGAGGCGGCTTGTTCAACTACGGGTTGGAAGGTTTCGATACTGTTTTGCAGCCAGCGGTCGCGGCTTCCACCGAAGCGCCAGCGGTCATAGCCCGGATGGAACACAACCACCGAAGGACAGAGAACGGCAGCTGCCTCCATGACCTGGCGAAAACGGAGCCGGGTGGCTTCCAGCACCAGCCGGTCCAATGCTCCGGGATTCAGGTCCATGAACGGGGCATGAATGGTGGTGCTGATGCCGTTCTCGGCCAGAATGTCCGAAATTTCGCGTAGCCTGCTTGGGTCAAGGGTGTCAAGAGTATCGCCGGTAAAGGCGATTTCCGGGTTGATTCCCCGTTCCAGGATAAAATCGAGATGCTCGCCGAGCAGGGCATAGGGAGCGTGAACAAAGATGCGTTTAGCTTTCATCGGGTACTTTCTTGTGCCGTTTAATAATGTCCGCGGCGCAGCTGCTGCACTGCACCAGGTATTCCAGCTTGCCGATGGCCACGGGTTGGCCGAGAACGATCAGGGTGTCCTGCTTTTCGATCGTGGAGTGCGATTCCGGGTTGAACACCATGCTGCCGTTTGATTTCTTGATTCCTACGATCATGACGCCCGTTTCCTTGCGGAAGCCGGAACTGACGAGAGTTTCACCGATAAATCCGGAGTCGTCGGGAATGATGATTTCCTCCATCTGCAGTTCCAGGTGTTCGCGGCCGGTTGCAATTTCGATGAAGTCCACCACGTTGGGGCGCAGTACGGCCTGGGCCATCCGGTTTCCCCCGATCAGGTACGGCGACACGACCTTGCTGGCTCCCGCCCGCTTCAGCTTGATGTCCGATCCCTCGTCGCCCGAGCGTGCAAGAATGAAGAGATCGGGGTTCAGTCCTCGTGCCGTCAAGGTGATGTAAACGTTTTCCGTGTCTGAAGCTACCACTGAGATAAGACCCTTGGCCCTTTTTATTCCGGCTTTCAGGAGCGTATCGTCGTCGGTCGCATCGCCGCGGAGATACAAGTATTCATCCGACTCCAATTTTTCGATTACGTCGGTGTCCTTCTCCACCACCACGAAGGGGAGCGGCTTGGCCGAGAATTCCCGACAGATGAGCGCGCCCATTCTGCCGAAGCCGCAGACGATGTAATGGTTCCGCAAGGCCTCGATTTTCTTTTCCACCTTTTTCCTCCCGACGATACGCTGAATCTGCCCCTCGAACATGATCTGGGCGAGACTGCCGACAATATAACCGAGCACGCTGACACCCAGAACGATCAGCCCCATGGTGAAAATCTTGCCGGAATCGCTCAGGGTATTGACTTCCTTGAAGCCGACTGTTGCCAGGGTGATGATCGTCATGTAAAGGGAGTCGAGAACATTCCAACCTTCGATACCCATGTAGCCCGCGATACCCAGCGTAATGAGCAGGGCAAGCACAATTATAGATACTTTCAGATGTCGAACCGGGTCCATCGAACACTCCTTACCTTAAATAAAAAGAGTATCTTCACGCATCGGAAAAAGCAAGAGCAATCAGGATCGAGGAGCGAGGAGCGAGGTTCGAGGTATGAGGTGAGCGAGCGCCATCCTCTCCCTCATGGCGAGAGTAGATTTTGAACACTTCTTTTATAAGGGAGAAGGGGCCTCACTTGCGCGCCGAAGCCCTGGCGAAGGCGTGTAGGGGCTGATATCGGGGGAGGTTTTTCCTCGTTCCTCGAACCTCGATCCTTTTTCCTGCTTTTACGGTGAAACTTTTTCATTGACCGGCAAAAGAGCCTGCGTTTATTATTGAAAATTCTCGGAAATCGGGAATGAACCGGAGCCGGATCTTGCTTTCGGTTTGCAACTGAAAACTCAACACTCAAAACTCAAAACTGTTAATTGGGGGAGCCGATGCGGGTTACAGCCCTTATTCCCGCTGCCGGGATGGGAAAACGGATGGGCGCGGGGATCAACAAGCAGTACCTTCTCCTGGCGGGCAAGCCGATCCTGGCCCATACCCTTGCCGTTTTCGAGTCCGCTCCCTTTGTCGACGACGTGTACCTGATCATTCCGGAAGATGAAATTCCTTTTTGCCGGGAGAACGTTGTTGAGCGCTACGGCTTCGGCAAGGTCCGCCGCATCGTGGCCGGCGGCAGCGAGCGCCAGCATTCCGTTTTGAACGGACTGCGTGCCATGGGGCAGGAGGATTCGGATGATCCGGTCATCATCCATGACGGAGTACGCCCCTTTATTCCCCTTTCCGTAATCGAACAATCGGTCGAGACCGCGCGAACCCAGGACGGTGCATTGGTGGCTGTTCCGGTAAAGGATACCGTAAAGGTGGTGCGGGATGGCGTGGTTCTCGAAACACCGCCTCGGGAGACTCTCTGGCTGGCCCAGACGCCCCAGACGTTCCGCTACGGCATCATCCGCAAGGCGTATGAACAGGCCGAGGCCGATGGCTGGCTCGGTACCGACGACGCCTCGCTGGTGGAACGGCTCGGCAAATCGGTACGCATCGTGCCCGGCGTGTACGGCAACTTCAAGATTACCACGCCCGAAGACCTGGTGCTCGCGGAGGCGTTTCTGAAAAGTAAGGGATCGGGGACTGGGGACTAGGGAAGAGGATTGAGTGTTGGATCGAGGCTAGAAAAACCAGCCCCCAGCCCCCCATTCCCCGCCCTGAAATGAAAGGAATAGAGCAATGCGAATTGGACACGGGTATGACGTCCACCAACTGGTGGAAGGCAGGAAACTGATCCTCGGCGGTGTGGATATTCCCTATGAAAAAGGGCTCCTGGGTCACTCCGATGCAGACGTGCTGCTCCACGCGATCTCCGACGCAATTCTCGGTGCCGTGGCGGAGGGCGACATCGGCAAGCATTTTCCTGATTCAGACCCCGCCTACAAGGGGATTTCCAGCATCAAGCTGCTCAGGCATGTCATGTCCCTGGCGGATACCCGGGGGTACCGCATCGGCAACGTGGATGCCACCATTGTGGCCCAGCGACCGAAGCTGGCGCCGTATATCCAGGAAATGCGGGCCAATATCGCTGACGCGCTCGGTTGTGAAACCAACAGGGTCAACGTAAAGGCCACGACCACCGAACAACTCGGTTTTGCCGGCCGCGGCGAAGGGATCGCCAGCTATGCCGTGGCGTTGATCGAGGAAAAATTCTGAACAGAAACTATTTCATTTGCCGCGCCGGCGCTTTGCGCCGCGGTTTTTATGAAATTTCGAGGGAGATTATGACTACAGCATCAGACGGCAGCGAAAAAGGGAAAGGGACGGTTTCGGGTGAAGCCCCGACTTCCAGCAATTTCATTCGTGGTATCATCGACGAGGAGCTTCGCACGGGCAAGCATCAGACTGTCGTGACCCGTTTCCCCCCGGAGCCCAACGGCTACCTCCATATCGGCCATGCCAAGTCCATATGCCTCAATTTTGGTTTGGCCCGCGATTACGGCGGCCGCTGCCATCTGCGGTTCGATGATACCAATCCCACCAAGGAAGAAATGGAATACATCGAATCCATCAAGGACAACGTCCACTGGCTCGGCTTCGATTGGGGTGGGCATCTCTATAATGCTTCCGACTATTTCGGCCAGCTATACGAATGGGCCGAGCAGCTGGTCATTAAGGGGAAGGCGTACGTCGACGACCAGACGGCCGACCAGATTCGCGAAACACGCGGCACACTCACCGAGCCCGGCACGCAGAGCCCGTACCGCAACCGGACGCCCGAGGAAAACCTGGACCTGTTTCGCCGCATGCGGGCCGGTGAATTTCCCGACGGTTCCCGGGTGCTCCGGGCTAAGATCGACATGGCGTCGGCCAACATGAACCTGCGGGACCCGGTCATGTACCGGATTCTCCACGCAACCCATCCCCATACCGGTGACGATTGGTGTATCTATCCCATGTACGACTACGCCCACGGCCAGTCCGACTCCATTGAGGGGATCACTCATTCCATCTGCACACTCGAGTTCGAGGACCACCGTCCCCTTTATGACTGGTTCCTCGATGCTCTTGAAATTTACGCACCACGCCAGATCGAGTTCGCGCGACTCAACCTTACCTACACCGTCATGAGCAAACGCAAGCTCCTGGAGCTGGTTCGCGAACGCTACGTGAACGGTTGGGACGATCCGCGCATGCCGACCTTGGTGGGAATGCGCCGGCGTGGCTATACTCCCGAGGCAATACGGAATTTCTGCGAGCGGATCGGCGTAGGCAAGAACGACAGCTGGATCGAAATGGGTGTCCTCGAGGACTGCGTTCGGGAAGACCTGAACGAGAAGGCGCCCCGTGCCATGGCTGTCATAGACCCGCTACGCCTGGTGATCGAAAACTACCCCGAGGAGCTCAGCGAAGAGTTCGAGGCGCTCAATCATCCCAACGATCCCGCCATGGGTACCCGCACGGTTCCCTTTTCTCGGGAGATTTTCATCGAGCGCGGCGATTTCCTTGAAGAGCCGCCCAAGGGATTCTTTCGGCTCGCACCGGGCCGCGAGGTCCGGCTGCGCTATGCCTATATCGTCAAATGCACCGGCGTCGTGAAGGACGAAAAAACCGGCGAGGTCATAGAGGTCCGCTGCAGCTACGATCCCGATTCCCGCGGCGGCAGCGCGGCGGATGGCCGCAAGATCAAGGGGACCATACACTGGGTTTCCGCATCCCACGCGGTATCGGCCGAGATCCGGTTGTACGACCGGCTTTTCTCGGTGCCGCAGCCGGGCAGCGACAAGGAAGGGCCCGACTGGAAGACATTCCTCAATCCCGATTCGCTCAAGACCCTCAGCGACTGCCGCCTTGAGCCGAGCCTGGCCGGCGCCGCACCGGGGGACAGCTTCCAGTTCGAACGCCAGGGATACTTCATCGCCGACCCGGTCGACTCGAAACCCGGCGCGCCGGTGTTCAGCCGCGTTGTCACCCTGCGCGACTCGTGGGCGAAGGCGAAATAAGGCTTTTTCCCTCGTTCCTCGATCCTGTAATTCAACACTCAAAACTAACAACTGCCTTTACAGGGGGTTTTCATGTCATTACGTGTTTACAATACGCTGTCCGGCAAAAAGGAGGAGTTCGTTCCCCAGGTGCCGGGCAAGGTGTCCATGTACGTCTGCGGGGTAACCGTGTACGATCATTGCCATATCGGTCATGCCCGCGCCAACGTGGTGTTCGATGTCATTTACCGCTACCTCCGCCACAGCGGTTTCGATGTCACCTATGTCCGCAATTACACCGATGTCGACGACAAGATCATCAACCGGGCAAATCGGGAAGGAGTGGATTTTCGCGAGATAACCGAGCGATTCATCGCGGAGTTCGATCGCGACATGACGATGCTCGCTTGTGCGACGCCCACCTATCAGCCCAAGGCGACCGAACACATCGAAGATATAATCCGCATTGTCCAGACGCTCATCGACCGCGGATTTGCCTATCAGGGCGATGGTGACGTCTACTTCAATGTCGAGAAATACGACGACTACCTGAAGCTTTCCAAGCGCAACCTCGAGGACATGAAGGCCGGGGCCCGCATCGAAGTGGACGAGCGCAAGGCGCATCCCATGGATTTCGTGCTCTGGAAAGGGGCCAAGCCCGGCGAACCCTCCTGGGACTCTCCCTGGGGAAAGGGGCGGCCGGGGTGGCACATCGAGTGTTCCGCCATGAGCATGCGTTTTCTCGGCGAAACCATTGACATCCACGGAGGTGGCAAGGACCTCGTCTTTCCCCACCACGAAAACGAGATTGCCCAGTCCGAGGCAGCCACCGGCCGGCCGTTCGTCAAGTACTGGCTCCATAACGGTTTCGTCAATATCAATTCGGAAAAGATGAGCAAGTCGCTGGGCAACTTCTTTACCATCAAGGAGGTGCTGGAACGCTACGATGCCGAGGCGCTCCGCTTCTTCCTCATCACCGCCCAGTACCGTTCGCCGCTCGACTTCTCCGACCAGAACGTCAAGGAAGCCGAGTCCGGTCTCGACAGGATTTACACCGCCCTGGCGCGGATCGACGAGATCCTGGCCGGCGTTTCCGCGGACTTGCTTGTCGTCAATGAGAAAAGCCTGAAGGACGGGGAGCGGGAGTTGCTGGAAAAGGCCGAGTCGTTTCCCGCCCGTTTCCGGGAGGCAATGGATGACGATTTCAATACCGCCCAGGTTCTCGGCAACATTTTCGACCTGGTTCGGGCCGTCAATCGGGTGCTCGCCGAGGGCGGCAAGATTTCAGCCAATCTCAGGGCAATTCTCGCGAAAACGCGGAGCGCCCTGGACGAGGCGGGGGAAGTGCTCGGCATTTTCCGGACCCGGCCGGAGGACTACCTGGAAAACGCCAAGGAGCGGAAACTTGAGGAACTGGGAATTTCGCGCGAAGAGATAGAAGCGCTCATCGAAGAGCGGACGGCGGCGCGGAAGGCCCGCGATTTTGCACGAAGCGACGAAATCCGCGACGCGCTGCTCGACCGTAATATCGTGCTGCTTGATTCTCCCCAGGGAACAACCTGGAAGATCAAGTAACAGCGGTTCAGTATTTGAACCGATGTCAGGATCAAGGATCAGAGGATTAAGGGGTAAAGGATAAGGATTATAGGCAAGCTGTTCCTCCATGTGTTTGTGCCTGGTTGAGAGAAGCGGTATTCAATATTTCGGCCTTCAACCGGGAGCCAAAAACCCAAAACTTCTTTTATCCGTTACTCCTTGGCAATTTTTTCATGAGACAAAAAAAGAGGGGTCGCTTTCACGACCCCTCTTGTTTAACTTTTCCGGATAAAAAATCAGGCAGCCTTGTTTTCCACCCGTGGGTTTTCCCACTTGCTTTTGAAGAGCTCCATGGCCTCCCGCATGATGTCGGACATACTTTTCTGAGTTGTTTTCATGATTTCCTGAAGGGTTTCCCGCTCCTCATCACTTATTCGCATGGAAATGACATTATACCGAGGATGTTCTCGCATTCTTCCCATCTTTATCTCCTCCTCCGTAATCCGGACATTTCTTTTATTTTAACTAAACGAACACTGTTTTAATGCTATATTCATGCCAATGTTAATTTTTTTTGCGGTAACGCTGAAAGGCGGTGTGTACGGGTACTTGCCCGACCTTTACGCAATACGGAGACGCTGTTTTTTGGGCTTGGTGTATCATCTCTGGCACGGTTATGTGCAAAATTGTACAATGCTTTCCTGAATCCGAGAAGGGTATGCATTGCTAAGCCGTTTACCTGTGAAACTCGTTACAGTGATTCCTTTGCCACAAAAAAAACACCCTAGCGACCAGGAGGGCAGGTCGGCTAGGGTATCAATGGAAGTCTTTCGACTTCCGCAAGTTCTATATATATTATATTAACAATGTATTTGTTTGGCAAGGTTTTTTACGCTGAAAAAACCGTTTCTTCGGTTGCTACTTACGCGCTATTTATGGTATATAAATCGATCTGGCCTTTTGCCGGGGAAAAACCCTTTTTCGCGGTTTCCGGTCGTGTCTTCGCTCCTTTTCGGGCGTTTTTGCTTTTTGGTCCAATGTTTCGCGAGTGAATCGTAATGAAATCCTTGTCAACTACATACCGTGACGGCCTCGCCGTGGCTTCCCGGCTCCTGTGGCCGGCGCTCCTGGTTCTTATGTTCCTGTCAACGTTCCTCTATTCTTTCGTTGCATCCGCCCAGACCTTTTCTCCCCTGGTCGGGCCGCCTCTCGGCGAGCGATGGTTCGGCATCTATTTCAATGACGATCGGACCGGTTTCGCCCATGTTACCGTGAAGGAGGTGCCGACAGGCTACCAGGTTGCAAGCGACAGCTCGGTGAAAATGGCGGGATTCGGTTTTTCACGGGAAGCTTCGGTACGGGAGCGGTACCTGGTCGGCAAAGACCTGTCCCTGAAGTCCTTCCAGGTTACCCAGACCATCGACGGCAGCCCCATGGAACTGGTCGGCCGGGTCAACGGAAAAACCATTACCCTGACGGTCGAATTGAAAGGAAACCGCACGGAAAAGATTCTGCCCGTCAAGGACACCGTCTATCCTCCGGCAGTGCTCAACGTCTATCCACTGTTTAAGGCCGTGAAGGCCGGAACTGAGCTGAAGGTAGCCATGTTCGACCCGGAGGCGGTGGCCGTGAAGCAGGTCACCATCACCGTAGTGGGGTTCGAGACCGTGAACGGTTCCACGACGCTCCATCTGCGAAATGACCTCTACCCGTTCGTGGACAACGATATCTGGGTTGATATATCCGGTAATACCCTTAGGGAATCGGTGCGTGACGGCTGGATCGAAACGCGGGTGGAGAGTGCGGCGGATGCCCAGGCCTTCCTGTCCGAGGCGGCCATTGCCAAGAAAGACCTGCTCGTCGATTTCAGCCTGGTTCCGGTTGACCGGCCCATCGAGCGTCCCGCGGAACTCGTCAGCCTGACCCTGGAGCTTTCCGGTTTCGCGCAAGACCTGCCCCTGCTGACGAGCCCGGTGCAGAAGGCCGAGCGCCTGGAGGGGGCAAAGGTTTTGTTTGCCATCGACAATGCGCTTCCGCGGGATGCCGCGGCAACGACCGGCGAAGAAAGCCGGGACATGCAGCCATACCTGGCTGCGACCGACCGGATCCTTGCCGACAACCCCGAGATCCTGCGGCTGAAAACGGAAATCCTCTGCGGTACGGAAGAGCCGCGCACGGCGGTCGAAAAGCTGGTACGCTGGGTTGCCGACTCCGTGGAGGATGCCATTACCGACAGCCAGTCGCCGCTGGAAACCCTGGCGAAGGGCAGCGGCAATTGCCAGTCCCACGCCCGGCTGTATGCGTCCCTCGCCCGGGCCGCCGGAATCCCGACCCGCTATGTTTCCGGCATTGTATACGCCGAGGGCAAGGGGTTCCTTTACCACAGTTGGGCCGAGAGCTACGTGGGGTACTGGCTACCCGTGGATCCCACGTTTCGCGAGGTCCCGGCCAATCCGACCCACATCAAGCTGGCCGAAGGGGATTCCCCCGCAGACCTGGCGCCGCTGGCCGCGGTTATCGGCGCCATCCGGGCCCGGGTGGTGGAAGTTAAATATTAAATTGGTGTTAGGTTTTACGTTTTAAGTTTTAGGTGAAAAGCAGCAAAAAGGAACGAGGTTCGAGGAGCGAGGAAAGAGGAAAACCCGTCCCTTCTTCACTGTTTACTGTTTTTTGAACCTTGAACCGGAATCTTTCCTGACACCTGACACCTAAAATCTAACACCTAACACTGAATATTCGGAAGGACATGCCATGGATTACAAAGAAACGTTGAATTTGCCGGCTACCAAGTTTCCCATGAAAGCCAATCTCACCAACAAGGAAGTAGAAATTCTTGCCAAGTGGGACGAGATTGCGCTGTACGAAAAGCTCATCGAAACGGGCAGGGAAAAGCCGAAATACATTCTCCATGACGGTCCTCCCTACGCCAACGGCCACATCCATATCGGCCACGCCCTCAACAAGATCCTCAAGGACATCGTGCTCAAGTGCAAGCGGATGAGCGGCTTCGAGGCGCCGTACGTGCCCGGCTGGGACTGCCACGGACTGCCCATCGAACTGCAGGTGGAAAAAAACCTCGGCTCGAAGAAACACCAGATCACCAAGGCGGAAATGCGAAAACTCTGCCGCGAATATGCCGCCAAGTTCGTCGAAGTGCAGAGCAAGGAATTCGAACGGCTCGGCATTTTCGGTGAATGGGAAAATCCCTACCTGACCATGAACTATGTCTACGAAGGCATCACCGCCCGCGAACTGGCGGAATTCGCCGCCAACGGCGGACTGTTCAAGGGCAAGAAACCGGTTCACTGGTGTTCGTCCTGCGTAACCGCCCTGGCTGAGGCCGAAGTCGAATACGCCGATCACCGCTCGCCGTCCATCTATGTGAAGTTCCCGCTCAAAGACGACATCTCAGGTGAGGTTCCGGCCCTGGCGGGCAAAAATGCCGCCGTGGTCATCTGGACCACTACGCCCTGGACCCTGCCGGCCAACCTGGCGATCAGTCTCCATCCCGAGTTCGACTACGTTGCCCTGGACACCGGCAGCGACGTGCTGATCGTAGCCGCCGGCCTGCTCGACGGTTTCCGCAAGGGCACCGGTCTCGACGGCGAGGTGATCGCCACCTTCACGGCCGCGGTCCTGGAAAAGAAACACTGCCGGCATCCCTTTTATGAGCGCGACTCGGTCATCCTCCTCGGCGAACACGTCACCCTCGAGGCGGGCACCGGTTGCGTTCATACCGCTCCCGGCCACGGCCAGGATGACTACGAGATCGGCTTGCGCAACGGCCTCGACATCTACAACCCGGTGGATAACCGGGGCCGGTTCATGGATAATGTCGAGTTTTTCGCCGGCCAGCCGGTTTTCGAGGCCAACAAGAGCGTCATCGCAAAACTGACCGAGACCGGCATGCTGCTTGGCGTCAGCGAGATCAGTCACTCCTATCCCCACTGCTGGCGTTGCAAGAAGCCGATCATCTTCCGCGCCACCGAGCAGTGGTTCATCAGCATGGAAACCAACGGGCTGCGCGCCAAGGCCCTGGAAGAAATCAACAAGGTTGCCTGGATTCCCCGCTGGGGCAGGGACCGAATCTATGGCATGGTGGAAGGACGTCCCGACTGGTGTATCTCCCGCCAGCGGTCCTGGGGTGTTCCCATTACCGCCTTCCTCTGCCAGGGGTGCGGCGAGGCGATTGCCGACCCGGCGGTCATGCGTCACGTGGCCGACCTCTTCACCGAGCATGGCTCCGACATCTGGTACCAGCGCGAAGCGCGCGAACTGCTGCCGGACGGGTTTACCTGCCCCTCCTGCGGCAGCGACAAGCTGGAAAAGGAAATGGACATTCTCGATGTCTGGTTCGACTCCGGCGTTTCCCATGCCGCCGTTCTCGAGACGCGCGACAATCTCCGTTCCCCGGCCGACCTGTACCTGGAGGGCAGCGACCAGCATCGCGGTTGGTTCCATTCTTCGCTGCTGGTGGGCGTCGGCACGCGGGACCGCGCCCCGTACAAGAGCGTCCTGACCCATGGCTTCGTACTGGATGGTGCCGGCCGCAAGATGAGCAAGTCGCTGGGCAACGTCACCGCACCGGACGACGTTATCAAGAAATTCGGCGCCGACGTGCTGCGCCTCTGGGTGGCGACCCAGGATTATCGCGACGACAACCGCATCTCCCAGGAGATCATGACCCGTGTTTCCGAGGCCTATCGCCGCATTCGCAATACCTGCCGCTATATCCTCGGCAACATCAGCGACTTCGACCCGGCCGCCGACCAGGTGCCGTACGCCGAGATGCTCGAAATCGATCGCTGGGCCCTCCACCAGTTGGAAGTTCTCAAGGAGCGGGTCCTCAAGGCTTACAACGACATGGAGTTCCACCTCATCTACCAGACGGTCAACTCCTTCTGCAGCGTGGAGATGAGCGCCTTCTACCTGGACATCCTCAAGGACCGGCTTTACTCCAGCCGCCGCGACTCCGTGAAGCGCCGCAGCGCCCAGACCGCCATGTACCTGATCCTTGATTCCCTGGTGAGACTGCTGGCCCCGGTCCTCTCCTTCACCGCCGACGAGGTCTGGTGGCACATGCCGCGGCAGACCGGCGCGAGCGTCCACCTGGCGGAATTCCCCGCCGTGACGCCGGAACACCGCGATGACCGGCTCACCGAGCGCTGGAGCACCATCATCCGCGTTCGCGGCGAAGTCTCCAAGGCACTGGAAATGGCTCGCGTCCAGAAGGTCATCGGCCACTCCCTCGATGCCGCCGTCACCATCAGCGCACCGGCCGAACTGCGTGCCTTCCTCACGGAATATGCCGCCGAGCTGAAGGGCATTTTCATCGTATCCAAGGTGGTGCTGACGGATGAAATCCCCGGCGAGAGCGTTGCCGCGGAAGGCGTGGAAGGATTGAAGATCCGGGTCGAGGCTGCTCCCGGAGCGAAATGCGAGCGCTGTTGGTGTTACGACGAGGCGATTGGCGCCAGTGCCGAGCACCCGACCATTTGTCCGAAGTGTCTAGAGGCTCTTCAATAAGCAGGATTAAGGATCGAGGAACGAGGAACGAGGTTTGAGGAAAAGGCAGTTCTTGGTTCAACGTTCAATGTTGAAAATCGGTGAACAGGTACGGGTGAATTTCCAGTGAGAACCTATTTTTTCGGCGGCTTTACATCGTTAACTAAAATTGCACTATCCTCGTTCTTCGATCCTCGTTCCTCGATCCTTATGACACTTAAAACCCAACACAGGATTTCTCCGATTTATTTATGAAAAACAAGTACCTGTTTCTCGCCCTCGTTGCCTTGCCGCTGATTATTCTCGACCAGGCAACCAAGCTCCTCATTGTCCGGACCCTGGATTTTCATGCCGTAATCCCGGTGGTGCCGAACTTTTTCGACATCGTCCATGCCCGCAACCAGGGGGCGGCCTTCGGGATGCTCCGTGACAGCGGCATGCGCTTACCGTTCCTGGTCGGCGTTTCCCTGCTGGCCGTGGTGGTGGTCATCGCCGTGTTCCGCAATCTGCGTCCCGAACAGAAACTCAGTGCCTGGGGGCTGTCCCTGGTGCTGTCCGGCGCGGTAGGCAACCTCATCGACCGGGTTCGTCTCGGTGAAGTCATCGATTTTCTCTACGTTCACTGGTACCAACACTACTGGCCCGCCTTCAACGTGGCCGACTCGGCGATCTGCATCGGCGTCGGGCTGCTTGCCCTCGATATGATCCTGGAGGAAAAAAGGAAAAAGAAGCAGTTTTGAGTTTTTGGTTGAAAGAACGAAGAAAAGAATTAAAAAGACCTGCCTGGTTTCAAAAACCTGGCAGGTCTTGTCATATGTCATCGCTGGATTTCAACCTCGAACATTGAACCTTGAACTGCCTTTTCCTCGATCCTCGATCCTTAACGCAACACTCAAAACTTAAAACTGACTTCAATCCTTAATCCCGCTTTTCTACCTCTTAATCCTTCAATCCTTAATCCTGTAATAGGTGCGGTACCAGTCCACGAACCGCCCAATCCCTTCCCCAATGGTGGTGTTGGGGGCAAAGCCGGCATCCCGCGCGAGATCGTCAATGTCGGCACAGGTTGCGGGAAGATCCCCCGCCTGCATGGGGAGCAGCCGCTTGATCGCTTTCCTGCCGAGCTTGTCTTCCAGTACCTCGATGAAACGCAGCAGTTCCACAGGATTGTTGTTGCCGATGTTATAGAGCCGGTAAGGCGCATAGCTGGTACCGGGATCGGGATCGTCTCCGCTCCAGGCCGGGTTCGGCGTCGGCACCAAGTCCATGACCCGCACTACGCCCTCCACAATATCGTCGATATAGGTGAAGTCTCGTCGCATCTTGCCCTCGTTGAAAACGTCGATCGGTTTTCCCTCCAGGATGGCGCGGGTAAACAGGAACAGCGCCATGTCGGGGCGTCCCCAGGGGCCGTAGACGGTAAAGAAGCGTAAACCGGTACAGGGAATCCCGTAAAGGCTCGCATAGGTGTGGGCCATCAGTTCGTTGGCCTTCTTGGTGGCGGCATAAAGGGATACGGGATGGTCGACGTTGTGATGCACGGAGAAGGGCATCCGGGTGTTGGCGCCGTACACGGAACTGGACGAGGCAAAAACCAGGTGCTTCACGCCATGGTGGCGACACCCTTCCAGGATATTGAGAAAACCGGAGATGTTGCTGTCGATGTAGGCATAGGGGTTCACCAGGGAATAGCGGACCCCGGGTTGGGCGGCCAGGTTCACCACCGTGTCGAAGTTTCCGTCCGCGAACAGCTGTGCAACTGCTTCCCGGTCTGCGAGGTCGCCTTTCACGAACGTGAAACCGTCACGCTCCGCCAGTAGCTCGAGGCGCGCTTCCTTCAGGGAAACGTCGTAGTAGTCGCTCAGATTGTCGAAGCCGACTACCTGGTCGCCCCGTTGTAGAAAACGGCAGCTAACGTGAAAACCGATAAAACCGGCAGCACCGGTGACGAGAACTCTGGCCATTAAAACTCCGGAAAAAGCTGAAAATCGGTGAACAGTGAACAGGTATAAACCGGTTCAAGGTTGAAAAAAGGATTATGGATTAAGGGGTAGAAAAGCTTTTAAGTGTTGAGATAAAAGCTGTTCAAAGTTCAACGTTAAAACCGGAGATATTTATCCAACCTTGAACATTGAACTTGTTTTCCCCGATCCTCGCTCCTCGGACCTTTATCCTTACCCCTTAATCCTGCCTTTTTTTGCCTTTCAGCATGATGAAGCCCATCTGCCGGCCGGTTTCACCGTTGTCGCGGCGGTATGAGAAGAACAGGTCCTTTTCGCAGGAGACGCAGTAGGAACTCGTTTCCAGGTTTTTCTCGAGGAGCCCGGCCTGGAGCAACTGGTGGTGATTGGCCGCCACCAGGTTCAACCGCCACTTTCCGGGACTCGATTCCTCGGCAAAGGACTCGAACGTCAGACCGTTCTTGCGGAATTCCTCGGCTACCGGCGCGTCTACTTCGTAGCAGCAGGCACCGATTGCCGGGCCGATCGCGGCCAGGATGTTGTCGGGATCGCATTCGAACAGTCTGACCATGGCAGCCACTCCTTTTTTGACTATTCCCTGGGCGGTGCCTTTCCAGCCGGCATGAAGGGCGGCTATCACCTTCCTTGCCGGGTCAAGCAACAGGACCGGTACGCAGTCCGCCACGCAGACGCCGATCATTACCCACGGCTGGTTGGTGATAATCCCGTCGCATTCCAGCTTCTGGAAATGGGAAAAATCCTGGTTCGGCTCGTCCAGCACCAGCAGGTCGGTGCCATGCACCTGGGTAACGGTAACGAGGTTTTCCAGCCAGGCGCCGAAGGCGCGCGTCAGGATGCTCCGGTTCCCCTCCACGTTGTGGGAAGCATCCAGGGTCGAAAATCCCAGGTTAAGGGAATTATAAGGGGGGCGCGACACGCCTTCGTGACGGGTAGTGAAACCCTGCACTGAAATGCCCGCGGTGGCCAGCTGCCGCGGTTCTAGGTAATGGATCTTGCCTGATTTCTTTATTTGCACGAAAAGCTCCTTTGGAAAGGCGGTTTTTTGTTTTGGATTGGGTGTACTTTTTTGGGCCTCAGCGGCACAATGCCGGGAGTTCCCTTCTTTGTGCAGCAAAGGTGCGCTGCATTAACCGGATTCCGCATGCGGGATCCCATGCATTTTCCCGGAATTGGGACTCTCTAGTATAGTTATTTTTTCTGCTGATGCACACGGTATTTTCGGATGGAAGGGAAAAAGCGCTAACAGGTTTTATATAAAGTGCTTTATCCGGCTCTCCGTTGAACAGCGAAAGTCTGACAAGGCAGCGTCTTTTTTTACTGCGTCACACGGTGACTTCCTCCACTCGAACGGGAGTGATTGCGCACCGCCCTGCGTGCAAACGTATAGGTAGAAAACCGTCAAACCCTGATTGTTTTGTAGAGGAAATTTTTGAATCTGAAAAACTTCTTTCGTTCAGTCGGGTCAACCTGGATGTCGCCGGTAACCGCTTTCAGATGCGCCGCGATCCGGGGCATGGTCCTGCCTGCGGCAACACGCGATTTTTCGATAATGAGGGCGACTACATCCCGGGAAATGCGGTTTTTTGAGTAGGGCTCGTATACCGCCTGCCAGAAATCCTTGCCGTTATCGATTTCGACCAGTATTTCCTCCGCCAGCTGCTCCTGGAGCTTGAAATGGGTGTTTTCCCGCTGGTCATGGGAATCGTTGCCAATTGCACGAAGGATATCCTCTTCGGAGATGCTGTTTCCGGACCGGAAGAAGAGAGCCCGCAGAAGAATGCTGCGCAGTTCGCGGATGTTGCCTTCGAACCGATGGTTGGTGAGGACGTTTTTGGCGCCTTCGGTGAGCGTGGGGGCATCATCAGGCGGGTCCTCCTTGCCGCGGTACGTCCGGTAAAGTTTGCCGAGGAAATGGGTGGCCAGGTCGGTGATGTCCTCGCGACGTTCGCTGAGGGAGGGGATCCGGACCGACAGTTCCGACAGGCGGTGGTAGAGGTCTTCACGGAAGCGTCCCGCCTTGATTTCTTCCTGGAGGTTTCTGTTGGTGGCCGCGACCAGGAGTACGCGGCCATAGCGTTCATGGTTGTCTCCCAAGCGGACGAAACCGCCGTTGTCCAGGAAACGGAGGAGCTGCACCTGTGTTTTCGGGTCGGCATCGCCGATTTCGTCGAGGAAGACGATTCCTCCCTGAGCCTCTTCCAGGATTCCCTTACGGTCGCTGTAAGCCCCGGTAAAAGCCCCTTTTTTATGGCCGAACAGTTCAGAGTAGGTGAGATCGCCGCTGTAAGCGGCGATGTTGGTTTTCTTGACCGGCAGCTCCCCTGCCGGATTGATCTGCTCCCGGTACATTTGATTAAGCTTGTTGTACAGGTTGTTGAAGAAGAATTCCTTGCCGGCGCCGGTCTGTCCCACTACCAGGATTGAAGGGAGCCCCAGTGTTGCTTCGTGGAGGACGTTGGTGCTCCAGTAGACGATTCGGTTGAAAAGGGGTTCGGATACGATGTTGATGAAGTCTACTACCTCCTGGGCCTTCCGGCTGTTGCCGATGATGTTGCCGAGCCGGTAGGATGATACCAGGGGATCCTTGTAGGCGACGTCGTTGGTAAGACGGGCCACTTGGCTTTGCAGGGTTTCTATCTGCTGGATGTCGGAGATGTGGCGGGATGTGAGGCTTTCGATAATTTGCAGGACACGCTTGTGTTCCTCGGTGAAGTAACCCGTCCGCAGGGAGTTGAGGCAGATTACGCCGAGCACCACGTCGTCGCAGATGATCGGCACGGCTATTTCGCTCTTCAGGGTATCGCTGATGGAGCGGTGGAACCCTTCGCCCTGGATTTCCTCCTCCACATCGTCGATTATTTTTGCCTGCTTCGACCAGGCCACATAGCCGGTCAGGCTTCGCTCCTCCCGCGGCAGTTCAGGCCCGCCGATCCGGAAGGGGGGGATCTCCCGCTTCAGCCATTCCTTGTTCTTGGCGCCGATAACCGTCCCGCTGCTGTCCTCCACCACCAGCCATTTTTCCTCGTTATGTTCCTGGATGACGGCAATGCTGCCGGTATCGGCGCCGATCAGCTTGGTAGCCTTGGAGAGTACTTTGTCGAGGAAGGTTTGCAGTTCTTCGTTGCGTTCCTGGAGAAGGTCGGTTATTTCCGCGAGCACCTTGATTTCCAGGTGTTCGTCTCCGACTTCCCGGATAACCCGTTCCACCATTTCCGCATGGGTTTGCAGTATTCCTGTTTCAAAGTCGCTGAACCGGCAGTTCTCGCGTGTGTAGTAGTTCACCAGGCAGATGATCTTACGGCTTACTGGCTCATAGCGCGGTACCATGTAGAGAGACTTGAGGGACATTTTTTCGGTCAGGGCCTTTTTCTGGAGGAAATGCTGGGTAAGGTCCGAAATGAAAAGTGGCCGCAGGAGTTGTTCGTCGGCAATGAGGCCGTCGTCCCCAACGAATTCGGCCACCAGAGAACGGCCCCTTCCCAGGCTGATGGAGCCGAGGTCATCATAGAGTGCCTTGAGCCGGTGGTCGGCCGAATAGCTGGCAAGGACCTCCAGCCTCGTTTTGCCGTGCCTGCCGATGGTGGGGACGAGTACCGATGCCAGGGAGATGCGGTCGATAAGTCGAACCGCTGATTTCACCATAAATGCGGCTGCCTCCCGTTTCTTGTATTCCTCAACCCTTCTCGTCAAAAGTATCTGCTGGTGGTACTTCCGTGCCTGGTCGAGACTGGGTGCTATGGCATCCACGAATGTTGCCAGCAGTGCCTTGCCCTGCTCCCCGACAACCTCACCCGGCATATCGTTATCGATGCAGATAACACCGATGGAGCGCCCCTGACTGGCGATGGGGAACAGGTAACTGGCGATGATGGAGCATTGTTCCGCCAGTTTTATGTCGAGGGGGAGGCTTCGGCCGCGACCGTCGAAAATTTCAGTGGTTGACTGGTTTGCGAATACGACGGAAACCAGGGCATGGCTGGAAACGATGGGAAAGGGGGTTTCCCTGATTTCGTTGGAGCGGGAGCCTGAGGCGTAGACACAGGAGAGCGCGCCGCTGGTCAGGTCTTCAAGGTAGATGCGAACATGATCGAGCCCCGATACGAGGTGCAAACCTTCTGCTGTGGTAAACAGCATTTCTTCGAGATTCTCTTTTCCGTACCTGCCGATTTTATCCTGGAGACGGAAGAGTTGCTCTCTGATCTGATTCATGGGATACACCTGCGATACCTTCTGGATTAGTGTGGGAAAAATCGGGATGACGATATTCTCCGAGGTAATGGGAGCGTATTGGTGTGTACATTTTGTACACGGTTGCTTTATCTTAGGGGAAAAGAACCACAAAAGTCAAGAAAGCGTCTGTCGGTCGGGTTGACTGTTACTGGATATGGGAAGGGAAGGGTGGAAAGATTTCATTCCCGGCTTCGAATTATCCGGGCAAGTTCTTCCTGGTCAATGCAGTTCAACTCGCAGTACTCGCGCTCCAGTTCTTCCACGTAGAAGCGATCAAGTCCCGAGTTTTCCAGGAAGTCTTCCCGCAGTGAGACGTCCCCGTCATTGATTATGGTCGGCAGGATGGTGTGCAGATACATTGCTTCCTTCTTGATAGTGAGAACGGCTTCGCGGAACAGGACATCGGGAATCTCACCATGAAGCAGTTTACGGGCGCGGAGTTCTTCGGTCACTTCCTGTTTCAGTTCTTCCTGGTGGGCCCGGGTGGTATATCGGGAATAGAAATTCCTGATCCGTTCCCGGATATGTTCCCGCAGCGTTATGAATAAACTTTCGTCACGGTCGATGGCCAGCAGGTTGTCGAGGAGGGCCGAGATGGTCAGGTGATTATCCTCGATCAGCCTAAGTCCCTTGAGCAGCGTCATGATTTTTTTTCTGCCGTACTTGCCGAGATACCGATTGGCAAAGAGTCCCGAAATGAAGAGTTCTTCGAAAAGGCCTTCCGTGAGCGAATCAAACTCCCGCTTGCTGCCGAGAAAACTGCGGATCATTTCTTCTGAAATGCGTACATTTTCCATGAAAGCGATCTTGTTGATCGCTGATGAGGTGGAATCGTAACGGTCGAAATAGGTGATGATCGACGAGAATTCTTCCAGCAGGGCAATGTCTGCGCCGTCCCTGATGCGTTCATCGCAGCTCCTCCCG
This sequence comes from Geobacteraceae bacterium, assembly GCA_040773465.1. Taxonomy (GTDB): domain Bacteria; phylum Desulfobacterota; class Desulfuromonadia; order Geobacterales; family Geobacteraceae; genus RPRC01. Next base: position 6,216 of record JAXGWF010000045.1, on the reverse strand, counting down.
GCATCGAGAAGTATTTCTTCGAAAGCGTGATCCCTGTTTTCTTCGGCTCGTTGCTTCGCCTTGAGGAGCTTGAGCATATCTTCGCTGGTAATCATGTCGTTGATGTTCCGCTCGCACATGAACATGCCTTCAAGGATTTGTCGTACCTCGGCAAGATAATCGTATTCTTCTTCCGCAACGACCCACTTGTCCTTTTTAAGCATTTCATCAAGCGGGTAGAACAGAGCGTCGGGGATCTTGGTTCGTACTGACAGGGTTTTCAGGCGGGTGAGGCGGGCGTTCTCCATTTTATCGATCGTGCCCCTGTCGTGACAGGTAACAAGGATGCTCTTGTATTCATCTACGACCGACTTATTGTCCCGGTGCTTGTACATGATATCGACGCGAATACGCTCCTGCTGGTAACTGTCGATGGAAAGTGTTTCGGCCAGTTCCGTCAGCTTCGAGTAGTCTTCGTCGGCGATCTTCTTGTTTGAATAATAGAGGCTTTTGAAGAGGTCCTGGTACTTGCGATGGTTGCTGTTGATGAGCTTGAAGAGAAAAAGCTGTGCTTTTGAATCCGGAATCAGCTTCAGCATTTCATCAATAATGCGGTTGTCGTTTTCTTTGCCGACCGCATCGGATCGCTTGATTATTTTACCCAGGGCGCGCAACAATTCTTTCTGTTGTTTTCTGAGGGGACCATGGAAGAGACTTGAGTTGACAAAGAAGAAGTAATTACAGACGGCATTGCCATCGAAGAAAATCTTTTCGTAGCTTTGGGTGCCTTCGGTGCGGTCGGTAAACTGGAGATTGCCGCTTTCGTCACTGTAGTGGGCGCCATACATGGTAAGCCGGTTCAGGACGTCTCCCTTGGCAAGGTCGGCAAGTGGCTGATCGATGCCGAACATGTATTCACAGAACGAGCCACCGTTGCCGGCATGACTGATTTTTTTTCTGCCGATGATGAATTCGTTGCCCGGTGAGAAGAAGCGTACTTCGTCCTGTTCTCCGTCGCCGAAGCTATAGGAAAACCGCTCGCATACTTCGGCTCCGGCAAGGAAAGCGTAGTATTCGATTCCTTCTTCGGTAATTCCGTGCAGACGAATGTCTTTTCGCATCATGTCCTTCCGTTGGTGGTGCGATTATCGCTGGAGGATCATGCCGTCAAAAGCAAATTCTACCCCAGGAGGAAGCTTTTTGCCATCCCTATGGGCCACTTCGTGGGTCAGGTGTGTCAGGACTGCCCGGCGCGGTTTCAGGGCTTTTACCACCTGTAAGGATTCTTCAATGTTGAAATGGCTGACATGGGGGGTGTAGCGAAGAGCATCCAGTATCAGTATATCCAGACCGGCGAGCAGGAGCATGGACGTATCGGGTATGCGGCTGCAGTCGGTCAGGTACGCGACATCAGCGATCCGGTAGCCGGTGGAATGGGAGCAACCATGGATCAGGGGAATGGGTGTAACCTTCTGGCCGAAAAGGTTGAAGGGCCCGCTGACCGCATGCGCTTCCAGCAGGGGAGTGTATCCTCCATGTGGAGCGCCGGAAAAAATATAGGTAAAATTTCGGGTGATCTCGTTGAGGGTTTCCCTGGTTCCGTAACAGGGGACTACCCGTTTGTGGAGCAGATGGTAACCCCGAAGATCGTCGATGCCGTTTATATGGTCGGCATGGGTATGAGTGAAAAGAACGGCATCGATATGGGGAATTGCGTTGGCAAGCGCCTGCCGTCGAAGGTCCGGTGAAGTGTCAATCAGGATGAGACGGTCCGAAACTTCGATGAGGATGGAGGCACGGCTTCTCCTGTCCTTCGGGTCGGATGAGGTACAGACCGGGCAATGGCAGCCGACCATCGAAACGCCGGTGGATGTTCCGCTGCCGAGAATCGTTATTTTCATGCACATCCTCCCCTGAACTGGACAGTAAAATACCATGCCGGTTTCCTTCAGGCAAGGGGTTTGTATTGTGGAATTCCCCGGACATCGGCTTCATGAGCTCTATGCATGGCCAATGGAATGCCGTCTGGTATACTTATGACAGAAGAAGGGAAAAACCATTGCTTGCGGCAGGAGGAGTCAGCCATGAGAAATCTGTCATTAACTGAACAGGAAGCGCTCACCCTTGTCGAAGTCCTCGAATCAGCCCTTTCCGACCTGGTTATCGAAACAGCGGCCACTGACAACAGGGATCTGCGCGCAAGCCTGAAGGAGCGCAAGGCTTTTATCAGGGAGGTGCTTAAACGACTTGGTTCCGGCAAATAGAGGAGAAGAAGACAAACGGTCGTCCGGCATGCGTCTCATGGTGCGGACCTATTCCGGCTACAAGGCGGATGAGCGTCCGGTTGCATTCACCTTCGGCGAAAAAGCCTGCGATGTCGTAGAAATAATCGATAGGTGGTACGGCGTCGATCATGCCTATTTCAAGCTGCGCGCCAGCGATGGGAATTTTTATATCCTCCGTCATCGGCTGGATGACGAAGCGTGGGAGATGGTAATGATGGAAGCGGGGGCGGCGTCGAAAAAACAATAGCGGCCCCTGCTTCCTGAATGCCGCGGCCGGTCAGATCTCGGCGTCGACGCCAAAGAGTTCTTTTCTCACCTTTTTGAGATACGCTAGGGAAGGTTCGTAATCTCCATACAGAAAAAGTTTGCTTCGGTTATCGGGCACAAGGTCCCTGAGTCTGTTGCCGTATTTTTCTTTCAAAATCCGTGCAATCTGCTCGAATCGATCAAATCCTTCATAGATGGCTGGTTCCCTCCAGATGACAAGCTCTCCGTTCCGTACCAGGGTTTCTCCCTGTTCCAGGTCCCAGCTTAGCGTTATGTCCTCTCCGGGCAGATCCGGAAGCTGCCCGGGCGATGCGAGGCATTTTTCCCGGTATTCCCGTTCCTGATTTTCCGCTTCCTTCAGTTCCCGAAGCTGCTCGTCGGTAAGGCTTTCCCGTGATTTCCCGCAGCCGTACTCCGGGGGCAGAATCAGGACATCGAGAAATTCCGAGCAGGTCGGGCAGGAAAGCTCGAGGAACACCCCGCGATAGAGGCGGCCGCGTGCCGATTCTTCACCGTTTCCCTTCCAGCTGCAGGCGCTGCAGCTATACTCTTTTTTCGTCCATTCTTCAAAGTAGATAGTCATGATCACTCCTTGCCAGGTTGTTGAAATACTATTACAAAAACCTGTTATAAACGCAGCCGGTATATCATACGGCATCCGGTCCTTTTGTAAATAATCTTCCGTGGCAGACCGCCCCGCTCAATGAATTACTGTTATTCATCAGGCGTTGCCATGTCGTATATTTTCCTTGGATCGCGCGTGGTTATCGTGGTGCGGCAATAGACTTGAGGGCCGAGATTATTTCCGGTATTTCCTTGTCGGATATGGTCCGCGGGTCGAGGAGATATTCGCCTTGGGTAATCCTTCCAATAATCGGAAGGGGCCGTTTTCGAAGTTTTTCTTCCAGTTGCTGGGGAGAAAGTCCCGGAATGGTAATGGCAATGAGGGTCGTGGGAATCTGCAGAAGGGGGAAGGTCCCGCCACCCACCTGGGAATAGCCCGGCTGCGTTTTTAGCTTAACGCCGGTCCCGAGAGCTCTTCGCATCCGACGCACTGCCGCCCTGGCGCGGGTTGCCAGTTGTTCGACGGGTGTCGTCATCATCCGCAGTGAGGGAATCTTGAGGAGTGCCTGCCGATCGTCCCGATAGAGACGCAGCGTCCCCTCCAGGTTGGCGAGGGTCACCTTGTCCACACGCAGTGCCCGCAGGAGGGGATGTTTTTTCATTGGTTCCAGGTAACGCTGTTTGCCGACGATTATTCCAGCCTGGGGGCCGCCGAGCAGCTTGTCGCCGCTGAAGGTTATCAGGTCTGCCCCCGCATCGAGGTATTCCCTGACCGTGGTTTCGCCGGAAATACCCAGCGATGAGAGGTTCATAAGCGAACCGCTTCCTGCGTCAACCATCACGGGAAGCGAGAATTCACGGCCGATTTCAACGAGTTGCCCGGTGGAAACTTCGGATGTGAAACCGACAACGGCGAAGTTGCTGGTGTGAACCTCGAGCAACAGGGCGGTGTCTTCCGTTATGGCGGAGCGGTAATCCTGGGGATGGGTGCGATTCGTGGTTCCGACTTCCCGGAGGATGCCGCCGCTTTGCTCCATTACCGCGGGAATCCGGAACGATCCCCCGATTTCCACCAGTTGGCCGCGGGATACGATGACTTCCTTGTTTCGGGCGAGCGAGGTCAGGGCAAGCAGCACCGCGGCTGCATTATTGTTGACGACGACAGCCGTTTCGGCGCCGGTCAGGTCGCGGATGAGTTCCTCCACGTGAACCGCACGCTTGCCGCGCCTTCCCGTTTCCAGGTCGAATTCCAGGGTGCTGTAGCCGAAGGCGGCGTCGAGCATGACTTCCCGAAGAGATTCGGAAAGTGGGGCCCGCCCGAGGTTCGTATGGAGGACTACCCCGGTGCCGTTGATTACCCGGCGCAGGCCGGGAAGGTTCGCCCGTGCCAGGTTTGTGCGCACCTGTTCGATGACGGCATTCTCTTCGAGGGAGTCCGGAGTCGTTTCTTCGCGCGCTATTCCGGTACGTAACTGATCAAGGGTTTCCCTGACGGCCGCGATAACGATCGATCGGGGATGTTCTTGCTGGAGCGCCTTGATGCCGGGCCATTCCAGAACCTTGTCTACTTTCGGGATATTCTTGAACAAAAGTACTTTTTCTCCTGGGTCGGGCCGGTCTGTCCCAATTGTTTTCATGACCGGGGAAATTCCGCCGGAAAACCATCTTGATTCAAGGCGTAAATTTGCGGCCCCATTGTATAGTGTCGGCATCAATTGTCAAGTGTCGATCAAGGTATGGTGGTGTCATTGGCATCGATACTTTCAAATTGGCAACAATTTTGAGTTTGTCGGGGATATTCTTCGTGGTATCGTATGAAAAAAATCTGGAGGAGCTGCCATGTCTGCAATACCGTTGGTGGTGCTGGCCGGGACTTCCGGTACCGGGAAGACCACGTTTCTGGAAAAACTGATCAGGGAATTGAAAAAAAGGAAACTGCGGGTCGGAACGGTCAAACACGATGTTCATGGTTTCGAATTCGACAGGCCCGGCAAGGATACCTGGCGGCATTCCCGGGCAGGCGCGGATGCCGTTGCGATTTCTTCGCCGACAAAGGTTGCCATGGTTCGAACCGTGGACGAAGAGTTGCTCCTCGATCAGGTGGCGGCATTGCTGGGAGCGGTGGATATAATTCTTGTGGAAGGATACAAACGGTCGAACAAGCCGAAAATTGAGATCCAGCGTATGGCTCTCACCAACGAGATCATCAGTGACCCGGAGGAATTGATTGCCGTGGTAAGTGACGGGAATTGGAATATCGGCGTACCCTGTTTCGGTCTGGATGATGCTGCCGGCGTGGCAAGCCTGTTGGTTGAAAAGTACGGTTTACGGGTGCAATCGGGAGATTGATCCGTTCCGATGATTATTGTTATCGTTATAAATTCATGCAGATAACGGCAGACTGGCGATTTTCATGCCTGTCCGGTTGTCCTTTTACTGGTTATGCTCTCAAAATTTAACCTGTCGTTTTTTATTGTTTTTGATGGGTGCTGCCGGTTTTTTGAATAATTGATATTTTTTTATCTAAATTTTCTTGCATACGGCTATATAATATGATAAATAGCGGGGCGAAAATAGGTGGTATTATCGGCGGAAAGTTCATCATTAGTTTTTGCATGATCAGGATATGGTAGCTGCAAGCTCCAGATCAGTTTGTCCGGGAGAAGACCCCGCCCTCTGCAAATTTAATGAATTGATGTAATCAAAGCGCTTATTTCGTCCTCTGCCTTCGGCGGACTTAACGAAACCCGCATTGGTACTGATTCTCTGTACTGGTGCGGGTTTTTTCGTGCTACCAGTTGATAGGCTATTTTCTTAAGGGTTTCAATTACTTATGAGATAGTGCGGAGAAGTCGGCAGCCCTTAAATATTTCCCCCGGAAAATTCCATCATTTCCGAGTGGTTTAGAATTTTGCGCCATCAGGGCGCGGTGCGCACGGCAGAAATGCCGTGAGCCTCACTATAATACAATAAACCGGAAAGGAGAAGAACATGGCAGTATGCAACTGCACCGGCGAACATGTCGATTCGCCGCAAGATGTACAGCTGATGGAATTGCTCGGGCACTACCGTGGCTACCAAGGTGGCCTGATCCCGGTATTGCAGGGGGCGCAGGCGATTT
>JAXGWF010000044.1:0-30213 GCA_040773465.1 Geobacteraceae bacterium | reverse complement strand
TCCTTTTACTTCCGGTTCTTTTGACCCCTGGCTGCGTTGTGTCTCCTCGACAGAGCCCTGCTATGCCTGCGTCGCCACGCCTTGCCAGGAGCCAAAACTCCTCGGAATTCATGCGGCGAACTAACCGCACGGGACACTAGCTGATGTAACGGGAGTATTTCCCTTGGTGTCGGCGGGTTATGGCAAGATTCGGGTTTAAAGAGCCTCCTTTTTCAAAACCTCCGGATGTGCGATAGACCTGCCCCGCCGCGCCGAATGGCGTTTTACGCCGAGAAAACTTTCGTAGAATCCATCGGCAAGGGCGTCCATGGGGAAATTGAATAGTTCGGGATGGATGATGTTGGCCATGTGCATCAGGCCGAGGATCCAGTCCGGCCTGCCCGCGGTATTGTACGGGTACAGGTTGAATATCCTCCTGTCTCTGACGGCATTGATATGCAGACCTTTTTCCATACAGAAGTCGTACAGATCGTCTGCCGGATAATCCATGGCCCCGGTTATCAGGATGATATCGGGATTGAGCTTTTTCAGGGTCTCTTCCGTTACGGTCATGCCCGGCGTGTCGTCGCGCTCCAGATCCCTGTTGACGCAACGGCCGCCCGCTATCTCCACCAGATTGCACTCGAACTTGTCCCCGAATACCGCTACGAGTGGATGTCCCAGGGCGAAGTACACCGACGGTCTGTCCGCATTCCTGGTACCGTTTCTGATGATCGACACATAATGTTCGACAAATTCCCTCAGGTCACGCGCTTCACGGATCCTGCCCGCCAGCCTTGCATAATGATCAATGGTTTCCAGATAGCCGTCAATCTGCTTGGTCCTCTGGTACAATCCTTTGATGAAATCCGTTGCCAGTATCTGCTGCAGGACGGTCGCGATGACACGGGGATCCCTTTCCCCGAGAAAAGCGAGAACCGTCTGGATTGATTCAAGGGTAAGGATAACCTTGTATCCCCCATGGAAACCAAGGACCTGAGCAGGGACCGCTTTTTCGAAGGTCCCGGCAAAAGGAGGCCTGAAGCCGCATTCGCAGGCGCCGTTATCCCTGTAATCCGCCACATGGGCGCACATGGGTCCGTTGAATCCCCTGCGCACCAGCAGTTCGCCGCATTCAGGGCACCAGGTATGCAGATACGGCGTACCCGGAGAATTGAAAAGATAAACATAATTGAGCAGCCCCTTGATTTCCGCGCACAGAATCTCGGCTTCCCGTATGGTCGGTTCAAGGGAGATGTCGGCACCGGCCAGGGGCATAAAACGCATAATCTGAAACGGGATGTCCCTTGAAATGGAGGCAACCCGCTTCGCCGTTTCCAGGACCTCGCTCTCCCGTCCCTTGATATACACGGCCGCCACTTCGGTAAACACGCCGCTGTCAACCGCAAGCTTCAGGTTTCTGAATACCGGTAACGCGGATGCCGCGCCGAGCTGGGCGTAGGTTTCGTCCGTGCAGCCCTTTACCCCGATATTGATGAAGTTGATGTGTTCCAGGAGCTCCCTGAATGCTTCCCCGGTAAAGTAGCCGTTCGTCGCGCATCCGACCAGCAGGTTCCTCTCCCTCGCCAGCGAGGCTATCTTTTTGAAGGTAAAGAAGGAAACCGCCGGTTCGTTGAAGCAGAACATGATCCCCCGGCATCCTTCACTCAGGGCCCGGGCGACAACTTCTTCCGGTTTCATTTCGTGAAGCGCGCTCTCTATGGAATCCACGCATTCCGTGAGTATCCACGATACGCAGCCGCCGCACCGGAAGTTGCAACCGATGGTGCAGATCTGCAGGAACTTCCCTCCCGGATGATAGTGCAGCATCGGCATGGATTCCACTTCGGACGGGACTGCCACCAGGTAGCAGTCGGGATATTTTTCGACCTGGATGCCGCCGTCGTTGGTATACATCCCGCAGATTCCGGTTCCGTGTTCAGGGATGTCGCAAGAGTTTTCACATATGGGGCATTGCATGTGCCGTCCTCCATATCAATACGGTTGATGCCGGGTGGCCCGCATTCATTCTCCGTTATGGCGTTGCGTGGCGTACCGGGTTGTCCCGAAGGATATCGTCATTGTCGCAACCAGCGTGTGACGTATACAGTTCCGTTAAGGTATTGAAAAGGCAGGAGTTGCAGGCGACCGAACGAGGCTGACGGGAGCGGGAAAAAGAAAAAAGGCCAACGGCGCAACAGCCCTTTGACCTCTTCCGGCGGTGCATGCGCTCCTTTCCAAACATGGGAGGCGACGCTGTTTCCGGCGTCACCCATAGCCCGTACACCATGGCTTGTGCTGTAGGTGCAAGGGGTCGGAGACCTGTGTAACGACTAGCGTTTTATAGCATGATATATAACGAAATGTAAATCATTAGTATAAATCGGGCGATAGGAACAGGTTTCGGATCGTACAATGGGCATGGTATCCGGATCAGGTCCGTGCAAGACTGAAGAGTTGTTCTGAATGGAGCGTTTCGAAGTTGAAGTACCGAGCCCCGAGCATTTTCGCCAGTTTCAGCGCCATGTCGGTCCGGATCAGGTTCCCCTTGTTTTCCGTGTCCACGACGATGTAGTCGCAGAGCGACTCCTCACCCAGCAACCGCGCCATCCGCAGGCTTTCTTCCAGGGGCGGTTTGCCGGTGAGAGTGTGATTGCCTCTGCCGTCGGTGAGCAGGACCACCAGTATCCGGCTGTCCGGACGGTTCCTGAGGGTCCGTTGCGTCAGCCGGCGTGCTTCCAGCAGCCCTGCCGCAAGTGGTGTTTTGCCACCCACCGGCAGCAGGGCCAGCCGTTTCGAAGCCAGTTCCACGCTGGCGGTGGGCGGCAGCACCAACTCGGCCCGGTCCTTGCGGAAGACGATCATGGCCACTTTGTCCCGCTTGTGGTAACAGTCCAGCAGGAGAGACTGGACCGCGCCTTTCACGGCTGACATTCGCTGCTTGGCGCCCATGGAGCCGGAGCCGTCGACCACGAACAGCACCAGGTGGCCGGTCTTCCGTTCCCGCTGTTTGAAGCGCAGGTCGTCCTGTTCGATAATCAGGCGGTCCGTCATTCCCCGCGCCCGCTGGAACGGGGCGCAGGCCCGCAGGGTGGCATCAACAGCCACATCACGATCGATGGCATGCAGACTGCTCTTGATATACCGCCCCCCGCGGCCCTCGCTGCGGGTCGTAGTGCGTCGTCCCGATGTCTTCCGCTTCACCCGGTCCTTGCGGAAGGCGATCCGCTTGACCGCAAATGGCTGTCCCGTCGGTTGTATTTCCTCGCGCCCCGATGATTCCCGGCTTGAAGAATCGGATTCCCGCTCTCCTTCGTCGTGCGATCCTTGGGTCGTTTCGGCGTGGTGAGATTCCTGCCGATTGCGATTCTCGTCCCCCTCTGTACTCTGTTCATTGTTGTTAGGCTGGTCGGCCTTGGATGATGACTGCTCTTCCTCATTGGCATGCAGCTGCCGATGGGCGTATGCCAAGCCGGCGGTCCGATCCACGTCGCCCGTTTCAACCTGTGATCTTCCATCCAGGGCGGCGCAGGCGCGGGCGGCATAGTGGTGGAACAGCTCGGCCCGGTGTCCCTGCGCGGCGGATTGTTCGGCGATTTCGGCGATGCGGTCCACCGCTCCAGGGGAGAACCTGACCGAAGCCAGCAGCCGTCGCGCCGCGATAACGCGTTCGATGGCCGGGTCCTCGTGGTTCTTGTCGGCATCGGTGTCCTTCAGGGCGGTTCGTAGCACCGCCAGGCGTTCATCCGGTTCGGCCAGGTCCTCCATGAGTGCGCAGAGGCCGAAACGGTCCGCCAGGTGCGGCGAAAGGTCGCCCTCTTCCGGGTTCATGGTGGCGATGATCGTAAAACGGCACTCCCGTCGTTTTGAGAGTCCTTCCCGCTCGATAAGTTCCTCCCCGCGGCCCTGGGTTTCCATCAGCAGGGATGTCAATTCCGGGGACAGGAGGTTGATATCGTCGACGAATACCGCGCCGCCGTGTGCTCGGGACAAGATGCCGGGCCGGAGCATGCGGCAGCCGTTCGCGAGGGTTTGCTCCAGGTCGATTCCCCCCAGCAGAGAGTCTTCGGTGGTGTTCAGCGGCAGCTCCACAAAAGGGGTTTGCTCCGGGATGATGCGGCGGAACAGGCGCGCCAGGGTGGATTTGCCGCATCCCCTGCCGCCCGCCAGCAGCAGCCCGCCGCAGCGCGAATCAACCGCGTTCAGCAGAAGACCGAGCCGTGCTTCATCCTGGCCGACGAAATCATTCAGGAACATGGCAGATTTTCCTCCAAAACCGTGTGCAGCATTCCCTGTTCGCCCCCGATTTCCTCAAAGGGGAGGCGCTTCTGCCGGTGGATCAGGGCGAGCAGGGCGGCGTCACGAATCTCCGGATTGCCGATGGCCTCCAGTTCCCGGAAGGCAGCCAGGGCGCGTGCCGTCTTCATGATCACGATGTCGGCCCGGTGACCGTCCAGACGCAGGGCAGCGGTCACCGAGACGATCCGTTCGAGGATCTCGTCGTCAAGCGGTATGGCGGGGAGCCGTTTCCGGGCCTGTTCGATCTGCCCGGCGAGTTCCGCCTGGCGGGATTGCCACTGCTCCCCGAATCCGGCCGGGTCGTCGTCGAATGCCGCCTTGCGCCGCAGGATGTCCATCCGCTGTTCCCGGTCGTGCAGCCCGGTTACCTGGACGCAGAGACCGAAGCGGTCCAGCAGCTGGGGACGCAGGTCACCCTCTTCCGGGTTCATGGTGCCCACCAGGATGAAGCGGGCCGGGTGGCTGAAGGATATTCCTTCGCGCTCCACGGTGTTGACCCCCATGGCGGCGGAATCCAGCAAGAGGTCGATGATGTGGTCCTCCAGCAGGTTTACCTCGTCCACGTACAGGAAGTTGCGGTTGGCGTCGCCCAGCAGTCCTGCGTCGAAGCGTTTTTCGCCATGTCGGAGAGCGTGCTCGATGTCGAGGGTCCCCACCAGCCGGTCCTCGGTAATGCCGAGGGGGAGCTCCACCACCCGCATCTTTTTCCGGTCGCGGGGCAGGGTGGCTGCCGTCAGCCGCTCCCGGCAGTCGGTGCAGAGGTTTCCGTCGGGATCACACTGGAAGCGGCATTCGCGTACCGTTTCCAGTTCCGGCAGGAGCTCGGCCAGGGCTCGCACCGCGGTGCTCTTGGCAGTCCCCTTTTCACCCATTACCAGCAGGCCGCCGATGCCGGGGTCAATTACGTTCAGTATCAGGGCGGTCTTCAGTTCCTCCTGCCCTACGATTGCGGTAAAAGGAAAAATCATGCTGTCAGTGCCTCCTGTTTGCCCCACCCCACAGCCCCTCCTGATCCAGGAGAGGGAGAGAGTAGCGTAGGTGAGAACCCTCCTGGACAAGGAATGAGTAATGTGAGAAGTGACGGGTTTTCTTTGACCAGGAAGTGGAAAAATATTTTTTGTATCCCCCTCCTGGTTCAGGAGGGGGTGACCATCAGGTCGGGGGTGGTTTCACCCGATGCTCTCCATCTTCTGCCGCCATGCAGGGACATCGCCTGCCGTGAAGATATCGATGCTTCCCCCCTGGAACTCGCCCCACACGTCGTCCATGCGTTCCTCTATCCACCCTTCGATTTCCAGGTAGCGATTCATCAGTTCGTCCCTGACGTCTTCGGCGGGCTGCCAGAGGTCCCGTTGCGCCGCTTCCAGGAGCCTTCTCCCCATCTCCTCCAGTGCCCAGGGGTTATGTTCCTCGAAGAATTCCCGGTTTTCCCGGTCCATAAGGAAGGTGCGGGCAATGTCGTCGAACACGGCGCCGTCTACCGCCTGGGCCGTGGCCTGCCAGCCATAGAGGCGTCCCACCCGTTTGCTGATCTCGCCGGCGCCTTTGTAGCCGTGCTCCTTCATGCCCTCGATCCAGGCGGGGTTGAGTATTTTCCCCCGCGCCACCCGCCGAACCTCCTCTTCCAGGGTTCGCACGCTCACCTCTCCCTGCTCGCGGGTATCACCGTAATAGTTCCGGATCTCGTTGCCGGAAACCACCCTGGCGGCGTTGATCATCCCGCCATGGGTCCCGAAGTAGCAGCAGCACCCGGTCAGGTCGTATTCGTCGGTCACGGTTTTGTTGAAGGTCAGTTTGACCGATTTCAAGCTTTCCTTCAGGCTACCGTGGGCCTTGTCGCCGAATACTCCCTTGCCGTAGGCGTAACCGTTCCAGTAGAGGAATACGTCCGCCAGGTCCTGCTCCGTTTTCCAGGCAGAGGCGTAGACCGCCAGCTGGGTGCCCGCCTGATAGGTACCGGGCATGGAGGCGAAAATACGGTAAGTAGCGGCCCGTCGGGCCTGTTCGTCTTCAGGGTTGCCTCCGGCGAGCTTATCGATGGTGTGTTTGCGCACGAAATTCATTTCCGGCGGTTCGGGAAGGTTTGCCACGGCCTGAACCGCCTCATCCAGCAGGTCGATGGCGGTGGGGAAGTTGTCACGGGTGATGCCCGATACACGCACCGTGACGTCGATGCGCGGCCTGTTCAGCTCTTCCAGGGAGATTACTTCGAAGCTCCGCACCCGGCCGTTGGATTGCCACAAGGGCCGTACTCCCAACAGGTAAAGCATCTGCGCCAAGCCTTCGCCTTCGGACCACATGATGTCGGTACACTGCCAGTGAAAGGCGATGTTTTCCGGCCAGGTTCCTTCGTCTGCCAGGTATTTCTCCAAGGTCTTTTCCGCCAGCATCCTTCCCGTTGCCCAGGCGGCGTGCGAGGGGATTTTCAGCGGATCCAGCGAGTAGAAGTTACGGCCGGTGGGAAGGATCTCGGGGTGCCCGCGGGTGACGAGCCCGGACGGTCCCGGTTCGACATAGCCGGCCTTGAAGCCGTTGAGCAGAGCGCCGATCTCGTCCGTGGCGCGTATCCGGTCCCGGACGTTATCAATAAAAAGTTCCAGCTGGCGGGTGGTGTCCCGCTCCGGACTCACGCTGCATGCCGCCCGAAACCCTTCACGCAGGGGGATACCGCGCTCCAGGTAGTCCCTGCAGATGAGGCGCGCGGTTGCATCCACGCGTTCCCGGAACGAAACCTCGTCTTCTCCCTCGCCCTGTTCCAGGGAGTGTGCAACGAGACCTCGCAGCGATTCCGGGCCGTTCTCGTAGCGGACAATCGCGTAGACGAATTCGGCCAGGCCTTCGCCTTCCGGCCGGTCGCCGAAGACGTGCATCCCCTTGGGGATTCGGGTGCCCTTCAGCAGGGCCAGGGCATTGTGTATCTCGATCACTTTCTCATCAATGTTGTCATGGGTGATTGCGTCTTCGACCAGGGCCAGTCCCTTGACCGCATCGGCTATCAGGTGGGAAACGGTGTGCGCCCGTGCCGGCTCCACACCCCGAAAACGGCGGTATTCTTCCAGCAGTCGCTCCAGGGCGTCCAGGTCGCCGTAGAGCTGGCCCGGCGCCATCACGGTCTGCAGGTGGTCCACCAGCACCGCGTTGGCGCGGCGCTTGGCGATGGTTCCTTCCGGCGGGTTGTCGGCGTTATAGATGTAGAGGTGGGGCATGGTGTCGATGCCGATATCCGGGAAGCAGCCCGAGGAGAGGCCGGTTGCCTTGCCCGGCAGGAATTCCAGGTTACCGTGGGTGCCCACGTGGATCAGCACGTCGGCCTCGAATTCCCGTGCCAGCCACTTGTAGGTGGCCACGTACTGGTGGGGTGGCGGCACGTCAGGGTCGTGGAGGATTTTGCAGACCTCGCCGTCGCAGCGGGACCCGGCACAGCCACGCTTGGGCTGTGCACAGACCACGGCATTGCCGAAACGCAGGCCGGTTACCAGGATTTTTCCCTCGAAAACCATGGCTGCCGGGATGCCTTCCTGTGCCTCGCCGGGCGGATTGCCCCATGCCTCGATCATGCGGTTCCGGGTCGCTTCCGGCAATTCCTCGAACCAGGGGAGGTAACGCTCGATCTCCAGACGGTCCAGGTCGCCTCCCTTGGCAACGATTTCTTCCACGGTGGTCCAGCGGAATTCCGAAACCGCCTTGCGGTTCATGATTTCGTCGATCAGGGCCGTGCCGTCCGCGGGTGGCTCGACCGCGTAGCCTGCTTTGCGCAGGGCACGCATGATGCGGACCACGCTTTCCAGGGTGTCCAGGTGCGCACCGCCGCCCACGCTCGCTTCCACCGACACGCAGGGATTGTTGTGGAGAATAAAGGCCACCTTCCGCTCCGCCACCGGTTTTGTCCGGAGGCGCAGCCAGGCGCCGACCCGGGCGGCGAAACGGGCAATGCGCTCGGGGAGCGGCTCGTAGCGTTCGTCTTCCGGGTTGGCCGCGCCCTGCGATGCGCCGATGACCATCGGTTCGATGACCCCTTCGAATTCGGGCATGGCGATGCTCCACCCCACCTGGCGTCCCAGCCCTTCCGGGTCGGCCAGCCATTGCTCGGCATCCTTGTAATGGGAGATGAGCGGGCAGAACAGGGGGATGTTGAGGCGCTTCATCAGCTCCGCGCCGGTCGGGGCGTCCTGCTCGCCGGTTCCTCTGCCGCCGCTGGCGAGAAAGAAGGGCGAGAGCTTGATGATACCCTGCACCAGCGGCTTTTCGTCGCGGATGAAATACTTCTCAATGACTTCCGCACCGCTCATGTTTCCCAAGTTCGCGTCCTTGAGCGAGTAATAGAATGCCGGGATAACGCCGAAGCCGAGCTTTTCCAGTTCCTCGACCAATGACCGCTCCACCTCCAGGTTGTCATTCACCCAGTTGGAGCGGGAATAGAGCAGCCCGACCCAACCGGTTCGCGGTTCTCCCAGGACGGCCCGGTAGACATCCCGGTATTCGCCGGTGTCGCTGAAGACGCCGTCCAGCAGGGGGTGGTGAATGCCTTCCCAGGCCACCGGCGTCGGTGGCCGGTATTCGATTTTCTCGCCGCACAGGACGGCGCGCAGGTAGCGGAGCAGATTCTCCAGGTTCTCCCCTCCGTTGAAGAGCAGGTAGGAATACACGGTCGCGGAGATCTCCGGCGGGACCGTGGAAAGACTCCAGAGGTTGGGATCGCTGCCGGTTACGAGCACCGAGCGGCTTGTTCCGATCTCGCGGATCTGCGGCTCCAGTTCATCCCAGAACGGGTCGCTGGTCCGGTAGAGCAGGACCAGGTCGGCCGTCTTCATGGCCTCGCCGACCGTATCGAGAAGCTCGGGACGGAGGTTGATCTGCTTGGTGGAATAGGCGGTGAGCTCTACTCCCGCGGCGGTGCAGACGGCCTTGAGCCGCGGGACGTAGTGAGACCACATAATGGTGAACAGTTTCATGGTGAGGCTCCGTGGTGATAATAAGTCCCCCTTTGCGAAAGGGGGATTCAGGGGGATTTACTCGCTGTACTTCCTGATCAGCCGTGTCCCGATTACCAGGAACAGCAGCGTATAGCCCGCCATAACCAGCAGCGGGGTCATGGAGAACCGTCCACAGCCGCCACCGTCCCATAGCTCTTGCGCAGTTCCCGTGTCTCGATCATGCGGACCTCGGATAGACCAGCCGCCGCTTTGCATCGGTCATGATGCCGATAGCGACGCCGTAGAGATGCTCCAGGTGCCGTGCGGTCAGGACCCGGTCCGGGGTGCCGTCGGCGATGATGCAACCCTCCTTCAGCAGCAGCACCTGATGGGCGAAATGGGCGGCCAGGTTCGGGTCGTGCAGGGTCATGAAGACGGTCAGACCCTTGTCCTCGGCCACCCGGCGCACCAGGGAGAGCACCGCGTGCTGGTTGCGGAAATCCAGGTGGGAGGTCGGTTCGTCCAGCAGCAGGATCGGCGCTTCCTGGGCCAGGGCGCGGGCGATCAGGGTCAATTGCCGCTCTCCGCCGCTGATGCGGGTGTAGGCCCGGTCGGCCAGGTGCGCGATGCCGACGGTCTCCAGTGCGGCCAGAGCCTTGTTTTCGTCTTCGGCGGAAGGGGAGGCGTAGAGCCCGACATGGGGCGCGCGACCCATGATCACCGCTTCCAGCGCCGTATACGGGAAGGGCGGTGTATGGTCCTGAGGTACCAGGGCCAGCAGCAATGCCCGCTCCCGGAAAGAGAGGTCGGCGATATCGGTGCCGTTGAGGAGGACCCTGCCTCCGGCCGGCTTCCACAGGCCGGCAAGGCACTTGAACAGGGTGGTCTTGCCGGAACCGTTGGGCCCCAGCAGCACCGCGATGTTTCCGTTGGCCACGGAAAAGGAAACGTCGTGCACCACCGCACGCGGGGCGTGGTGGTGACGGAAACTCAGATCTTCGATCCGTATCATCGTCCCCAGCACTCCTTTCCGTTGCGCTTCATGAGGTAGACGAAAAACGGAGCGCCGGCCACTGCGGTGATGATGCCTACCGGAATGTCGAATTCGGTCAGGTTGCGGGCTGCCGTGTCGGCCAGGATCATGAAGGTGGCGCCGCCCGCCATGGTGAGCGGGATCAGCCTGCGGTGGTCGGGGCCGGCCACCATGCGCACCAGGTGAGGCACCATCAGGCCGACCCAGCCGATAATGCCGCTAACCGCCACCGCGCTGGTGGCCGCCAGGGTGGCGGCGGCGATGAAGACGACCCGCTTGCGTGAGACGTTGATCCCCATTGCCTGGGCTTCTTCGTCGCCCATGCTGATGATGTTCAGCCGCCAGCGCAGCAGCAGTACCGGCAGACAGCCGAGCAGGATGCCGATGCCGGCGGAGTGTGATTGGGACCATTCGGCCATGGAGAAGCTTCCCATGAGCCAGAAGACGATGCTCTGCAGCTTCATGGGCTCCACGAAGAACTTGATCAGGGAAACCATGGCGCTGAAGAAGGCCGATACGATTACCCCCGACAGTACCAGCGAGAGGCGCGACATGCCGTCCTCCCCGGTGCTGGCGATGAGACAGGCGACCATGACCGCCAGTCCGCCGCCGAGGAAGGCCGCGGCTTGCAGGGGAATGAACGGCGCGAAGGCGATGGTGACGGCGCAGCCGAAGGCCGCCCCGGAGGAAATGCCGAGAATGAATGGGTCAACCAGAGGGTTGCGCAGCACCGCCTGCAGGGTCACGCCCGAGGTTGCCAATGCCGTGCCCGCCAGTCCGGCCAGCACGATGCGGGGAAGGCGGATGTCGAGGATGACGGCTACATCCGGCGAATCGATCCCGGCAAGGCCGTCTCGCAAGGTTGACAGTACCTGGAGCGGTTCGATCCCGTAGGCTCCGATGAACAGGGAAAAGAGGGCGGCCAGGAACGGCGCCGCGATGATGAGGACGGTCTTAGTTCGCAATCCGTGTCACCTTGGCATAGGGAATGCCGTAAACTTTTCTGAAAAACCGGTCGATGGTCTTGTCGATGTCGATGTCGCGGAAACGTTCGGGGTATGCCTTGGAAGCCATCCAGAGCGCAACCGCGGCGAGCCGCGGGGACCAGGTTGACCATTTGGGAGCCTTGCATACGGCGCGGTTTTTTATTGCGCGGATGTGTCGCCACTGGGGGTTGCCGAGGAGGTCGGCCGCATTGTAGCGGGCATTTCCCCAGATGAACACCAGGTCCGGGTTCCAGGCTGCGATCCGCTCCAAAGGTACGTCGGCGCTGCGCCCGGTGATCGACCGGGCCGCGTTTTCCAGATTGATGATCCGGAACAGGTCGTTGGTGACCCCGGTGCTGCCGGCAGCCGTGGTCGGCTTGCTGCCGACCCAGAGCGCCCGTTTGCGGCCGGCGGGGGGGATTGCGGCGGTGCGGGAGCGGATCATGGCAAAGACTCGCTTCATTTCGTTGATGGCCGTTTCCACGCGGCGTTCTTCGCCGAACAATTTCCCCTGGAGCCGCATGACATCGTAGAGTTCCGCAATGCTTTCCGGGTAGACGGCAATGACGGGAAGCCCCCGTTGCCGCAGGAAACGGACCGCCTTCGGATTGCTGCTCCAGGTGATGATCACATCCGGCCGGAGCCGGAACAACATCTCGGCGTTCACGTCCATGGCGCTTCCGGTAATGTGCATGGTTCGCGCGAGGTCGGGCTTTACGGCCCGCATCAGGTCATTTTCCAGGGCAAAGCGGCTGATGCCGACGACCCGGTCCCATGCCCCGGTCACCGGCAGCAGTTCGTAGGTCTCGTAGAGGACCGCACGCCTGACCGGGACCTGCACGGTAACGTCGGCGCCGGTCTTGTCCCGGAAGACGAGGGCTGCCGCCGGCGCTTCGAGCGTCGGCAGCAGCACCCAGAGGAGACATGCGATGACAAGGGAATTTCTCATGGTCAGAATTTCAGGTCGAGGTTGGCGAACCAGGAACGGCCGGGCGCCACATAGTAGGTATAGTATTCGCGGTCCAGCAGGTTGTTGATGCTGAGGGATACCGTTGCCCAGTCGGTAATCGCGTACGATGCTTTCATATCCACGACAAAATAGGGGTCGTAGGAGCCGTAAACATTGTTGACGATATCGCTGTTGTCGTCCTGGGTGTGGCGCTTGCCGACGTACCTGCCGGAGACAAAGAGCGACGCAGGACCGTAGGATGCGTCAGCTCCCACGGAAAACATGTTGCGGGGCACCTGGGTCAGCTGTTTCCCAACCAATGTGGGATCGGGGTCATACTCGGTGATTTCCGAATCAGTGTAGGTATAGCCGGCAAACAGGCGCAGATGCTTGCTGATCCTTTGCTCAATTTCCAGCTCGACGCCCCTGGTTTCCGCGCCGCCCACGTTGGTGTATTTCTTGTTCTTGTATGCCTTCTCCCCGATTGTGGTGGTTCCGGCTACGGTGACATTGTAGATCATGTCGCTCAGGTAGTTTTCGAAAAAGGTTGCCTTGATTTTCGCGCCGGTCCACAGGGTCTGTTCAGCGCCGATATCCCAGGAAAGCACGGTTTCGGGGTCCAGGTCGGGATTGGAGTTGTACACGGTCATGGTGCTCGAGGAAACCCAGGTCTTGTACAACTGGCTGAGCGGCGGCGCGCGGAAAGCCTTGCCGCCCGAGACTCTCAGCGTGGTGCCGTCAAGGGGTTTCCAGACAACGGCGCCCTTGGGGTTCAGCGAGTTTTTCGTTTTTTCCGGGTATGTTTCCGACGTGGCGCCTGTTCCGGTGAAACCCGCGTAGCCGTCGTTCGAAACCCAGAAGTCGTCGCGGAGGCCGGCATAGAGAGTCAGATTGTCCATGAGTGCGATTTCTCCCTGCAAGTACAGGGAGTAGGTCTGTGTCGTTCCGCCGCCCCATTGGCTGCTGGCGCCGGAAACCGAATCAGGATCCTTGAAGTCGCTCACCGGAAGATTGTTGCTGTCGGCAGTGTCGTAGCGGAACGTGAAACCACCGGTCAGGACATGCTTTTCCATGATGGGCAGGGACGCCTGGAGATCGGTGTAGTAGGTTCTGCTCGGCGAGGTGCTCATGGTTCCTTTGCCACCGGCGAGCGTTGCCGACGAGGGGGTGGTGTACCAGTTATCGCCCTGGTCGTTTATGCCGAACAGGAATTTGGTTTTCACCGTGCCGAGCAGTGCTTCCGCGTGAATGGTGTAGATATCCATGATCTCGCTGCCTCTGCCGTTCACGAAGCTGCTTTCTTTGACGACAGCCTTGCCGGCATCGTTATTATAGGTATACACGGGGAATCCCGCGGAATTTCTCAGATACGAGTGGGGATTTTCATAGCCGTACCTGTAGACGGTTCGCAGCCAGGAAAACCTGATGTTGGCGGTGTCCGACAGGTCGTACTGCGCCCGGATTGCCGCGGAATAATCCCACCAGCCGTTGTCGCCGGTGTCGCCGACGAGATATTTCGTTTTTCCCTTGTTGTCCGTGGTCGGCGTTGCGCCGAAAATGCCTGATTCGGCTGTCGGTGCGCTGCTCCCCAGTACCAGTCCGGTAGGGTAGCCCCTGGTGGCGCGGTAGCCGAACGCGGTATAGAGTCGAAACTTGCCGATTTTGTCACCGTAGGAGGCATAGGTGCTCCAGAGATTGCCCATGCCGGTGTCGCTCTCCAATCGGTCACCGTAGCCGCTGGAAAGGGAAAACTCTCTCTTTTCCGGCATGCGGCTCATGAGGTTGATGACACCACCCATGGCGTTGCCGCCATAGAGGCTCGATGACGGGCCCCGCACTACTTCGATCTGTGAAAAGTTCTGGTTGTAAAGACCGGCCCACGGCTGGCTGGCGGAGTAGGCGTCGTTCAGCGGCATGCCGTCCAGGAGCATCAGGCTGCGCGCGGCGCCCGAAAGCCCGCGAAAGCTGACTCTGGAGGTCGTCCCCATCAACCCCTTGATGCGATTGTCGAAGACGCCCGGCAGCAGATTGAGCGCTTCATCCAGTGACTGGATGTTACGCTTTTTCATTTCCGCCGCGGTTACAACGCTGACCGATCCGGGGGCGTCCTCGACGCTCTTTTCCGTCCTGGTGGCGGTGACCAGGATTTCATCGAGACGGGTTTCCTGGTTCTCGGCATATGCTGGGAGAGCGAACAACAGTCCGCACAGTAACAGGTACTTCTTCATTGCTTCCTCCTTTTGATGCCTATTAAAGAACATGGTGTTCACGAAGATGACCCGTGAATTCACCTGAAAAAAACTCATGCCGAGGAGTTGTCGGCCTTATGACAGGGTGAAGGTAATGGGAAGGCTGAAGGAGATCTCTTCACCATTCATGATTTCACGTGGCGGTGGCGGAAAACGCCCGGCGTTGCGCACCGCCCGTATTCCGGCATCGTCGAGCATGCTGTATCCCGATGACCTGGCAAGCGATACGGTGCGCAGGTTGCCGTGACGGTCCAGCGAGAACGAAACGATGACCGAACCGCGGATGCCTATTCTTCTTGCCGCACGCGGATATTCCTTGTGACGTTCTATGGCTGCCCGGACGATGGCGGCGTAGTCGGCCAAAATCAGTTTTTCGCTTTTGCCCGTTCCTGTTCGGGTAGCCGCGTTCCTGCCGCCGGTCTGTGTCGAGGCAGCCGTTGCAGCCGAACCGACGTCAGATCGTTCTGAATTGACCCCGGAAGGGGAACGGCCGATTGTCTGATTTTCCGCGGCGGTACGGATTTTCGCGGTCGCCTGTCCCGCGGCGGCAGTACCGGAATCCTTTTTACCAACCTGGTGCGAAACAGCAGGTGCGCTTTGTTTCGAAACGATTGCGCCTGATGCGGGACTGGTTTTTTTGCGGGGAACCGGTTTGGCCATGGGTGATGCTTTCTGTCGTTCCGTTGCTTCGATGTGGGACAGATCGATCTCGATTACGGAAATATCATGCGTGACCTGTCGGAACGTATTCGCCACAAGATAGACCACTCCGATAATCACCAGGTGAAACACAAGAGAAAGGAGAATGTATGTGCCGAAAGCCGCTTCTTTCCCGTTGTCGTCTGTTTTGAAGCGGGCATGCCTTCGCAGGGCATCCGGCATGGATGGGCAACGGTACATTCCTTCTCCGCAAAGTTCTTGGCAAATTTTTTTGCACGACCAAAATAACACTAAAGAAATTTTAGTCAAGATAAAAAATAGTACAATTATAAAATTCGTGCTACTTAGTGAATACGAATATTAAAATTATATGCGTAATGAATTTAAAAGCAAGAAGGGGATAAGGGGAATCGGGATCGTTCCGTGCGAGGTGCTGGAGGCTGGTTGGCCGACGGGCATCAGCCATTGACCTTCCGAGAAATTTCAGATTATTAACCACCCCCTGGCCCCCTCCTTATCAAAGAGGGGGAAGATAGAAAGGCTCCCTCCAATTTTAGGAGGGGCTGGGGGAGGTAATGCACAAATTGCAAGGAATTCTGGTTTCTGGCAAGGCGCGGTGACGCAAGCCCGGGGCACGGGCTAAGCTGAGGAGCACTAGGTAGATGCATCCAGGATCGGCCGTCTCATCTGGCCGGGGAGTGGCGAAGGAGCGGCCGGACACGGAACATGTGGGCGGCGAACTTGAGGAACGACAGGTTTCTGCCTCGGTTCTCCCGGAAACCCCGGGCTGTATTCGTGGTCGAGGCACGGCACCACTACCGGAACGCCCTGGACGTCGCTCAGGACAACGGGCAGTCCGTATGCTTCGCTGATAATCGGTGATGTCAGGGCGGCCCGCTCGCCCGTTCTGAAAAGTTTTCCTTCCTTCATCAGGATGAAATCGTCGCAAAAACGCAGCGCGATATTGAGGTCGTGCAGCACTACGACGGTGGTGATGCCGAGTTTCCGGGTGATCTCCCTGATCAGCGCCATGACCGCCATCTGGCTGCCCATGTCCAGGTGATTTACCGGCTCGTCGAGCAGCAGCACCCGCGGCTCCTGGGCCAGTGCCCGGGCAATGATCACCCGTTGCAGCTCGCCGCCGCTCAGTTCGGTGGTGCAGCGGTCGGCGTAGTTTTCCAGGCCCATGAGCTCGATGGTTTCCTGGGTCTTTGCCGTGTCATGACGGGACAGGTTCCAGGTGACATGGGGCTTGCGACCCAGCAGCACGGCCTCGAAGACGCTGCAGGGAACGCCCTGTGATTTTTGCGGCATGTAGCCGATGGTGCGGGCGATATCATCCCGGGACATGGCGGCCGTTTTCCGGCCGTCGATGTGAATCGTGCCCCGCTGCGGGAGGAGGATGCCGTTGATGGTCTTGAGCAGGGTGCTCTTGCCCGACCCGTTGACGCCGAGGACCGATACGACCCGTCCCGGACGAACGCTGAAGGAAATGTCGCGCAGCGCGTCCACGGTTCCGTAGGAAAAATTGATGCCGTTTATTTCGATCATGGTCGTTTCCTCCTGATGAGCAGGTAGAGAAAGAGCGGAACGCCGGCAAACGAGGTGACGATGCCGACCGGGATCACCACCGGCGCGATGACGATGCGCGACAGGATGTCCGAGCAGAGCAGCAACAGGCTTCCCGCCAGGAGCGACGCGGGAAGCAGGAAGCGGTGGTCGTGGCCGATCACCAGCCGCATGCAATGGGGGGCGAGCAGGCCGATGAAACCGATGATACCGAGAAACGCGGTGGTGACCGCAACCGTCAGGCCGGCGAGCAGCATGCCGGTGATGCGCAGGCCTTTGACCCCGACACCGAGGCTGCGGGCGGTTTCGTCTCCCCACTGCAGGGCGTTGCAGCTCCAGGCGTGCCGGGCGAAATAGGCCAGCGCCGGCGCCAGCATGGTCGCCATGAGCAGCACTTCCTTCCATCCCGCCTTGCCGAGATCGCCGAAGGTCCAGAAAACGGTGGCGGCCACCTGCACGTCGTCGGCAAAATACTGCAGCAGCATGGTGCAGGCGCTGAAAAAGGCGCTCAGGGCCACGCCGGCCAGGATCATCGATTCGGTGGTCACTTCCCGGAGCCCCGACAGGATGAGGATGAAGGTTATGGTAATGAGTGATCCGGCAAAGGCGGACAGCATGATCGGGGTGTGGGAAAAGAAGGTGACCCCGTCGTTGCCCGCCATGTGGCTCTGCCCGGCGCCGAGTACGATGATGGCGAAGGTGGCGCCGAAGGCCGCGCCCTGGGAGATCCCGAGGGTGAACGGCGATGCCAGCGGGTTTCTCAGCAGGGTCTGCAGGACCGTGCCGGACAGGCCGAGCCCGGCCCCGGCAACGATGGCGCCCAGGGTGCGCGGCAGGCGCAGGTTCCAGACGAGCCAGTCGATGGTGTCCGGGACTTCCAGGCCGAAGAGGCTGCGGACGATGGTCGCGGCGTCGATCGCATACGAGCCGGTGCCGATGGCGAAAATGCTTGCGACGACGAGCAGCGCGAGCAGCACCACCAGGATGAACACTTTTCCGCGGATGGTTCGCAGGTAATTCAGGTTGTGCATCGTGGCCGGGGCGTTAACGGACATTGATGCCGCTCCTGGTGAATTCGAGTCGGCGGAAACCGCCGTAGTGCCGCCTCATCGGCTCGTAGACCGGGGCCCCGGTGAAAAACCGGATGATCTCGTCGGCTTTCCGGTCGGGGTCTATGCCGGCGAACCGCCCCGGATAGAGCCGGGCGCCGGCGGCGTAAGCATCGGCCAGCGCCGTTTCGATATTCGTATAGTAATTGTTGTAGGGCATGACCTGGAAGACCCTGCCTTCCCGGACCGCTTTCAGCTTCCGGTAGAAAGCCGGGCGTGCGGCGTAGTCTTTCCTGAGCAGCGGCATGCCCGCGACATCGACCAGGATCACGTCGGGGTTCCACACCAGGATCTGTTCCGGGTCGATGAACAGGTGGCCGCCCGCGCGGAGGCCCTTGGCGATATTGTCGGCGCCGATGGCATCGAGCGGGTAGAAATTCGCATCGGTGCTGGTGATGCCGTGCATGCCCTTGTAGCCGATGCAGCCGACGTATACCGTCGGGCCCCGCTTTTCCCGGCCCCGTGACCGCCGTGCCAGGTCGTTCCTGGTGTCGGCGATGAATTTCGTCAGTTTCCGGGCCCGTTGTTCCTTGCCGAGGATTTTGCCCAGCAGTTCCAGGGAGCGCACTGCCTGGTTGTCGGACACTATGCCGATTCCGCCGTAGGAAAGGGCGAGCACCGGGATGCCGGTCTTGCGCGCCATGCTGTCCGCCTGGAAACGGTCGAAGCCGGCCGTGACGATGAGGTCGGGCCGCAGGGCGATGATTTTTTCGATGTTTACCGGCTTGAGGCCCCCTTCACCCACATCGGGGAGGGTCGCCGCCTGGCGGTGGATCGCCATGCCGTAAGGTCGGCCGACCTGCGGCGGGTTTTCCTTTTCCAGTCCTTCGACTCCTACCACCCGGTCGAATGCCTCAAGGTACACGACCATGCGCAGGGCTCCGGCCAGGGCGATGATCCGGCGCGGGTTGGCCGGAACCGTAACCTTCCGGCCGACCAAATCTTCGACTACCAGTTTCCGCCCCGCGGGTTTCCCGTTCGCTGCGGACGCCGGCGATGAAACCGGCAACAGGAGAAACAGAGCCGTGAAAAACAGTACGATGCGTTGGCAGGCGGCTTCCATCGCGGTTACCATCCCCTTGTGTAGGCCGGGTAACAGTCGAGGCAGACTTTCCGCCCTTCATGGAGCCTGATCGCGGGCTCGGCGACGCTTTCGCCGCAAATTTCACAAACGTAGCTGGCAAAGCTTCGCGCCTTTTCCGGCGGTTCGTAAGCCGGTTCCTTGAAATCGAACAACTCTTCGCAGGGCGACGCCAGGATTTCCCTGCGGTGCGTTTCCCGGTCCATTCCTTCCTTGCGTTCGCGCGTTTTCAGGACAACGCGGATTTTCTTGCCGCTGCTCCGCTCGAAGAAGCTGAAGGCCATCTTGCCCCGGTTGCGGAAGATCAGGTTGCCCTTGCCCATGCTGCAGCCGGTCAGGAACTGGATGGCGTCCACGCCGCAGGCGTCGTTTTCCGTGACGCAGACCAGTTCCTCGTCCGGGGAAAAGGTTATCCCGAGCTGCTCTATTGCCGCCTGGCATGCCTTCACGCCAATGGCGAGCCCCGGGCAGGAATGGCCGTGAAATTCAACGCATCGTTTCCAGGTTGCCTCGTCCATATCGCTCCTTCCGGAAGGCTGTAGCCGCTGCCTTTCCGGTTTTTTCGTTATCTATCCGGGATTGTTTCGAAAGAACGTTGCCGCGACCCGCCGTTGTCATCCGGTTCCCGTTGCCGCTGACATCAAGCGGGTGTTGAGAATAGTGCGAGAGGGATTTCATAATCGTATTTAAGCGGAAATTCAAGTGCTTGTTCGTTTAATTCAAAATATCACTATAAAAAATTTAGTCAAGATAAAAAGCATACGAACTCGGCAAACGTGCTACTGGTGCGGGAAGGCCGGAAAACGTGGCGGGCGGGCCGTCTTTACGTCGAGTTGAGAACGTTAATGGCTTCACAGTGGATGATTTTAATGCTATTTTTTCGGGACATCGTGTCGTATGAGGAGGCAAAGGTAGTACACTAATAGCAGCCGGGCATTTCCCGGCAGGCGGACTGGAGCATATATCCCATGGCACAAGAAGACCTGAACCAACTGAAGATAGACAAGAGCGCCCCCAAATCCCGTCCCGTCCGGCGCCGATCCAGGCTCTACTGGGGCGCGGCCGTACTGCTGGTGCTGGCGCTGATCATTCTCTACGTTACCGGAGTGCTGCGGCCCGCGGCAGGCGTGGAGACCGTGACCGTTCAGCAGAGCTATCCCTCCCAGGGGTTCACCCTCCTCAACGCCAGCGGCTACGTGGTGGCCCAGCGCAAGGCCGCGGTGGCCTCCAAGGCCACCGGCCGTCTCGTCTGGCTCGGCGTGGAGGAGGGCAGCCGGGTAAAGAAGGGCGAGGTGCTGGCCCGGATCGAGAATGCCGATGTCCTCGCCGCCCAGTCCCAGGCCGAGGCCACCCTGGAGAGCACCCGCACCTCGCTGACCCAGGCCCGGGCGGAAATGGACGATGCCGAACGCTCCTTCGAGCGCTTCAAGGTGTTGCTGGCGGACGGGATAGTCTCGCAGGCCGATTTTGATGCGGCGCAGGCACGCTACCGGATAGCCGGGGCCGCAGTGGCCGGCGCCGAGGCCAATATCAGGGCGGCAACGGCAGCCCTTGGTGCGGCCAGGGTGGCGGTGGAGTTCACCCTGATCCGCGCGCCGTTTGACGCGGTGGTGCTGACCAAGAACGCCGATGTCGGCGATATCGTTACCCCCCTTGGCGCGGCAGCCGATGCGAAAGCGGCGGTGGTTACCATTGCCGACATGGGCTCCCTGCAGGTGGAGGTGGATGTTTCCGAGTCCAACCTGGAAAAGGTCAAGGTCGGCCAGCCGTGCGAGATCCAGCTCGATGCTTTTCCCGACCTGCGTTTTCGCGGGGTGGTGCACATGATCGTACCGACCGCGGACCGCAGCAAGGCCACGGTGCTGGTGAAGATCAGGTTTGTCGATTTCGACGACCGGATCCTGCCGGAGATGAGCGCCAAGGCGGCCTTCCTGTCGCGGCCGGTGGCGGCCGGGGAGCAGCAGCCGCGGACAACGGTCAACCCCGCCGCGATCGTCGAGCGGGACGGGCACCAGGTGGTCTTCCTCGCGCAAGGCACGCGGGTGATCGAGACCCGGGTGGAGCCCGGAGCGAAACTCGGCGACCTGGTGGAAATCAAGGACGGCGTCAA
Source organism: Geobacteraceae bacterium (assembly GCA_040773465.1). Taxonomy (GTDB): domain Bacteria; phylum Desulfobacterota; class Desulfuromonadia; order Geobacterales; family Geobacteraceae; genus RPRC01. The sequence continues at coordinate 9,276 of JAXGWF010000044.1, read as the reverse complement.
GGCCGGCGACCGGGTGGTGGTGCGGCCCGGCGACAAGCTGCGGGACGGGTCCCGCATTTCGATCGAGGAACAGTAAATGGCGGAGCCGAAACCACCCATTGTCCGCATACGGAACCTGTCCAAGTCCTACCGCCGGGGGAGCCAGGTCATCCCGGTGCTCGAGGACATTACCTTCGATATTCCCGACGGTGAATTCCTCGCCCTGATGGGGCCGTCCGGTTCCGGCAAGAGCACCCTGCTGAACCTCCTGGCCGGGATCGATACCGCCGACCGCGGCAGCATCCAGGTCGGCGGCGTGGAAATCACCGAACTGCCGGAAAAGGAACTCGCAGGCTGGCGAGCGACGCACGTGGGCTTCATCTTCCAGTTCTACAACCTGATCCCGGTGCTGACCGCCTTTGAAAACGTCGAGCTGCCCCTGCTTCTTACCCACCTGTCGCGCAGGGAGCGACAGGCCCACGTGGAGACGGCGCTGCGCGTGGTCGGGCTCGCCGACCGGGTGGAGCACTACCCGTCGCAGCTTTCCGGCGGCCAGCAACAGCGGGTGGCGATTGCCCGGGCCCTGGTCACCGACCCGACCATCCTGGTGGCCGACGAGCCGACCGGCGACCTCGACCGCTACTCCGCCGAGGAGATCCTCAACCTGATCGACCGGCTCAACCGCGAGGCCGGCAAAACGGTCATCATGGTGACCCATGATCCCCGTGCGGCGGAAAAGGCCCACACCATACGGTACCTGGAAAAAGGTATATTGAGCGATGTATCTGCTTAAGCTCCTCTGGAGAAACTCATTTCGCCACCGGCTCCGCACCACCCTCACCATTGTCGGGATAACCATCGCCATTTTGGCGTTCGGCATGCTGCGCACGTTCATCAACGCCTGGTATGCCGGGGTCGATGCCTCCTCGGCCAGCCGGCTCGTCACCCGCAACGCCATTTCCCTGGTGTTTCCCCTGCCCATTTCCTACAAGGACCGCATCCGCCAGGTCGACGGCGTGAAGACCGTTTCCTACGGCAGCTGGTTCGGCGGCATCTACATCGATGAAAAGAACTTTTTCCCCAATTTCGCCGTGGAGATCGAAAACTACCTGAAGCTCTATCCCGAGTTCGTCCTGCCGCCCGAGCAGCTCAATGCCGTGGTCCACGACCGCAAGGCCTGCGTGGTCGGCCGCAAGCTGGCGGAACGGTTCGGCTGGAAGATCGGCGACACCATCGTCCTCAAGGGGACGATCTACCCGGGGGACTGGGAGTTCGTGCTGCGCGGCATCTACCGCGGCAAGGAGCAGGGCACCGACGAGACCCAGATGTTCTTCAACTGGGACTACCTGAACGAAACCATGCGCAAGCTCGTGCCCCGGCGGGCGGACCAGGTGGGGTTCTACATGGTCGGGGTGGCCGACCCGTCCCATGCGGCCGATGTGGCCGCGGCCATCGACAAGACCTTCAGGAACTCGCTGGCCGAGACCCTGACCGAGACGGAAAAGGCCTTTCAGCTCGGCTTCATCTCCATGACCGAGGCGATCATCATCGCCATCCAACTGGTTTCCTTCGTGGTCATCATTATCATCATGGCGGTGGTGGCCAATACCATGGCCATGACCGCCCGGGAGCGGATCAACGAGTACGCGGTGTTCAAGACCCTCGGCTTCCGCGGCTGCCATATTGCCGGGATGGTGTTCGGCGAATCGTTGGTAATCTCCATGACCGGCTGCGCCATCGGCGTCGCGCTGACCTATCCCGTGGCCAGGGCCTTCGGTACCGCGCTTTCAGACTATTTCCCCATCTTCAACGTGGCGCCCGTCACTATCGCCATGGACATCGGGGCCGCCCTGATGGTGGGGATCGTCGCCGCGATCTTCCCCACCTGGCGGGCGGTCACCATCCGCATCGCCGACGGGCTGCGAAGGATAGGGTGAGAACATGGCCATACCGTTTTCCTACAGCCTGCGTAACCTCTGGACCCGCCGCCTGACCACGGTCCTCACCGCATCGGGGATGGCCCTGGTGGTGTTCGTGTTCGCCTCGATCCTGATGCTCGCCGAGGGACTGCGCAAAACCTTGGTGGACACCGGTTCGGCGGACAATGTGAAGGTGATCCGGAAGGGCTCGGCATCCGAGGTGCAGAGCGGCATCGAGCGGCAGCAGGCGGCGATCGTCGAGACCCAGCCGGAGGTGGCGATCGGCGCCAATGGCCGGCGGCTGCTGGCCAAGGAGCTGCTGGTGCTGATCAACCTGCCGAAGCGCGGCACCAGCAAGACCTCCCAGGTGACTATCCGCGGCATTCAGCCGGAGTCGCTGCAGCTGCGTCCCCAGGTGAAGCTGGTGGCGGGGCGGATGCCGCGGCCCGGATCGTCGGAGATCATTGCCGGGACCAGTATCGCCAAGCGCTTCAAGGGCGGCGCCGTGGGCGAGCACCTGCGGTTCGGTATGCGCGACTGGACCGTAGTGGGTAACTTCGACGCCGGCAACAGCGGCTTCAGTTCGGAGATCTGGGGCGATGTCGACCAGCTGATGCAGGCGTTCCGGCGGCCGGTGTATTCCTCGGTGCTGTTCAAGCTGGCCGATTCGTCGACCTTCGATGCGGTGAAGGAACGGCTCGAGAGCGATCCGCGCCTGACCCTGGAGGCCTTCCGGGAGACCCGCTACTATGCCAACCAGTCGGAGATGATGGCCAAGTTCCTGCGCATCCTGGGCATCTCGCTGACGGTCATCTTTTCCCTCGGCGCCATCATCGGCGCCATGATCACCATGTATGCCGCGGTCGCCAACCGCACCAACGAAATCGGCACCCTGCGGGCGCTCGGTTTCCAGCGGGGCAGCATCCTCGTTGCCTTTCTCCTCGAGGCGCTGCTGCTCGGCCTCGTCGGCGGCTGCGTCGGGCTGTTTTTCGCTTCCTTCCTGCAGCTGTTCACCATTTCCACGCTTAACTTCCAGACCTTCTCCGAGTTGGCCTTCAGCTTTACCCTCACCTTCGAGATCTTTTACAAGTCCCTGCTCTTTTCCCTGATCATGGGTTTTGTCGGCGGCGTGCTGCCGGCGTTCCGCGCGGCGCGGAAAAATATTGTTGAGGCGCTGCGGGTTGTCTGAGGGATAGCGGCAAGCCCAAGCCGCACGTTCTATTCTTTTGCGTCCTTCAGGGGAAAACTCAGCCCAGAATAACCCGTACCCCACCCAGCTGTTCAACTCTATAAGGAAATCGGTCGCCCGGCGTACCAATAAACATCATGTTTTTGGGAATGTTGAGTCGCTTGGAGAGTTGCTCGATCAACGATGCGTCAAAAGTCCCTTTGACCGCCAAAAAGTCAATACGCAGTTGAGGGTACAATTTGTCGATCATTTTCAGATGATTGGCTAAATTCTGGGGAATGTTCTTGTCATCGTCAAACACATGCACAACTTTCAGATTGTTGGTTTCTTCATTTTCCAAGACATACAGCGCCGCTTGATTCAGTGTTGCCTCGTTGTCGCCTTTGGTGAAATACACCACCGAACGACTGTTGATCTCGCTTATTTTACTCACTACCCAGACATGAACGCGTTCGTTGAAAGTCTCTACTTTTTCCAGGATAGCTCGAGATATGAAGAGCACCAGTTTCAGGATTTCGACCCGTAAAAACATGGTGGTGATAACCCCGATGGCCAGTAAAAAATAACCGGCAAAAATCTCTACATTGACAGGGTCTAGCAACACGTTGCCTACAAATCCGATGATTACGGCAACGAGCGCAATGGTCACCGTTATCCAGCTCGCGCGAACGTCTCGTGGCAATCGAGAGCGTTTTCTTTTAAGCAACATATTCCCTATTGCGAACAGCCCCATAACACTTAAAAACGACAAGGTATAGACGCCCGCAAGCGTTGTGATATTGCCGGAAGTTATAAGCAATATAGAGGTACACAGTGCAAAAAAACCAAGAATGATCCAATGATTCGTCTTGCGCCATGAATTTTCCTGGAGCAGAATTTGCGGCAAGCTACGGTCCAAGGTCATGCGTCGAACCAGACCGGTAACACCTACATAACTGGTCAACACGGCGCCTGAAAGCACCAGGACCGCATCAACGCTGATTATCTTGGCAAAGGTGCTTCCCAAAGAGAGATTTCCCATTGTCGCTAAAAGATCGGGCGGAACCTCCTGGATTTGAGCCAGAGGAAGCAATCCCAAAGCAAGCAGGCTCATCAAAGGGTTGAAAATCGCCACCGCGAGCCACATGTTTTTCAAGGTTTTAGGAAAGACCCCTTTTTTTTGTTCTTCGATAAAATTGGCGGAACTTTCAAAACCGCTGATTCCCAACATGGCCGCGGCGAATCCGAAAATAAGCGCATGAAATAAACCGGATGAACTCGGGATATTCCAATTCAATTGAAAGAGTGAGAAATCCTGGCTGACAGCATAAATCCCCCCTAGGGCCAATACAGTCATGGTCAGCATGTGTATGATGAAAATACCTAGTGCAACCACGGCTGACTCTGTGATTCCGATCAAATTCAATAGGGCAAAGAATGCCAGCACACCGATGGTTGCGGTTATGACATTCAAATTGCTCACGAGGCTATGCGCATAATGCATGGCTTCATTGGCGCTGATGACAGCGGTCGCGATGTATGACAGCAGTGTCAGGCAGGCCGCACCTGTAGCAAGCTTTTTGTTCGTGGTATTCAGCAATACGGTGTATGTCCCGCCATTCAAGGGGAGCGCGCTCCCGACTTCCGCGTAAACCTTGCGATAAAGATAGAGCACAACGCTTACGATCAGCAATACGATTGGCGCGTAAACACCGGCCTGGGCAGTGCAAAGCGCGGAGACGTAGAGCACGCTCGAAGTAATATCGTTTCCGCAAATCGCCGTTGATTTCCAGGTACCGAGTTTATGTTTGGGTGTTTGATCAAGGAGCGTAATATTTTGCAGTTCATTTGCAGGCAGGTCTTCGATTCGCGAGGATTTGCCCCACCCGGGAAACTCCCAGGAATTGTGAAAAGCCTCCGATGAAGGCTCTGGTATTTCAGTCATTGCATGACTCCTGTTAAGGTAGTGCTTTCGTTCAAAGTGCGGACCAGATCTTCCGCTGCCGAGTCAACCTGACTCAGTGAATCTGATTACAAAAGGCAAAAAACAACGAGCGTCCGGATTGCATGACCGGGGTCGGACTTGATAAACCTCATCCGTTCCGATATGCCGCTCGATTCGAAGCGCTTCCTGGCTGAGACCTTAAGAGATCCCTGGTAATAAAACCTGCCAATTCGCTTGAGGATAAAGAATGGCGATCCCTTGCCAAGTGCGCGGCAACAGCCCGGGCCTTTGCGCCTGGCGGAGCTTTTCCCGGGACACACGGTTCTGGGAAAAATTCGAGTGTCACCCATTGAAAGGCGGTCCGTCAAGCGCAAAAACTCCCCGTATGCATGAAAAAAAGAGTTTTTTCAACTTTTCTCGTTTGCTACCGATGTTTTGAGGTTTGGGGGCGGAAGTTTCAAAAACCGCTGCCCATGACTCAACAGGTCGGCTCTGTTTAAGCTATTGTAATAGCAGGCCTCTCTCGGGAACTTCAATGTGTTGGAAAATTGATGTTATTCTGTATCCTTTTGTGTTGGTTTTTTTTACATTAAATATGACAATAACTATTACATGTCAGTAAGTTACCCTAAATACTCGCATAATTTACAGGGAATATATCTTGCATATTTTTAAGAGAAAAAAAGAAATATAACAAGGAGGCAGCAAGATCTGAGAAAAGGAGGTATTACGTGAAAAAATTACGCATTAGCTCATTTGTGATGTCTGTTTTCTTTCTACTTTTTTCTTCAAACTCATATGCGCTAACCTACCAGGTAGATTTTACAGTTAGTGACTTTCTCAACGTAAGTAGCATTTCGCCTTCTACACCGGCACCCTATATTCCAATAAGTGGTTCTATGCTCTTCAATGCTGCATCTATCAACTCTCCTATCGACTCACTACTTTCTGTCAATTTGGCTATTGGGTCACACACATACGTATTAAGTGAATTAGGGTTTGAAAATTCATCAACTTTAGCTGTGATTGGTAGGACAATTTTTTCCGTTATTGGCATAGGAGAGAATTATGATGATTTCTGGCTATCATGGAATTTATCAACACTTCAACCTTATTCCTTTGGTTATACAACGAGCGATGTTGGCGGTGCTTGGGTATTATATGAAGGCGTTGCTGGTTATGAGGGGTTATCTTTCGACAGTTTTAGTATTTACCCCCCTATTCCCGAACCAGCAACATTCATTCTCCTGGGCAGCGGCCTAGCAGGCCTGTTCTGGTACGGACGCAAACGTAAGAACGCGTAGCACTGTAAAATATTCCGACACATCAAAGGCGGGGTCAGAAATGGCTCCGCTTTTTCGTTTCATATTTATACCGCTATCAAGAGGCTAATCTGCAAAACGTTTGAAAGCGGAGTGGGTGCTAAGGGAATAGCGATGCGGCCCAGGCACCCCGGTGGAAATGAAAGCCACCCTATCACCAGGGTAGATAAGAGCATCCAGGGAATGGACAAAGTTGTTTATGAACACAGCCTCAACTTTATCCAACGGAAGGTCAAGTTCATTAGCCAGGTCGAGTCCCGTTCGGCCATCCGTGGGAATGTACACGACTTCAGTGGGCTCCTGACCACGATTGCGGCGGATGGTGTGCAATGAACCGAACATACGGACTTTGGTATTAGGTGTGATGCTCATGAAATTCACTCCCAGGCAAAAGCCTCCCAGCAGACTTAAAAAACGCTTACAGCAGCCTGGTTGCCTCAGTCGGCCGCGGTACCTTGATCACCAGGAACCTGAGCACGGCGTGGCTCTCATTATACCAGCAGTGGGGTATTTTCGCCGGGCTGTTGATCAGCGTGTCGGGTCCTACCTGTTGTTTCTCTTCGCCGATTTCCACGACGCCCTGCCCTTCGAGCACGTAAAAAATCACATCCACAGGGGTAATATGTTTTTTCAGCGATTCACCCGGTTCGAGAGCGATATGTATGACCTGGGCATGTTCAGAATCATGCAATTTGCTGGCTTTGACCTGGTGAGGATTGGGCGTGAGGCCGGCCTTTTTTGCTTCGACGATTTCCATGGCAGTTCCTTTCAAACCGGGGGGCCGCCTGAAGCTTTTCCGGCGGCCCCCCGACAGTTGCAATGCCTGTCTTATTTGCCCGCCATCATGGCCGCGATGTCGTCCTCGACCGTGCCGATAGGCTTGATGTCGAAATTTTCCACCAGCACCTTGGCCACGTTGGGCGAAAGGAAGGCCGGCAGGGTGGGACCAAGACGGATGCCCTTCACACCCAGCGCCAACAGAGCCAGGAGCACCGCAACCGCCTTCTGCTCATACCAGGCGATGTCATAGGACACGGGCAGATCGTTGATGTCGTCAAGGCCGAAGACTTCCTTGAGTTTCAAGGCGATGACGGCAAGGGAATAGGAATCGTTACACTGGCCGGCATCGAGCACACGCGGGATTCCGCCGATATCGCCGAGATTCAGTTTGTTGTAGCGGTATTTGGCGCATCCGGCGGTGAGAATGACCGTGTCCGCGGGAAGCTTTTCGGCCACTTCGGTGTAGTAGCTGCGCGACTTCTGACGGCCGTCACAGCCGGCCATGACTACGAAACGCTTGATGGCGCCGGACTTGACGGCCTCCACCACCTTGTCGGCCAGGGCCAGCACCTGGTGATGGGCGAATCCGCCGACAATAGTCCCGGTTTCGATTTCCGTAGGCGGCGGGCAGTTTTTAGCCTGCGCAATCAATGCGGAAAAATCCTTGGCTCCCCCTTCGGGGCGGTCCGGAATATGCCTTGCGCCCTGGTAGTTGACCACACTGGTGGTGTAGAGACGATCCAGATAGGTATTGTCTGCCTTGAGGGGTATGAGGCAGTTGGTCGTCAGCAGAATGGGACCGTTAAAGGACTCGAATTCGACATTCTGGTGCCACCAGGATCCGCCGTAGTTGCCCACGAAATGCTTATATTTCTTGAAGGCCGGATAGTAGTTGGCAGGAAGCATTTCACCGTGAGTGTACACATCCACGCCGGTGCCTTCGGTCTGCTTGAGCAGCTCTTCCATGTCTTTCAGATCATGACCGGAGATGAGGATGCCCGGATTGTTGCCGACCCCGAGATTGACCTCCGTGATCTCGGGATTGCCGTAGGCCGTAGTATTGGCTTCGTCCAGAAGGGCCATGGTCGTTACGGCCGTTTCTCCCGCCTTCATGACCAGGGCGATCATTGCATCCGTTGAAAGATTTTTGGTGGTGGACGCCAGCGCCTCCATCAGAAAACCGTAAATCTCCTCCTTCTCATGTCCAAGAACAGCAGCATGCTCGGCATAGGCAGCGATGCCCTTGCAGCCGATAACGAGCAGCTCCCGGAGAGAACGCACATCCTCGTTTTGAACCGCCGTAATGCGAACCTCGTCGGAAAGGGCCTTGGCCTTGATTTCTTCCCTGCTTTTCGATGTCCATGTGGCGCACTCCGGCAGAGCGCCGGGGACGGCGCTCCCAAGTTTTTCCCTTACCGCGTCCCGAACCTTGAGCCCTTCCTCTATTCGGTCGATGATCGCGTCATCGTCCCATGCCACATTGGTGACGGTCGTGAAAAGGGCCTGGCACAAAAAGCGGCCGACCTCCTTGTCCACAATGCCCTGTTCCTTGAACTTTTCACCGTAAACGGAAATGCCCTTGCATACAAAGATAAGCAAGTCCTGAACATCGGCGGTCTCTTCCGGTTTGCCGCAGACGCCCTTTATCGTGCAGCCCTGGTTTTTTGCGGTTTCCTGACATTGAAAACAAAACATGATAACCCTCCTTTTACTATTTTCTCCGGCAAATCTGCATGTTTCACACAGATGAAATTCTATCAATTCATATCGGCATGCAAATTGACGTAGATCAAAAACATTCGATATCTTTGCAAATTCCGTATTAATCCGGTAATCAGTAAGCGGTCTATCCGACCAATGTTCCTGAACTGGTCTTGCAAAGTTAGACAGTTGTAAGGCAGGTTGATAATCTGTCATACATAATGCAATTCCGCCTTGAATAGCTCGTCAGGAAATTATATCAGGATATTCGAATATGCTTAGGGGAAGGCTTAACGATCTTTAGATATTTATACTTGAAGTATCTAGTGTCCCGTGCGGTTAATTCATTCCTTTTACTTCCGGTTCTTTTGACCCCTGGCTGCGTTGTGTCTCCTCGACAGAGCCCTGCTATGCCTGCGTCGCCACGCCTTGCCAGGAGCCAAAACTCCTCGGAATTCATGC
>JAXGWF010000043.1:0-30935 GCA_040773465.1 Geobacteraceae bacterium | reverse complement strand
TCTGATTCGGAAAGCGGGGATTTTTTGTCCTGGCAAGGAAATCAAGGGGGTGCGCGGAGGCATACTCAGGTATGTCGCACAAGCAAGCCCGATGATTGACACCGCCAGGGCGAAAAAGCACCCTTTCCGGACAGAAACTAATTAGATAGTTCAAAAACAAAATAAGCGACCACTTTGTCCTCCGCCGACGGCGGACTCAACAAAACCCGCTTCTTTATCTGACGTTATGTCAGGATAGAAGCGGGTTTTGTTGCTCAGGAAACAAGCGGAAAACAAAAAACTGAGTCAGGCAACGTATAGAAAGGAGGTAAAAATGTGCGGATATCGCCGGATTCGGCTGAACTCGAGCGCATGGAGAGAAGGATTCGACTGACTCTGTGACCTACTATTTCTCGTGTCGGAAATACTAAAACAATAGGAGGAATCATCAGTGTCTACCGTAACATTGACCATCGACGGCAATGAGATAACCGTCCTGAAAGGAACAACGGTACTTGAAGCGGCATGGAAGGCGGGGTCATTTGTCCCGACCCTGTGCCATGACCACGAACTGAGCAAACCCGGCGCCTGCCGCATCTGCGTGGTGGAAATCAAGGGCGCCAAAAATCTCCCCGCCTCATGCGTCACCGAAGCAGCCGAGGGAATGGTTGTCCAAACAGCTTCCCCGGCAGTCATTGAAGCCAGGAAGACCATCCTGGAACTTATGCTCGACAATCACCCCCAAGACTGTCTCTCCTGCCACCAGGCCGGCGACTGCAAACTGCAGGACTATGCGTATTTCTATGATGTCAGGCCCGGAGCTTTCGGCGGAGCGAAGAAGGATTACGCCGTCGAGGACGATAATCTCTTTATCGTTAGGAATATGAACAAGTGCATCCTGTGCGGCAAATGTCTTCGCGCCTGTGAAGAGAAGCAGGGCCGCGCGGTTATAGATTTTGCGTACCGCGGTTTCAGAACCAAAGTGACGACCGCGTTGGACAAGCCGCTCGCTGATTCCGTCTGCGTCTCCTGCGGCAGCTGCGTTGCGGTGTGCCCCACCGGCGCTTTGACCGAAAAAGCAATGCTCGGCAAGGGAAGGAAGTGGGAAGTGGAAAAGGTCCGCACCACCTGCCCGTTCTGCGGAGTAGGCTGCAACTTCGATCTGAACGTCAAGGACGGCAAGGTGATCGGCGTCACCTCCAATCCGGACTCCCCGGTCAACGGCCGTGACATGTGCGTCAAGGGCCGTTTCGGCGCCGATTTCGTCCACAGCCCGGACAGGTTGACCACTCCCCTCATCAAGAAGAACGGTGAATTTGTCGAATCCTCCTGGGACGAGGCGCTGGACCTGGTCGCCGACAAACTCAAGGACATCAAGAGCAAGCATGGCGGCGATGCCATTGCCGCGCTGTCTTCGGCCCGTTGCACCAACGAAGACAACTATGTCATGCAGAAACTCATCCGGGCGGTGTGTGGGACCAACAACATCGATCATTGTGCCCGTACCTGTCACGCTCCCACTGTAGCCGGTCTGGCGGCCAGTTTCGGCAGCGGGGCGATGACCAATTCCTTCGAAGACATTCAGCATACGGACCTGCTTTTCGTCATCGGCGCCAATCCCACCGAGGCGCACCCCATGGTGGGGGCCAAAATTCTGCAGGCGGTTCAGAAAGGGGCAAAGCTGATTGTCGTCGATCCCCGTCGGATCGAACTGGCTGAAAAAGCCGATTATTTTCTGCAGCACAAGTCCGGCACGGATATTCCCCTCATGAACGGCCTGATGCACATCATCATCAAAGAAAATCTGCACGACAAAAAGTTCATCGAGAACCGTACCGAAGGCTTCGAAGAGCTGAAAGCCACCGTCGAGAATTACGACCCGCAGCGTGTCTCCGAAATGACCGGGGTACCTGTAAACCTTCTCTATGAAGCCGCTCGGCTTTATGCCACAGCGCCAAATGCACTGATCTGTTACACCTTGGGCATCACTGAGCATGTTTGCGGAACCTATAATGTCATGAGTACCGCCAACATGGCCATGCTGACCGGTCATATCGGCCGTTTGGGCTCAGGGGTCAGCCCCTTGCGTGGGCAGAACAATGTGCAGGGAGCCTGTGACATGGGCGCGTTGCCCGGCGATTATCACGGTTACCAGAAAGTGGTGGACCCATCGGTGCGGGCCAAGTTCGAAAAGGCTTGGGGCGTGAAACTGGACGAAAAGCCGGGCATGATGATCCCCGCCATGATGGATGCGGCGGTGGAAGGCCGGGTGAAGGCCATGTATATCATGGGGGAAGATCCGGTTCTGTCCGATCCCAATGCCAATTATATCAAAAAAGCCATGGAGGCGCTGGACTTTCTGGTGGTGCAGGAAATCTTCATGTCCGAAACCGCCAAATATGCCGACGTCATTCTCCCGGGTGCGAGTTTCGCGGAGAAGGATGGCACGTTTACCAATGCCGAACGGCGGGTACAGCGGGTACGTAAGGCCATCGAGCCCATTGCGGATACCCGTGCCGACTGGCGAATCGTCTGCGATATTGCCAAACGAATGGGGTATCCCATGGAATACGGGTGGCCAGGGGATATCTGGGATGAACTGGCCGGCCTGGCCCCCATGTTCGCCGGGATAAATTACCAAAGGATGGATGCAGAGGGGATGCAATGGCCTTGCTCGTCCCTTGATCAGCCTGGCACCAAGATCCTGCATGCCGAGACCTTCACCCGCGGTCTGGGTCTTTTGAAGGGTATCGAACATATACCACCGGCGGAATTGCCTGACGAGGAGTACCCCTTCCTCCTTTCCACTGGTCGCATTTTGTCCCACTACAATGTCACGACCCGGAATTCTCCGGCCTTGAGCGCTTATGTGCCGGGTGAAGCCGCCATGATCCACCCGCTGGACGCAGCGAAACTATGTGTTGACGGTGATGATCGGTTGCGGGTTACTTCCCGCCGAGGTAGCGTGACGTGCGGGATACAGATTACCGACCGGGTTCAGCCGGGCATGATCTGGATGAGTCACCACCATGCTTCGACGCCTACCAACGAGCTGACCGTGCATGCCTTTGACTGCGTCTGTCAGACCGGTGAATACAAGGTAGCTGCTGTCAATTTGGAAAAAATTGGGTAAATCCATTGTTTGCAAGCCGGACGCAGGTCACGTCCGGCTTTTTACCAATTTCCAGCCTTCTTCGATATCAGTCTGTTGACGCATGATGACGTAAGTAGAAAGTGTTTCGGATATATGTGCAAGTGCCATGGATTATTTCCAAATTCAATAGTGTTCTATGGTTGATTACTCAAAAAAGACAGTAACGGGAAGTCGAGATTTCAGGTAAATCAGCTTATCGATATTGTCGATAGATGTAACAATTTTTATTTATAATATCAATTAGACATACTAAGAGGTATTTGCTAATTTCATTAAAAGAGAGTCCATAAAATATCCAGGCAACCATTCACATCTCGCACCGGTACTAAATCTTTTCCTGTCGACCGGGCCGTTCTCGGAATCTTCGTGGAAGCTGCATTATCGGCACGTCCCTTTTTACCGACAGATTTTATTTCATGTAACATTAGGAGGAGCTTATGGATGGCTTGAAAAATTTCTTCGCTGGGCGTTGGGGTATCATCAGTGTCGGTGTGGCAATAGGGATTCTGGCTCCGCTGCTGCAGAAACTGGGAAATCCCGGCAATATGGGTGTGTGTGTCGCCTGCTTCATCCGGGACATAACGGGCGCCGTGGGTCTTCACCGGGCCGCCGTGGTGCAGTATGTTCGTCCTGAAATCATCGGCTTCGTCCTTGGATCCCTGGTTGCCGCTTTCCTGTTCAAAGAATATCGGCCCCGCCTCGGCTCGGCACCGGTTGTCCGGTTCGTGCTCGGCGCATTCGCCATGATCGGCGCACTGGTATTTCTCGGGTGTCCGTGGCGTGCGGCGTTGCGTCTCGCCGGTGGTGACGGCACCGCCATCTTCGGCCTGCTGGGCCTCGCTTTCGGCGTCTGGATAGGCACGTTGTTCCTGAAAAGCGGTTACACGCTCGGCAGAACCCAGCAAACCCATTTTACGGCGGGACTCATGCTGCCCCTGATGATGGTGGGACTGCTCGTTCTCATGTTCGTATTTCCGGCGATTACCGGGCAGGAGAAGGACGGGGTCCTCTTTTACAGCGTGAAGGGTCCGGGAGCCATGCATGCATCACTCCTGCTGTCGCTTGCCGTTGGCCTTTTCATCGGATTTATCGCTCAGCGAAGCCGGTTCTGCACCATGGGCGCCATTCGCGATCTCTTACTCTTTCGGCAGGTGCATCTTTTTTCGGGGTTCGCTGCCTTAATCGTCACGGCCTTCATATTCAACTTTCTGGTTGGTCAATTCCATCCGGGATTCGCGGGACAGCCGGTCGCCCACACCATGAACGTATGGAATTTCGCCGGCATGATGCTTTCGGGCCTGGCTTTCTGCCTTGCGGGTGGCTGTCCCGGCCGCCAGCTGTTCCTGGCAGGTGAAGGAGACGGAGACGCGGCTATCTTCGTTCTGGGTATGGTCTTCGGCGCCGCCTTCAGTCATAATTTCGGCTTGGCCAGCTCACCGAAAGGCGTTGGTCCCTACGGAATTCCGGCGGTTGTTATCGGTATGCTGGTGTGCCTGTTCATCGGCTTTACCATGCGAAAAAGAATTGCATAAGGAGGAAACCATGGCTATAACGGTAGACGCTCGAGGGCTTTCGTGCCCTCAACCGGTCCTCATGACGGTCAATGCGATAAAATCGGGCGGTTCGGATGAAATCGTCATTATGGTGGACAACGAAACCGCAAAGGAAAACGTGAGTCGTGCGGCGACAGGCCGGGGCTGGAACGTCGCGGATATCCACGACGAGCCTGACGGCTGCGCTATAACGATAAAAAAAGGATAACGGTTTGGCGATTTTCGGGTTTTTTCAAGGCAAAAGGTCAAAGACAGAATCCTCCGGCCCCGATATTCGGTGCGACCGGGGGATTCTGTTGTTTGAAAATACCGGTGAAGTCATTCATGCCGAAACCGTCCTGAAAAAGGAAGGCTGGACGGTACGGGTCATGGGGCCGCCGCCGGAAGTTCGTCAGGGATGCGATCTGGTCATTGAGTTCCCCCTGATAGAACAACTGGATATCCTGCGAACACTGGCAGTGGAAAAGATACCACCGCTCAAAATCGTTCCGGTTACCAGTCCCCTTCTTGAGCCGGTCAACATATTTCAGGTCAAGGATTTCGGCAGGTACCTCATGGTTCGGGCGGCTAATATGAAGCTGACTATCGACAAGGAAACGGGTACCTTCGTCAACATATCGGGTGGCGGCTGCCCGGATGTGCCCTATCTGGCTGCTTCCATGGTCGGTCGAACCCTTGCCGATGCGCCGAGTCCGCGCGAGATCGGGCATACGCTGTGCGGCTATGCGCTGCAGCTTGCCTACGAGGAGGTCAAGCGACGATGCTCTGTATAGCGGGTACCGTCCCTGCCGATGACTTTCCCCTAGTGGAAGGAGACATTGCACTCAGCGGGGATCGGCTTCAAATAGGGGCGTTGACCATTGACGTCAATCGGGGGACCCCCGCTCTCCTTGCCGCAGCGGTAAAAGTGGCGCATGTTTTGGATCAGCCGCTTCCTTTTGCCTACCTGGTGGGCGATACGGGAAGCGGGAAGGGGAGCCATCGTCTGTATGCGCATATGACCGGACAATTGTCCGGCACGTCCTTCCAGACTATTGTTTTCCATTACTTGCAGCCCATCGTCCATCGGCATGCGCGGCTGCTGGAAGCCATTATGAAACGGGATCAGCGGCCACGTCTCATCGCCGATGCCGGCTTTATGTATATGGCGAAAATGAGCGGCGAGGCTTCGGCTTATGATCTCTTTACTCCCGATGTGGGAGAGCTGGCCTTTCTGGCCGATGAAGAGGCTCCGCATCCGTTTTATACCAGGGGATTCATCCTTCACGAAGACAACCGGATTCCCGATCTCATCGACCGTGCCTACAAAAATCGAAATGCCGCCCGTTATCTCCTCGTCAAAGGAGCGCAAGACTGCCTGGCGGATGCAAGCGGGATACTCGAAACGGTCGACAGCCCCGTCGAGGAAGCGTTGGAGGCAATTGGGGGAACAGGTGATACCCTGACGGGCATCGTGTCCGTACTGATAGATGCGGGAATGGCTATCCGCGAGGCGGCCGTGGCGGCGATGCGCATAAACCGTCTGGCCGGCAGTTACGCCAGGCCGACTCCGGCTACCCAGATACTGGACATTATCAGGCACATTCCCCGGGCTTGTCGCGAGGTGCTGGGAGGCCAGGTTGACACGGACGAACTCCAGGAGCAGATAGTATGACCAGGCAGTTAATCAAACTTACTCATATGGTGAAAGCGGCCGGTTGAGCCGCCAAGCTGGGCCCGGAGGGCCTGGAACAAGCGTTGAGCGGACTGTTCGGGGAAGCTGACCCCGATCTGATCGTGGGTCCGGAGACTTCCGATGACGCGGGTGTCTATCGCATCGGGGATGAATACGCACTGGTGGAAACCACCGACATCATTACCCCATTGGTGGATGACCCATTCCTGTTCGGGGCCATCGCGGCGACCAATGCCCTGTCCGACGTCTTTGCCATGGGGGGGCGACCCGTTACCGCCATGAACCTGGTCTTCTTTCCCAAATGCAGTATTCCTCCCGAGGCCTTGCGGGCTATCCTGGCCGGAGGCGCCGGCAAGATTCGTGAAGCCGGGGCCTGCCTGGTGGGTGGGCATACCGTCGAGGATGACGAGATCAAGTATGGTCTCGCGATTACCGGCCTCATCCATCCTGAACGGGTGATACGGAATTCGACCGCGCGGCCGGGAGACCAGCTGATCCTCACCAAACCAATCGGAACCGGCATTATTTCCACCGGCATCAAGGCGGAGATGGTGGACGATGCCGCGGTTGCCGAGGCGTGTCGCTGGATGACCACCCTGAACAACGTTGCGGCGCGCATAATGACGGAATGCGGCGCGAGCGCCTGCACCGACGTTACCGGTTTCGGGCTTATCGGCCATGCCTCGGAGATGGCCCGGGGCGCCGGAGTGACCGCTGTCCTGGAACGCGAAGCGGTGCCGGTCATAGCGGGCGTCGATGACCTTATCAATGACGGCCTGATCCCGGGCGGCTGCTACCGGAACCGGGACTTCTATTCCCGGTTCCTGCTTGATGCCCGACCTACCCGAAGCGCGGAAGCGACGACTCCGGCGGACGACCTGATTCCTCTGTTCGATCCCCAGACCTCGGGAGGTCTGTTGATTGCCGTTTCCCCGGACTCTTGTGCCGATTTCCTGAGAAAGTCGGCCGAGTTCGGTTGTTTTGCGGTTTGTATAGGCGAAATTGTACCTTTCCTTGGTCACTCCATCGAGATCCGCTGAACCTTTTATTCCCCCATAATTTGATCGCTGATTTCAAGCGGGAATGAACGTCTTTTTTCCGTGTGGCAAGACAATTTTGCCCGCCATTATCGATATGATATATAATGCATATCGATATTATCGATATTATCAATTTGACATAATCGGCATGAATCCGATATTTATTTAACTACAAGTTTCCTTGCCGGCTCTTTTTATTCGGGCACGTAGCTTAGTTGGTAGAGCAGGCGACTCTTAATCGTCAGGTCGAAGGTTCGAATCCTTCCGTGCCCACCAGTATCCTTCCCTCAACGTAAGTATTATCGTCTGATATGGTAACGAAGTCACAATTGGAGTTTCTGCGCTTATATTCACTCGCGGCCGGTTTTATTGTTGCCAACCTATGATGCAGGTTTGCCTGTCCCGCCGATGTTCTGCCGGAACTGCTCAAGCTATTGCTTTTATCAATATAAGTATTGATATTTTTTGATATTTTCGATTTGATTTCTGTTTGTTGATTCGCTATCTTTATCTAATGAATCCAACAATCGCCATGTGCAATATATTCGACCAGGATGCGGAAAAGCTCGCCAGGTTTGCCGCGGTCAACGGTTTTGCCGCCATCGACTGGTCTTTGGACCCTTCCATTCCGGAACGGGAATTTTTGTCTCTCATGAAGTCGCTCGCCGGGTTTGAGGTGCGCTATCATTGCCGGTTTCACGGCATTGACGTGGCCTATACCGACCAGCGGGGCGATGACTCCCTGGCACTGCTGATGCGCACCGTTGACCAGATTGCTCGTGCCGGCGGACGGTACATGACCGTGCATTCCGGGCTCGGCAACCCAACCGGCAAAGGGATCGAACTGGCACGAGCAATCGACAACCTCTCGGTTCTCGTGGAGCACGGCAAAAACAGCGGTGTTGCCGTGGCATTGGAAAATTTGACCACGCCCCTCACCAACGACCCGCATCTGTTCCACCACCTTGTGAGCCAAAGCGGCGCCCATGTTACCATCGACATCGGTCATGCCCATGCCGTCCAGGCCCTAAAGCCACAGGGTGATATTTTCGGTGATTATGTTCTTCCCCATCGACACCGGATACTCAATGCCCACATCTATCACACTGAACTTGATGGTTACGGACACGTGCCTCCGGAAACGCTGTCGGACATTTCCGCCCGACTCGATCTCCTCGGCGTAGCGGAAACGTGTGACTGGTGGGTCATTGAACTCATGAATCCATCGGAGATGCTGCACACCCGCAACCTTCTCCAAACCTACCTTGACGCGCTTTCCCTGCAGCCGCTTGCGGTGCCGGATAAGAATCAGCTTCCCTTGGTCGCCGCCTAGGATATACTCTAGGAAACTTCACATCTTTTCCCAGGGGGCCTTACATGCGTTGCATCCTTCTTCTTCTCGATGGTCTCGGCGACCGGAGCCATCGGATTCTCGACGGCAAAACCCCATTACAGGCCGCCCATACTCCCAACCTCGATGCACTCGCAGATTCGGGAATGAACGGTATCTTTCATCCCCACCTCCAGGGAACCGCCTTGCCGAGCGAACTTGCCCACTTTCTCATGTTTGGCTACCGGATGGATGAGTTTCCGGGCAGGGGGGTGGTAGAAGCCCTGGGTGAAGGACTCGATGTTCGAGAGGGGGATGTGGCGCTTTTGGCCCGCATCTTTTCCGTGGCCAAGGAGCGGAATGTTCTCATGCTTCGGCATGAGGATCCCAAGCTGGACCAGCGGAGTTGCACTATCCTGCAGGAGGCAATCCGGAAATTTTCCCGTAACGGCATTGATGCGGAATTTCTTCCCACTCGGGGCATTGGCGGCATTCTCCGTCTCAGGGGGAATGTCTCGCGGTATGTAACCGACTCGAATCCCATTACCGAAGGGCGTCCACTCATGGAAGTGCTCCCGCTGCGCTCTAAGTGCGATGATCGGCATGCCCGCACTACGGCGCGGTTTCTCAATGAGTACCTGCAGTGGAGCTACCGGACCCTTTCATGTCATTCACTCAACAGGGAACGTATCCTCGAAGGGATTTTTCCCATCAATGCCGTCGGCACACAGCGGGCCGGCATGCTGGGCGGGCTTCCCTCGTTCAGTGCTAAGTGGGGTCTCAGGGGCTTGTTGGTTGCCTCCGGTGCCGTGTATCACGGGCTCGGGCAGGTGATAGGCATGGAAACCCGGCGGGTGAGGGATACGGGAGACCCGGCCGGCGACCTGCGGGAGCGGCTTGAAATCGCGGTCCGGGCCGGGGAGTATGATTTTATCCATGTTCACAGCAAGGCAACCGACGAAGCCGGCCATACGCGGAATCCTCTCATCAAGAAGCAGGTGATAGAATCAATCGATACCGCGCTTGCCTATGCCGTCGAGGAGATTCTTCCCGATGAGGATATTCTCTTTGTCGTAACCGCCGACCATTCAACCGCCGCTTCCGGCACCATGATACATACCGGCGAGACGGTGCCGCTGGTTATGAACGGAAAGTACATCAGGCGGGATGATGTGGCGAGATTTGACGAGGTGAGCTGTGCCGGTGGAGGTCTCAGTCTGGTCAGGGGGCAGGAACTCATGTATCTGGTGTTGAATTTTCTCGATCGGGGTAAACTGTGGGGTTTGATGGACTCACCGGATGACCAGCCGTTTACGCCGGGGTCTGCAACCGCGCTTGAGGTGGAATGAACGGCACTGTCGCTGTGATCGAGGATTTCCGGTATTGAGCGAGGAGAGAGAATGCACCGAGACAGGCTTTTGCCAGGGAAAGGGAGGCTTTCCGATGACGCAGGAAAAACCGGTACCGGATGAAGAGTTTGGGGTAATTCACGGACGGTTCCAGGTTCTTCATAACGATCATCTCGAGTATCTGCTGGCGGGGATGGCGCTTTGCCGCCACCTGGTTGTCGGGATTACCAACCCGGATCCTTTCCTGACCCGAAACGAGGATGCCGACCCGAAGCGCAGTAGTCCGTTTGCCAATCCGCTCACCTATTTTGAACGATATCTCCTGGTGCGTGCCGTTCTCGAAGAGGCGGGCATTGAACCGTCGCGCTATTCCGTGGTTCCCTTTCCCATCAACATGCCGGAACTCTACAAATACTATGTCCCTCTCGATGCGCTGTTTTTTCTTACCATCTATGACGATTGGGGAAAACAGAAGCTTGAGTACTTCACATCGCTCGGGCTCAGGATCCGGATAATCAGGGAGGTGCCGTCAACCCACAAGGGGTTGAGTGCAACTGATATTCGCCAGAGGATGGCAAAGAACGAGCCATGGGCGGAACTGGTTCCCACTGCCACAGCCGGGCTCATGAAGAAATGGGATATTCCCGATCGCTTGCGCGCTATGATGGGTGACGGATAAAGCGGACGCTAGAAACGTGGAAGGCTAAGCAATCTTGTCAGGAGCAGGAACCGGTAGCTTTGTACTCTATAAGATTCGTCACGTATTCAGGATAAAAAAAAGCATAGAGGAGACGAACTCCTCTATGCTGATCCCGATCGATACAAATATGAAATTTTATGCTGCACTTGCAGCTGGCTTTACCTCAACCTCGGCGGCTTCAGCTTTCTTGGTGCCGCGAACGTAAATCCACCAGTAAACGATGCCGGTGAATACGGCGCCGCCGACGATGTTGCCGAGGGTAACGATTATCAGGTTGCCGGTCCACAAGGTGGTCCAGTTGAGGGCGGCGAGAGCTTCGGCTTTACCGGAGAGTTCTACGGCCTTCTGTGAACCGGTAGCGAAGATGCCGGCCGGAATGAAGTACATATTGGCAACGCAGTGCTCAAAGCCGGAGGTGACGAAGGCCATGATGGGGAAAAAGATACCCAGAACCTTGCCGCCAATGTCCTTTGCCGCCATGGCCATCATAACAGCCAGACATACCAGCCAGTTACAGCCGATGGCACGCCAGAAGTACATGTTGGTGTGAGCATCACCACCGGCGATAACTTTGCCGAGGGCGATATTGATTGCGGTGGCGCCGACCGGTCCGTCAAGCAGGCCGGAACCGCTGGCGATCATCCAGGCCAGGGCAACGGAGCCCACGAAGTTGCCGGCATAGACGATAAGCCAGTTACGCATCATCTGCATGAAAGAGATGTCTTTATTGAAGAGAGCAATGGTCATCAGGCAGTTCCCGGTAAAGAGTTCCGAACCGGGAATCACGACCATCATAAGTCCTACGCTGAAGACCGCGCCAACGAAAAATTTCTGAAGTCCGAAAATGCCCCATTCGCCAGTAGCAACAGTAGTGGCGAGATGGGCCGCGAAGCCGATGAAACAACCGGCCAGGATGCCGAGCACGAATAGCTTGGCAAAGGTGTTGGTGGCCTTGCCCTTGCCTACATTAATGAAAGCTTTGGACAGTTCTGCTGGTGGTACAAAATTAGACATGCTTCTACTCCTCCCCTTGGTTCAGTGGTTATCGATCAGGAAACATAAAAAAAGGAATTCCGAGGAATTCCGGGGTTCTCTGCTAAGGCAATAAAACCTGTTTTGAAAACCGGGCTTTCTCTGACTAATCGTAGTCAGCAAGGCATATCCAAATGCTAAACTTGCAACTGTTTCAATAGATAAAATACTATCGATAAAAAACAAACGCAGTATATGGTACGGAAAATGTGTCTGTCAATATTTTATTTCGTTTGAAAACAGCTTATTTTTTCAACCTTAATACGGTCTAAGTATTTGAATGCAACGGCATTTTATTCTTCGCCTTCTCGGACGTAAAATCGATTGACACAGGTTTGATGCCATCGAGAATAGTAATGGCAAGGCGATGCAGTATTTAAAATATCAATTCGACATCGAGGATTGCTTTTGCTAGCTTTTCCTTCGAAAAAATAATTTGTTCCCCTAGGAGGAGCGTATGAAAAGGTTTTCTTTCATGAAATCGTTACTGGTGGTGTCCATCCTGCTTGTAACGTATTCACCGGCATTCCCGGGAAGCCTTGACCAGTTCAAGGGTGAAAAAGGTGTAGTGAAGATTTCGGGTGGCACCGCCCACATCCCGGTCATGAAAGAGGTCGCCCGGCAAATCATGGCCGTGAATCCCGCGATACAGATCAGCATCGCGGGTGGTGGTTCAGGCGTCGGCATCAAGCAGGTGGGTGAAGGGTTGGTGGATATCGGCAACAGCGGTCGCAAACCGACCGATGAGGAAATAAACCGCTATCAGCTCAAACTGTTCAAGTGGGCAATCGACGGTGTGGCGCCGGTCGTGAATCCGAAAAACCCGGTAAAGAAGCTGAGTAAAAGCCAGGTTATCGACATCTTTGCCGGTAAAGTAGACAATTGGAAAGCGCTTGGCGGTGAAGACAGGAAAATTAACGTCTATACCCGTGATGCGGCGAGCGGTACCCGCGAGGTGTTCTGGAAAATGGCGCTTGACAAGGGACCTATTACTGATGGCGCCCTTGTCGTCAAATCAAACGGCGCAATGAAATCGGCCGTTTCGCAGGATCCGTACGGGATCGGTTACGTATCCGTCGGTCACATAGACCAGACGGTTGCCCCGGTGGCTCTGGACGGTGTTGTGCCGACAATCGAAACCGTACGGGAGGGAACCTACAAAATCGCCCGTGGACTATACAGCAATACCAAGGGCAAACCTACCGGCCTGACGAAGAAATTCATCGACTTCCTCTACACGCCGGACGGTAAAATGATTATCGAAAAACACGGATTCATTTCCGCTCAATGAAAAGATTTCGGGAACAGGTGGCGGAGAAGGGGTTTCTCCTCTCCGCACTGGCAAGCTCTTCCATAACCCTGGCGATCCTGGTATTCATGGTGTTCATGGGAATGCCCTTGATGCGGGAGGGCGGGTTTTTCCCGCTTCTGCTGAAATCGTGGAATCCCTACCAGGGGTCCTACGGGATTTACCCGATGATTGTGGGGACCGGCGTCATATCCCTCCTCAGTCTTCTGTTCGCGTTTCCCCTGAGCCTCGGGACTTCATTTCTTGTTGCGACTATCGCTCCGAAAACCGTGAGCAGGGTGCTGCGCCGGGTCATCGAAATGATGACCGGGATTCCGACAGTCATCTATGGCTTTGTGGGCATTTTTCTTCTCGTCCCCCTTGTCCGCGAACTGTTTCAGCGGGGGGCGGGCATGTGCGTTCTAACCGCGTCACTGGTGCTCGGTATAATGATTACGCCAACCATGACGCTCTTTTTTTGCGACAGTTTCGACAGGATACCCCGTTCATTCCTTGATGCCGCCGACGCGCTGGGCGCCGGCCGCACGCAAAAACTCCTCTATGTAATGCTTCCTTGCGCGAGAAAAGGTATGCTGAACGGTGTCATACTCGCCTTGGGGCGGGCGGTGGGCGATACGCTCATTGCGCTCATGCTCGCCGGCAACGCGGTCCGGGTTCCCGAAACGGTCCTGGATCCTGCCAGAACACTCACGGCGCATATTGCGCTCGTGATAGCGGCGGATTACGAAAGTCCTGAATTCAGGTCGATTTTTACCTGCGGCGTAGTACTCTACTTCTTTACCATGGTAGTGACGTTTCTTGTCCGATACGTGAGTTTAGTGGAGGATAAAAACGGGTGAAGCGTAGGATCCTGGAGAATTTAACGGTCGCATTATCCTGGGTAGCCGGGTTGACCCTTCTGACAGCCGTTTTTCTGCTCATCGGATACTTGTTCTTCAAAGGCTTTCAAACCATCAAGCTTTCCCTGGTCTTCGGCGACACGCCGCCCCTGCGCGCGATCCTTCTCCAGGAACGGGTCTTTGACGGTCTTTTTCCGGCCATTGCCGGAACGCTTGTTCTCGTGGTCCTTTCAATTATTCTGGCGCTACCGCTTGGTGTCGCCACGGGCATCTACCTTGCCGAGTACGCCGAGGCACGGATGAAGAGGGTGCTCGATGCCTTCTTTGACGTTCTGGCCGGCATACCGTCGATCGTGGTCGGTCTTTTCGGGTTTTCCTTCGCCGTATTTCTGCACAAGCACTATTCCGACAGGATCGGCCCATGTCTTCTAATATCGAGCTTGGCACTTTCTTTTCTCGTTTTGCCCTACATTATCCGCACGACCCAAGCTGCCCTTGAAGGTATCCCCCGGGACATCCGCCTGACCGCACTTGCTCTGGGAGCCACCAGGTTCCAGAATATTTTCCTGGTATTGGTGCCGAAATCCCTTGTGGGGATCATGAGCGGGATCATCCTCGCCATCGGTCGCTGCGCGGAAGACACCGCGGTCATCATGCTGACGGGCGCCGTTGCGACTGCCGGCCTGCCACGATCGATTTTCTCCCAGTATGAAGCGTTGCCCTTTTACATTTATTACATTTCATCCCAGTACGCCAACCCCGAAGAACTGATGCGGGGGTATGGAGCATCCATTATCCTCCTGATTCTGTGCGCCGTTCTTTTTTCGGTAGCCTACGGCATCAGGAAGGGGCTGGCCTATCTCGCATTCTACAGACCATGAGCCATACCATGACCGATGACACGAAGATACGCGTAACCGATCTGCGGTTTTCTTATCGGGACCGAACGATACTGAAAGACGTGACCGTGAGTTTTGCCGGGAATTCCATCACTGCGCTCACCGGGCCTTCCGGAGTCGGCAAGTCCACGTTTCTCATGTCGCTCAATCGTCTGTGGGAAAATGTTCCTGGTGCAAATATGACGGGGGCGGTCGAGATAAAGCTCAAGGGGGAGTTTCGAGACGTCTATGCGCGCGCCATGGCGGTGACGGAATTGAGAAAAATGGTGGCGATGGTGTTCCAGACGCCTAATCCGCTGCCCATGAGCATTCGTAAAAATATCGCTTTTCCCTTGAAGCTGGCGGGCGAGACGAATCGTGAAGTCGTGGCATGCAAGGTCGAGCATGCCCTGAAAATGGCAAACCTGTGGGATGAAGTGCAAGATCGCCTGGATGATGATGCCCGCACCCTTTCAGGTGGACAGCAGCAACGGCTCTGCATTGCCCGGGCATTGATCCTCGAACCGGAAGTGCTGCTGCTTGACGAACCGACCTCATCCCTGGACCAGGCTTCTACCGCGGTAATCGAGGAACTGCTCGTGGGGCTGAAGGAACGCCTGACCATTCTGGTGGTATCCCATTACCTGGAACAAGTGGTGCGGATCTCGGACAGGGTGGTCAGATTTGCCGATGACACGATCATTCCGTGATTAACAACTTATTAAGTGCTTCATGTCGCTCGATCGTGGGCGAGCGGGAGCGTAACGACGGAGAACGGGAAACCAATCGCGGGGCGTAGAAAGGTCTTACCATGGTATGTTTCAGTATCCCCGGCAGGGGTAAAGTGACTATTGAACATGTTATCCTGGATTTCAACGGAACGATTGCTGTTGACGGAATCCTGATTCCGGGTATTGTCGAGAGGATCGAAGAACTGCATTCCCTGGTTACCGTGCATGTGATCACCGCCGACACCAATGGCACGGCACGTGCTCAACTGGAGAACGTTCCCTGCACCCTGGAAATTATCGGGGAAGAGCGGCAGGACCGGGCGAAGCTGGAGTACGCGGAACGCTTTGGACTGGAGAAGGTGCTGGCGATCGGGAATGGGAGAAATGATTTCCTGCTGCTGAAGAACGCCGCTGTCGGTATCTGCGTTATCCAGGGAGAAGGCGCCGCGGTCAAAACGATGCAGGTTGCGGAAATGGTCTGTGCCACGGTTAATGATGCTTTGGGCCTGCTCTTGCGGCCCCAGCGGGTAACCGCTACACTGCGGAACTGATCGGGTACTGGAAGTCAGGATCCATACCCCGTTGTGCTCAGGGATTCGGGTCCTATGACGCGGTGATCCGGATCCTTTCGGGAACGGAAAACACCTTGGTTTTTTCTTTCGTGGCGAAACAGCACAAGGTAACATTCGACCGGCGCGCGCTGTCGATTCCCGAACTGACCGGCGCCGCCTTGGAGACGATCAGCGGAATTCCGGCCCGGGCCGCCTTCATGACCATCCCGGCCGGTTGCCTGCCCGACGACACCAGAAACATCTTCGACAGGTCGTCACCGTTGAGAACCGCCATGCCTACCACCTTGTCGATGGCATTGTGCCGTCCGATGTCCACTGCCTTGTACCTTAGCGTGCCCTCCGCATCCACCAGGCTCGCGGTGTGAGCGCCACCGGTCCGCTTCTGGATCTCGTCATACAGGTATTCGATGCTTTCCAGCACTACCTCGATACTGAAAGTCTGTTCAAGGGGAACGGCCACGCCTTCGTCACGCCGATCCCAGTTTATTCCGATACAACCGGACGACATGAGTTCGTGGCGGAGGTCGAAGCGTTCGAAGGAGCTTATCCGCAGGAGGACCTGCTTATCTTTTTCTTCAATGTTTTCGATGTCGTTACTGCTCTTGATGATTCCTTCGGTAACCAGATGCCCGATGGCGAGTTCCTGGTGAAGATCGGGGGTGGTAACGATGGAAGCAAGACTGGCGCCGTTAACGATCAGGTCGATCGTCTCTTCGACCATGACCGGATCGGTCGCCGGTTCGGTACCGTTTCGCGTAATCTTCGTTGCCGCATAGTTTCTGACCGACTCAACGGAACTGGCGAGGCGGGGGTCGTTTTTCCGGATTTTCATTTCCTTTTCCTTGCAGAGTTGTTCAAAAAAGTTCCGTTATTTGCCGAGAAGAAAGACGCACGTGCTTCGCGACGGTATCATGTGCGACTGAACACTGTCAATTCGTTTCGAGGGTGGCTTCAGGCGGTTTTGGCCGGGGGGCGCGGTCC
Organism: Geobacteraceae bacterium; assembly: GCA_040773465.1. Taxonomy (GTDB): domain Bacteria; phylum Desulfobacterota; class Desulfuromonadia; order Geobacterales; family Geobacteraceae; genus RPRC01. The sequence goes on along the minus strand of JAXGWF010000043.1, from coordinate 13,813 downwards.
TTTGCAGGATCGGGAGCTTTGAGCGAAGAGCTTATTTTCATAGTGTCATTATTTTTCCGAACATGATTCCCTGGAGAAATTGCCTGGGTCGACTATCGGATTTCGTTCTGGTTTGGCGGGGAGGTGCTGAAGGTTTTTGCGAATACCCGTTCATTCAGTATGCTGCGGTACTTTCCCGCCTGGGAAAAACATGCTATGTTTACATAGTTAGTCGGTGACTCCTTGACGCCTTCGCTTGCGCGGAATGCCACGTTTTTTTCAAAGGTGTGCCAATGAATCTGAAACAGCTGGAAGTTTTCATCGCCGTAGCCGAGAGCGGCAGTTTTTCCCGAGCCGCGGAAAATACTTTTCTGACCCAGTCGACCGTCAGTCAGCATATCTCGTCCCTTGAAGATGAGTTCGACTTGAAATTGCTGGACCGGACCGGAAAGGGCGCATTTCTGACCGAGGCGGGAAAGCTCCTTCTTCTCCATGCCCGGCGCGTGGTCGGGGAAGCACGGGAGGTCCCCCAGGCCCTGAGTCGTTTTCGCGGACTTGAGGAAGTGGTCTTGAAAATCGGCGGCAGCAATATTCCCGCATGCTATATCGTACCGAATTGTATCCTGGCCTTTCGCCGGCAGTATCCCGGCGTCGTCATTAATCTCCTCCAGGGAGACAGCCGCGAAACCCTCGAGCGCCTTAAGCATGAAGACGTGGAATTTGCCGTGGTCGGTACCCGTTTCATGGATAAAGGGTTGATCTATAAGCCACTTACCCTTGACAAAATATCACTCGTGGTGCCGGCCGGGCATCCCTGGAGCGGAATAGGGACGATCCCGCCGGAATATCTGGTCAGGGAACCTCTTATCTTCAGGGAAACGGGATCGGGGACGGACAGGACGTTGCGCGACGAGTTGGTCAAGGCGGGCTTTGTACCGGATCGGCTGCGGGTATCCATGTATCTCGGCAGCAACGAGGCCGTGAAGCAGGCGATCCTGGACGGCGCCGGTATTTCGTTTCTGTCCGAGTTATCGGTAAGGAAAGAGTGTGAGAGCGGTGAACTGTTTATCGTCAACGTCCGCGGACTGACCATCTATCGCCATATATACCTGGTAACACGTCGGGGTCGTCAACTTGCTCCTGCCGCCGAAGCGTTTATCGACTGTCTCCTGGAGAGTTTTCATTCGGAATAGCAATCCGGATCAGTGAATTCCCTCTCTTCAGGTCGTTGCGGTCATCTATATAAGTGGTTGCATAAATTGATTTGATCGGCTAGTATTTGTCAGCTTTCCGCCATTTTCGAAGAATATCGTGCGGGAGCACATCGCTGAAAAGAATAGCGGAACATGGTTCCGTTTCCATTTTATCAAGCACGGAAGCGCGTCGGTCGCTGGTGGGCCGCCCGGTCTTCAAAACCGGTGTGGGGGGTGAGAAACTTCCCGGGTGGGTTCGATTCCCATGCGCTTCCGCCATTACATGTTTCAGAGTATTTCATGATGTGCCATAACCCGCTAGAAATAGAGGGTTTTTTGTTGAATAAAGTCCAGGATAACATTATAATGTTTGCAGAAATCCGGGGTATCTTGGGGGTATATCTTGGGGTGTTCGACTTAGTACTGGGGGTATCTGTCCCAATAAATGGGGGTATCTTATGGCACTAAAGGATGTTCAGATAAAAACGGCAAAACCAAAAGAGACGGATTACAAGCTCACGGATGGCGGAGGATTGTATCTATTGGTTACTTCCGGTGGCAGTAAGCTCTGGCGATTCAAGTATCGTTTCGACGGGAAGGAAAAGCTGCTTGCCATTGGGGTCTATCCCGACATTTCCCTGGCGGAAGCACGAGGTCGCCGTCAGGAAGCCCGGAATCTGGTGGCAAAGGGTATCGACCCTTCCGCGGAGAGAAAGGCGACAAAACAGAAACGAGCCGATCTGAAAGCTAACAGCTTCGAGGCTATCGCCCGTGAATGGCATGAACACATGGTGGAGAAAAAAGAATGGTCGGATGAACACGCCGCCACCATCATGAACCGTCTGACCCAGGACATTTTCCCCTGGATAGGGAACAAGCCGATCACTGAGGTTACCGCGAAAGAAATCAAGGCCATTCTGGATAGAATTCGCTCAAGGGGAGTGATTGAAACGGCACGACGCGCCTTGACGATTATGGGGCAGGTCTACAATACGCCATGTCAGTTGACAGGGCACATTACGACATCTCTGCCGGATTCAGGGGCTATCTGCCGGCAATAAGCAAAACGAGGAAGCACATGGCAGCGGTTACCGACCCAAAGGAACTTGCCCCGCTCCTGCGAGCCATCGATACCTATCAGGGCGGCCATGTCGCCAAATGCGCCCTGAAGCTGTTGCCGCTTGTCTTCGTCAGGCCCGGTGAGTTGCGGCACATGGAATGGTCGGAGATCGATTTTGACGCGGCGGAATGGAATATTCCGGGCCAGAAGATGAAGATGAAAGAACCCCACCTTGTCCCCCTTTCCAAGCAGGCAATCGCGATCTTGAAGGAAATTCAGCCGCTTACAGGCAACAGTAAATACGTCTTTCCCTCCACACGCTCGTTTGCCCGGTGCATGAGCGACAACACCATAAACGCCAGCTTCCGGCGAATGGGGTTTGACGGCGATACCATCACCGGCCACGGTTTTCGAGCGACCGCACGGACAATTCTTGACGAAGTCCTGCATCAGCGGATTGACATTATTGAACACCAGCTTGCCCACGCCGTTCTCGATCCCAACGGTCGCGCCTATAATCGAACTTCTCATTTGACCGAGCGGCGCAGGATGATGCAGCAATGGGCCGACTACCTGGATAAGCTGAAGAGTGGGGCAAAGGTCATGCAGTTGGCAAAGCGTTCAACCCTCTAGCGACTTCCCCGCCGTGAGGCAATTATTTGGCTGTTTCAATATGTTTCTGGCTGTAACATATTGATTAAACTGTAATTTTACCTCTTTTTGCCCTTGACATGATTGTCTGAAACAGTATTATGCAGTCCTACATAACTCATTCCGCCAGATTTGGTGGACTTGAGAAGTCAAGGCATGAAACTGGGCAGCCTGATTCGCAACCAGCTACTTCACTGGTGCGAATCTGACGTTTCTCGGATGTTTTGTGCAAAGGCCGTTACCTGGGCAAGGGTAGTGGCCTTTTTTTGTTGAAATGTCGCAATCATCGGCATGCACGATGCCGGTCGATACTCAGCCCGCCCAAAATTCCCTGCCTTGCCCCACCTGGCAAAGGAAGGACTTATCAGCCTTCCCCTCGATGACGATGGAGTAAGGGCTCTGTCTGTCCTGGGCCAGCTCTGGGACAAGCATTGGTTCATCGCGGCAGCCCTCAAGGCGAAAAGAGCCCGGGAAAGAACCATGCTCCTCCTGTTCCCGGAGTACAGCAAGGTCGACCGGTACCTCCTGAACACCATCCTCAATGAGGACGGCAGAAGGTATCTGGCCACGGGCCTCCTGCAATACCGCGTGAAGATGGCCTTTGGCGCGCATGTTGATACTCAAAGGATTCAAGACCTGCGCAAGGCTGCAGCCAAAATTAGGGGTAGAAAAATGAAGCTCACAGTGGGGAAGGTTTCGATTAGCTATGCCGACATTCTCGGATTATGAATTGATGCAATACGGACATGGTGGGTTGCTCCGCCCGGAGGAGTCTCTGGATAGAATCCTGCAAAAGGTGCAGGCGCGGATGAGAACAGAAACATGTCAGAAAAAATCACGAATAACTATATGAATATATAGTTATAGGCGCAAATTTGCGAGGCCCCCCTCTAGGCTGGAAACGCGACGTGGAAATTTTCGTAAGGGAGGGGTGGCGGCGTCGCGACATGGCATGAGGGGAAGGAACGGGGTAAGGCTTATCAGCGAATATGGTACCAGAAGGTCTTGATATCTCGAAGGAGGCTGACATATAACTGCAGAAGGTTCTCGCAAGTCGCGGGGTAATTCTGGCAGAAGTCTTCTAACCGTGATGACCTATCGTGCGTGAGCTACTTGCTGACTGAATCGGTTTGCAACCCTTTCTATAGTTGCATGGTCTCTTACCGGTCGGTCATTCCCGTTGACAACATGTGAAAAACGGTGTATTAATTCTTCGTAATATTGAGGTGTTAAGTGGGAGATGTAATGAATCGCCTGATTACGTACGAAAAAAGATTAAATGAAAGCCGCCAACATCAGTATTGCTGAAGGCGGCTTTTGATTTTGTAAGCTCCTGGACGCCAGCATCAACCAACTTATTCATGACTTAAACGTGAGACTTGCTCCCCATGAAGCAGCCTGCCCCTGGCATATACGAAGCTCTCATCAATGAGTATCTTCGTGATGCCTTGGATAAGCATCCGGAACTGAGAACCGTTTTCGGCAAGATCGATCCGGAGGAACAACCTGCCCGCTATTCTGCATTCGTGGCAAAGGTGCTGGAACAGGCCCTGCGGGAGGAGGCAGAACCGGATAAACGACTTCTTCTCTGCAATAAGATTCTTGGACACGTTGCCCAAGAGCCTGGCAGAAGCCACCTTGAAAAACATCGCCTTGTTCCCGAGCAAAAGCCCATCCTCCTTGAGATCACCCCGCCGAATTATGGTACATCAGGCATTGCACGTCCCCACTCCCCTTTAACAGAAAGCACCCTCTTTACCGGCTCACCCCAGGAACCGCAGCTTGGTCATGAATTGCTGGAAGAGATGCGCTCCGCCGACGGGGTGGACATCCTGGTTTCCTTCATCAAATGGTCCGGCCTGCGCCTGCTGATGACGGCTTTCGAGGATCTGCGCGACCGGCAGGTGCCGGTGCGGCTTATCACCACCTCCTACATGGGGGCCTCCGATGCCCCGGCGGTGGAGTGGCTGGCCCGCCTGCCAAATGTCGAGGTTCGCGTCTCCTACGACACGGAGAGAACCAGACTCCACGCCAAGGCGTATCACTTCAAGCGCAACAGTGGCTTTTCCACGGCCTACATCGGCTCGGCCAACATGTCCCATGCCGCCATCACCAGCGGCCTGGAATGGAACCTCAAGGTTACCTCGCAGGACATGGGCCATATCCTCGAAAAGTTCTCCGTCGAATTCGAGACCTACTGGAACAGCCGCGAATTTGTCCCCTTTGATGCCGAGAATCCGAATCTGTTCCGTACCGCCATTGACCGGGCGCGTAATCCACGGTCAAACGGTCCGGCAGTATTCTTCGATCTTCGTCCTCACCCTTTTCAGGAACGCATCCTTGATGCTCTTGAGCGGGAACGTACTGCCCACGACCGCTGGCGCAACCTGGTGATTGCCGCCACCGGCACCGGTAAATCGGTGGTCGCCGCTTTTGATTTCAAACGCTTCTTCGAACAGAAGCGGAAACAGGCCAAACTACTCTTCGTGGCCCATCGTCAAGAGATTCTCCAGCAGGCCCAAGTCACCTTTGCCAATGTTCTCCGTGACCAGAACTTTGGTGAACTGCTGGTCGGCCAGTTTCAGGCCAATCGCCTGGAGCACCTCTTCTGTTCCGTTGGCATGCTGACCAGTCGGCGCCTCTGGGAGCAGGTGGGGTGCGGATTCTACGATTACATTGTGGTGGATGAGGCCCACCATGGCACCGCAAGCAGCTATCGGCCGCTCTTCGACCACTTTGCACCGCAGATCCTCCTTGGCCTGACCGCCACACCTGAGCGGATGGACGGTGACAACGTGGCCGCTGACTTTGGCAACCGCTTTGCCGCCGAGATCCGCCTCCCGGAAGCTCTGGAGGAAAAGCTCCTCTGTCCTTTCCACTATTTCGGCGTTGCCGACCCGATTGCCATCAACGGGGATCAGTTCTGGCGCAACGGCAAATACGATGCCTCGGCCCTGGAAAACGTCTATGTGCTGGATAACGTCCGCGCCAAGCAGCGCGTCGATGCCATCATTTCGGCTCTCCACCGCTACGAGCCCGATCTTGCCGCCATCAAGGGGATCGGTTTCTGTGTCACCATCAAGCATGCCGAATTCATGGCAGATACCTTCACCAACCTGGGAATCCCTGCCGCACCTTTTGTTTCCGGGGTAGACGACGACCGTTGTCGGGAGCTGCTGGCCGATCTGAAAAACGGCCAGATCACCTTCCTCTTTACCGTTGACAAACTGAGTGAAGGGGTAGACGTGCCGGAGGTCAACACGGTGTTGTTCCTCCGCCCCACAGAAAGCCTGACCGTATTTCTCCAGCAACTGGGGCGCGGCCTGCGCCATGCACCGGGCAAGGATTGCCTTACCGTGCTCGATTTCGTCGGCCAGACCCACCGCCGCTACCGGGTCGATACCAAACTGAAAGCGCTCCTCCCCCGGCACCGATTTCCCATCGACAAGGAAGTGGAGCAGGATTTTCCCCACCTCCCGGCCGGTTGCTCCATTCAGCTCGACCGTCTCTCCCGGCAGTACGTGCTGGAGAACATCCGGGAGAACCTGGGCCGCCTGGCCGTGCAGGTCCCTGACCGGTTGCAGACCTTTAACAGCGAGAGCGGCCTGGAGCTGACCTTCGGCAATTTCATCCGTTACCACGATTATGAGCCGGAGGTGCTCCTGGCCAAGGAGTCTTGGTCAGAGTGGAAGGCCAACGCGCAATTGACGCCGATCCCCATTGACCCGGATCTGGTGCGACTGAAGAAGACCCTGCTGCGCGCCGCCTTCATCAACGGCCCGTGGGAGGTTGCGCTGCTGAGGCAGGTTCTTGCCAAGGTTGCCCAGGGTAACGTTGACGAGGCGTTGGCACTGGCAGGGGATGCCGTCATGTCGGTATACTACCGGATATGGGGCGACAAGGGGAGCAATCTCGGCATCACCTCACTATTCGATGCCTTCCACCGTCTGGCACGCAATCCGTCGATCCTGGCGGACTTTGATGAAGTACTTGCCTGGTCTGAGGATACCACCGAAGTTAGCGGCCAGATCCCGCAGCTCCCCTTTCCCTGCCCACTGGAACTGCACGCCCATTACGGCGGCAAGGAAATTCAGGCGGTCTTTGGCCGGGCAAATCTGGAGACAGCCGGACAGACCGGCGTGGGCGTGATGCATTTTCCCGAGCTGAAAACGTATGCGCTGCTGGTGACCTTCCAAAAGACGGAAAAGGAGTTTTCCCCCAGTACCATGTATGCGGATTATCCGATCAGCAGGGAACTCGTACACTGGGAGTCCCAGGCCAACACCGCCCAGCGTCACAATGATGGGCAGAACCTTATTCACCATAAAGAGAGGGGCTACACAATCCTGGTCTTTGCCCGTGACCAGAAAAAGCGGAACAATGTCACGGTGCCTTTTACCTATCTGGGGCCGGTGGATATGGTCAGTTACGAGAGTGACCGGCCGATCAAGATGGTGTGGCGTTTACGCTTTCCGATGCCGGTGGAGATGTTTGAGGATAATCGGCGGGGTGGGTGAGGGTTCATCTATCTAATGTCAATGTGTATAACTAACACATGTTATCTTCAAAAGAAGAGGTTAAGTCGTGACCAAAAGACCCGCAGATGGCGAACGTATAGCAAGAATCGGTTATGAGGCCCAGGATAAAAGGGCAGCAAATCTGATCTACAACATCTTAGTTGAAGGAAGGCTTGATTGGTTTAGGATTGCTGATCCAAATGCCGGACGGGTTGATGACATCCAGGTTGCCACTACAGATGGCCAGTTACACGCATTTCAGGTTAAGTGGGCAGATAGTGTCAAGAACATCTCCTTTGCAGACTTCACTCGCTCGGGTAAAGAGCCGAGCCTGGTATCTCAACTCGCCCACGGATGGCGTACATTAAAGGCACAACACCCCAATAAGCGTGTATTCGTGCATCTTATTCACCGCGATATTCCACTTTCAACGCCAGCTCCGAAAGCAAAAATACCATTAGGTACGCCCCCTCCACTTCAACCTCATTTTCAGGCGCTTATCAGAGAATGCTGGAAAGAGAAACGGCATTGGATAAGTACTGGCGTAAAAGGAATTCCACAAGGCTGGCACCCAGCGATGCAAGTCGTCCGGAAAGAAGCCGGTTTCTCGAATGAAAAACAGTTTCTGGACTTTATCGCTGCCTGCGATCTTCAGTTCGGCTATCAGTTCCCTGACGCAGAAGACCCCTTATCACGAACGGTAGTTCGGCGCGAAAAGGACGTCGACCAAATTGCTCGGCTCATTTCCAAACTCGGTGGCGGAGAAAAACGCATAATCGAAATATTACGAGCGGACCTGCTAAAGGAATTAGGGTGGGAAGCGCGTTTCGAGTTTCGTTTTAAACATGAATTTCCAGTCGACCAATCCATATATCAGCCGATTAGTCAAACAGTTCAGGAGCTTGAAGTCGCAATTTCACACTTTACCTCAGGCTACCTCGCACTGATCGGCACTCCTGGTTCCGGTAAATCCACGACCCTGACGCAAACTTTGCGTTATCGACAGGGATTGCGCATCATTCGCTACTACGCGTATGTACCTGACAGCATTTGGCAAGAGGGAAGAGGCGAAGCTTTGTCTTTCCTTCATGACCTGCATCTAGCATTGCAACGACAGGGAATTTATGCTCAAACCGGAAAACAGGCACAACCTGAAACACTGGAAGAGTTAAGGGAGTCAATTCGCGGCCAATTACTCGTTCTTCAAGAAAGATGGAACGAGGAGAGAATCAAGACTCTGATTATAGTCGATGGTCTCGATCATATTGCACGAGAACAATCACCTGATCGGAATCTGCTTAAAGAACTTCCTCCCCCTGAGAGCATTCCAGATGGAGTAATTCTCGTTTTGGGAAGTCAAACATTAGCCCTTGATGATTTCTCGACACGTATTAAACATCAATTGGAAGAATCCGGACGCACTCTCATTATGCAAACATTGTCCAGGCAAGCAGTGTCGGGTATCATTGCAGCTTACCGTTTGCCTATAACCCTTTCTCAAGAACAATTGCAACGCGTTCATGCTTCAGCCAATGGCCATCCTTTAGCACTGGGATATCTGCTTGCAAATCTTCGACACGCTACCAATGACGCTACAATCGACGCAATCTTGGCCAGCACTCAGCCTTATGACACCCACATTGAAGATAATTATCTGATTTACTGGGACAAGTTACAACAACATGAAAACCTGAGAGAATTATTGGCAATGCTTTCCCGGCTGCGCGGTCCATTTAACCCAGAAGACTGGTTGAGATGGGAAGGTGAGCCAGTAATAAAAGCCTTATTGGATAATGCCCGCCACTACTTTCGAGAAGAGTCCGATACCCGTTGGCATTTTTTTCATAATAGCTTCAGACAATTCATTCTATTTCAAAGCCGAATCAATATTTTTGGTAAACAAGACTCATCACGAGACAGAGCGTACCACAAACGCATCGCCGAATATGCTGCGTCTTCTGCTCAAGAAACTCCTTGGTCATGGGAGGAAATCTACCATCGGTCAAGAGGTGAAGAATGGGAAAAAGTCCTGCAATTAGGTACGCAGGATTATTTCAGAAGGCAATTTTTCAGGTTACGTCCATTGGAAGCAATTCTTGAGGATATTGACATATGTCTAGAGGCAGCACGCCTTAAACGTGACGGCTTAGCAATAATCCGTATGGTACTTATTGACAAAGAGTTAAGGGATCGGCACGAAAGTATTGATATGGCCAAAGTTGATATACCAGCTTTACTCATTGAACTACTGGGTATAAGTGTGGCCATGCGGTACGTCATGGATGGCCAACAATTGCGGATTGGAGAAAAGGAAGCCCTTGTTTTTGTTGCTCTGCTTCTCGAAAAAGGGGAGCCTGAAGCCGCTGAATCTGTTTTCAATGCGGCTGAACCACTTGATGTACTGAGCGGGACCACAGCTGTTGAAAGAACATTGGGGGGTAACCAAGACACACTGTACGCGTGGGTACAAGTCGCCCATTATTTTCGACCACTTGATCAGGTCATAACTGTTATTGGGCAATTACATGCTGACACAAGTCACTTTGTCGACAAGAAACAGAATCTTGAATCCTGGCACCGCAGCTTAAGGCGAGATGTTATGGAAGCATTAACAAGTTCAATATATGACAGCGAGAATGATGGGAAACTCTTTAAATTATCTGAGTTACTTCGTCAGCATGAAGATGGAAAGTATTTGCTACGTCGTTTAGATTTTTGGACGTGCTCTGACAAGCGTGATCTAGAGAGGGCAAACGAGGCTCTAGATCGTCTTCTGAGCAATAGTAAGAATTATGAGCCGTTCACCAAACTCAGGCTTGCTGAATTCCTGTATCACATCCGTAATGATAAAGAAGCAGCAGCCAAATTGTTATCAGAAGTGCCACAACCGCAACTACAAGATATTTCTTTAAGTGGAACGGATTCTCAGAATTTATCCGCATTTTCGCACCGTATCCGGCTAAACCGAATGCTGGCAATGATGGGTCAGCAAAAAAAGCCGATAGATGCTGTTCCTGACGACACCGAAGCTCGAAGAGGGGGCGGTGTTCTTTTTGAGCGTTGTCTCGTAATTATAGCGAACATTTGGGGGCAGGCTTGGGCGGGTAATACATTGCCTCCTTCCACGATACTTCGGGAGTTACATCCAGCATTGTGCCTGTTTGCCAAAAATTGGCGAGAGACGCAAGACTGGGGTTGGTATGCGTATAAGAGAACGACCGATGATTTTTATGCCTTTGTCATCCACGCTGTTGCAGTACATGGCCATGAAGCTTTAGTGGCTTTGAACCAAGAGTTTGAACACTTGTGGCAGAAACAGCCCCACTATTGGGAACCGAGTTTGCGGCGGACTATTGCGTTGGAATTATATGAAAAAGGAGGGTGTTCAGCTGAAACCTTAGTTCAACGATTAGCCGCCATCGAAGAACTCTATGGCGTGTCGGATGACGTTTCTTCTCTTGCTTCTGAGTACTCGAAACACGCTTTTGCTTGGTTGAAAGCCGGACAATCTTCAAGAGCTATGGCGTTGCTTCCGCGATTGTTTGAGAATAGTTTCGGGATCGTCTATGAAAAAGACTACCAATTTTTAAATTGGATTGGCTTACTGGCTAAAACAACGGCCACCTTACCAGGATTTACAGCTGATGACATTCCGCGTTTTGCCAGTGCACTACTCGTTCTTGAAGATACAGGGCGATGTCGCGGCACACGGGATGCTGCAGTTGATCTCATGACACTGGTCGCCCAATGGCATCCTGCTTATGCCCTGCAGCTCAAGGATTGGTTGCTGACGAATCACAGCATTTACTACACGAATGCGTTGGAAGGTATCTTGTCCGCTGCGGCTTCATCGCCTGATGCGCCGATTGAACTTGTCTTCATTCTCACCTGTCACCTGCTGATTCCTTTCGCTGGAAGCGTCCCGGACGATTTACCAAAACTCCTTTCACAGCAGGCCACCGTAAAAACTTTGCCCTCCACGGCTGATGCTTTGTTACATATTCTTGAAAAAACAGTTGAAACGAAAGCCTTCCCTTCAGACAGAGCGGGATGGTGGCGAGGCCTCATTGACGGGCTGCAAGCTACTGGGATTGATTCGTCTTATTTTCAAAATAAGCTGAAACGTGATACTCGGGAAAATAAGTATGAGTCTGACTTGACAGTGTTTTTGAAATCGGGAGAAAAGCTTACTAATAGAGATGCACTGCTGCGGATAACAACGGGACAAGATCTTCTGAACTTCATAGAAGGATGCGAAGAGGTAAAGTATTTTAGGTGGGACGATGCTATTGCTAAAATCATTGATTCGCTGGATTTGACGCAAATCCGGGCGCTTCACAGAGCCCTCGAAAGGTTTGAGCCGCGATCGACAGTCAACGTTTTATTCGCAAAACGACTAAAGGCGTTAGGTTGCGTAGATGAAGGTAGGGCTATGCTGCAACCATTGCTAGACCAGTCAGTCCCGCATGGGTGGAGTCGTCGGTTCGATGGCGGTACTCGGTTAACGGCAGTACAAGCACTTATCGACTTCGACGATGATGAAGGGCGCGAAAAAGCCTTTGATCTGCTGATTAAGGACTATTTGGCAAGTTGGCGTTATCCTAACACTTTCTTGCTCGAACTTGAGGAGTTCCTACCCCTGCTCTTCGTCAAGATGCCTATTGATGAAGTTTGGCGGGAAATTCGAGAACATGTATATCAACTTCATGAATTCTCTGACACCAAAACCTTGCCGCCAATGATTGGAGAAAACAACAAATCCTGGCAGACCGTTTTGCTTCAACTGATATCGGATTTGATACCAATTGAAATCACTGAAGTTAGAGAAGAATGCCACCGTGCCTTGTGTGCAATCTGTCTCAGCCCGGCATATGATGCCGAATCCTCGTCATTATTGAATATCTTGCTTAACGGAACGGAAACTGAGGTTTTCCATGCGCTAGCAGTGCTTGAATCTGTTCTTGAGCAACGTCCGCAATATGTTGGCACCGTGGCTCCTCAAATCATTAACTTGTGTATTTCACCTAATATAGTCATCCGCACTGCGGCCGCCAAATTGGCTCAAAATCTGGATATTTCTTATGAATTGCCGGGTTACAAACGATTACCGATGATCTACTCCCTAGAGTTGCCAGAATTTCCCAACAAAGATGAGGTTATACCTTTTAATTCCCTACCACCAGGAGCTTCTTATCCTGACTGCGATGACCCCTTGGAAATGACGCGTCCTTTCGGAGATGATTTCGAGCTGCTTGCTGAAATGTCGGATGTCCCTTTCGAGAATCTGATTCACAGGGCTGCCATACTCATGACAACGCTTTCTCCGAAAGAACAGTGGAATAAGAAGGCCGAAGAAAATATGAAAAGTTGGTTAAAGGCGGCAGATTTAGAATTAACCTATCACCGACTTCGGCCGCAACAAGCATTACGTGCTTTACATCATATGGCGGCAGAACTGGCTGATGCAAAAAAATTAGATAGCAAGGCACTAACTTTTATTCAACGAGCAATGAAAGGGCATGATAAGAGGATGTCCTGCAAAGAACCACAAATGAGACCGGTGGAAATTATAGTACCAGAACGCGATGATATGGGTTTTGATCGTGATAAAGCCTGGTTAGGCAAAGGCGCAGACGCTTTTCCAGTGATGCCAGATTGTATACAGCGTAATGGCCATGTAGTCTTGGCGGAACTCACACGCATTCGCCATTTATCTTGGGAGACTCCCACAGAATACAGATTTGGTATGCTGTGTCATCCTGATTGGCCAGATCCTGATACACTGCATGATGCGTTTAACTTCTTTCTTCACGAATACAGGTGGCATGCTGAAGATTATCCAAATCTCTATATTCCAAACTTTCCTACAATTGTCCTTTATGGTCATCCACGTGCAGTAGAGTTAGGCGGTCAGGAATGGTTAGCTTTTAATCCAAAAATCGCGTCGCATTTGGGTTGGCTGCCTTGCAGTAGCGGGTTGTTCCGCTGGAAAGACAAAAGTGGTGTTACGACTGTAGAAAGTGTTTGGTGGCAAGATGGCGCGATAGATCGGCAACCTCCCCGAAACGACATTTGTTCCGGGGGGTGGCTTGTTGTGGCGACAGAAAGTGCATTTCAGGAAATAAGAAAAGTCGCGGTTCCTATTGTTCGATCAAAGGCAGTGATAAGATCACATGGTAAAAAAGGAAAGAGGGTTGTAGTTTCCTCCGAAGAACTTTCGGATTATACTTCCAAGTTGTAAAGATGATAGACTATTAAAATAATCGCGTATAAAACCCCCCGTGTCAGGATAGTTGTCGCCTCTCTTGGAGAGATTTTGTGTTAATCTCGTGGGGCAAGAGAAAGGGAGACGATGACCACCAAGTACTCAGAAGAATTCAAGGCGAGTATCATTGCCAGACTACTGCCTCCGC
>JAXGWF010000042.1:0-31523 GCA_040773465.1 Geobacteraceae bacterium | reverse complement strand
GAGCACGTGCTTCAGCTTGAGTTCATTCAGTTCGTGGTCACCGCGCACCAGGGCGACCACCGGTTCGTTGTCGGCCAGCAGCACCAGGGTCTTGATCATCGAGGCGGCATGGACTCCGAGGAATTCCGATACCTCTTCGATGGTCCGCTTGTCCGGGGTGGCAACCCGTTCCAGCGGGCGCGGGTCGGCGTGCTCTGCGGTCTCGATGTGTTTTGCTTCGGCCTTTTCGACGTTAGCCGCGTACTCGCAGGAATTGCAGGAAACGATTGCGTCCTCGCCGGAATCGGCCAGCACCATGAACTCGTGGGACGACGAACCGCCGATCGAGCCGGTATCGGCTTCCACGGCACGGAACTTGAGGCCGCAGCGCTCGAAAATCCGTCGATATGCCTGGTACATGCTTTCGTAGGACAGGTCGGCCGCATCGCTGTCCACGTCGAAGGAATAGGCATCCTTCATGATGAATTCCCGGCCGCGCATCAGGCCGAAACGGGGACGGATTTCATCGCGGAACTTGGCCTGGATCTGGTAGAGATTGATCGGCAGCTGGCGGTAGCTCTTGATCTCGCGGCGCACCAAGTCGGTAACGACTTCTTCATGCGTCGGTCCGAGGCAGAAATCGGCGTCTTTGCGGTCCTTGAAGCGGAGCAGTTCCTTGCCGTACTGTTCCCAGCGTTCCGATTCCTGCCAGAGTTCCGCCGGGATCACGCCGGGCATGAGTATTTCAATGGCGCCGGCCCGGTTCATCTCTTCGCGGACTATGTTTTCCACCTTGCGGATGGAGCGGAGTCCGAGCGGCAGGTAGTTGTAGATGCCGGCCGCCAGTTTGCGGATCATGCCGGCCCTGAGCATCAGCTTGTGCGAGATGACTTCCGCATCGGCGGGAGTTTCTTTAACGGTTGGGATGAAATACTGGGAATAGCGCATAATAAATGTGCCTCATTATCTTGAAATGTAGGGGCGGACCTATGTGTCCGCCCTCCTTGTGTTTGTTCAGAAATATATACCCGGCCACATAAAGGGCGAACACAAGGTTCGCCCCTACGGGAAATACGGGAATGACCGCTTCCCTACGATTCCTTTGCCATCTTTTCAACTTCCGCTACCAGTGCTTCGGCCAGTTCGTTTTCGGGTACCTTGCGGATTACCTCGCCGTGACGAAACAGAAGTCCTTCGCCCTTGCCGCCGGCGATTCCCACATCGGCCTCGCGGGCTTCACCGGGACCGTTCACCACGCAGCCCATGACGGCAACGGTGAGCGGTTTCGTTATTTTCTGCAGTCGTCGCTCGACTTCTTCGGCAACCGGAACGAGGTTGATCCGGCAGCGGCCGCAAGTGGGGCAGGATACCAGGTTGATGCCACGCTGTCGCAGGCCCAGGGCCTTGAGAATGCCGTAGCCGACCCTGATTTCGTCCACGGGGTCGCCGGTGAGCGAAACCCGCATGGTGTCGCCGATTCCTTCCGCCAGGAGGATGCCGAGGCCGACCGACGACTTTATCGTGCCGGAAAAGGTGGTGCCTGCTTCGGTGATGCCGATGTGCAGCGGGTAGTCGACCCGCCGCGAGAGAAGACGGTACGCTTCGACGGTTTTCATGACATCCGAGGCTTTGAGGGAAACTTTTATCTGGTCGTACCCCAGTTCTTCAAGGATGCGTATATGTCCCAGGGCCGACTCGACCATTGCTTCGGCGGTCGGGTGTCCGTATTTTTCCAGGAGTTCCTTTTCCAGCGAGCCCGCGTTCACGCCGATGCGGATCGGCACCAAGCGTTCCCGGGCTGCCTGGACTACTTCCCGGACCTTCCACTTTTCCCCGATGTTGCCGGGATTGATGCGCAGGCCGTCGATGCCGTTTTCCAGGGCCGTCAGGGCCAGCTTGTAGTCGAAATGGATATCGGCGATCACGGGGATGGCGCTTGCCGCCTTGATGGGGCCGAGCGCTCGCGCCGCCTCGGCGTCAGGTACCGCACAGCGGACGATTTCACAGCCGGCTTCGGTGAGCGCCGTGATCTGTGCCGTAGTGGTGGGGATGTCACGGGTGTCGGTACTACACATGGATTGGACCGAGCAGGGTGCATTACCGCCGACCGGAACCGAACCGATTCGGATTTGTCGAGTCAAATTTCTCATAACGGATAATAGTAACGAAAAGAAGTTGAAAAAGTCAAGAAATACGGCTTTTTACTAAAGTTTTTCGGGAAGGGTCGAATTGCCGCGCCAGTGAATAGTCAAAGTACCTTGGTAGTGGGAGTATACAAGAAGCTTGCAGGATTTGGTATATTTGGTATAGAGTTGAAATAAGCCGTGTCTCATGGAGGCATCGTTATTTCATCTTACAAAGAGAAAAGGAGAGGCTGGCATGAAAAAAATAGTAATCTGTACAGCACTTTTGGCACTGACGGTGTCGGGATGCGCTACCAAGACACAGACGGGCGCTCTTGTGGGTACCGGCGTCGGCGCCGCCGTTGGCGCGGGTCTTGGCCAGGCAATCGGTCGCAGCACCTCGGCTACCCTGATCGGGGCCGCGGCGGGAGCGGTTGCGGGCGGTCTGGTAGGAACGGCCATAGGGGATTATATGGACAAGCAGGAAGCGGAGATGCGTCAGGCTCTTGCCAATGTGGAGGCCGCCAGCATTCAGAGGGAGCAGCAGGTTCTCGAGCAGGCGGAAGCAGGGCGGGTCCAGGGAGACCTGGATGTGCTAACCGTTACCTTCAAATCCGACTACCTGTTCTCGGTCAATTCATCAATACTGCAGGCCGGCGCTTATGATGAAATTGATCGTGTCGCTCAGGTTCTGAACAAGTTTCCTCAGACTACCATCCAGATTGCCGGTCATACCGACAGTACCGGATCGGAAACATACAATATGCAGCTTTCCCAGCGTCGGGCGGATGCCGTCAAGAATGCTTTGATCGGAAGGGGGGTTAACCCGGCACGCATGACCACCATCGGTTATGGCGAGAGCAAGCCGGTCGCGACCAATGCAACCGAGGCCGGTCGTCAACAGAACCGTCGTGTTGAAATCCGCATCATTGCCCAGGGACAGCAATAAAAGTATCCCTTCGCGTTCATAGCTTGTTTCAGGTAAGAGAGCCGGGGTGCCCAGAGAGGTGTCCCGGCTCTTTTGTGTTTGTGAGCGGCTTGCTGCATGAAACGGGACAAGTGTTTCGTTTCCCGTATCTCTGAATGTCTCGAGTTCTGGTTTGCTTAAAGTTTGAGCACCATGTCGGTTTTTTGCCATTCAGGTACCTTTTCGTCGGCAACAATTTGACTTTGAGATTTCACATGGATTTGCTTTTTGGTTCAAAAACGGGCATTGGCAAGGTTGCGGGCTGGTCGGGCGTTATGTTTTTGAATGAGTCTATTTGTTGGCATGTATACTGCATAATATTTTGCAACCTGCGGGGATATATCTGATAGAGCTTATTTGTCGTGTTGAGAAATGCGGCGGAAGGGAGGAACAACCATGGCGGAATTCGGAAAAAACAACAAGATAGGCGTTACGGGTATTCTCATTACACGGAGAGACGGTTCAGCGCGCGGTCCTTATGATGTCGTGCTGGGAACCTGGGAGGAAACGGACGCGATTCTCAAGCTGTGGGCACGTGTGTCCTCCGGAAACGGCTGTTTCGAGACCTGTGACTTCCGCGTCGTTTTTGAAGACGGCAACAGTTATACCGGCACTTACTACCTGAAGCAACAGGATGCATTTCTGCAAAATCTGTTGTCCAACCATATCAGGAAGGTTTGCGAAGAGACGAAAATCGCCTGGGAGGCTGATTCCTTCCTGGATAAATACGCCATCCCCGAGGCGGCGTGACCTCCGGAAATGGGGACGGGAAAGGAGGTTTCCCATGAAAAACGAATTTTTAACGGATAACGAGAAGCAGGTTTGTTCCTTTTGCGGCAAATCCGGGGATGAGGTGTCCGGGCTGGTAACGGGCTCTACTGCTCACATATGCGAAGAGTGCATTGATATTTGTGGAAGCATACTCGCTGAGAAGAGAAGGCGTGAGACGGCCGAGACCGCCCATGGTTCCGCGGTTGCACTGCCGACTCCGCTGGAAATCAAGAGTATCCTGGATGACTACGTGATCGGGCAGGATCACGCAAAGAAAGTGCTGGCCGTGGGGGTATACAACCACTACCGCAGGATAGAAATCGCGGCTGCCGATGACGATGTGGAGCTTCAGAAAAGCAATGTGCTCCTTGTCGGGCCGACCGGGTCCGGGAAGACTCTCCTTGCAAAGACCCTTGCCAGAATGCTTCGCGTGCCCTTCACGATCGTGGACGCAACGAATCTTACTGAAGCCGGGTATGTCGGGGAAGACGTGGAGAATGTCGTGGTCAGCCTTCTGCAGGCCGCTGATTATGATGTCGAGAAGGCCCAGCGCGGGATCATCTATATCGACGAGATCGACAAGATCGCCCGCAAGACGGATTCGGCCTCGATCGTCAGGGATGTTTCCGGTGAGGGCGTGCAGCAGGCGCTGTTGAAAATAATCGAGGGCTCCGTGGTTAATGTTCCTCCCCAGGGTGGACGTAAACACCCTGAACAGGAATTTATCCAGGTCGATACGACCAATATCCTTTTTATCTGCGGCGGCGCTTTTGCCGGCCTGGATAAGATTGTCGAGAAACGCGGCAAACCGAAAAGTGTCGGGTTCGCGACTGCCGCGGAGCCTGAAAACCCGGAAGAGATGCTTGTTGACGAATTCGCAACCGGCGATCTGCTCCGATTCGGCCTCATTCCCGAGTTCATCGGGCGTCTCCCGGTAACGGCCGTCCTCCGGGAGTTGGATGAAGAGGCCCTGGTAAGAATACTGCAGGAGCCGAAAAATTCCATCGTGAAGCAGTATCAGCGCTTACTGGCAATGGAAAACGTCACGCTTCGTTTCGACGATGACGCCCTGCGTGCGGTTGCCCGCGAAGCGTTTCGTCGGGGCACCGGCGCCCGCGGCCTGCGAACCCTGATCGAACGGGTGATGCTTGACGCCATGTTCGAGGTTCCTTCCCGCAAGCTGGAAGGCGAGATGATCATAACCCGCGAAGCGATCTACGGACGGGAAAAGCCGGTGGTAAACCTTCGCGAGACCCGGAAGCGGGCAGCATAAACAAGTCTTCTTGGTTGATCCTCCAATTTATCGGGACTTCCGTTAGCAGGAAGTCCCGTTTTTTTTTCGTCTGAAGACTCGTGCCGATGGGAGCTATTGTCATGCTTTTGTTTTCCTCTTGCACCTCTCTATACGCAACCTGATAAGTATCCCGGTTATAGCTTCTTTTTTGAATTCCGCCTCATACCTGCCGGCAAATCCGACGAATATAAACCGTTAAAGTTATTTAAATAATTTACATTATTTATAGTGAACCCCCTTTTTTCCCGCTCTTGGAGAGGGTATACTGTTTGCAAAAGGCTGATGGAAAAGGGTTGGTCGGCAACGGTGGCTGCGTTTCTTTTGCCTTGAGATCCCGCGGTGAATTCCGCTTTTCAGGATTGTCAGCGGTTTCGATGTGACCTGACAAGAAGGAAGATCCGAAATGGATTTTTAATAAACTTGAGCGCGGAATGCCTGGATGCACGGTGTTGAATGAATGAAGGCGCCAAATTCCTCGACTATGTTCACCCAAGGGACCTGGAATCGACCTTGGCGGCAATCGCGCGCCGAAGAACAGGAAGAAGTGTTGAATTTCGTCAACCGCTACCGTGCCAAAGACGGCACATATCGATTGATGGAATATTACTCTTCCACGTGTAAAAGAACATCTGAAATGGGGTGCCCCTGAAGACCGTGAGGGTATACATGACCATTGCTTCAGGAAGGAAATTGGTGACCACATGAAACGTTTTCTGGAAATTGATGTGGGTGGACATGACAGGGGTGCCGTCTTCAAGCTTCTCCAGGATCATGGCTATGTTGTGCGCGATGTTACGGAAGAGATACTCGATGCGGCCGAATCGCCGCAGAGGTCCGGGCACCGTTGCCTGGACCTTTTCGAGAATGCTCAAATCGGTTTTTTCCGGTCAACGGAGGACGGCGAGCTCATCAGCGCCAACCCCGCGGTTGCCCGCATGCTGAAATACGAGTCGCCGGAAGAAATGATCCGGCTCGTTAACCGAAGGAAGATTGCCGCTGCTCTCTATATGAACGCTTCACATCTTCGGGAACTGATGGAGCGCGTTGTGAGGCAGGAGGGCTGGCAGTTTTCCGAGGAGCGATTCTATTGCAAGGACGGCAGCGTTATCACCTGCGATTTTCACTATCGCGCGCTTCCGTGCCGGGACGGCATGCCTCGGGAGTTCGAAGGCTTCGTCCTTGACATCACCAGGCGGAAAGAGGCCGATGCCCGGCTGCTCCTCACCAAGTATTGCGTTGACCATGCTCCCGTCGACATCTCGCTGCTCGAACCCCCTACGGCAAGAATCATGTACGCAAACGAGGCGATGTGCCGCAACCTGGGCTATGCTCCTGAAGAGCTGGTTGCAAAAACAGCCATGGACCTGGACCCGTCCCTTACCGTTGAAAAGATCGCGGAGTTTGAGAGGCTGTTTTCCGCCGGAGAGTCCATTCCGCCGTTCGAAACAGTTCATCGGCGCAAGGATGGGACCCTTTTTCCCATCGAAAACGTTCTCAAGCGTCTAAGCTTCGAGGGGCTGGATGTGGTGGTGTGCTTTGCTCAGGACATCACCAAGCGCAAGCAGGCGGAAACCATGCTTAAGGAACAATTTCATTTCCTTCAGCAATTGCTTGATTCTATTCCCGTGCCGGTTTTCTTCAAGAATGTTGAAGGGTACTATCTGGGCTGCAATGCGGCTTTCGAATCATTTTTCGGTCTGCCCCGAAGCCAGGTGGTAGGAAAGACCGTCTACGGATTAGCCCCGCGGGAACTGGCAGACATCTACCGCGATTCCGACGACCTGTTGTTGAGAAATCCCGGCACCCAGATCTATGAAACCGTCATTGAGCTTAGCGACGGTACGCGGCATGATGTAGTGTTCAACAAGGCTACCTTTGTCGAGACCGATGGCCGAATCGCCGGCATTGTGGGCGCAATAGTCGAAATCACGGAACGGAAAACCGTGGAGAGAAGCTTGCAGGCTTCCCTCTCTGAAAAGGAAGTCCTGCTGAAGGAGATCCATCACCGGGTGAAAAACAACCTGCAGATTATCTGCTCACTCCTGGAACTGCAGTCCGACAATCTTCGGGACGAGCACTACCGGCGTGTCATGGTGGACAGCCAGAATCGCATCAGAACCATGGCGCTCATTCATGAAAAGCTTTACCGATCGGAGAGTCTGGCTATCATCGACTTCCGTGAGTATATTGAAGATCTCGTGGAATACCTGTTTGCAACCAGCGTCAGGAACCCGGACCTCCTGGAGCTGGCGGTTGATGTCGGTGAAGTCTCGCTGGGAATGGATGAAGCGATTCCGTGTGGCCTTATCGTCAACGAACTGCTCTCCAATTCCCTGAAACATGCGTTTCCCTGCGACAGGAAAGGGGCAATCTCGGTACAGTGCCACGCTGAAGGAGACGGTTTGATTACTTTGGTGGTTTCCGATAATGGTATCGGTTTGCCCTCCGGCCTGGATTTCAGGAATACCGAATCACTCGGCTTGCAGCTAGTCACGATACTGGTGAAGCAGTTACGCGGGGATATCGAGGTGGGTGGCGCGGGGACCACGTTCACCATTCGTTTCAGGTCGCCGGCCCGCGGTGAGACCCCAAGCAAAGCTGAATAGCCGCAGGATTATGGATACTAAACGGTTTTCAGCCCGCACCGTAGTGTCCTGATGGCCGGAAAGACTAAAGAGGGAAAAAATGGGGAATACGACGAAATCAGTACATCATAGGGTACAAGAAGATATGTTTTCTAAAATATTCCATCTTCTTCCGGATGCCGTACTGGTGATTCGCGCCGACGACAGCGCGGTTCTGGCAAGTAATGAAGCGTTTGAAAAGCTTACCGGCTACGTTCCGGACGCCATCGTCGGACGATCCGCTTTGAGCCTGGGTTTTTTTATGGATCCGGACCCGTGGGAAAGGATGCGCCGGGAACTGAAAGTGACGGGCGCGGTTCTCGGCCTTGACTTGAGACTGCTGTGTGCAGACGGACAGGTATCTTTTGTGCGCATGAATGTGAGCGGTATGGAGTTGGACGGAGTGTTTTGTCATGTCGCAACCATCCATGAAACCCAGGCCCGCACTGTGCCGAAAATGGCTGGCCGGACGCTTCGAAACGAGAGCGGCGCCGGATCGGAAACCCCGCTTTCTCCCGATGCGGACGCCGAACGGGAAGATATCCGTCGACTCATCGACGTGCAGGCTTTCCAGGAACTGATGAATCTCTTTTACAAGACGAGGGGCGTCGGTGTCGGAATGACCGATGTCTCGGGAGATGTCCTTGTTTCGACCGGATGGCAGGATATCTGTTTGCGGTTTCACCGTGTTCACCCGCAAACCCTCGCGAAGTGCAGGGAAAGTGATGTCTGTTTGGCCGGAGCCGTCAAAAAAGGGGAGAATGCTCTTTATAAATGCAGGAACGGCATGTGGGATTTCGCGACTCCCGTCATCGTCGACGGCAGGCATATAGCAAACCTTTTCATCGGGCAGTTTTTTTTCGACGACGAAGAACCTGATCTCGATTTCTTCAGAAACCAGGCGGAGCGATACGGTTTTGACGTTGGAGAATATCTGTCCGCATTGGCGAGGGTGCCGCGCATGAGCCGGGAAACCGTCGAAAACGTGATGGATTTCTACGCGAAAATGGTCTCGCTTATCGCAAGGCTCAATATAGGGTTATCACGAACTATTATTGAGCAGAAAAAGGTTGAGGAAGAGCTGCTGCTATACAAGTTCTGCATCGAAAAGGCGGGCATAGGCATTTTTCAGACTGAAGAGGAGCGAATACTCAGCGCCAACGAGTATGCCTGCGGGAACCTCGGGTATACGGAGCATGAACTTCGAGCCATGAGCGTCTTGGATATCGATCCGTCGGTCACGATGGAAAGGATCCGCGAGATCAAGAAAATCCTGGATTCCTCGGGTTCCATCACGCACCGGACAGTGCATCGACGCAGGGACGGTACGATCTTCCCGGTTGAAATCACCACGAACACGGTGCCTTTCCGGGGCAGGGAGTACGGGGTTTCGTTCGTGAAGGATATCACCGAGCAAAAGCAGGCGGAAGAGGCGTTGCGCGCCAAGACCGAAGAACTGGACCGCTACTTCACCCATGCCCTGGACCTTTTCTGCATCGCGGATACGGACGGCTTTTTCCGGAGATTGAACAAGGCATGGGAAAACACGCTGGGCTATTCCCTCGCGGATCTGGAGGGCTCGCGGTTTTTCGACTACGTTCATCCGGACGATATGGACGCGACGCTGGCAACGGTCGCCCGGCTCGGCGAACAGGAAGAGGTGCTCAATTTCGCCAACCGCTACCGCGCCAAGGACGGATCCTATCGCTGGATCGAATGGCGTTCTGTTCCGGTGGAAAAGCTCATCTTCGCCGCTGCGCGCGACATCACCGAACGCAAGCTGGCGGAGGATGCCTTGAGGGAAAGCGAGGAGAAGTTCCGGGTGTTGACCGAGACCTCTCCCGCCGCAATCGTTCTCTATCAGGGAGAAGAGGTAATCTATATCAATCCGACGGCAGCGAGACTGATAGGCTATTCAGTGGAAGAACTGTCCCGGATGAGCTTCTGGGGCTGCGTGCACGAGGATTTCAGGGAGATGGTCCGGGAGCGGGGCCTCGCCCGGATGCGGGGCGAGCCGGTGCCGAGCCAGTACGAGTGCAAGTTCGTCACCAAAGACGGCAGGGAACTGTGGGCGATAATCTCGGTAGGACTTATCGAATTCAATGGGAAACCGGCGGGCATCGTGACGCTCATCGACAGGACGGAGGCGAAAGCCGCGGAAGAGAGGATCCGGGCATCCCTTGCCGAGAAGGAGATCCTGCTCAAGGAAGTGCACCACCGGGTGAAGAACAACCTGCAGATTGTTTCGTCTCTCCTCGACCTGCAATCTGATTCCGTCGGAGACGAGCAGTTCCGCGGCTTCATAACGGAAAGCCAGAATCGGATCATGGCCATGGCCCTGATCCATGAGCGCTTGTACCGGTCGGAAAACTTTTCTTTTATCAATATCTGCGAGTACATCAAAAACCTTGCCGAATCCCTGGTCTCATCCTATGGGAATGATCCATACCTCATAGCCCTTCATGTTGAGGTGGGAGATATTTGCCTGGAAATAGACGAGGCTATACCGTGCGGGCTTATCGTCAACGAACTGGTTTCGAATTCCCTGAAGCATGCATTTCCTGGGGGGCAACAGGGTGAAATATCAATCAGAATCAGTTCCGGTGAAGACGGAATGATTGTCCTGACGGTCGCCGACAACGGTATCGGCATTTCGGGTGATTTCGACTTTGCGAACACTGAAACCCTGGGGTTGCAGCTGGTGAACATGCTGACGCAACAGTTGCGCGGCCGGATCGAGTTGTCGCGCGATAACGGGACATTATGGGAAATTGCGTTCACTGCGAGGGCCGGCGCCAAAAGCGTTTCGGTTTGAAGTGAATGCATATTCGAAAGTGAAAGAGGGTTGTGGTCACCGGCAACGTTCGGGTGGACGAGAGAAAAGCCGGACCGTTTTCCATCCGTTCACGGTTTTGCCGTGTCTCCATAAAAAGAAAAAGTGATTTCGGCGGATTATATCAGCCGATCAAATTCATATAGGTTGAGCCGCTGAGCAATGGGATAAAGAATGAATAAAGAAACGGAAACAAGTCGTATTACCAGATTGACCGAGGCAGTTCGGAAAGCCGGGGAAGGAGTTTTTTCCTTTGGCATCGAGATCTCCGGCGGCAATGATGAGCTTGACGCGCTTGCGGATGAGATCCGCCGGCTGGTCAATAGCATGCGGGAGCAGATCGCCGAGCGCATGCGTGCCGAGGAGGCCTTGCAGGGATCGAACGATCTGCTGCGTGCGGTTATCGAGGCCGCGCCGACGGCAATTGTCGGCTTGGATTTGGACGGCAATGTCCGGGATGTATGGAATCCCGCCGCGGAGAAGCTGCTGGGTTGGGGCGCCGAGGAGGTGATGGGGAGGCCGCTTCCCAGCGTTCCGCTTGAAAACCAGGATGAATTCAGGCGTTTTCGAGACTGGATTCGCGGCGGCAAAACCATGGAAGGGGTTGAAGTCACCCGCCGGAGGCGCGACGGCTCGCCCATTGATTACAGCATCTATGCGTCACCCCTGCATGACCGAGAAGGCAAAATTGCCGGGAATGTTGCCGTGCTGGTCGATATTTCCGAGCGCAAACGGTCCGAGGAGGCGTTGCGGGCGAGTGAAAATCGCTTCCGCATGATCGTCGAAACCGCCGAGGAGGGTATCTGGCAGGTTGACCGGGAATGGAGGACCACCTATGTCAACCGTCGCATGGAAGAGATGCTCGGCTGTGAACCGGGTTCGATGCAGGCTCGGCGTATTCATGAGTTCATGGATGGCGAAGGACGCCGGGCCGTGGAAGAGCTTATCGCTAACCGTGAGGCGGGCCTTCATGAAACCCATGATTTCAGGTTCGTCCGCCCTGACGGTTCTGCTCTTGATGCACTGGTAAGCGCAAGTCCGTTGCTCGATGATCACGGCGAATTTGTCGGCAGTTTCGCCATGGTAACGGATATTACCGAGCGGAAGCGGTATGAGAATGAACTGAGACTGAGCAAGTTCATAATTGACAGGGCTTCCCTGGGTATTTTCCAGGGGGGAAAAGACGGCAGGATTTTGTCGGTCAATGAGTTTTGGGCAAAAAAACTCGGCTATACGTGCGAGGAGCTCTGCCGTTTGACTTTCTTTGATATCGATCAGAACCTGACGCAGGATGCCTGGCGCGAGCACAGGAAAAAATTGACCACCACCGGTTTTAATACCTTTGAATCGTTGCATCGCCGCAAGGATGGAACGATTTTTCCCGTGGAAATCACGGTCAACTACCTCAAGTTCGAGGGCCGGGAATTCAGCTGCTCGTTTGCCAAGGACATCACCAGGCGAAAAGCTAAAGATGCAGCGCTTCGACAGGCTAATCTGATCGTGGAAAACAGCCCCGCAGTACTGTTCCGCCGGCGGGCGGATCAGGGGTGGCCGGTCGAGATGGTGTCCGGGAACGTAGCGCAGTTCGGCTATATTCCGGAAGAATTCCTTTCAGGTGCGATACCGTATTATTCGATGATATTTCCTGGGGACCAGGAACGGGTGACCTCTGAATTGCGGCAGTATTCTTCCGAAGGCACCGATAAATTCCAGCAGGAATACCGGATCGTTACCAAGGACGGCGATGTCCGTTGGATCGACGACCGTACGACGGTCGAGCGGGATGCCGACGGAAGAATCAGCCACTACCAGGGAATCGTGATAGACATCACCGATCGCAAACGGACGGAAAGCGTCATTGCCGCCCGCATGCGCCTGCTTCAGTTTGCCGAAGCGCATACCGTTGACGAACTGCTCGAGGCTACTCTCAATGAACTGGAGGAGTTGACCGGCAGTTGCATCGGTTTTTACCATTTTCTCGAAGACGACCAGCAAACGTTGCGGCTGCAGAACTGGTCGACCAGGACACGCAAAGAGTTATGCTCGGCGGCAGGGAAGGGGCTTCACTACGACGTGTCAGCGGCAGGGGTCTGGGTCGACTGTATTCGTCAGCGCCGGCCGGTTATCCATAATGACTATGCATCTCTTCCTAATCGCAAGGGATTGCCGCCGGGGCATCCTCCGGTAACACGGGAACTGGTCGTGCCGGTCTTCCGCGGTGAAAGTATCATGGCTGTTCTCGGCGTGGGTAATAAACCGCGCAACTATACTTCCGAGGACATGGAAACCGTTTCCCTGCTTGCCGATCTCTCCTGGGGGATCGTCGAGCGCAAGCGGGCGGAAGAGGCGCTGAGGGTTTCCGAACAGAATTACCGAGATATTGTCGAACACGCCCCCTTTGGCATTTGCCACACTATCAGGGAAGGCAAGATGCTCAAGGCCAACCCGGCCTTGGCGCGAATCCTGAAGTACGATTCGGTGGGGGAACTCCTGGAAACCGTTAACCAGTCCAGTATTCAGGATGTGCTTTTTACGGAACCGTTTCAGAGAAATCCGCTGTTGGACTTCATTTGCGCGGGCGATGGGTGGCATATCTTTGAAAACCGGTATCGCTGCAAAGACGGCAGTATCATAACCTGTAATGTGCATACCCGCAGGATCTTTGATATGGAAGCAGGCGGAGTCGAGTACGAGAGTTTTCTTGAAAATGTCAACGATCGCGTGAAAGCGGAAAATGCTTTGCGTGAAAGCGAAGAGAAATTTCGGGTACTTGCCGAAACCGCTCCGGCCGCCATCGTGGTTTACCAGGGTGAATATTTCGTCTACGTCAACCAATCGGCGGTCCGCCTGTTTGGGTACAGTGAGCCTGAGCTGTTGAACATGAGGTTTTGGGAGTGGGTTCATCCGGAACAGCGCGAGCTGGTAAAGAACCGCGGATTGGCGCGACAGCGTGGTGAATCATTTCCGGCCCAGTACGAGCAAAAGTTTGTTGACAATGCAGGCAAAGAAGGATGGGTTATGGTGTCCACCGGTACTATCGTCTACCAGGGAAAGCCGGCGGGAATAGCAACATTAGTCGATATTACCGAAACGAAGCGGGCGGAAGAGAGAGTGCAGGCCGCCCTTGCGGAAAAAGAGGTGCTCCTCAAGGAAGTCCATCACCGGGTGAAAAACAACCTGCAGATAATTTCTTCACTTCTTGATCTGCAATCCGATTATATACATGAGGGAGAATCGCGAAGATACATCACGGAAAGCCAGGACCGGATCAGGTCGATGGCGCTGGTTCATGAGCAGCTCTACAAGTCGGATGACCTTTCCCTGATCGATTTCGCTCGCTATGTGAACGATCTGGTTACGCATCTCGGCAATTCTTTACTGGGTAACCGCGGCAGCGTTGCTACCGAAGTTGATGTCCGGAACGTTGAGCTTGGCATAGATGAAGCGATCCCGTGCGGTCTTATAATCAACGAGCTGGTTTCCAATGCATTGGAACATGCTTTTTCCGATGGCGGGACGGGGATAATCCGGATATGCGGAACCATGGACGAAGAAGGGAATGTCCGTCTTTCGGTTAGCGATAACGGCAAAGGTTTTCCTCCGGGATTTGATTTTTCCGCTTCGGAGTCTCTGGGGCTGCAGATCGTGAGTCTACTGGCACATCAGCTGTTCGGCACTATTGAGATACAGGGGGATGCCGGTGTCTCGGCAACTCTGCTCTTCAAATCAAAGGCAAGGTAATATGGAATCGGCTATAAAGGTTAAGGGATCAAGGACAAGACAACGGGAGGATAACTCCTTGCACATAAAAGAAGTCGGCGAGCAGCCGAACACAATTCTTGTTGTGGACGACAGCGCAGCCAATCTCAGGCTTTTGTCGGATATTCTCATGAGCAGCGGTTACGACGTGCACATGGCCCAGGACGGCACCGAGGCATTGCGGGTTGTCTCCTCACTGCTTCCCGATCTCATTCTGCTCGATGTCGTGATGCCGAACCTTGACGGCTTCAAGGTCTGTCAATTTTTGAAGGATCAGGAGAAAACAGCCGATATCCCCATAATCTTCATGACATCCCTGGCAGAGACACGCGACAAGGTACGGGCTTTTCGAATGGGTGCGGCGGATTACATCACCAAGCCGTTTCAGGCCGAAGAGGTCCTGGCCCGGGTTGAGACGCTCATTTCCCTCCACGCGATGCGGAAGAAACTCAAGCTGCGCAACCTGGAACTTCTTTCCGCAAACGAAGAGCTGGCAAAAGTCAATGCCGCGTTGAGCAGCGAGATATCGGAACGCATGCAGGCCGAAGCAGAGGTGAATGCATACCGTGACCAACTTGAAAACCTGGTACGGGAACGTACCGTCGAACTGGCGAAGACCAACTCCAGCCTGAAAGCGGAAATAGCCGAACGTCAGCGGGCTGAGGAAAAAGTCCGCGCTTCTCTCCGTGAGAAAGAGATCCTTCTCAAGGAAATTCATCACCGGGTGAAAAACAACCTGCAGATTATCTCGTCGCTTCTGGAGCTCCAGTGTGCATACATCCATGACGAGCAGGCACTGCGTTTTTTTCGTGAAAGCCAGGACCGCATCAAGGCAATGGCTCTGGTTCACGAACGGTTATATGCTTCGACGGACCTTGCATCCATCTGTGTCTGTGAATATCTGGAAAGCCTCGCCTCGCACCTGATGCTTACCTATGGCAAGGACCCCGGCCGCATCACCCTGGCATTCGAGTCGGAGAAGTTCTGTCTCGGCATAGAGGAAGCGATTCCCTGTGGACTCATTGTCAATGAACTGATTTCCAATTCGCTGAAACATGCCTTCCCTGGCGGGACGACAGGTGCCATAACCGTCAACTGCCGTATTGCCGATGAAGGGATGATTGTTCTTTCGGTGGGTGACGATGGAGTCGGATTCCCATCGGGCTTGGATTTCCGGCAAACCGAGACGCTCGGTCTTCAGATCGTGAACATCCTTACCCAACAGCTGAATGGAACGATTCATCTCAGGAACGACGGCGGCGCCATGTTCACAATACGTTTTCGGACGCAGCATTAGGCTTGGCACCGGGCCGTGCGCCGGAACGGTTTATGGTCGGAATTAATTGTTTGGGCAGCGGTTTTAATGAATTTAGAACCTGTTATACTGGTGATACCTTTGAAAATGACGGCAAGCTTGTCCGGACCTCCGGGAATCCTCAGGAGGAGGCGGAAAACAAACAGTATTTCCGGGGCATGGTCTGAAAGGTGATACCCATGACACAGCATTCGGCAACGGAGTCGAAAACCAGGATCCTGATCGTCGAGGATGAGTTGATCATCGCGAAAGGGATCGAAAAACGCATCAAGGCGCTGGGATATGCCGTTACCGACACGGTTGCTTCCGGCGAAGAGGCAGTGGAAAAGGCCGTGAAAAACCTGCCGGACCTGGTTCTCATGGACATCAATCTCCAGGGTGACATGGATGGCGTGGAAGCAGCGGAACAGATCAGACTGCGGGCCGATATTCCGATTATATACCTGACTGCCTATGCGGATTCCGATACCTTGGCAAGGGCGAAGGTTTCCGAGCCGTTCGGTTATATCGTAAAGCCCTTCCAGGATGTTACGCTCAAATCGGTCATCGAAATGGGCCTCTATAAACATAGCATGGAAAGCCGGCTTCGGCGGAGCGAGCAGTGGCTTTCCACGACGCTCAAGAGCCTGGGGGACGGGGTGATTGCCACGAACCGGGAAGGCCTCGTTTCATTCATGAATCCCGTTGCCGTGGGCTTGACCGGCTGGAACCTCAATGATGCCGTCGGCAGGCATCTGGCGGAAGTTTTCCGGTGCCGCGACCACGGACCTTCTCTATCGATTGATAATCTGATCACAACGGTAATTTCAGGTGGTGTTTCGTTTTCCTTGCCAGAACAGACGTTCCTGATCCTGCCTGACGGGAAAGAGATTCCTGTCGAAGCAAAGGCAAACCCTATCTGCGATGACAAGGGAGCAATCCTGGGGCTGGTTCTGATTTTTCTCGACATTACCAGACGAATCCAGACTGAAGAAGCCCTGCGTCGTTCGGAACGCTTATTGTCCTTGAAAAACCAGATCGCCAGTATCTTTCTTACCACCTCCGACGAAGAGATGTATAATGAGGTGCTCAACGTCGTTCAGACCGCCCTTGAAAGCAGGTACGGCTTTTTCGGCTATATCAGCGATGAGGGCAACTTGGTTATCCCCTCCCTGTCCCATGACATTTGGGATGAATGTCAGGTTCATGACAAGACAATCATTTTTCCCCGCGAACAGTGGAGCGGCCTCTGGGGAAAAGCGCTAAACGAGAAACAATCCTTCTATTCCGATATCGGATTCTCCATACCCGAAGGGCACCCGGCCATCACCAGTTTTCTTACCGTTCCCATCCTCTATCGAAATGAAGTGATCGGCCTCATTTCAGTGGCGAACAAAGAGGGCGGTTATGGAGAAAAGGACCGGGAACTGCTGGAGGTGATCGCCGACCGGATATCGCCGATTCTCGAGGCGCGCCTGCAGCGGGACCGGCAGGAAAAAGAACGGAAACGGGCGGAAGATGCCCTTGAAAAATCCGAGCAACTCCTGCGGTCGATTTTTGAAGCGATTCCCGACTTGTTGTCAATTATCGATCGGAACCATCGCATCGTCCTCTCCAACTGGCATGGGGGATATGAATATGTCCCTGAGTCGGCCAGGGTCGGCAACCCCTATTGCTTCGAGGCCTACTACGAAAGAGATGCAATATGTGAACCGTGTCAGGCCGCCGAAGTATTTAAGACGGGGAAACCGGTCTGCGTCGAAAAGTTTAATCCGCGAATCGGCTACGTGGAAATCAGCGCGTTTCCCATTTTCGACGAAGCCGGCAGCGTGGCGATGGTAGCGGAGCATGTTCGCGACATAACGGCCAGAAAGATTGCGGATGCGGCTTTTGCCGCTGAAAAGGAGCGCCTGGCCGTAACCCTCCGTTCCATCGGAGACGGCGTCATTACGACCGACACCAATTGCAGGATCGTCCTGGTCAACAAGGTTGCCGAGGAGTTGACCGGCTGGAGCCAGGCGGAGGCCGTGGGCAAGCACCTTGACGAGGTGTTTGTCATTGTCGGCGAAAAGACCGGGCGGCGTGTCGACAATCCCGTGAAAAAAGTTTTGTCCAGCGGTTGTGTCATCGAACTCGTCAACCATACCGTTCTGGTGTCTCGGGACGGCAGGGAGCGTATTATCGCCGACAGCGCCGCTCCGATCCGGGACCGGGACAGCAGGATCGTCGGCGCCGTTCTGGTTTTCCGGGACATTACCGACAGGCGCAAGATGGAGGATGAACTCCTCAAGGCCCAGAAACTTGAGTCGATCGGCATCCTGGCAGGGGGGATCGCCCATGACTTCAACAACCTTCTGACCGCGATCCTGGGAAATATTTCGTTATCCAAGATTTATGTCCCGGAGGGAGACAAGGTTTACCAGAAGTTGACCGATGCGGAAAAAGCCTCTCTGCGGGCACGGGACCTGACTCAGCAGTTGCTGACCTTTTCCCGTGGTGGGGCGCCGGTGAAAAAGACGGCATCCATAGTCGATATTATCAAGGATTCCGTCGCTTTTACCCTGAGCGGCTCGAAGGTGACCTGTTCTTTCGCAATTCCCGATGATCTCTGGAAGGTAGAGGTCGACGAGGGGCAGATGAGCCAGGTCATCAATAATGTAATTCTCAATGCCGAGCAGGCCATGCCTGACGGTGGGGTGATCAAGGTAGCATGTCGTAATGTCGACGTGGGGACGGATGACTACCTTCCCCTTCAGCCGGGACGGTACATCCTCGTGGCAATCAGCGACCAGGGAGGCGGCATTCGCGAAGATGTCCTGCCGCGGATTTTCGATCCGTATTTTACCACCAAGAAAGAGGGAAAAGGCCTTGGCCTGTCAACCGTGTATTCAATCGTCAAAAACCACAACGGCCATATCACCGTATCGACGAAAGCGGGGGAAGGGGCCACGTTCTCCATTTATCTGCCGACCGCCGTCGGTGTCGATGAAAGCGTCCCGAGGCCGGAGGTCGAGGTAGCCCGCTCGGAAGACCAACCTGTCAAGGGCAGGGTTCTCGTTATGGATGATGAAGAAAATATCCGTGATGTCGTGGCGGAGATGCTCGGTTTCATCGGGTATGAGGCAATCCTGTCTTGTGATGGTGAAGAAGCCCTGTCCCTGTACCGGCAAGCCTTGGATTCGGGCATGCCCTTCGATGCGGTGCTGATGGATCTGACCATCCCCGGAGGAATGGGCGGGGGGGAGGCGATGAAAATCCTGCATGAGATAGACCCGGCGGTGAAAGGCATCGTTTCCAGTGGTTACTCCAATGATCCGATACTTTCGGATTTCATTTCCTACGGCTTCCAGGGAATCATCACGAAACCCTATAAGTTGACGGAACTCAGGAGCGTACTGGAACGGGTGCTTGCGAGCGGATAGGCTTATGGGGCCGAGTGCCCTGCCTGTGTCGCGGTTTCACGCCCTGTACAGCACGATTTCTTTGCCCATGTTTTCGTGGGGACTCTCCGTTCGAACCTGCCGATGACCCTGAGCGAATGTTATTGCCTGATTGGTTGATTCGCCGCGCGTCCTTTTTCCCTTTCAAACCCCTTTCATCCGTGCTACTTTTTTTTCATGTCCTGGAAAATCAAAGAGAAATACCGGCAGGTTCTTGCCAAGGAGACGGGAACCGTCGTCCAGAACTGGGGCGGCAGGCTGACGGTATGTCTTGTCTACCCGAATCACTACGCGACCGGCATGAGCAACCTGGGTTTCCAGGCGGTCTACACGCTATGCAACGCCTTTCCGTATATCGTCTGTGAACGGGCCTTTCTCCCCGGTCCCGCCGAGGTGAAGGAATATCATAAGTCCGGCACCCGACTCCTTTCTCTTGAATCCCAGCGGCCGTTGACCGACTTTGACGTTATTGCCTTTTCCGTTTCCTTCGAGAATGACTACCTGAACATACCGGCCGTTTTTCAGCTGGCGGGAATCCCTCCTCTGGCAGCGGATCGAGACGACTCGTTGCCGTTGATCATTGCGGGAGGCGCCGCGCTTTTCATGAACCCGGAACCGGTTGCTGATTTTCTTGACCTGGTATGCGTGGGCGAGGGCGAGGTCATCCTCCCGAAGCTGCTGAATCTACTTCGCTCCCGGGAGGATGTCGACCGTCGCGTCTTGTTGGACGAAGTCGCGGGCCTGCCGGGAATTTATGTTCCTTCCCGGTTCGGGATTTCCTATCTTCAAGGGCATGGTGCTGAAATCCGGAGTCTGGTCGGCCTTTCATCAACCGTGCGGAGACAATGGGATAACGACATTGGTTCGTCAGTGGTTGCCTCATCGCTTTATGCCCCTGATATGGAATTTTCCGACATGCACCTGGTCGAAGTGTCTCGCGGCTGCCCTCGCGGGTGTCGCTTTTGTGCCGCCGGATTCATCTATCACCCATTTCGCCAGCGATCTCTTGAGGTCCTCAAAGAAGAGGTTGTGCGGGGATTGCAGATTCAGCCACGGATCGGCTTGGTCGGAGCTGCCGTTTCAGACTATCGACACCTTAACGAGCTATGCCGGTTTGTCTTGGAAAAGGGGGGCAAGGTTTCAATGTCCTCTCTCAGAATCGATTCCCTTGACGAGAGTCTTCTGGATATCCTCCACGCCAGTGGCCACAAAACGGTTGCCCTGGCCCCCGAGGGCGGCTCACAGAGGCTTCGGGACCTTATCAGGAAAGGCATCACTGAAGAACAGATTCTGACCGCCTGCGATATCGTGATCGGTGGAGATATTCTGAACTTGAAGCTGTACTTCATTATCGGTCTTCCCACGGAAACTCATCAGGACCTTGAAGAGATGGTGTCGCTGGTCGAGAAAATCCGCCAACGCGTTATTGCCGCGGCGAAAAAGAACCGTCGCCTCGGTTCGATCGTGCTCTCGGTAAATCCGTTCGTGCCGAAACCCTTTACTCCTTTTCAATGGTGCGGCATGGAGCCTTGTGCCTCTCTGGAAAAAAAGTACGCCTTCCTGCGCCGTGCCGTCGGCAGACTTTCCAATGTGAAGATCCAGTTTGAGAGTCTGCGGGAAGCGTTTCTTCAGGCGCTCCTTTCGCGGGGGGACCGCAGGCTGGCCCCCTTCCTGGTAAAAGCCTACCAACTGGGCAATTGGAAACGGGCTGCCAAAGAGTTGAAGCTTGACATGGAGAGTCTCGTGACCCGCACAATACCACTGGATGAAATCCTGCCCTGGGATGTGTTGAACGGGGGGGAGCGGGAGCATCTTGTCCGGGAATATGAACGGGCTTTCGGGCTCTCGGTCGACAGGACTTGATTCGCCGGCTCCTTGCAACGGCCACCCCAGCATTCCCACTGCTCTTCGAGTTTGCAACTATCTGATAATGCTATGGAATAACGGTTTTGTAGAGATGCGTTCCAGTCGTATCTTTGCCTTTACAAGGAAAGCCTCCCTTTGTTACTATTACCGCGTTCATGATAATAAGCAGAATGGAAATACACGGTTTCAAATCGTTTGCCGACAAGGTGGCCCTTGATTTCCAAAAGGGAATAACGGCTATTGTCGGACCGAACGGTTGCGGGAAATCGAACATTGTCGATGCCATCCGGTGGGTAATGGGTGAGCAGTCGGCCAAGACCTTGCGCGGCAAAAGCATGGAAGACACTATTTTCGGCGGCAGTGAGTTTCGAAAACCGCTCGGAATGACGGAGGTTTCCTTGTTTTTTTCCACGCAGGACGGGCGAATTCCGGCCAAATATCTTAATTTCAGTGAAATTCAGGTTACGCGTCGTCTTTACCGGGACGGCGAAAGCGAGTATCTGCTGAATGGTACGCCCTGCCGGCTCATGGATATCTCCGAACTGTTCATGGACACGGGCGCAGGCGCCAAGGCGTATTCGATTATCGAGCAGGGAAAGATCGGCATGATCCTCAGTTCCAAGCCGGAGGAACGCAGGTTGATCATTGAGGAAGCAGCAGGCGTTACCAAGTTCAAGGCGCGGAAGCAGGTTGCCCTGAAGAAAATCGAGGTTACCAAGCAGAACCTGCTGCGCATCGGTGATATTATTTCTGAAATCCGCAGACAATTGAATGCGCTCCAGCGTCAGGCAAAAAAAGCCGAGAAGTTCAGAGAGTACCGGGAGGAGTTGAAGGAAATCGAATTGATTTTCGCGGTTTCCGGATATCTTCGACTGACGACGGACAAAGAACATATCGAATCCGAGATGGCTGCACTGCGGGATCGAACGGCTGCCAATTCCCGGGATATCGAAACACGCTCCCTGGCTCTTGAGGAACGAAAACTCCGCCTGTTGGAGCAGGAAAAAGAGCTTGCCGAGGCCCAGGAGGAAAGTTATCGGCTCAAAGGTGAAATTGCCGCTTGCGAAAGCCGCATCGGGTTCGAGCGGAAAGAGCAGGAGAGTCTGGAAGAGCGCATCGCGCGTTTTTCGCAGGAATTGACGGGCATTGGCGGGCGTACAACCGAGGCAGAGGACGAGCTGGCCAAACTTGGAGAGATGGAAAAGGTGCTCCAGGTGGAGCTCACCCGCGAGGAAGAGGCCCTTGCTTTCGCTGACGGGGTTCTGAATCGATTGACGGAAGAGGAGCGGGGTGCGGCCTCGGGCCTGGATGAGCGACGCCGGGAACTTTTTGCCATCACTGCCGAGATTTCCCAGTTCAATAATCAGGTGGCGACCGCCTCGCGGAGGCTGGAGTCCCTTCGCGAGCAGCTGGAAAGAAACCGCCGGGAGGGCGTGGGCCTTCAGGAAAAGCTGCACGAAACCGGTTCACGCGCTACTGAAATGGATGCATTGCATGCATCGCTCATGGGGCAGAAGCAGGAACTCGATGCGCATCTCGCGGAACTCCGCGAGCATGATGTCACGTTGCGGCAGCATCTCGAGGAGGTCGAGCGCACTTTTCATGCCGAGAGAGATCGGCTCAGCAAGAGTTCTTCGCGGCTTCATTCGCTCCAGGAACTGGAGGCCCAGTTTGCCGGTTACGGAAAAGGCGTCCGCTCGCTGTGTCTTGCCGAGGCCTTCAAGGGGCGGGTGCAGGGAGTGATTGCCGACATCCTGGAGGTTCCCGAGGAGTATGAGGTGGCGCTGGAGGCCGCCCTGGCCGACCGCCTGCAATATGTAATCTGCGAAGGGGAGGCGGATGCCAGGGATGCCCTTGCTTTTCTCAGGGAAACTTCCGGGGGGCGCTGCAGCCTTATTCAGCGGAGTCTGTGGCCGACCGGGTTGCCTGACGTTCCGGCGGGTGCGGAGCGTTTCCTCGACAGGATCACGGTGAGCGGAGAGCGTCGCGGGATGGCGGAAATCCTTCTTGCCCATGTCTTCCTGGTGGACAATCTCGATTCCGCTCTGCGGTTGGCCCGGAAAAATCCTGCCATGACCTTCGTGACGAAGGACGGCGATATGGTCAATGGTGGAGGGATTTTCCACGGCGGCTCCATGGAAGCGGCCCAACAGGGTCTTATCCACAAGAAGCGACAGATAAAGAAGCTGTCCGCCCTTGTCGAAGATTTAACCGGGCGTGTCGCCGAACTTGAGGCCGAGAAGGATCGGCTGCGGGGGGAGGCGCAGTCGACCGAGGATGCCATGCGAAATGCCCGGCAGGAACTTCACCGGTTGGATATTCAGCAGGTAAACGCCGAGAAGGACCTGCAGCGTATTCGGGAAGAGCTGCAGCGAATTGAGGAGCGGCTTGCGGTGAAGGAGCTGGAAGACGACCAGCTTCGCGAGGAACTGGAGTCCATCGAGGCGGAAATTGGCGTTTCGAATCGTGAGCGTGAGCTCCGCGAGGCACGGAGAAGCGCTCTTGAGGAAGAACTTGCCGCCTTGCGGGAATCGTTGGAAAGCCGGCAGCGGGAGATCAGCGAAGCCCGTGAAGAACTCACGGCACGCAAAGTGGGCCTGGCGTCGCTTCGCGAGAAACGCGAGTCGGGCCTTCGCACGATGAAAAGAGTCGAGGAAAGTATCCGGGACCTCCAGACACGTCATGCGCGGCTCGAAGTCGAGCTGCAGGATTGCGTTCGGTCACGGAAGGAAATTGCCGGTTCCCTGGAAGCCGGTGAAGCGGAGCTGAAGCAGTTGCTCGCGAAGCAGCGGCAGGTCGACGAGTCGTGCCGAGCTTTGCGCATGCGCTATGAAAATGAAGCATCGCTTGTGCGGGAAAGTGAAACCTCCTTAAAAAATCTGCGTGAAACCGGTGATCGGCTGTTGCGGGAACTTGGTGATAAGAATCTCAAGCAGACCGAAACCACCATGTTGATAAGGAACCTCGCGGATATGGTGGCGGAAAAATACCGGAATTCTATTGCCGACCTTGTTCCCCGATATGCTGACCGGGAATACGAGGAAACGGCTCTGCGTGAACGGCAGACAGAACTTGTAGGCCTGATAGAGGGAATCGGCGAAGTCAATCTTACGGCTATCGAGGAATTCCGGGAACTGGAAGAACGGTTTGACTTTCTATCCAACCAGAAGACCGACCTGGAAGAGTCACTCCATGGCTTGCAGCAGGCTATTCAGCGGATAAACAGGACGACACGGAAGAGGTTCCTCGACACTTTTACCCTTGTGAACGGAAAGTTCCAGGAAGTCTTCCCACGACTGTTCTGCGGGGGACAGGCCGAGTTGAGGTTGTCCGATGAAGAAAATCTCCTGGAGACGGGAATCGATATTATTATTCAACCGCCCGGAAAGAAGCTCCAGAATGTCAACCTGTTGTCCGGAGGGGAAAAAGCCCTGACCGCGGTCGCCCTCATGTTCGCCATTTTTCTTATCAAGCCGGCTCCTTTCTGTCTGCTTGAAGAAGTCGATGCGCCGCTGGATGAAGCAAACATCGGCAGGTTCAACGAAATGGTCCGGGAAATGAGCTTGTTCTCGCAATTTATAATCATAACCCACAGTAAGGCTTCCATGACGAACGCCGACAGCCTCTATGGGGTAACCATGGAGGAACCGGGGGTTTCGAAGTTGGTGTCGGTCAGGCTGCACTAAAAGGTCGGGTGAAAAAGCCGCGCGGTAGCCATCATCGTGTATAAGCGGTTCAGAGCTGTTTTCGCAAAACGTTTTTCATCCGACCGGCCAAGGAGAAACAGTGCCATTTAAATCAATATTGCAGGACTTTGTCCAAACAACCGCGGGAGCCACGGCGGCGATTCTGATCGATTGGGAAGGTGAGGCGGTGGAATTCTATTCCCCGAACATTGATGAATTCGACATTAAGATACTCGGTGCCCATCAGAATATCGTCTTCAACAGAATTCGCGAGATTCGGCAGAGGGTTCCGTCGCAGTCGATTCGTGATACGGTCATCACAACCGACCGACAGCACCTGATTCTCGGGGCAGTCGGCGAAGAGTACACCCTGGTGGCAACTCTGGGGAGAGATGCCCTCGTAGGGCGGGCTCTTGCTTGTGTGCAGCGAGCCGTGAGGCTCCTGGAAGAGGAGATATACTAGATGTCGGAAGAGAAAAGGGGATTTTTCAAGAGCTTTGTTGACAAGATTGCCGGTTCGCCGGCGCCTCCTGTTGAGGACCGGGCTGAAGATGTACAGGAAAAACAGACGAAACCGGGTTTTTTCGAAAGACTGAAAAAGGGGTTGAGCAAGACCCACGAAAGCTTGGTCGGTCGAATTGACACCCTGTTGCTCGGAAAAAAGAAGATCGATGCCGAAACGCTTGAAGATTTGGAGGAAATCCTGGTTACTGCCGATATCGGTTTGCCTACGACCATGGAACTGGTGGCTTCTCTTGAGCAACGCCTGAAAAGGAACGAGCTTCAGGATGGGGAATCCTTGAAAAATGCCCTGAAAGAAGAGATGCTTACGCGCCTGAAAACCAACGAATCGAAATTGGACACGGCACGCTTTTCTCCCTTTGTCATCATCGTAATCGGGGTAAACGGTGTCGGCAAGACAACCACGATCGGCAAACTTGCATGCAAGTTTTGCTCGGAAGGGAAAAAAGTCCTGCTGGTTGCCGCTGATACGTTCCGGGCGGCGGCGGTGGAACAGCTGGAAATCTGGGGGCAGCGGGTCGGAGTTGATGTGATTCGCCATAAACATGGCGCCGACCCGGCAGCCGTAGTCTTTGACGGCTGCAAGGCCGCCATTGCCCGTGGTGCGGACATTCTCATCATCGACACGGCCGGCAGGTTGCACACCAAGGTAAATCTTATGGAAGAACTGAAAAAGATTCGTCGGGTCGTGAGCCGGGAGGTCCCGGGAGGACCGCATGAAACTTTACTGGTTCTTGATGCCGCTACCGGGCAGAATGCCATTTCCCAGGCTAAAATCTTCAAAGAAGCCGCGGATGTTACCGGTATTGCTTTGACCAAGCTTGACGGAACCGCAAAGGGTGGTATTGTTGTCGCAATCACGAGTGAATTCCATATACCGGTTCGGTATATCGGAGTCGGTGAAGGAATTGATGACTTGAGAGAGTTTGATGCGGAACAGTTTGTGCATG
This sequence comes from Geobacteraceae bacterium, assembly GCA_040773465.1. Lineage (GTDB taxonomy): Bacteria > Desulfobacterota > Desulfuromonadia > Geobacterales > Geobacteraceae > RPRC01. The sequence continues at coordinate 5,415 of JAXGWF010000042.1, read as the reverse complement.
CTCTTTTCTGATAATTACCTTGACTTTTGGCTGTATATGCACTAGGATGTCGCGCACATTAAGGATGTTTTATGGATATGGAACTGTTCGATACTCTTGAGGGCAGGGTTGAAAATCTCCTGAGTCAATTTTCCTCATTGCGGGAGGAAAATATGCTGCTCAAAGAGGAGAATCAGAAGCTCCTGAGAGAGCGGGAGGTTTTTAAATCCCGGATTGACGCCATACTGAAGAAGATGGAAGGAATATAATGCTGTGAATTCTTTGCACCGTGTCAAGGTGTTCGGAAGGGACGTGCAGGTTCGAAGCACAGCATCAGAAGAAGAGGTTCGGGAAATCGAGTCGTACGTAAACGAAATGATTGCCCACCTGCAGTCATCTATGAAGACCTCCGATTTACAGATTCTTTCCATCATGGCGCTATTGAATATTGCGGAATCGTTCTTTTTGAAATCTCGGGAATATTCCCGGCTAGAGGGTTACGTGCGTGACAGGGTGTCACGCCTGACTCAACATATAGATGATGTCGTGTTGCATGATTAGCAAGAAAGGTCTCTTCAGGGAGATTTGTTCAATATAGATAAGATTGAATAATCCGAATGCGGGTTGGAAGAATATTTGCCGTCTCGATACAGGTCTGCCGCAAACCGGCGTCTGTACCGTTTGCTGATAAGTTACCTTATACCATTACCAGTTGAAAGGTTCCGAGTCGCTAAAATACTCTACTATATTATACGAGAGTCTGCCCGGCGAGCGGCTGTAACTTCATTGGCTTTCCGCTTTTCATCCACCCTTTCTCCTTTTCCCGAGAGCCCGTCTTTTTTATTACCCACCTTTCTTGCAGCAACCAGTGAATCATTTTGTCCGTTGTTTCAGGAGCAGTGTTCATGCCGAAGAGAAGTATCAGGCGTAGTATGCTTGCGCATCGGAAAGCGCTTTCACCCGATGAGCTTGTTTCCATGAGTCTGCTGGTCCAGAAATCTTTTCTGGCAACCGAAAACTACCGGGTCGCCCAAAGCATCATCGTCTACTCACCCATTAACTACGAGGTCGATACCGGGCTGATTGTGAGCTCTGCCCTGGTGTCAGGAAAAAAGGTAGCCTTTCCTGTTGTCGCGGGACACGAACTTATTTTTCGTGAAGTGACGGATCTTTCATCTCTGCGAAAGGGGGCTTTTGGAATTTTAGAGCCCGGTACGGAAGGAAAACTGTTCGATTTTGAGGCAGCGGATATCCTTGTTCTGCCGGGAGTGGCTTTTGACTTGAAAGGGCATCGGATCGGCTATGGTAAGGGATACTATGACAAAACGATTCACAGCCTGGAGGGTCACGGCAAAATTGTAGGACTTTGTTTTGATTTTCAGTTGGTTGATGAAATTATCGGTGAATCACACGACGTGAAAATGGATCTGGTCATCACCGATAAGAGGGTTGTTTGTCCTTTGGTAGTGTGAAAAGCCAATTCGTACCTGGTGACGGCGCTATCTGAAGCCGGAAAGAAGGGATTTGCCGGTAGGATGCCCGAAGGGCCGTGGGTAGGAATTATACATAGAAAGGGAGGAAAAACCAGTGGAACTCCAATATGTCATACTCTTTATTCTGATTGCTGCAGGTACCGGTTTTTTTATTGGAAATTTCCTGCGAAAAAAACTTTCCGAGTCACTGGTAGTCAAGGCAGAGGATGCGGCAGCGCGTATTCTGGAAGATGCTAAACGTCAGTCTGAAACTATCCTTAAGGAAGCGACGCTGCAGGCAAAAGATGCGGTTTATCAGGCAAAGGCCGAGTTTGAAAAGGAGTCGAAGGAGAAACGTCGTGACTTGCAGTCACTGGAAAGGAGAATTCAGCAGAAGGAAGAGAATCTAGACAAAAAAGTGCTCATTTTTGACCAGCGGGATGCCGAACTCTTCAAAAAGGAGCAGACGCTCAATTCCCGGGAGCAGTCTCTTGCCCAGAAAGAGGAGGGCCTCAACCGGATGATAGAGGAAGAGCGCAGAAACCTTGAAAAAATTTCCGGTTTAACCTCCGAAGAGGCGAAGAGAGTTCTCATGGAAGCGTTGGAGAACGAGGCAAAGCTTGATGCAGCCAAACGCATAAAGGCCATTGAAGAAGAGGCACGCGAAACCGCTGATAAAAAATCTAAGGAAATACTGTCGTTGGCTATCCAGAGGTATGCCGGCGAGTACGTGGCGGAGAAAACGGTATCCGTTGTCGCGCTTCCTTCAGATGAAATGAAAGGCCGCATTATCGGCAGAGAGGGTCGCAATATCAGGGCATTGGAGGCTGCAACCGGCATTGACCTTATTATCGATGATACCCCTGAAGCCGTAATTTTGTCGGGCTTCAACCCCATTCGACGGGAAGTCGCCAAGCTTTCCCTGGAGAAGCTTATTGCTGACGGACGGATTCATCCCGGCCGAATCGAAGAGGTCGTTTCTAAATCCACCGAGGAAGTGGAACAGGCGATCAAGGAAGCGGGTGAGCAGGCCGCTTTCGACCTTGGGGTTTATGGTATTCATCCGGAAATCCTCAAGTTACTCGGGCGTCTCAAGTATCGGACTTCCTACAGCCAGAACGTTTATCAGCACTCCCTGGAGGTGGCGTTCCTGTGCGGGATCATGGCGGAGGAGCTGGGTATCAATGTCAAGCAGGCCAAGCGCGCCGGTCTTCTCCACGATCTTGGAAAGGCCGTCGATCACGAAGTCGAAGGTTCCCATGCGGTAATCGGCGCCGACTTGGCGAGAAAGTACGGCGAGTCGCCGAAAATAGTGCATGCCCTCATGGCACATCATGAGGACGAAAAACCTGCTACTGTTCTCGCGGTTCTGGTTCAAGCCGCCGATGCTCTCTCGGGTGCGCGGCCCGGTGCGCGTCGTGAAATGATGGAAACCTATGTGAAGCGTCTTGAGGATCTGGAAAAAATCGCAACTTCATTCCGTGGCGTTACCAACTCCTTTGCCATACAGGCGGGTCGTGAAATCAGGGTCATGGTATCGAGTGAAGACGTCAATGATGAACGGGCCGTTGTGCTTGCCAAGGATATTGCCAAGAAGATTGAAGCGGAAATGACATATCCCGGCCAGATTAAGGTTAACGTAATTCGTGAAACGAGAGCGGTAGAGTATGCCCGTTAAGGTTCTGTTTATAGCGGATATCATTGGGAAGCCGGGTAGACGGGCGCTTTCATCCGAGCTTTTTCGCCTTGTCGACCGTTACTCTGTGGATGTCGTGATTGCCAATGGTGAGAATGCGGCCGGTGGCTTCGGGATTACCGAGGAAGTTGCCCGGGAGCTCTTTGGTTTCGGGATTCACTTGATTACGAGCGGCAATCATATTTGGGATAAAAAGGAGTCGCTTGATTTCGTCAATCGGGAAGAGAAGCTGATCCGGCCTGCAAATTATCCGCCGGGAACTCCTGGTCGGGGAAGCGCTGTAATTCAGACTCCCTCCGGGATTCGTATTGCCGTCTTGAATCTTGAGGGAAGAGTCTTCATGAATGCGCTCGACTGTCCATTTCGGGTTGCCGAGAAAGAGATTGAGCTCCTGAAGGAGATTACGCCGATAGTAATTGTCGACTTTCATGCGGAGGCAACTTCTGAAAAAATGGCGTTGGGGGCGTTCCTTGACGGGAAGGCAAGCGCCGTCCTGGGAACGCATACCCATGTGCAGACGGCTGATGAGAGAATTTTGCCGGGAGGGACTGCCTATATTACCGATGTGGGGATGACCGGGAGTTTTGATTCGGTTATCGGAATTCGAAAAGAATTGGCGATAGAAAAATTCCTGTTTCAGTTGCCGGTCAGGTTCGAAGTCGCCAAAAAAGATATCCGCATTAACAGTGTCGTACTAGAGATTGATGAAAATTCTGGAAAGGCCCTCGGAATTGAACGGATCTCGGTTGTTTGCCGTTGAGGGAGTGTGTTGAAGTAATGTCGGTACGTGAGCAGTTGGAAATTATTAAGCGTGGGGCGGTTGAGGTGCTGCTGGAAAATGAGTTGGTGGAGAAACTCGAGAAATCGGAAAAAACCGGTGTTCCCCTCAGGGTAAAGGCCGGTTTTGATCCTACCGCGCCGGATCTTCATCTCGGCCATACGGTTTTGCTGCAGAAACTCAGGCAATTTCAGCAATTGGGACATGAGGTTTGTTTCCTGATAGGGGACTTTACCGGCATGATTGGTGACCCGACCGGAAAGAGCGAAACCAGGAAAGCGCTGACCCGCGATGATGTCATGCGCAATGCCGAAACCTACAAGGAGCAGGTCTTCAAGGTGCTGGACCCGGAAAAAACCAAGGTGGTGTTCAATTCCGAATGGCTTTCTCCGCTGCAGGCTTCGGACCTTATATCCCTTGCCGCCAAATATACCGTGGCGCGCATGCTCGAACGGGAAGATTTTCACAATCGCTTCGTGAACCAGCAACCCATAAGCATTCACGAATTTTTATACCCCTTGATTCAAGGGTACGATTCTGTAGCCCTCAAGGCCGATATCGAGTTGGGGGGCACGGATCAGAAGTTCAATCTCCTGGTCGGCCGAGAATTGCAGCGAGAGTGGGGTCAGCCTCCGCAGACCGTCATAACCATGCCCCTGCTGGAGGGCCTTGACGGTGTCAACAAGATGTCCAAGTCGCTTGGCAACTATATCGGGATTAATGAATCGCCTGATGATATTTTTGGAAAAATTATGTCCATATCGGATGAATTGATGATCCGATACTACGAATTGTTGAGCGATCTTGCTCTGGAGGACCTGGAAAAATTGAAGGCCGGCCTGAAGAACGGGTCCGTTCATCCGATGGAAGCGAAAAAAGCTTTGGGCCGAGAGCTGGTCGGCAGGTATCACGGTTTGGTTGAAGCCGAGCAGGCGGAAGAAAATTTTGTGCGCCGCTTCAGGGATAACCAGATCCCTGATGACATGCAGAGTGTTGTCCTGTCCAGTAATAACGGGACAATATTGCTTTGTAAGGCGCTTGCGGAATCCGGCTTGGTAAAGTCAAACAGTGAAGGCCGACGATCGATCCAGCAGGGTGGCGTAAAGATCGATTCGGAAAAGGTTTCCGATGAGAATTGCGAGCTCCATGCGGGAAACGAGTATGTCATCCAGGTTGGTAAGCGACGTTTTGCCCGGATAACCATCAGATAAATATGCGTTTTGTCTCTATGAAAAAAACATACGGAAAAGTGCTTGACAATGAGCGGGAGAAGTTGGTATAAACGCTGCTCTTGATCATCGGGAAAGAAGAGGGGGTGATCGGGAGAGCAGTATTGATCTTTTCATTGAAAAAAAGTATTGACAAGCGGGAGCTGATTTAGTAGAAAGGTTGGCTCCTACGGCCGCGGTAAAGATTTCGGTCTGGCGGTAAAAGGGCTGAAAAAAAGAAGTTGACAAGGCGGTACGGTTCGGTTATAAAGGTGGGCCGCT
>JAXGWF010000041.1:0-32646 GCA_040773465.1 Geobacteraceae bacterium | reverse complement strand
AGCGGCCCACCTTTATAACCGAACCGTACCGCCTTGTCAACTTCTTTTTTTCAGCCCTTTTACCGCCAGACCGAAATCTTTACCGCGGCCGTAGGAGCCAACCTTTCTACTAAATCAGCTCCCGCTTGTCAATACTTTTTTCAATGAAAAGATCAATACTGCTCTCCCGATCACCCCCTCTTCTTTCCCGATGATCAAGAGCAGCGTTTATACCAACTTCTCCCGCTCATTGTCAAGCACTTTTCCGTATGTTTTTTTTGGAACCGAAATATTTGTAGAAAAGTGCCATAGTTGGTCGGTTGACACCAAAGTTTTGCTGTGACATTTATTAGTATACACGTTTTTTTATTTTTATGTGGGGGAATTTTTCATGCCAGATATACAGGAAAATTTGCGTTGGAACACCGACCTGCTTTACCCTTGTCGGAGCTTGGAAGCTGTTGAAAAAGATTTAGCCACATCGCTATCAGCTGTAAAATGCTTTCGCGACAAGTATTTCACTAAAATCTCAACGCTGAATGCGTTAGAACTCAAAGCAGCTCTGTCGGAACTTGAAGATATTCACCAGGCCATCGTCAAGCCGCAGATGTATGCACATCTGCTCTTTGCGGCTGACAGCAGGGATCCCGCCAACCAGAAATTATCGCAAAAAGGGCTGGAGGTTGCCAACACCGCAAGCCAGGAACTGCTGTTTTTCGAACTGGAGCTCATCGACTTGCCGGAACAGGCTTTCTTGTACCTGGTCGACAGCGAAAAGCTGGCTACCTACCGCCACTTCCTAGAAAGCCTGAGAAAATACAAGCCTCACACCCTGGCCGAGAGGGAAGAGCGCCTGCTGAAACAAAAAAGCATTACCGGCGCTGAAGCGTTCCACCGCCTTTTCGATGAGCTGACAGCTTCGTTCAGCTTCAGAATGACTCTTGATGGCGAAGAACAAGAGTTAACGGGAGAAGAACTTCTCGGACTTCTGCATCATCCCGATGCTTCGGTACGCGAACAGGCTTTCTCCATTTTCCTCAAACGGTTTGCAGATGAAAAGATCACCTTCAGTGCTATCATCAACAATATCGCGCTGGATCATTCCCAGGATCTCGAACTGCGCGCCTACCAGTCACCGATGGAGCCAACCCACCTCGCTAATGAACTGACATCCGATTCTGTCGAGTGTCTCATGGAGACAACGGAAAACAATTATCATCTTGCCCGGGAATACTTCACGCTTAAGGCACGCTTGCTGAAATTAGCGAAACTGAAGAATACGGATGTCTACGCTCCTGTGGGTGAATCGGACAAACGATACTCATTTGCACAAGCCCGCGATATAGTGCTGGACGCTTTTGGCGAATTCAACCCGGAGTTCCGAGAAATTATCGGCCGTTTTTTTATTGATGAAAGAATCGATGCATTCCCTCGACCCGGCAAAAGCGGTGGCGCCTTTTGCATGGGAATTTCACCGTCACTCCCACCCTATGTCCTGCTGAACTTTACCGGCAACCTGCGTGACGTTGCGACGCTTGCCCATGAGCTCGGGCACGGTCTGCATTTTACTCTGGCCCAGAAGCAAACCTTGCTTAACTACCACCCTCCCCTTCCCCTCGCGGAAACGGCATCGGTGTTCGCTGAGATGCTATTGACCAGATTTCTTCTCGATCGGGAAAAAGACCCGGCCGTGCGCATTTCCCTGCTCTGCGCAAAAATCGAAGATATCATCGCGACGACATTTCGTCAGAATGTACTTACCCGCTTCGACGAACGGCTGCACCTGGCAAGAAAGGAAAGTTTGGTCTCCTCGTCGGAAATCTGTGACATCTGGTGGGAAGAAAACGGCAAGCTCTATGGCGACGCCGTCGAAATGATCGAACCCTACCGTTGGGGTTGGAGCTACATTCCGCACTTCATTCACTCGCGTTTCTACTGCTATTCCTATACCTTTGCGGAACTGCTCGTTCTGGCACTGTTTCAGAACTACCTGAATACGGGCAAATCCTTCGTCCCGGTCTTTACCTCTATACTGGAAAGCGGTGGATCGCTTTCGCCTGCGGACACGGTTCGAGCAGCGGGAATAGACCTGGCGGAAAGCAGTTTCTGGCAGAAGGGGTATGATTTGTTGGAAGAGTTGATGAAAGATCTGTGGAAGCTTCTCTGAAAGAAGCTTCCGCCATCCGGAAACTCCAGGAAAACACTCATCAGGGTCGGTCCGGGGCTTTCACGGAGCCTCTCGTGCGGACCTGCTGCAGGATCGTAGAAAAAAGCCTGTATCCGGGACGGCGCCTCGTTTGTCGGTAATGTCCGGCATCCGATTGCGAGGGGCTTCGGGGAAGCTCCAGACCGATCTCACGGGCACTTTCCGATGGAGACTACCTTAGAATTCACGGGGACGCCCTGTACGGCAACACAGCCGGCACGTCCGGGGATCTCCTGCATTGATATCCGACAAAGGGGGACGATTTCCGCTTCAGCTTCATCCGCAGCCTGGCGAAGGGTTATGAAACGCGCATTCATTGCTTGAAGGCGATGCAGAAGATCAACAAAAACCTCCGACATGCAGCCGCCCTCGAATTCCGCGTGGGTGGTATGCACATTCAAGCCGGGTTTTAGCAGGGAAAGATAATGATCATTGATAGTTGCCGCCGTAATCCCTTCAGCCCCCAGCAATTCGTCCATGGTCGGTAGCGTTGTGGGAATCTGAAGCGTCTCAAACCGCTTCCCTTCCAAAACGGGATAAAACGGTGTAGTGCCGCGAGAGTCGCTGCAATAGCGCAGCGACAACGTATCCTGGGTCTGAAGCGACAGCGGGGAAACCGTCCAACCCGGGGCGGCAGTAGTTTCCGCCCTGCAATGGAGGATTTCCCGAAAACAATCTCCTGCCATGTCAAAATCCGCCTGCACCATCTCCCGGGACATTTTCATCAAATAGTCGTGCCAACGAACATGATCCCAACAGTGAATTCCCACCTCATGACCCTGCCCCAGGGTTCTTTGCAAAATTTCCGGGAATGATTTCGCGATTAGTGGCGCCGGTAGAAGGGTGCCGTAAAGGAGGGTCCTGATGCCGTACATCGAAGGGGCCTTGGTCCGAATCATCTTTCCCAGAAAACCTTTGCGCGTAAAAATTCGCCGGAAGGCCTTCCCGGAATTGTCAGGCCCCATGGAAAAGTAAAAGGTTGCCGTTATCCCGAACGAATCAAGGATCTCGAGTAGTCGGGGGACCCCGTCACGCGTACCGGCATAGGTATCTACATCAACTTTTAAAGCAAGAGTCGGTCTCATCATGCGGAAAGGAACTGATCGATCTTTTCCCCCTCTTCAACGAGGTAAAAATCGAGTGTTTTTCTCAAGGCGTCATCAATGCCCGTTACCGGTTGCCACTTGAGAACTTCAACGGCCCTCTTGATAGAAGGTACCCGGGTAATGATATCCTGGTAACCGCTTCCGTAGAAGTCTTCGGAGGTAACGTCCACAATCCTGCACCTTTCGGCCAGTTCACGATAGTGCGGGTACTCTTTTACCAGGTCGCGCAGCCGGTAAGCCAATTCCTTGACCGAAAGGTCATTGACCGGGTTGCCGATATTGAAGATGCCGCCGTCGGCGCAACCATCTTTGTTCTCGATGATTTTCATCAGGCAGTCAATGCCGTCCTCCAGATAGGTAAATGATCGACGCTGGTTCCCGCCATCGACGAGATTGATCTGTTCACCCATAATAATATTATAGAGAAACTGGGTCAGAACCCGGGAACTCCCCTCCTTTGCCGTATTGATACTGTCCAGGCGGGGACCGATCCAGTTGAAGGGGCGAAACAGGGTATAGCGCAGACCTTCATGCATTCCGTAAGCATAGATAACCCGGTCCAGCATCTGCTTGGCACACGAGTAAATCCAACGCTCCTTATGAATCGGACCAAGAACGAGCGAAGAAGCCTCCTCGTCGAATTCGGCATCGGGACACATGCCGTAGACTTCGGAGGTAGAAGGAAAAACAACCCGTTTTCCGTACTTGAGGCATTGACGTATAATCGCGAGATTTTCCTCAAAGTCGAGTTCGAATACGCGTAATGGTTCCCGCACATAAGAGGCAGGCGTTGCTATCGCCACCAGCGGAAGAACCACATCGCACTTTTTAATATTGTAGGCAATCCATTCCTTGTTGATGGTGATATCTCCCTCAAGGAAATGAAAACGAGGATTGCCCAAGGAATGCTGCAGCTTGTCGGTACTCATATCGAGGCCGTATACTTCCCAGCCGGTGCTGGTAAGTATACGGCGGGTCAAAGCGTTGCCAATAAAACCGTTTACGCCAAGAATAAGAATTTTCATAACAACTCCCTGAAAGGTATTTGAAGGTATCGTACCGAAATGAAAGGAAATATTGCCACCAAAGCGAAACGTTACTCCTCGCGGGTAAAGATTTTGTCTCGAAGCTGGTGCCTCTTGATAAACTGCGTGGCGCTGAGTTCCTCTTCACCTTCGACCTGAAGCGACTCGATCTCCAGGAGACCGCTTCCGGTTCCCACCAGAAGCGGTTCTTCCGACACCGGCACTCCTGCCCCGGCATGGCCTTCGGTTGGAACTGCCCGCCAGATGTATATTTTTTTCCCTTCGAAAAACGTAAAAGCACCAGGATACGGATGGGTAACCCCCCGCACCAAGTTATAAATATCACACGCGCTTTTGCTCCAGTCAATCAATCCGTCCGCGGGTTTTCTGCCGCCGAAGTAACTCCCCTCCGACAGTTTCATCGGTATCCGTGAGGCGGTGCCTGCCAGAAGTTTCGGCCAGGAGCGGTTCATGATCCGTACCGCCGCATCGGCAATCTTCTGAAACACATCAAGCGACGTATCAGCGAAATCGATCCCGACACGCTCCTGGTCGACGATATCACCGGCATCAGGTTTCTCCACCATATAGTGAAGCGTTGCACCGGTTTCGGTTTCACCATTGATGACCGCCCAGTTTACCGGCACCCGTCCCCGGTATTTCGGTAGCAGCGATCCGTGGAGGTTAAGGGATCCCCTGGCGGGGATATCGAGAACTTCTTTTTTTATCATGAAACGGTAATAAAAAGAAAAAAGAAAGTCCGGAGCGACCCTGCGAATCAAATCGATATTTTCAGGATTGTTAACATCGGTCGAGTAGCAGGGTATTGAATGTCTTGCTGCGAGATCCCGCACCGATTCAAACCATATTTCTTCCGTCGGGGAATCGTCATGGGTAAAAACAGCTGCAATATTTGCACCCAGATCGAGCAGTTTCTGAAGGCAGCGATACCCTACCGTATGATAGGCGCAAACAACTATGTGGGGATTGCGAAGCACGAAGTCCTCCCTTACTGTTTTGTAAGCATAATACTAAGATGAGAATAGGTTTGGTGAGCGGTTTGATAGGAACATACCATTTGAAAATCGACAATTCGATCGCCTACCGTTCTTTTTACTTTAAACCTCAAGTTTTTGCATTACAATTTGAAAAATTACTGTTTTTAAACTGATCTGTTTGCCTTAAGAAACATAACAGACCACGTCTGCCAACATGATTATCTTTTTTAATTTCAGTATATTACAGACAAAAACAAAAAAACATTTCAGAACGTACCTGGTACTGCCGATAAAAAATATAAATGCTGAATATCCCAAGGGGGGTTAAATATGGCCACCTTTTACAGTGCTACCAAATTGAGCAATTCTATTGACCCCAAATTTTATCTTGGCAAAACCACTGAAGAAATTATTCAAATCATAGGGCCGCCTTTTGTTTCATACATGTTTCACAATGAAGAGACATTTCTTTATGAAACCGGGGATATATCAACCGTTGTTTTCCACAACGGACTGGTCGTGCGTTGCGATGAGCAAATCGAAACCAGAAGTGCGACCAGAGTCAACCCGGAAGGTATGACTCCCATCATGGTTAATGGGAAAAAGAATCAACGCTTCCTGCTTAAAGACATTTCTTTCGCCGGCGCAGCTATCCTTCATCAAAACGAACCGCTTTTTTCGGTCGGCAAGCGAATCGATATTTCCTTTGCCTTGCCCATCGAAGGGATTTTTCGGTTTGTCACGATTCCCTGCCTGATCCATGATAAAAGACACGACAACCAGGAGCAGGTCTCGATCGTTCTCTTCGACCACACGGATACACCGTGGAAAAAGCGCCTCCTTTCACGTTACGTAACCCTGCGCACCGCTCAAACCCAATTGGGTCTGAAAAAGCTGTTCATTTAACAGGTCGAGCCGCAGTCTTGTGGCGAAAAATACCACAACAGCATCCCCACTACCTTATCAATCGTTCCACATCCGTTCAACCTCACCCAAACTTCTTCATAATTTCTCAATACGACAAGGCGATGCTATATCAAACGAATCGCCGCACTATCTTTTTACTTGACAATAAATACCATCTGCAATATATTTCATACATGAAAACCGATATGGATAAAAAATTCGAAAACAAGAGAAAAGAGTTCGAATCGGCATGCAGGAAAAAGGGGCTTGCGCTTACGATCCAGCGAAGGGCGATCCTCGAGGCGCTTGCATCGCGCACCGATCATCCAACGGTGGATCAGCTCTACGATGACATCAAGGACAAACTGAAAGGCGTATCCCGTACCACGGTTTACCGTGTCCTTGAAACGTTTGTATCGATCGGCATAGCGAAAAAGGTCAGTAACCCCGATTCAACGGCTCGTTTCGATGCCGATACCATTCGCCATCATCACATGGTCTGCAATAATTGCGGTAAGGTAATGGATCTGTACGATCACACGCTAGACGATCTCGTACCCGTGGTTGAACCACTGCCCGAGTTCGAAATCACCGATTACTCGATTACCTTTACCGGTCTTTGCGCGGATTGCAGAAAATGCAACAAATAGAAACGTGATGAGGGTTACGCCACCTGATGAAACCGGCATCAATAACCCTACGGAATTTCACCATCAACTTTGAAACGGAGGACACATGAAGCCAGTTGAGTTGAAAAACAATATTTTCTGGGTAGGAGCTATTGACTGGGCGGTACGTGATTTTCACGGTTATGAAACCCCCCGGGGAACGACCTACAATAACTTTCTGATCCTTGATGAAGAAGTGACCTTGGTCGACACGGTGAAATATGATTTCTCCGACATTACCATCAAGCATATACGCAATCTGGTCGACCCGGCGAGGATTCAGCATGTGGTCATCAATCACATAGAAAACGATCACGCAACCAGTATCGACAAAATAATGGCCGTAGCGCCGAATGCCACGATTCACATAACCGAACGCGGCAGAAAAGGTCTCGAACGTTTTTTCGACATGTCCCGCTGGAAAGTCAATGCGGTCAAGACCGGCGACACCCTGAAAATCGGCAAGAACTCCCTTTTGTTCATTGAAACGCCTATGGTTCACTGGCCCGATTCCATGATGACGTTCTGCCCGGAGGCGGGTGTCCTTTTCAGCCAGGACGGTTTTGGCCAGCACCTCGCTTCCAGCGCCCGTTTCGATGACGATTTCAGCAGGTGCGTATCGTCGGTCATTCTCGATGATGCGGTTATCGACTATTACGCGAACATTCTCATGCCATTTGGGCAATTGATCCTGGACAAGATAGCCGACCTGCAGAAACTCGGCATCAAACCGGATATCATTGCGCCCGACCATGGCATCATCTGGCGTGCGAACCCCGGGAAAGTCATCGAATCATACGTGGAAATGGCCAGTGGCAAAGCAGACCTGCGGGCACTCATAGTATATGACACCATGTGGAAGAGCACGGAAATGATGTCGGTCCCGATAGCAGAAGGAATCCGGGATGAAGGCGTCGACTGCAGGGTCCTGAAACTGCGAGCCACTCCCATGAACGTGGTTGTCAAGGAGTTCTGGAAAGCACGCGGCACCCTTTTCGGCACCCCCACCCTGAACAACATCATGTACCCGTCCGTTGCCGAATGCCTTACCCATCTGCGGGGACTTCGCCCGAAAAACAGGCTGGTCGGCGCATTCGGCAGTTATGGCTGGGGCGGTGGCGCAGTCAAGGAAGCCTACGAAACCTTCGACAAAATGGGGCTGGAAAAATACGACCCCGGCCTGCAGGTCATCTATAAGCCGTCCTCCGAAGACGAGGAAAAGTGCTATCAATTCGGAAAAGAGTTTGCGGCACGTCTCAAGGAGTACCAGGCTCGCTTCTGAGCGGCACACCATCAACCAAGAAAGGAGTACGAATATGCCGAAACCTAAAAAATGGCAATGCACCGTCTGTGGTTACAAATGCGAAGGCCCGACCCCTCCGAAGCAGTGTCCCCCCTGTGGCGCCGACGCATCCCGGTTTGTACCATTCAAATAGCCACGTCCGTCAGCTAGTCACACTGCATAAAGCACAACAGAAAACAGTCAACAGTTCAAACAAGCAACTGTCCAGAAAAAAACCGGCATCCTGTTCGAGGATACCGGTTTTTTTCTTTCGGCACGGCAAAGATCAGTCCGGAACCCGCTCCAATTCCGCAAGCCATGCCGCGGCCTCACCGTCACTCGGCGCACGCCAGTCGCCGCGTGGAGACAGGGATCCCCCCGAACCGACCTTTGGCGAATTGGGAACACAGGTGCGCTTGAACTGGCTGGTTTTGAAAAAACGCCACAGGAAAACCTTGAGCCAACGCTTGATATCATGAAGGTTGTACTCATGTTGCTTTTCCTCGGGTATATCCGGCCAGCCGGGGATTTTTTTGTCATGCCAAGCATTCCAGGCAAGAAACGCGACCTTGGCGGGAAGATATCCGAGGCGCAGGGTGTAATACAAGACGAAATCCTGGAGTTCATAGGGCCCGACGATATCCTCGGTACGCTGAACCGGCTGCCCGCTCGACTCTTCTCCGGGGACCAGTTCGGGGCTGATCTCGGTATCGAGGATATCATTGAGTACCGGACTTACCTCCGGGCCGAGCTGGTGGGTCAGAGAGGTCCAGCGGATCAGGTACTGGATCAGGGTTTTGGGAACACTGGCGTTCACATGGTAGTGAGCCATGTGATCACCAACCCCGTAAGTGCACCAGCCGAGCGCCATTTCGCTCAGATCGCTCGTGCCGACTACGATACCGCCATATTGATTGGCTAATCGAAAGAGATGGCTGGTTCGCTCGCCGGCCTGGACGTTTTCGAATGTCACGTCATATACCGGCTCGCCATCATAGAAAGGATGTTCGATATCTTTGAGCATTTGTATGCAGCTCGGCCTGATATCGATTTCGTGATACGTGCAGCCGATTGTCCTGATGAGCCGTCGAGCCTGTTCCAGGGTTCGCTGACTGGTTGCAAAGCCCGGCATGGTATAGGCCAGGATATGGAACCGGGAAAGACCCATCACGTCCATGGCACGGGCGCAGACGATCAGTGCCTGGGTTGAATCAAGGCCACCGGAAATTCCGATCACCATTTTGTCCGCACCACTCGTTTTGAACCTCTGCACGAGCGCCTGAACCTGGATTTCGTATACTTCCCTGCATCGTTCGTCCCGGCGGTCGGGATCACTGGGAACAAAGGGGAATCGCTCGTAGCGCCGGCCCAGGGGGATTTTCTCCTCCCGCGGGACATCGATGGCAAACTTGATTGACCTGAATTCCTTCAGCACTTCGCGAAAACGATTGACCGATTGCCCGAAACTGTTCTGCCGCATCCGCTCCTGAACGAGCCTGTCCAGATCCAGATCGCCATAGATGATTTGCTCACCGCAACTGAACCGCTTCGACTCTGCAACCGCTGAACCGTTCTCATAGATCATCCCATGACCATCCCAGGCCAGGTCGGTCGTTGACTCACCAAATCCGGCGGCACTATAGAGGTATGCAGCGAGGCAGCGCCCCGACTGGTTGGCCACCAGTTGGCGGCGATAATCGGCCTTGCCGACGGTGATATTGGAGGCGGAAAGATTGACGAGAACCGTTGCGCCAGCCAAAGCTGCATGGGAGGAAGGCGGAATCGGCACCCAGACATCTTCGCAGATCTCGATATAGAACGAAAGAAGTGGTTGGTTCTCAATCTGAAAAACCAGGCGATTGCCAAACGGCACATCGCGTTGGTTCAGCAGTTCGATACGTTCCCTGAGCGAATGATCAGCGGGAGAAAACTGTCGCATTTCATAAAATTCACGATAATTGGGAAGGTATGTTTTGGGAACGACGCCAAGCACCCTGCCTTGATAAAATACGACAGCGCAGTTGAAAAGGAGACCGTCAATTCTCAGCGGAAGCCCGACAATGCCGATAATCGAGAGGGCTTGCGATGCTTCGAGAATTTTATCGAGTCCGGCAAGACAGCCATCAAGGAGGGTCTGCTGGTGAAAAAGATCGTCGCAGGTATAAGCCGAAAGTCCAAGCTCGGGAAAAACGGCCAGCAAGGCATTGTTTTCACTGGCTTGGCGCAGTAAGGCAATGGTTTCTTTGGAGTTGTGACCGGGATCCGCCACTTTAATTTTCGGCAGAACAACAGCGGTACGGACAAAATTATGATTATACAGGTTGACGAACTCGTGCTGCTGACTCATGAGAAGTTCCCTTCGCTAAGGATGTTTTGCGCATCTCCAGGCACTCTCAATTCAATCGGATAGCGAATTGACGAACCATTTCTACACCTTTCGAAACCGGAGTGTCAATGGTTTTCAGCGGCGATAAATGCGCACATCTACATGAGCAGGCACGAATATCCGTAGTATTGAATTGCGGGACAATACTACGATCAGGCAGCCTTTTCGACCCAGTCAAGCTCTCCGTCGTCAAACATCCCTTCCACATCGAGAAGAATTATCAGCTTTTCCCCGACCCTGCCGATTCCGTTGAAACAACCGCCAGCGGAATTCTTTACCGTTTCCGGGGTTGGCGACACAGATTCCCCATCAAGCTTTATTACGTGGGAAACCTGATCAACAATCAGGCCAATCGTGGTTCCTGTAATATCAACAACCACGATGCGTCGATTTTCGTTGGAATCCTCCGACGACTCAGGCAGATTGAACCGTTTTCGGAAATCGATAACCGGAATTACCCTGCCGCGCAAGTTTATCACTCCCTCCGCATATTCCGGGGCATTCGGTATCTTGGTAATCTCCAGCATCCTGATAATTTCCTGAACTTTCAGGATATCCACACAGAACTCTTCGTTGCCGACAACAAAACCAACCATGTGATGCATATCACCTACACCTGTTGATAGATGCATAACAACTCCCCCTGTTTATAGTTCAGTTTCTATAATTATCGACAATTCCGTAAATTTCTTTAGAATAAATTAGTCACAAAAAAATCTGGAATTTGCCCTGATGTTACCCGGTAAAAAGAAATAGTCCGACTATTGCTCCGTGCTTAAGAAGCATATTTATTTTAGCTTAAATTATAATTGTATTAGCGTGCCTATAATCTTGTTCACTCACTCCACTTTAGGCTGTCATGCTACACATATCATATTGACATAACAGGCATTTTAAACTAGTAATACCCTGATTCAATTTTATCCCAATTTGTTGAAGGAGGTTCTAGTATGAAAAAGGTTTTTATTGAGGCTGTAATTGAAAGCCATTTCGACACAGCACGAGGATATATCGAGGGCTTGCAGGATGGCATGGGAACGGATTATATTTTCTTTTTCAGTTCAGAATGGGGTATTGTAAGTGAAACTTTTTCAGAACTCATAAAAGAATGGATATCTCTCGGTCACCGGCTTCATCATGTTATCCTGGAACAAGAGTTGTTTGCCAAACTGGAAAATGCGCTTGCTAAAAAAGACAAGGGCGCGTTACTGAATTCTTCTTCGCTCAAATCTTACAAAAAAGTAAAAAGCGCATGCTTCAACTTCAAATTTGATGCCTATGCACGAAAATATGCAGATGAAATAAAGGAGTTGATCCTTAAACTTCCCGAGGGGGTATCCCTGGAAAATTACAAACCGGAAGAAAAAATCAACCATGACGCCGAAGGAGTGGAGCTTTACACTCCGGCACACGATTATATTTTTCATGGTAAGGGAACCATCAGGGGACCGATCGAAAAAGTCGTGCCAATTCACCAACTTCTTGACGACTACCCACTCATAGAAACGGAAAAAATCGTCCTGGAGTTTTAAGCCTTCAACCTGAAGAAATGAAATCTGACGTAAAAAAGCAGGGAAAAATTCCCTGCTTTTTTACCACCTGCCCATACTTTGCCGAAAAGCTTGTAAAACTACTGTTTCTAGCCGTTAATGTCCTTTTCAACCGGATAGACGACCAGATGCCGGTCCGGCTCCCGGCCAACACTTTGCGCGACAAGACCGAGACTCGAAATATAGCGATGTTGTACTTTCCGAAGCGCCGGACGACGGGGCAACAAGGCGACCTCAATGCCCTCCTCCAGTGCCTTTCTCACCGATTGCTCCGCATCTTCGACAGCTTCACGCACTTCATCTTCATCAATTCCCTGAACCAGGTTGAACACCCGTTGCAACAGCCTCCTGACTTCAGCCGTCGTATTACGCTTGATAAAATGCAGGGGCGCATCGGAAAGACCGGTTATCTTTTTCAGCCCCATGTCTTCAGCACGCGATCTAAGGGCGATTATCAAATCCGCCGACTCGACACGCGCGCTGATCCTGATGTCGAGATCAAGGTCCCGCCCCGCTCGCTCCAGGATCTCGCGACTTACGCCGTGCGGGTATATGCGTATAGGTGCGGTCGGCAGCGGAAGGCTTTTTTCCGGTGAGGAAATGGAAGGCCTGGAACGCCGAGTCTGGGAAGAAACACGCTTTGCCGCTTCAACGACAATATTGCCGTCCTCCGTTTGCTTTCTTCGCTCACCACGCGGCAGGAACCCTCGAAGAATTGCATCGACAGCCTCGCCGGTGTCTTTATGAACGACGACCTCATATCTGTCAACCATTTCAATAAGGATGTCGAATGTGGGGGGGGCTTTTCTTTCACTGACCGTTTTGGTGGTGCCTCGGCGTCTCGCCTCATCATCACCGAGAGTAACAGTCTGGACCCCGCCTACCAGATCCGAGAGAATGGGATTCATGATCAGGTTTTCCAGGGTATTGCCATGCGCCGTGCCTATCAACTGCACCCCGCGTTCCGCAATAGTGCGAGCTGCTGCCGCTTCAGCTTCGGTACCGATTTCATCGACGATGATAACCTCCGGCATATGGTTTTCCACCGCCTCTATCATGACCGCATGCTGGCGATCGGGCCGCGGTACCTGCATTCGCCGGGCATTGCCGATCCCGGGATGGGGAATATCCCCATCACCGGCTATTTCGTTCGACGTATCAATCACGATAACCCTTTTGTTAAAATCGTCAGCCAGGACGCGGGCCATTTCCCGGAGTTTTGTCGTTTTCCCGACACCTGGCCGTCCCAGGATCAGCAAGTTCTGGCCCGTTTCGATAAGGTCGCGCAGCAATTCAATCGTGCCGAAAATTGCCCGGCCAACGCGGAGTGTAAGGCCGATGATACTGCTCTTACGATTGCGAATAGCCGAAATTCGATGAAGGGTTCTCTCGATGCCGGCACGATTATCATCGGTGAACTCACCCAACAGAGCCAGAACATGGGACAAATCCTCGTGAGTAACGGGCTTTTCGCTGAGACGCACTACTTGATCAGGAAAACGGGCTTCAGGAAAGCGCCCCAAATCCATAACTACTTCTACCAGCTGCTCAAGGGGCATGCTCAGTAAAGCTGCTTGAAGATCGCCCGGAAGCGTAGCAACAAGAAGGTGGACATCGTCAACCTTAGACGAATTGTTCTTTCGATCGGTCATAGCCTTGCATTCCTTTCGAAGAATAAAGAAGCTTTCATATCTTTCTGAAAATATTACTTTAAAACAAGTATAGCACAGTTGGCTACCCCGAAAGCCATGCTTATTCATACCATGTTAAATGCGATAGATATAACTATTAAGCAGATTTCTCCGTTCTCGTAATAACAATAAAAAAGGGAGCGACTGCAACGTTCGCTCCCTGTCAACGTCCTTGCTGTCCGATCACAAAGAATCGGGCGCCCGGATTTTCACTTTTCACTGAACAACCGGCACGTCGTCGTTCCTGTTAACGGGGGCCGTGGTGGTGCCCTCCACCATTCGGCTTATTCTTTGTACCCTTTCCATCGTAACCGCCTTTCCTGAAAGAGGCGTCTCGGTTATACTTTCCTTGGACCCCATGCTTTTTCCCAATATTTCCAGAAGTGTACCCCGGTCCGGAATGCTTGCGGTGTTTCGGTCTATAATGTTTGTATTTATAGACGCCCTTCCCTGCTTTGTACTGTCTATAATGCATGTCGCGGTAGTAATGGATGCGTTTGATCGGATACTTTCTCAACCCATGCGGAATCTTATTGTAGTGGACATTTATCCATGGACCATTGTAATGCGGAGAGGAATACCACATATTTCCCGAATTAAGGTAATATGCATTCCCGAACCGGAAAAGGTCATACCCGACACCTGCCGCCACGTAGAAGCCGAGTTGGGGCGGTTGCAGAAAGAGTGGTGGCGCGTCTATAGCAACCGGCGGAGTCACATAGACTGGAGGCGGCGTGCCGATATTCACATTAACGCTGACGTTCGAGGCAAAGGCATGCGGCGCAAAACCAAGTATCAAAATCAAACCGAATAATATTTTTCGCATGAATGGGTACTCCTTCCTAAAATTCGTCATTCTTGTTCGATAAAACGTCATAACCCCAAAAAAGTTTACAGAAAAATTTAACCGGCATTGTAATAGTCTGTTCAGGAAACGCATATTCCTTACGGACTCGTATCTTTCGACTCAAAAAATGAAATAAAAGTCCGGCTGCACTTCCAGTTCCGACATCAAAAGGACTGCAAAAACCAGAAAGATTCCAGCCAGGCTTCAGAATGCACCCACACAGGTATCAGCGTCAATAAAAACACAAGGTCGTAATATCAGCACCTTCCGATCATTGCGCCGTTTCCTGAAAACGCTGAACAATCCAAACGGGAGAATAGAAAAATACCTAAATCGTCTCAATTTTATCTTTCAAATCACCAATAATTTTTTCGGGTATACAAGCACGAATTGTACAAATAACAGGAGGGAAGCTTTAGGTAAAATGGAATGATTTTTCTAATAATGAGAATTATCAAAAAATTTCAATGACTGTAAAATTTCCTTGAATAATTGCGATGAAGAGACATTTTTACACGTTTCTCACCATGGAAATCCTTTCTCGGTTCTACCGGGACCCACCGGTCGACTGAATGATACGCAACAATCCTCCCTTTATTTATCAATTCATCAAGGAGATGACTTTCTATTACCCCCGCCGACTGATCCCTGTAAATTACTCTTATCATCATTCCCCACTTCTCCTTTCACGAGGGTTTTCCTGAAAGTATACAGAACAAAACCTGCTTGTCCAGAAACCGGCTCAAAGGCGGTAAAAACGATATCCACCCGTTATTACGGTTTTTTTTCTTCACAACAGATTTAATACAATAAAAATACTGCTGGAAGCCTCGGAATTTCGTCTCTTCCGTTTAGCAACTACGCGCCGGCAAGTCCCGTTTGAATTGGACTTTAACGCAGCAAGAAAATGAAACCGGCCTTTCTGTACCGTCATCCGGTGATTTCATTGATATCTTCCAAGATCACTTTGAACAATCGAGTTGACTGGCCATGATTTTCCCTTACTATTTGAATAACAAACCAATGCTGCACTGACGAAATACCGGAGAATCTCCCGAACACGTGGCGAACAAATTGGTACTACAGGAGAGATTTAATGGACGGTTACGAACTTGTTCGACACGGCTACACACCGGAAATGTTGTCTCAGGCATTCCTGGAAAAACTGAACCTCTCAAGAAAAGTAACGCCGGCAGCAACGTCGAAAAACGACCTCTTTTTTGCGCTCGCTCATACTGTCCGCGACAGGATAATCGGCAAGGAGGTCCTGGACGCCCTGACCCTTCACCAGTCATCAGTCAGCACATCCGAAAAGGTCGTCTGTTTTTTTTCAGCCGAATACCTCCCCGGTCCCCAAATGGGAAAAAACCTGATCAACCTGGGCATCCGCACTGATTGCGAGCGGGAATTGCAGCAGATCGGATTTGATCTTAATGAAATTCTCCATGTGGAAAAAGAACCCGGTCTCGGCAATGGCGGGCTCGGCCGTCTTGCCTCCTGCTACATGGATTCGCTCGCCACGTTGGGAATCAAGGCCATTGGCTACGGTTTGCGCTATGAATTCGGCATTTTCGATCAGCAAATCGTTGACGGCTGGCAACAGGAGGTAACGAACACCTGGTTGATTCCCGGCAACCCCTGGGAAATCCCGCGAACGCATCTTGCGCAAAACGTGCAATTCGGGGGACACACGGAGCACTACCATGATGCCCAGGGCGACTTCCGGGTTCGTTGGCATCCATCGACCGTTGTCAGGGGCATCCCTCATGACACGCCGATACTTGGATTTCGCAACGGAAGATGCAACACCCTGCGACTCTGGAAAGCCGAATCGATAAATCCCCACGACTACCTCGCATTCAACGGGGGAAGACCTCTGGTAACGGATGACGAAAAGATCAAGCCGGAAACGATCACCAAGGTTCTCTACCCCAACGACGAACCGGAAATCGGCAAAAAACTGCGACTCATCCAGGAATTTTTTCTCGTTTCATGTTCCCTTCAGGACATGCTGCGTGCCCTTGTCGTGGCCGGTGACAAGCCGGGTCTTTTCGCCAAACGCTTTGCCGGGCAACTGAACGACACCCATCCGGCGCTGGCGGTCGCCGAACTGATGAGGCTCCTCCTCGACGAACACGGTTTCTCCTGGGAAAAGGCCTGGCAGGTAACGGAACGGGCATTTGCCTTCACCAACCATACGCTGTTGCCCGAAGCGCTCGAAAAATGGCCACTAAGATTTTTCGAGGAAATGCTCCCCCGTCACCTGGAAATCATCTATGAAATCAACCATCGCTTCCTGCAAACGGTACGCGCCAGGTTCCCGAACGACGAAGAACTGGTAGGACGTCTCTCGATAATCGACGAGACTGGTGAGCGATACGTCCGGATGGTGCACCTGGCGGTAATCGGCAGTCATGCGATAAACGGGGTTGCCGTTCTTCACTCGAAACTGTTGACACGGGAAGTGCTGCCCGATTTTTACCGGATATTTCCCAGGAAATTCCATAATGTAACGAACGGCGTCACCCCGCGACGATTCCTGGCACTGTGCAATCCACGCCTGGCATGCCTTGTCTGCGAAGCGATCGGTGCCGGCTGGATGGCCGATCTTGAAAAGATCAGGGACTTGGAGCCCTTTGCGGACGACAGGCAATTTCAAAGGGATTGGCAGCTGATCAAGCGCGAAAACAAGCGGGATCTGGCCAGGCACCTGGCTCCACTGACCGGGTGCCGCATCGATCCGGAATCATTGTTCGACGTGCAGGCCAAACGGATTCACGAATACAAACGACCCCACCTGAACCTGCTCCATATCATAACCCTGTATGCAAGGCTTAAAAACAATCCGGGTACGGACATGGTGCCGCGAACCTTTATGTTCGGAGGCAAGGCGGCACCAGGCTACCGGATGGCAAAGCTGCTCATTAAACTGATAAACTCGGTAGCGGACAGAATAAACAGCGATAGCGATATGATGGACAGGCTGAAGGTCGTTTTCATCCCGAATTTCAATGTAAAAACTGCTCAACTGATTTACCCGGCCGCCGATCTGTCAGAACAGATATCCCTGGCGGGAAAGGAAGCGTCGGGGACCGGCAACATGAAATTTGCGATGAACGGCGCGCTCACCATCGGCACCCTCGACGGCGCCAATATCGAAATCAGGAAAGATGTCGGCAAGGACAATTTTTTTCTTTTCGGACTTACCGCGCAAAAGGCACAACGCCTGCAGTGGCAGGGATACATGCCCCGACATTACTATGAATCAATCCCTGAACTCCGAGAGGTAGTCGACCTCATTGCCTCGGGCCACTTCAGTCCAAACGACCCCAATCTTTTTTCACCTCTCGTCGATCACCTGCTGTATTATGACACCTTCATGCTCTTTGCCGATTATTCGTCGTATGTACAAACCCAGGAACTGGTCGGCAAGGCATTTCTGGATAACGAAACCTGGGTACGCAAATCCATTTTGAACGTTGCCCGGATCGGGAGGTTTTCCTCCGATCGCTCCATCAGGGAATACTGTTCGAAAATCTGGAAGATAAAACCCCGGCAGTCTCATCTTGACAGGTAAGGCACTATACCAGCACGATGAGTTTTTTGCCGGTTTCACCATGACAAGGAGAGTTGCGCATGCCGGTAGCCGATTACGCCACGTATTGCAGAATGCTTGACAGGGCACGTGAAAGACGTTTTGCCTACCCTGCCGTCAATGTTACTTCCCTCACCACGGTCAACGGAGTCCTCAGGGGGCTTGCCGAAAGCGGGAGCGACGGGATTATCCAGGTTTCAACCGGAGGCGCGGCCTTCGCTTCCGGGTCATCGGTAAAGAACATGGTCCTCGGTGCCATTTCCATCGCCGAACATGTCCACAGGCTTGCCGATCGTTACCCGATCTATGTAGCCATCCACACCGATCACTGCCAGGCAGACAAGCTGAACAGCTTCGTACTTCCCCTTGTCGAGGAAACCGAACGTCGCCGTGCGGCGGGGTTTCCCAACCTCTTCAGCAGTCACATGTTCGACGGCAGCGCCCTTCCCCTGGAGAAAAATCTCGATATCGCCGTACCGCTGCTGGAACGTTTCCGAAAAAACGACCTGATCCTGGAAATTGAAACCGGTGTCGTCGGCGGCGAGGAGGACGGCATCAAGGCCGATGCCGCGGCAAAACTCTACACGACACCGGAAGACACGCTCGAGGTGGCCCGCAGGCTCAACGCAATTGAAGGCGCCCGCTACCTGCTTGCGGCGACGTTCGGCAATGTCCACGGTGTTTACAAGCCGGGGCATGTAAAATTGAAACCTTCGATACTGCGGGACTGCCAGGAAGCGGTGGAACGGAACTACGGCGTCGGCTCACGCTTCGACCTGGTTTTTCACGGCGGGTCGGGTTCATCACCCGATGAAATAAGCGAAGCCATCAGCTACGGTGTCGTCAAGATGAATATCGATACAGACACGCAATATGCCTTCACCCGGGCCGTTGCCGACCACATGTTCAGAAACTATGACGGGGTACTGAAGGTGGATGGCGAGGTCGGCAGAAAGAAGGATTATGATCCGAGGACCTGGCTTGCATTGGCCGAAGAGTCGCTGGCCGAACGGGTCAAACAGGCCGTGCGGGACCTGGGCGGAATCGGGTCGACGCTTTTTTCTCCCGGAGGAAATCAGTAATGAAAGACAGCGATTTTGATTTCACCATTCCCAGCCTGGGAAAATGCACCATCCAGTCACCGATGAGAGGAGTGCGATTCGTCACCGACGACGAACATATGCTGTACCAATCTCATTCGTCCAAAGTCCTTCAGTGCCTGGAACAGGGCAAACCGTTGCCGGCCATGGAATTGGCCGGCCCTCGCGAGCATATCTATTTCGACCCGGCAAAACTCAAATGCGGGATCGTGACCTGCGGCGGCATCTGTCCCGGCGTGAACGACGTAATCAGGGCCCTGGTGATGAGTCTCTATTATCATTACGGGGTAACCTCAATTTTCGGATTTCCTTACGGCTTCGAGGGACTCAGCTGGCGGTATGGGCATACACCGCGGGAACTGAATCCGCAAAACGTCAACTACATACACGGCATGGGCGGCAGCCTCCTCGGATCTTCCCGCGGCCCCCAGGATGTCGGTGAAATGGTAGACACCCTCGAAAGGATGAATATCCGGATTCTGTTCGCCATCGGTGGTGACGGAACCCTGAAAGGCGCCGGGGCGCTGGCCGTAGAAATCAAGAAGCGCGGCCTGAAGATCTCGGTAATCGGTATTCCCAAAACCATCGACAACGATATCTCGTTCATAGAAAAATCGTTCGGATTCGAAACTGCCGTAACCGAGGCAAGCAAAATCACGAACTCCGCTCATAACGAAGCAACCGGCGCACGCAACGGCGTGGGCCTGGTCAAACTCATGGGCCGGGAATCGGGATTCATTGCCGCCTTCTCCGTTCTTGCCGACAATAACGTCAATTTCTGCCTTATTCCGGAATCCCCATTTACCCTCGAAGGGTTTTTATCGGCGCTTCGCGACAGGCTGGAACGGCGGGGACACGCAGTAATCGTGGTAGCCGAAGGCGCCGGCCAAAACCTCATGTCTAAAACCGACGAAAAAGACGCTTCGGGCAATACGCGACTCGGCGATATCGGCGTATTCCTAAAACAAGCAATTCCGGAATATTTTGAAAAAATCGGCAACCCGATCAACCTGAAGTACATCGATCCCAGTTATACCATCCGAAGTGTTCCGGCAACCCCACACGATTCCTCCTTCTGCCTGTTACTGGGACATAACGCGGTGCATGCCGGCATGACCGGAAGGACCAATATGGTCGTTGGTTACTGGAAAGGCGAGTTTACCCATGTTCCCATTTGCCGTGCCGTTTCCCGGCGCAAGCGAATAGATCCGGAAGGATGGTTCTGGAGTACGGTTCTCGCCTCAACCGGACAACCGCGGGACATGACCTGATAGTAGCGCAACTCTTTCTTCACCGGTCATACCTGGTATTGCCGCCGGACATCAGACGTCAAGGAGACAAAGCATGCCTCTGCCACTAAACAAAACGAAAATCGTCTGCACCATCGGACCTGCTTCGGAAACCAGGGAAGTAATGAAAAGGATGGTATTGGCCGGCATGAACATTGCCCGTCTCAATTTTTCCCATGGCGACTTCGACGGTCACAAACGTGTCATTGATAATCTTCGCGCCGTTGCCCGGGAAACCGGCCGCCGCCTTGGTATCATGGCTGACCTGCCGGGGCCGAAAATGCGTATCGGTCTTCTGGCACGAGAGGCCATTGATCTTCGACCGGGAAACATTTTTACCCTGACTACGGAAGAAATAACCGGGGATTCGGATCGTGTGTCGGTGAGCATATCAAGCCTACCCGAGTCCGTTAAACAGGGAGATACGCTCTTTCTCAACGACGGGCTCATCCAACTGGAAGTCGTAACAGTGCAAGAAACCGACGTAAAGTGTCGTGTCGTGGTGGGCGGAGAGTTGAGGTCCCGCAAGGGGTTGAACCTGCCGGGTATCGACCTGGGAATCAATGCCTTCACCGAACGCGACCATGAATGCATGAAGTTCGCCCTGGAACAGGGCGTCGATGCCATCAGCCAGTCATTCGTAAACAGTGCCGAGGACATCAGGGCGGTACGGTCGGCGGCAGCGTCATTGGGGTACTCGCCGTTCGTAATTGCCAAGATCGAACGGTCCACTGCCCTCGATCACCTGGAAGAGATCATCGAGGCCGCCGACGGCATCATGATCGCCCGCGGCGACTTGGGCGTGGAAGTACCCATTGAAACGATTCCGGTCATACAGAAACGGCTGATGCTGGCGGCAAACAGGAAAGGCAAGCCGGTCATCACGGCCACGCAGATGCTGGAATCCATGACCCACAACAGCCGCCCGACACGCGCCGAAGCAACCGACGTGGCCAATGCGATACTCGACGGAACCGATTGCGTCATGCTCTCCGGTGAATCGGCCATGGGAAGCTATCCGGTCGAATCCGTGGCCATGCTGGCGAAAATCGCCACATCCATCGAACCGAACCGGCCGATGCTCAAGGTCAGGGATCTTTTCGCCGAAGATGAAGCAAAAGGACACATCCGGCCGGCACACCTGATAGCATTGAGCGTCGAAACGTGCCTCGAGTATACGCGGCCGGCCGCGGTTTTCGTGCCGACCCGCAGCGGATCGACCGCCCGCCGAATCGCCCAGTTCCGTCTACCGGTCTGGATTATCGCCGTGAGTTCCCGTGAAGCCACCTGCCAGCGGCTGCAATTTTCATCGGGAGTATGGCCGGTTCTGCAAAGCGACCATCCCGACGACTGGAACGCGTACATAAAGAAGTGGATCGCCGACCGCAGCATAGCGGGAGACATTGTCATTCTGACCGAGGGACCGTCTTCAAAGCATCCCGACGCCAACCATCGAATGGAAATCATCGACCTGACGCAGAATTGACGATAAGCGGTCGTCACCGTTACTGGAATTTCTTCATGATCTCCGCCGCCGCCTCCTCGATTGCCTTGTTGGTCATGTCCACGACCATCCAGCGCTTGTTCTGGCGATACAGTCGTTTCGCGAACACCAGTTCCGACTCCACCGTATCATACTCGGTATAGCGTCCAATTGTGGATTGCCGCATGTTCCTCATCCGCGATGTCCTGATGTTTATCAACTGCTGTACATCGATGGTCAGACCGATGATCCGGTCCTGGTCGATATTGAAAAGCTGCTCCGGAGGCTTCAGACCCTCGACCAGGGGAATATTGGCCACCTTGTACCCCTTGCCGGCAAGATACATGGAAAGTGGCGTTTTCGATGTCCGCGAGACTCCCACCAGGACGATATCCGCCTGTTCCAGGTTCTGGGTGTTCTGGCCGTCGTCGTGCTTCACGGTAAAGTTCACGGCGTCGAGCCGCCGGATATATTCTTCGTCTACCTTGTAAACGATCCCCGGCCGCCGTTTTGCCGGCATCCCGAGAAACTCCTCCATCTTATCGATAATCGGCGTAATCACGTCATAAGACTGCAAGCCACGCCGCTCCACTTCGGCGTTGAGTTCGGCAACATGCACCTGGTGCATGAGGGTAAAAACAATCAGGCCGGGCTTTTTTGCCACGTCGTCCACCGCAACCCGGATATCATCGAGCGTCTTCAGGTAACTCTTCCGGTATATTTTCGTGCCGTGTGCGTCGAACTGGGCAAGGGTCGCACGGATGACCCGCTCGGCCGTTTCGCCGGTCGAATTGGAAAAAATGTAGATATTCTTCTTGACCTTCATCGGCTGAGGTCCTTTCTTACAGCAGGCAATTGAACATCCCCATGCACCAGAAACAATCGCCACAGGGCACGGTGTTGGCGTAACAGTCCTGCTCGAATTCCTCAGCCATGAGAAATTGACAGGGAACGACATTGCAGTTCGAGCAGTAGGGAAAATCGTAGAGCAGCACATCATCGCGAAACGAGCGAAACGCCGGATCGTTCCAGATATCGAGAATGCCCCGTTCAGTCACGCTGCCGAAAACCTTCGGATTCACAAACTTCTTCCTGCCGAACAGGTGACAGCCATACTGGTGCCAGAGAAAATAACAGGGATGGACAGTGCCGCTCCAAGAAATGAAGGCACTGCCCGATTCGATAAAATCGCACCTGCGGTTGCTGCTGGGAGAGGTCCCCGGCAGCGTAAGGTCGAGTCCCGTCTGTTCCGCCAGCGAACGTGCCTCGGCGAAAATACGCTCCAGCTCCACGGCCCATTCCTCGTCTCGCTCCATGAGGTTTTTCAGGTGAAGGGAAATATCACGGGCACGCGCTTCGGCCTTCATTTCCTCGACCATGTCGTAAAGCCGCTGCTCACGGGGAGTTCGCGAATATTTCCAGACTAACGCCAGGTAGTCCGTAAGAACCGCTTCTCCGGCGATCGTCAGCATTGTCCAGGAGCGCACCAGAGCCTCCGCCCGGTCAATGCCGGCGGCACCCTGCAAACCGGGATCCGCCAACGCGTCGTGAATATGTTCCAGCGCCTCCCGCCATCCTTCATCGTTACCGAACAGTTGATACAACTGCCCTCGCGTATCCTCGAAACTCTTGATGGTTATCTGCTTGCTCGGCAGGCTCGAACCGATGATTTCGCATACCTGATCAGTACCGCCGGTGTCGGACGCCATTTCGGCGATAAACAGCGCCAATTCCCTTTCGGTTGGTGTACGCATGTATTTCCAGAGCACCTTGAAATATTCTCCGATATCGAGCCCCTCGCGACGAGCCTTATCCTTCCACTCGGCAAACAGTTCGATGGCGCCATCCATGTTGGCATCGAAGGCGATCATCGGTACACCGCTTTCCGTATAGGGCAGAACATGGGTCACGAGGGCAAAGGAAGCACCCAGCGATACGGCACGCCGCAGCAGTGCGGGCAATTCGCGCGTGTTATCGCGCATCAGCACGAATTCCAGACCGACCCGGACGTCGGGCCTACAGGCATCCTTGGCGGCATGCAATGCGGCAAAGGCACGCTCGACCCCCTCTTCCTCCCCTCCCCTTCGAATCTCGCGAAACGTGTCGGGGTCAAGGGCATCGGCGGAAATGCAGATCCTGTCGAGTCCGGATTGAATCAGGGAAACGGCTCGCTGTTCGTCAAGCAGCATACCGTTGCTTTGGAAACCCACCCAGCTTCCCGGCGGCATCAGCTGCTTGGCCCTGCTGATGAACCTCTCGAGGCGGGTATCGAGCAGCGGCTCCCCGACACCGTTGAGAATAAGGGCCTCCAGGTTTGGAAAGGCGGGTTCGAGCGCCCGGAAGGTTTCATCTGCCATGTCTCCTTCCATGGCACTGCGATCCCAGGTTTCCTTGACGCACATCCTGCAGCGCAGGTTGCAGCGGGTGGTGGTTTCGACGAAGAGACGCGACGGCCAGGGTCTGCGGGCCGGTATCTCGCCGTCAGCCTTCTTGCCGCTATCAATCACTGGCATGACTAGCTCCTCTACACGAACTGTTTCAGTGGCACAACGATACGGAAAAGTCGCGTCACAAGTCAAATGAGGCACGCTGATTTTTTCACTATAGCGTATTGATGCAAAAAAAGCCCCCTCTTTACCAGAGGGGGCCTAACAGCTTGACAGCGGATGATTCTCAGGAGAGACACTGGAACAGCCCCATGCACCAGAAGCAGTCGCCGCAAGGGACGATATTCGTATAGCAATCCTGTTCGAACTCCTCGCAATAGATATACTCGCAGGGCAACAGGTTGCAGTTGGTGCAAAACGGGTATTCGTGCCTGATGACCTCTTCGCGAAAGGCGCGATAATCGGCATCATTCCAGATTTCCAGGATACCCTTTTTCGCCAACGTGCCGAACACTTTCTTCTTCACGTATTTCTTGCGACCTGAAAAATGGCAATGAAAGGTATGCCACAGGAAATAGCAGGGCAGAACCTCCCCGTCCCAGGAAACGAAGACGCCGCCGTTTTCGACAAAATCGCAACTCCGATCGTTTTTCGGCGCAACGCCCGGCAGCCGCAGATCGAGACCGGTCTCTTCGGCAACCGCCCTGGCCTTGTCAAAGGTCCGGCTCACCTCCTCGAACAGAGCTTCGTCCCGTTTCAAGAGGTTTTCGATATGCAGGAAAATATCGCGCGAACGGGCCTCGGCAATCAATTCCAGCACGAAATCCACCATGCGCTGCTCTTCCTCGGTACGTATAAACTTGCAATGATAGACATGGAAGAAGTTGCTGATATCGATACCCTGCGCTTCGCCCATTTTCCGCCAGGCGGTAAAGAGATCGATAGCCTCCTGGGAATTGTACTCGTAGGCAATCTGTGAAACGTGCTCGGCATCATAGGGCAGAATGTGGGAGACCAGAGCGAAGGAGACCCCCTGTGACGCCGCCCAGCGCAACACATCGGGAAGCTGGTAAATATTGTCGCGCATCAGCACGAACTCGACACCAACCTGGAGATTGTTGGCGGGATGAAGTTTTTTTCCCTTGTTGAGCGCCGTGAATGCCTGCTCCATGTCCTCCACCTCGCCGCCCTCCCTGATCTTGCGGAAGGTATCGGGGCAGATGGCGTCCAGTGAGAGACAGATCCGATCGAGACCGGCGCGCACCAGGGACGAGGCCCTGGCTTCATCGAGCAGCAGGCCATTGCTCTGGAAACCGACCCAACTTCCCGGCGGCATCAACGCTTTCGCCCGTTTGATAAATGCTTCCAGCTCAGGATGCAGCAACGGCTCGCCAATGCCGTTAAGAATCAGCGCTTCGGCAGTAGGAAGGGCCGGCTCCAGCGTTTCGAACAGTTCAAAAGAGAGGTCACCTTCCTTCAGGTCGCCCCCCATGCTCTGCTTGACGCACATCTGGCACTTCATGTTGCACCGAGTGGTGGTCTCCACGAACAGGCGGGACGGATAGCTCCGCAAGGCTGGCAATACCATGCTTTCATCTCTATCGACGATTTGTTTCAGGGCTGTGGCATTCATCAACAACAACTCCTTCTGATTGGGCAAACCTGACAATAGCCATGCCTGCCCAGGCTACAGGCGCTACGGCATTTTTACGCCGTCAACCTTGCATTTTCATCTGGTTGGCAAAGAATTTCCTCTGAAAGTAAAAAGCCAGGTTTACCAGACTGATCAGCACCGGCACCTCGACCAACGGCCCGATGACCGAAGCAAAAGCCTGGCCGGAATTGAGACCGAAAACGGAGATGGCAACGGCAATTGCCAACTCGAAATTATTACTTGCCGCGGTAAAGGAAAGCGTGGCGCTCTTCTCGTAATTGGTCCCCAGTTTCTTGCTCATGAAGAACGACGCGACAAACATGATAACGAAATACAAAAGAAGCGGAATGGCGATCACCACCACATCCTGGGGCTGGCTGAGGATCTTGTCACCCTGGGTCGCGAACATGACCACAATGGTGAAGAGCAGGAAAATCAGCGTCAAGGGACTGATCAGCGGCGCAAATGACTTTTCGAACCATTCCCTGCCCTTAATCCTGGTCAGGCTGAAATGGGTTATCATGCCGGCAATAAAGGGAATTCCCAGGTAGATAAAAACACTCTTCGCAATTTCGCCCATGGTAATATCAACGACGACCCCCTTGAAGCCGAACAGCGGCGGGAGAATGGTGACGAAGACATAACAGTAAACGGAAAAGAACAGAACCTGGAAAACCGAGTTGAACGCAACAAGACCTGCCGCATACTCGCGATCACCGCAGGCAAGATCGTTCCAGACGATGACCATGGCGATACAGCGGGCCATGCCCATCATGATCAGTCCGACCATATACTCGGGATAATCATGCAGAAAAACAATCGCAAGCACGAACATGAGGATCGGGCCTACCAGCCAGTTCTGCACCAGCGACAGGCCGAGCACCTTCCTGTTCCTGAATACCAGGGGCATTTCCTCGTATTTTACCTTGGCCAGGGGAGGATACATCATCAGGATCAAGCCGATTGCTATCGGTATATTGGTCGTTCCCACCTGGAATTGATTGATCAATGCCTTGGAACCGGGAACGAAATATCCAAGCGCCAAACCGAGAAACATAGCCCCGAAGATCCACACCGTAAGATAACGATCGAGAAACGACAATCGTTTACTGATTCCCTGTGACATGATCTGTCCTCCCGTACTGATGATCCCTTACGACGAAACAGCCTGACAGTTTTACTCTTTCTTTAAGTGCTCAAGCAAAACAGTCTTCATCTGATCCCTTACCTGCCTGAATTCCTCCATGATCTCTTCTTCGCTACCGATTGCCTGCGCCGGGTCCGTGAAATCGATATGCGTTCTTTCAACGCCGCCGAAATAAAGGGGACATTTCTCGTTGGCGTCACCGCACAACGTAACGACAAAATCGAAAGCCTGACCGGAAAACAAGTCGATCACCTTGGAACGATGATGGGAAATATCGATTCCGATTTCATTCAAAACCGCAACGGCTCGCGGGTTTACGAATGTTGCCTCGGTACCGGCGGAAAAGGCTTCAATGCGATCGCCCAGGAAATGATTGATCATCCCCTCTGCCATCTGGGAACGGCAGGAGTTGGCGGTACAGAGAAAAAGAACTCGTTTTTTCAAGGCATTCTTCCTTTCAAGACATCAATAGGGACGAACAGGCTGAGCGAATCCCTCTCAAGCGCAGCGGTTGTTGCTTCCTAATTCACTTAAACGTTTCCGATCGTCGACAGCGACTTCCAGCATGGGCAACGAACTACGCAGATTAAGGAGAACTCCCTTCTGCAGGTCACCGGTTTTGCAGGAAATCGAATAGTTCATCCAGACGCCGCAGCGACGGTCATCAAGCCAGCCGGCATTTTTCAAATAGGCAAGATGCCGTGATACCGTGGACTGGGGAAGTTGCAGTACTGCCATAATGTCGCAGACGCAGAGTTCACCCTCAAGGAGAAGACAGAGGATGCGGAGACGGGTCTCATCCGAAAGGGCCTTGAATAATCGTGCAATAACTTTCATCGATAGCTTTCCACCTGTCAGGATTGAAATTTAACGTTAGCCAGGCGCTTGCTACTCACCGGATTCCCTCCAGACAATCTTTTTTCTTGAAACAAGCGCACCACACTTGTTGCAGAAATACCCGACGCTGCACTTGGAGCAGACTTCGATTTTACCATCACAATCAGGACAGTAAGGCTCACAGTCATACTCGTCATAAAGCGTGTAACCGTCACAGGCTTTACAGAAAAACCTGCTCCCTTCCGCAGTCAGCTCCTTGACCATTTCTGCACCACACTGTCGACAGATTCTTCGTAACATAACTCAGTTCCTTTTTAAGTTGGAGGCTGCAGTTTCAGCACGGGAACAATACTCAACAACCATATTTATCCTGACATTCAACATATTTACCATTATATCCGGATAAGCGGATATTTCAAGGATTATTTTATGTAATCAGTACAGCAGAGGCATCAGGATTCTAACCGAACAACAACCCGTAAAGCATGCCGGTGAAAGTCGCCATGACGATAACCAGGGAAACAAAAACGGCGGTCTTTTTCGTCCCCATGATGCTGCGGATAACGAGCATATTGGGCAGCGACAAGGCCGGACCGGCCAGCAACAATGCCAATGCGGGCCCCTTGCCCATCCCCGAACCGATCAGTCCCTGCAGGATCGGCACTTCGGTAAGGGTGGCAAAATACATGAAGGCGCCGGCAAAGGACGCAAAGAAATTGGCCAGGAGAGAATTGCCGCCTACGGCGCTGGCTACCCACTCCGAAGGGATGATACCTTCGTGTCCAACGCGTCCAAGCAGTGCCCCGGCGATCAGCACGCCGAACAGGAGCAGCGGAAGAATTTTTTTGGCAAAATCCCACGATGAGGAAAACCACTCTGAAGTCTCTTCGGTCCCGGTATTCGCAATCAACGACAGGGCTATTATCCCCGCAATGAAAGGAACCAGGGGTTGATCGGAAAACAATAAGGCCAATGCGGCGATCAGCACCCCGGACAGTATGACTTTCCAGGTTTTGACAGCAAACCAGGCAACCAGCATGATGCCGAGAGCTATGGCGGAAAGCGACGTGAGAAGCCATTTCGCTTCGTAAATCATGAGCCAGATCCCGGTCGGTTCGGCAGGTTTGCCCCAGTTGGCGAATACCAGGATTGCGACCATGGCGGCAAAGTACAGGGCATTCTGCCAGAGCGGCCGTTTCACTCCCTCATCGGGAAGGACGACCTGCGCCTCCGCCCGCTCCCGCTCCTCCTTCAAAAAAAACAGGTGCATCAGGGCGCCGATCACGACGCTGAACAGCACAGCACCGGCGGCACGGGCGATGCCGAGTTCCGGGCCGAGTACCCGCGCAGTCAGGATGATGGCGAGGACATTGATAGCAGGACCCGAATAGAGGAAAGCCGAAGCCGGGCCGAGACCGGCACCCCGCAGATAGATACCGGCAAACAGGGGAAGGACGGTACAGGAACAGACCGCCAGGATAGTACCCGAAACCGATGCCACGCCATAGGCAAGCACCTTGTTGGCCCCGGGCCCCAGGTACTTCATTACCGAAGCCTGACTCACGAAAACACCGATCGCGCCGGCGATAAAAAAGGCCGGCACCAGGCAGAGAATCACATGCTCCCGGGCATACCATTTGACCAGGTGAAAGGCTTCCAGTATCGCGTTATTGAAGCGCTCGGTCCCCACCGGCAGGAAATAACAGCCGAGAAAAACGGCAATGATAAACGCGAGCGGTTTCCACTCATCCTTCCAGTTCATATCGATGTCCTTTCACATGCCCCCCTACCCGGTCCTGTACCAGGGGCAACACAAAACCACGCCTGCATCAATTTACCCTGCTATCGAGTATTTAGACGAAATGAAACCTAAATCAGGTTCTTGATCTCTTCGGGACTCAGCAGTTTGCCGGAAGACTTGACCACACCGTCGACAACGACCGCGGGAGTAGACATTACTCCGTACGAAGCAATCGCCTTGATGTCCTCGACCTTGACCACCTCGGCCTGTTTACCGCTGAGCTTGACGCCTTCAACGGTATTCTCGTACAATTTCTTGCACTTGGCGCAACCGCTACCCAGAATTTCGATTTTCATGATCTTCTCCTTTATGTATTGATTTACCGCGAATCACGCATATCTCGCTGACAGTTTCCACTAGCCAACCCGTAGCAGGTCACTCTTGTCGCTGACCTCTTTTTTCAGGATTTTCGAAATGAGATCAATAATTTTCAGAACCTCGGGATGCTTCAGGCGGTAGAGGATTTTGATACCCTCTTTGCGGCGCTGGAGAATCCCGCAGTTCTGCATTATGTTCAGGTGACGGGAGGTATTCGACTGTTCTTCGTCAATGGCCGGGAAGATCTCGCAGACACATTTTTCACCATTTCGCAGCAACTCGATAATCTTCAGCCGTGTCGGCTGGGCAATTGCCTTTAGTATTTCAGCCCGTGCGGCAACCAGCTCTTCCATTTACCTCTCCCTTGATCATATGATTATATGCTCATATAGCAAATATTTCTCAATGTCAACACTTTACGCCTTGAAAAGAAGGAATTGAAATGATAATGTGCGCTTATTTTTATCTGTCCAACTTTTAATAAAGGGGGAACCAATGGCGAAAGAATCACAAAAACAGAAAAAAATCGTGGCGTTTTATGAAAAGGTCCTGCGCAATGATGAGTGTATCGGCTGCGGCTGTGAGGCTGATCACCTGCACCCTGAAATGCAGGAAACCCTGAAGCTCATCGACCCGGCAATCCTGTCGGCGCCATACGGCAGCGCCTCACCCCTACCACCGGACATCGACGGCTGCGTGGTACTCGATATTGGCTGCGGCAGCGGACAAACCGCCTTTGCCGCATCGCGTCTCGTGGGCTCGAAAGGAAAGGTCATCGGCATTGACGTACGCGAGGGACTCCTGGCAACAGCTGAAAAGAACCTGGCCGGCCAGATGAAGAAGTATGGCTATAAAAAACCGAACGTCGAATTCATGAACGGGCCCCCCGAAGACCTCAAGACCCTCGGCATCAAGGACAACTCCGTTGACGTGGTGGTGACCAACGAGTTCATCAACCTGTCTCCCGACAAACGGTCGGTATTTTCCGAGATCTTCCGCGTCCTGAAACCGGGCGGCGAACTCTGCTTCACCATCACCCTGGCCGACCGGCGGCTGTCGGCGGCACTGGCCGAAGACGCCTCGCTGGTACGGTTGGGCATCGCCGGCGCCCTCTACGCCGAAGACTTCAGACGCATGCTGCGAGACCTCGGCTGTCACGATTACCGCAATTACACCAAACAGCCGCTCACCATCTGCAACCCGGAAACAGCGGCCAAGGTCGGACTGGCCGCTTTCAGCCATCGCACCATTCGCACCTTCAAGCTAAACCTGGAAGACATCTGCGAGGACTTCGGACAAGTTGCGACCTACAAGGGGACGATGCCCGGCTTTCCCCATGCTTTCCCGCTTGACGACCACCACCTGTTCGTCACCGACAAGCCGATGCTGGTCTGCGGCAATTCCGGAGCCATGGTCGACGAAACCCGTTTCGGCAAGCACTTTACCGTAACCGGTGACAAGTCCGTACACTACGGACCGTTCGACTGCTCGTAGCACAAAGCACAAACAGATAAAGCGGCAGGGAATATGCTCCCTGAAATTCCCTGCCGTCGACACTCTTTTTTCTCTCCAACAAAGACACTCTCCCCTCCCCAAATATCCTCAAGCTCGATACATAGCTGCTTGAATTGAACGCACACCGCATCTTCGCACTAGTTCCCCAAGGTGCACTGCCGCAACTGCTCTTTTCCCGTCCAAGAAAGAAACTATTCTACCCAGCAGATGAACTATTAGAGACTTTTATTTTTAATATTGACACATATTTTGACTTCTGATAATTAACTCATGCCCATGATCAATATTATCGAAAATTAACCTCCGAGACACTATCGGCTGTTACTGAACAAGCCTCTTCATGCAGAACATCAAACAACTCATTTCAGTTTCGGCATGAACTGGTTCCTGTTTTCAAGGAGAAAGCGTGAAAAACCACGGCACGAATGAAGCGGAGCAACAGCCACCGCACTCACTACTTTTCTCCGGCGCCGACCTGATCTGGCTTCTCGGCAGCGTCTGCTCATTTCATCGCATTCCCTTCGATCCCGTTATCGTCCAGCGACAGTTTCCACCCCCCTGCTCTACCACGACGATCCATGAAGCGCTCACCCTGCTCGGGTTCAAGGTCGGAACGCTCGATCTGCAGCCGGGTACGACATTTTCCAGCTTGCCGCTGCCGGCGGTCGCTTTTCTACAGGACGCTGAAGACAGCACTGCACAATCTCAAGACACTGAAACCGCTGACCGGCAAGACACGGAACCCTTCCCGTACAAGCCCATCCTTGTCATGAAAAGCGACGGCGAGCAGCTGTTGTTCTTTCGAGCCGGATCCCGAACGCCGAAAACGGTACCCGTCGAGCAGGTTCCATCGCTTATCCTTCCCCATGTGATCGT
>JAXGWF010000040.1:0-33452 GCA_040773465.1 Geobacteraceae bacterium | reverse complement strand
GTGTTTCTGATTCGGAAAGCGGGGATTTTTTGTCCTGGCAAGGAAATCAAGGGGGTGCGCGGAGGCATACTCAGGTATGTCGCACAAGCAAGCCCGATGATTGACACCGCCAGGGCGAAAAAGCACCCTTTCCGGACAGAAACTTATTCAAGATTGAGCCATTTATAGCACCCTTTGCGCTGACATGGCAAATTCTTTTGCCCGCAGACAAAGTGCCTGCTGCTGCGTTCACATGCCGTCTCCTCATCAATGCCGATGCACACATTGGCTGAATGAAACCATGAT
Organism: Geobacteraceae bacterium; assembly: GCA_040773465.1. Lineage (GTDB taxonomy): Bacteria > Desulfobacterota > Desulfuromonadia > Geobacterales > Geobacteraceae > RPRC01. The sequence goes on along the minus strand of JAXGWF010000040.1, from coordinate 33,167 downwards.
ATTTCCGTTGCAAATACTGTTTTGACATGGTACAAAACGAATGTTCGTTCGGTATAAATATCAAGCCAAAATTCAGGAGGTCGAGTATGCCGAAGTATGTCATTGAGAGGGAAATTCCAGGCGCAGGACAAATCGGGGCGGCAGACATGCAGGGCATTGCACAGAAGTCGTGCAGCGTTCTGAGCGAGCTTGGACCGCAGGTCCAATGGGTGGAGAGTTTCGTTACAGAAGACAAAATTTACTGTATTTATATTGCTCCCAACGAGGAGATGGTGCTTGAGCATGCCCGTAAGGGCGGCTTCCCGGCCAACAGCGTGGCCGAGGTCAAGCGGATGATCGATCCGACGACTGCGGAGTAAAAAATGCGGTAACCGAATATGAATTGGCGGCATCAAGCTGCTGCCGATGCTGAACGGAAAAAGGTCCCAGGCTAATACAGACTGGGGCCTTTTTCTTTTTTGCCATTAAAATAGACAACAACATTCCCCCAACCCCACGACTTGCCGAGGTGAAAGGCCTCTCCGAATTGCTGGTCGGATGGCTGGCGCAAAAAATAATCTGTCCCCTTTTCGTCCTGTCACAAATGGAGACCTGAAACCTTGCGCCCCAAAATAACAAATAATGCAATCCTGACCCCGTTTCTTTTACTTTGAATAAGATCTACCCTCGCCTGAGGCAAGACTATACATTCCTGGGTATCTCAATCAGCAACGACTTGTCCGTTTCGCATTCTGAAACACGGCGATTATAGATTTCCAACAGGCCTCTCATCCCATGCACAACTTTTTTCTTCAAAAACAACGATAGTTCCTCGATATTCGTCGCCACGAAGGACTCAATGGATTCAACCCCTATTTGCCCGGACAGCATCAAATCCGCATTCTACCTTGCACCACTGAGAGTACGGTCCGGCACAAGGAGCAATGGCCTGTATCCTTCTTTTACGTTTACCACGCATTTGTCAAAAAGCTGGGGCATTGGGGCAACGGTGACATGGAATGCCACATCGCCAATCAAAAAGTCACCTGGGCGACCCAATTGTCGGTCGGCCGTGCTATAAGATTCGTTTCCTATGGCCAATTCGGGAAAACGAAACTCCAATTTCGCACCGACAAGATGCTGCGCCACAGGTCCTTCTTTGCCTGATTCACGCGCCGCTGCAAGAAAGGCCTTGGATTGTCTGCCAGGTCGTCTTCGTCGGATCGAAAATGAATTTAATCCGTTGTCTGCTGTGGTAGTCAACCACCCTGTCAATCAGGAATCGTTGCAGTTCATCCAGAGTATCATTTCTTGCTGATTCATCGATTTTGTCCAGCCTGAGCGATTTCAAGGTATCAAGCATCGCCGAAATCTCTCCGGGACCACCGCGATTTGTTCTCCCTCCCTCCGCTGTGAAGGGCCTCGTCTCCCCGAAACGGGCCAAGATCTTCTTCAGAGGCTGTCCGCCTGCGCCCTTTATTTGAGAACCTCCTGGCGCGCGATGAGCCTGAAGTTCTAGGTTGAAGTCCGTTTTCAGCCGCTCAAGTACGACCAATCCCGCCGAGATTGTACCTTTGGCAGGTCCGCCGCTGGCTTTATGAATCCGCAACTTCGAAAACCACTCCTTGAATGCTTCAAGCGCTTTTTCTTTTAGGTCCATAATGGAGTCCTTCTTCGATTGGATACAAGAGTCTGCCTCTCATCAATTCATTCACCAGTGGATTCAGATAATTGACTGCTATCCATTCAATAACGGGTACACATACTGCGTCACCGAAGCCGAACAGCGCCTGGTTGAGTGGCACATTTATCGTGTAATCATCGGAAAACTAGGGAAAACTAGGGACACTTCCCCTATTTCATCTCCTTCACGGTCATCGCTCGATGGAAAACGGGTTGAGAAATTGATGTCCCCACAGATAGTTCTTGTCAACCGGGCTCAACTCCGCCTCTTCGCAGACCCTCTCCCAATTATCACGAATGGCTGTCTTGATTCGGTCAATCGCATCGACAGCCGCCTGACGGGAAATCAGGAAGTGATACGCGGCAGTAAGGCAGGTTTTGTGCTGACTGTACCTGTTTTCGCCGGTTATGAAAATCTCAAAGGGTCACCTGTTAAAAGACTTCCGTCAGTTTTTCTGGTTGATAAGATTGACGATTATCTTGACGATAGTTTCCTTCTCTTCGGGGCGGCTCTCGGCAATAAGCAGGGTCAGGGCCACCAAAGCATTGTCAGCCAAGCGTTTGCTGCCGTCCGGGCGGTAGAGGATACCGTTCATGCCGAGGAAATAGATAAACAAGGCTGCTGCGATCCGTTTGTTGCCGTCGCTGAAGGCATGGTTTTTAACGACGAAATAGAGGAGGTTTGCACCCTTTTCCTCAACGCTGGGATAGAGCTCTTCACCACTGAAGGTCTGGTAGATCGCCCCCAGGGCGCTCTTGAATCCTTATCATAGGTTTTGCCGTCAGCCGCAGTTATTCGGAAATTCCGAATAACTGGGCTTTCTTCAAGCTCGCCGTCCTTGAAAATGTTTTTAATATGTTCGTTGATAGTTGGAATGGTTTTGCCGAAAAGTTCCGCCATCTGCTTCTGGGTCAGCCAGACGGTCTCATGGTCGAGATGAACTTCGAGTAATGTGGTACCATCAGGACTCGCGTAGATTATAATGTCATTGGTTTTCATGGGTGCCATGGGTATGTCCTGTGAGTTCGTACAAAAAATGCAACAACTGCAGGCGTCCCCTTATCGGAAAAAGCAAAGTGCATTTCTTATACGAACTGCTTTGAAGCTATCTCTAATTCTTCCGGGTCATCGCACAACTGAAAGCGGGTTGAGAAATTGACGTTCCCACAGATAGTGTTTGTCAACCGGGCTAAGCTCCGCCTCTTCGCAGACCCTCTCCCAATTATCGCGAATGGCTGTCTCGATCTGGTCAATAGCATCGACGGCTGTCTGCCGGGAAAGTAGGAAGTAATGCGCGGCGGCAAGGCGGGTTTTGAGCTGGCGGTACCTTCTAAATCAACAAAACATCCTTACCGACCTAAGGCAACGCTATTGGTCATTTGACAAATTTTCAAGCAACAATTGATAATTGGCTAAAATAATATACATAAACAGCTCTAATGACCAGCATATTGGTCAGAAAGCGTAAATCGAATTCCGGAGACAAAAAAGGGGCAGGCAACTTAATTAAAAAGCTGCCTACCCCCTTTTTTCTTTCTGGAACCGTCCCCTCTTTTGTTTACTCAAGCAAACCAAGTTTTTTCAACCAGTTCGCCAAATCCTTATCCGCCCTGGCGACCGCGTCCCGCCTTTAATCGCCAAACCGGACAAGACCCTTGCACTGCGACAAAGTTTTTCGATATCCGGAGAACTTCCGCAGGTAAAATTTTATGTTTCTTCCAGCAAACGCCCTCATATACAGTCCCCGAAGAAATTTACTTTTTGTAGGATTTGCGCTACATTAACATTAATTGTATTTTAATGGTTTGATGATGAAATGGACTGCGAGGAAACAATATCAAAAAACAAATATCGTCCGTACGGAGGCAACCTGTACGGACGTTTTTCGTTCGATCTCTACTTTAACATCTCCCCTATTTTATAGGGGAAAAGCGAATGAAATGAGCAGGGGGGAATTTTCTCCTATGAAACAGTTAGAACGTGAACATTCCACGTTATGTCGACACCTTTGAAGAAAAAGAAGATATCGATCAATCAAGGCGGTTCAGAAACGGATCAATGGGATTGAGAAAGAACTGGCGCAGGTATGGGAAGAGATGGCGGTCTGCCTGCAGGAGCTTGGCCTATGAGTGAAAACCTTCCGGAGGCAACCTCCGACATTCTGATTTATCAAACCGAGGACGGGCGGACCAAAATCGACGTGCGTCTCGAAGATGGAACCGTCTGGTTGCCCCAGGTTGCTCTGGCCGAACTATTCCAGGTAACCAAGCAGAATATCAGCCTGCATCTCAAGAATATTTTTTCAGAAGGTGAACTGGTCGAACATTCAGTTGTCAAGGAATACTTGACAACTGCCATAGACGGGAAAAATTACCGGACCAAGCATTACAACCTCGACGCCATCATCGCGGTCGGTTACCGAGTGCGTTCGCATCGCGGCACCCAGTTTCGGCGCTGGGCCACCGCGCGGCTGAAAGAATACCTGGTCAAGGGCTTCGTCATGGACGACGAGCGGCTGAAAAATATCGGCACTCCGTTCGGCGCCGATTATTTCGATGAACTGCTCGAACGCATCCGCGATATCCGCGCCTCCGAGAAGCGATTTTACCGGAAAATCACCGATATCTATGCCACTGCCGTCGATTACGATTCCAGGAGCGAACCAGCGCAGACCTTTTTCCAAACCGTGCAGAACAAACTTCACTGGGCTGTCACCGGTCATACCGCTGCAGGACTGATTGCCGAGCGCGCCGATGCGGAGAAGCCGAATATGGGGCTCACCAACTGGAAAGGCGCCAAGGTGCGCAAGCCGGATGTCGTGGTAGCGAAGAACTATCTGACCGCGGATGAACTGGACGGTCTCAACCGCATCGTCACCATGTATCTCGATTACGCCGAAGACCAGGCCAAGCGCAAACGCCCGATGAGCATGACCGACTGGGCCTCGAAGCTGGATGCTTTTTTGAGTTTCAACGAGCGCGACCTCCTCGACCATGCCGGGCATGTGCGCACTGAAGTGGCAAAGCAGTTAGCCCAGGCCGAGTACGACAAATTCAACACCCGGAGGTTGCAGGAAGAGGCTCGAGGGGAAGATGAGTTTGAGCGAGTGATGAAGAGAATTGAGAAGAAGGGGCGCAAGGAATAAGTGCGCAACACATTCTTCCTAATAGGGTCTTGAAAAACTCCCTGATTTTCTTTCTTTCAGAATTCCGGCAAATTCCGGGGACCTTTCTCAATTCCTTTCTTCAGACAGCCTTTCTTCCCGTCTCCTGAAGTCCGAATCTACCTCAAGCTGTTCCTGAAACACCGCGTATTTTTCCATCTCTCCTTCCTGCCGGGACCACCATTCAACTTCGACTTCAGAACGCTCGTTTTTATCTCCCCCTCCCACGCAGTGTATAGACTGGGGAGAGGGGGGAAATAGGGACTTCCCCTATTACTTTATTCTTCAGGGTCATCTCCATCGAATCGAAAGCTGCCTGACGAATCTCATAGCGACGTTATTGGTCATTTAACAGATTTTCAAGGAATAATTGATGATTGGCTAAAATACTATGTATAAACAGATTTCACAAAAAAGGATGGAGCCCTTTACGCTCCATCCTTTTTTGTGCACAGCCCGAAAACAATCTAACGATTCAGCGTTACTTACTTTCCCTCTCCCAGCAGCACCGCTATCCAGCGGGTCTCTTCGCTGCCGTCGAGGGCGATCTTGACGGTCATGGTTAGAGGAACCGACAGGAGCATGCCCACCGGCCCGAATACCCATCCCCAGAACACCAGGGAGAGAAACACCACCAGCGTCGAAAGGCCGAGGCCTCGCCCCATGACCCGCGGCTCGATGATATTGCCCACCACCATGTTGACCACCAGGTACCCGACAGTGGCCAGCATCGCCTCCGAGGCGCCGAGCTGGATCAGGGCAAGGACAACCGCGGGCAGTGCCGCGAGAATCGAACCGATATTCGGGATATAGTTGAACAGAAAAGCAATTATGCCCCACAACAACGCATAATCGACACCGATGACCGCAAGCCAGACGGCGATCGCCGCCCCGGTTGCGATACTGATGACGGTTTTGATCGCCATGTAGCGCTGAATGTTTGTGAAAAACAGGGTGAGCCGCTTGAAGGATCGCTCCGGGTCCTCAAGGAACATGCCGATTTTTTCCGAGAAGCTTGCTGCCTCGAGGAGGATGAAAATTACCGTCAACAGGATGAGAAAGCCGTTGGTCAAGACGTTGCCGAGGCTGGTGACGATGCGCGTGACCAGTTGCAGCCCGACACCGGGATCAAAGATCTCGACGAGTTTCTCCTCCGCGACATCGAGCCCCTTGGCATCCAGCCAGGCAAGGAATGACGCCAGCTTGTCCTGCAGGCGACGCTGATATTCCGGCATGTCCTGGATAAAAGTATCGAGAGAGGTGCCGACAAGCGCCGCCAGGACCACTACCGTGGCAAGCAGTGCCACCAGGACGATGCCCATGGCCAGAACCGAGGGAACCCCTTTTTTTTTCAACCAGAAGAGTGGCGGAGCGCTGATGATGGCGATGAAAACAGCAAGCAGCAAGGGAACGAGCAGCGGCGAGGCGGCACGCATGCCGGCAATGATAATGACGCAGGCCGCCGAAATTACGAAGACTGCCGCGGTTTTCGACTGCCCGATTTGAAGAGACATGGCGGTTTACTCCCGATCGGTATTCGGTAATGTATCACGTCTGGAGCGCTGATCTCAGAAGCGGAAAATCACTACGCCGGTGTCAAGGGAATCCTGCCACTCCCTGCTGTTGATCGCCCCGTTTTTGTCCCTGTCGAGCTTTTCGAACAGGCGGCGCTTATGTTTTGCGACATCACCTTTTTCCAGCTCCGGATCAAGGGGAAAAAGCTGATATTTTTCTTCGTCTTCCGTGCTCACCGAGATGTCACCGGCCTGGAACTCCTCTTGGGTTACCTGGCCGTCCTTGTCGGCATCGAGCCGGTTGAAGATGTCGTCCGTACCTTCAGCCGCAACCGCGGGCAATGCCATAAGTGAAAGTAAAAGTCCTGACAAAAGCAGTTTCTTCATGAAAACCTCCCTATCGCTTTCGGTCCGTAAGCGGCAGGCACCGTTCCACGGAACCCTTCAAGCCGCGCTGCCGCCACCCGGTCATAGTACGGCGCATCAGCGCCGCATCAAGATTTACCAGCTCATAGAGGTAAATTACAAGGGAATAATGATCGAAGGAAATGAAAGCTTTTCTGATCCGGAGACATGGCACCACCCATTAGTGCCAAAGCGGAAAGCGTCCGGCGAGAGAATTGCGGACTCAAGGTTGTCGCTGGTTATTCATCTTCACCCAGCAGCCAGTTCTCGGCTTGCTCCCGAAAACCGAACACCCTGGTCGTCATGGGCGTATAATCCTCCGCCATGATCTGGTACATCCGGGCAAAGCCGAAAGCAAGAGGCGTGGCGGCTACTATGGCGTGCTTCTTTTGCGGCAGATCGGCCCTGTGCCGCTCGAGAAAGTCGACAATATCCCCGACATCGGCTGAAACAAGATACCTGGTATCCAGTTCGGAAATTTCAACCAGCAGGTTGTAACCAAGAGCCATATAGGAAGGTTTCAGGAGTTCGCTGATAAAGGAAATGAAACCTTCCGACGAGGCGACTCCCTGCGTAGTGACCTCTACGTACCTTTTCTCGTTATTAATGTCTATGCGGTATTCCATTACGCCCCTCGGTCTTTTTATCAGGATATAAGAACCGACTGCCGCCGGTTCCGGGTATTTCAGGACAAGACATAGACTTCGGGTCTCCGATCGGCGAGCACCCGCATCTTCGCCCGCACATCGTCTGCTTCCCGCGGATCCACGACAGCGGTCAGCAGCTCTTCTTCCGACCCGCTCGCCTCGACAACCGTTCCGCCCCACGGATCGATGAGGACCGATGTGCCGAAATAGGAAACGATCCCGTCCGGCCCGAAATCCTCGCTTCCCACCCGGTTGACGCCGACCAGGAACATCTGGTTTTCAATGGCGCGGGCCCGCGACAGAACCCGCCAATGGTCGAGCCGCGGATGGGGAAAAGCACTAGGAGACAGAACGAGACGCACCCCCTGCAGCGCATAGCTGCGAAACAGCTCGGGAAATCGGATATCATAGCAAATGGACAGGCCGATTCGTCCCCAGGGTGTTTCCACCACGGTAAGGGCGTCACCGGCCGCCAGATGATCGTCTTCGTGCAGCAGACTGAACAGGTGGACCTTGCGATAAACGCCTGCCCGCCCTCCCTCGGCGTCAAAGAGAATCGAGGTGTTTGCGATCCTGCCATCAGCGGTTACGGTGGGCACGGAACCGTTTATCCAGATGCGATGGCGCCGTGCCAGTTCCGAGATACGCTCCACGACCTCTCCATGTTCCCCCGTGCTGGCAGCGAGATAGTTCCAGTCGAAGCCGGTGGTCCACATCTCGGGAAAGCAGACCAGGTCGCTTCCCCTGCGGGCGGCCTCGGCAACCAGGCTTTCGGCTTTGGTCAGGTTTTCCTCCGGTTTTCGGGGAGCAACCCTGATTTGGGCAATGGCTATGGTCAGTTTCGTTTCAGGTTCCATGGTTTCGATTCAGCGGCGATTCACGCTCAAGCCAAGAATGCCAAGTAGTTTTTCTGATGTGTACTATGGTCAGCTTCCCACCCTACATAGGCGGCAACGGCTCCCGCCGTACCAGCCACGTGGAAGGTATCTCCGCGGTCAATGCCACGATACCGCCGACTATGGCACAAGTGGTATCGCAGTCCCCCCTCCCCCTGACCGTGCTCCACAGGGCCTCTTCGTAGCAACCTAGGTGATGGGCCGCATTCCAGACGCAGAAAGGAACCGTGTCCTGGGCAGAGACTTGATAGCCGGTGCCAAGAGTATTCATGGCCAGGATGCTCTCGGCCGCGGGAATACCTAATGCCGAAACAAGGCGATGGCTGGTTTCCCCTTCCGGGACGAAACGGATGACCTCCCTGATGAATTCCACCCCCTTCGGAAAGGACGGACCGGCCGCCAAAGACGCGGCAACGGCAACGGCAATGGCCCCGGCCACTCCTTCCGGGTGGGCATGGGTCACCACGGCGGAACGGCGGGCTTCCTCGGCGGCCCGGGTGGGATCACCGGCGAAATAGGCGCCGAGCGGCGCAATCCGCATGGCCGCGCCGTTGCCGAACGAACCGCCGCCAAAGAGCTTCGGAGCAATGTCCCGCCAGTCCGAACCGGTGCCGATCTGCATCAACAGCCGCCGTGCCCCGCCGGCGTACCCGCGGGTAGGTTCCTCCAGGTAGCGCCGCCCGAACGCCTCGGCCAACGCATCCTGGTCGATGTGCCCGAATTTTTTCAATACCTCTACGATGGAAAGGGCCATGTGGGTATCGTCGGTCCAACGCCATTTTTCTTCCGGCAAGTCATTCCAGTCAGTGTGTTCCGGGGAAAAGAAGAAAAAGAGTTCGCCGAAGGCATCACCCAACGAAAGGCCGTCCAGGCTCCGCAGTGCCCTGCTGATCGGATCGCTCATGGCATCCTCCCTGCCAGCCCAGCTGTCTTCGAGGACGTGCATCGCACAACGCCCTCGTGAAATCATGTCACTATGAGCACTACAAGTGCCGACACAGGGTAACCGAAAGGCCACGCACCGGTCAAGATGAGAAAACAACGGCGCCACAGTTTCTTCAGGAAACTCAGGATAAGAAAACCAGGGGTTTCTGGTTCGGAAAGTAATGATTTTTTGTTCTGGCAAGAAACTTTTGCCGGCAAACGTTGACAGCATTCGGCTGCCCGAAGGGCGAGTCCTTCGGACGAGCCAAAAAGCACTTTTCCAAGTATACCACTTGTTATGCCCGCAGCATGATGAGAGATGCAACCGCGAGGATAATACCGGTGATCCCCAGCGGTGTCGGCCGCTCGCGGTAAATGAGGATGGAAAGGATGACCGCTACCGCGAAATGCATACCGGTGATCACCGTCACCAGCGAAAGAGGCCCGCGGGCAAGTCCTTCCAGGTAGGCATAGTAGCCCACCACGTTGAGAATACCCATGACAACGCCGATGCGCAGCGCATCGCGGGTCGCGGCGCGTGTTTTCGGCTGCCGCCGGGATCTCGCGCCGAGGCCGGCGGCAAAGACCGTGGAAAGCGCGTAGGATAGCGCAATGAAGGCGCTCTTGTCCGTGCCGAGCGCGGCGAAACGACTGGAAATCGCGGCGGCCGTTCCGGCCAGGATGGCCGCCCCCACGAACAGGAAGCCAAGCGCCGTTTTCCGGCCCGATTGACCATGAGCGCCCCGCTCCCGGGCAATGAGCAGCACCGCTGCCAGAGCGAGACCGATACCGATCTGCTGTCGTCCTATGACCTGTTCGTGAAAAAAGATGAAGGAGATGACTACCACCAGCACCGCATCGAGCCGGATGAGCGGATAGGCGATTCGGGCCGGCAGTTTTTTCAAGGCCTCGATATGCGCAACCGTGGCCAGGAGAAAGGAAAGGCTGTTGGCAAGCGCCACCAGCAGCAGAAAGGAAAGGTCGGGCACGGCAATGCCCCGCATGAAAAAGACGACGGTACTGACCACGGTCACCGTGGCCATGAAGGACAGGGTCGTCAGGGCGGTATCGCAGGATTTCTCAGCGGCGACCTTGTAGAAAAAGCGTTGCGTGCCCATCAACAGCAGGGCGGCAACGGCAAAGGGAAACCATCCGGTCATGACGTCCCTCCCGGACCGGGGTTTGATTTCTCAACCGCTGCTGGCGAAAGGAGGAGCAATCCGCGGTTTTTCCTCGGGGCACCCGTTCCGGCAGCTACGTTCCGTAACGGGGCACGCCCCCTCAACGAAGACCCCGCAGATATTCGACCAGCAGCCTGACACCGGTACCGGTAGCGCCTTTCGGAAGGTAATGGCGCCCTTTTTCCTCCCACGCGGTGCCGGCGATGTCCAGGTGGGCCCACCTGGTCGTGCCAACGAAATTTTTCAGGAACCAGGCCGCGGTTATGGTCCCGGCCGGCGGTCCGCCGGAATTTTTCATATCGGCGATATCGCTCTTCAGCAGATCGCCGTATTCCTCCCAGAGGGGCAGCTGCCAGACACTCTCGCCGGTTGCCGCTCCCGCTTTCCGCAAGGAGCGCGCCAGGGCATCATCATTGGACAGCAGGCCGGTGGCAAGATTGCCAAGTGCGACCACGCAGGCGCCCGTAAGCGTGGCGACGTCGATAATGGCCGCGGGACGATAATTCAAAGCATGGTGCAGCGCATCGCAGAGCACCAGCCTGCCCTCGGCATCGGTATTGACGACCTCGATGGTTTTTCCGGAAAGGGAGCGGATCACGTCGCCCGGTTTGCAGGCATTGCCGTCAGGCAGGTTCTCGGCCAGGGGAATGAGACCGACGAGGTTCACCGGAAGTTTCAGGGAGGCAGCAGCCATCATGACGCCCATGACCACCGCGGCGCCCGCCATGTCGTTTTTCATCCGCTCCATGCCCTCCCGGGGCTTGAGGGATATCCCGCCCGAATCAAAGGTGATTCCCTTGCCCACCAGGACCACCGGCTTCTTGCCGCCGGCCGCTCCCCGGTATTCGAAGGTGACGAAGCGGGGCTGCCGGCGCGAACCGCGGGCAACCGCAAGCAAGGCCGCCATGCCGTGACGCTCGATCTCTTCCCGGTCCCAGACATGGCAGGGGATATCGAACAGAGCCGCCATTTCAAGGGCCTTTTCCGCCAGCCAGGACGGCGTAGCCACGTTGCCCGGCTGTGATACCAGGTCGCGGGCGAAGCGGACCGCTTCGCAGAGCAGTCTCGCCTCGTCGAGCACCTGTTCCGCTTCCCCGGTGTCCGAGCTTTCCGGCACCAGGAAGCGGACCGTGTCCAGCGCTTCTTTTTCTTCCGGCTTGGTCCGGTACTGGTTAAAGGAATAGCTTCCCAGGGCCAGGCCCTCGGCAACGGCCCGCGGCAACTCCTGGCCCTCAGGCACGAGCACGGAGCAGGTCCGCAGGGATATCGCTTTCAACGCCTGGGCCGCGACTCCGCCCGCCTGGCGCAGCCGCTCCGGGGTGAATTCCTTTTCCTTGCCGAGTCCCACCAGGAGAAGACGCTCGGCCGCGGCCTTGCCCAAAGTTGGAAACAGTTTCGTCGTACCGAAGGCCCCGGTAAATTCCTTGTCTCGAAACAGGGCCGTGATCGCCCCGCCCAGAACCTGGTCGTAACGGGCAAGCAGCGGCGCATCCGTCTGCCCCTCGAAGCAGACAAGGACAAGAACAGGGCATGAATGATCGAAAGGGGCTTCACCGTGCAACTGAAATTTCATCAGGTTCTCCTCTGTCAGGCCGACGGAGATATCGATGGGCTATCCTCACCCTCAAAATAACGGGACTGTCGACCGGCGTTAGTCATAGTAATAGTGGCAAAACAAGTCTTTTGCAAGCCGATTTCATACTACTTCCATCCTTGGAAAAGCCTTATTTCCCACCATCAGAATTCTTCCCCAGCAAGAAAAGAGGTTATTAGAGGCCCACGCTTTGTCGGAAAGAAACCTTTCCCAACCCCGGCCCCTCCTAAAATTGGAGGGGAGCCACCCTGTCTTCACCCTCTTGAATAAAAATGCCTATCTCATAGCGCCCGGCGAGCAGCGCTCCATGGAAACGGCACGGATAATTTATGAACAACATGTCGATATAATATTTCGAGCAAGATTGACTACGAAAAAAGCAGAATGGCAATGCGTGGACGTTTTACCGAAAATCCGGGATAATCCGTTTTCTTTTATTCCAAGGGGCATATCGTTTTATCGACCAGTGACAGACCAGTTACAGCCGGATATCATCTCCTGAAGTCTCAAGGCATCTTGAATCGCAAATCCTGCTTCGTCGTTGTCAAAAAAACAGAATATCTCCCTGCCTTCCGTAGCCCACGTTGAAAAAGCTCCCGCCCATCCCGCGAGGGTCTGGATGTCGTACTGGCCGCGATAAGGGCCGTCCGGACCGTGCAGGCGCACATAGACAAAAGGGGCGGTAACGATTTTGGGTGAAAGGTTGCCGTCCAGGTCATAGATGCAGAAGGCCGCGTCCGCCGCTCTCAGGGCCGCATAGACCTTTTCGTTGAACCAGCTTGGATCACGAAATTCGAAAGCGCATGGAAACGCATGTTTCAGCAGGTCAAGAAAGGCCTCCAGCCGCTCGACGTTGCAATGCCAGCGTGGCGGCAGCTGAAACAGCAGCGGGCCGAGCTTTTCATCCAGGCACCGCACTCTCTCGGTAAAGCGTTTGAGCGGGTCTTTCGGGTCTTTGAGCTTTTTCATGTGGGTGATGAAACGACTGGCCTTTACCGTAAAAATGAAATCGTCCGGCACCGCTTCCCGCCAGGAAACGAAAGTCTGCTTTTCAGGAAGGTGATAGAACGAGTTGTTGATTTCCGCCGTCCGGAAGCTCCGTGCGTAGAAAGGGAGCATCCCCCGGTCAGGCAGGTCCGGTGGATAGAAGACGCCACGCCAGTGACCATAATGCCATCCGGAGGTGCCGATATGAATTTTGGCGCGCCCTTTCATGGCCTCCCGCTCTTTGTTTTTAGTATTTTCAAGCACCCCGGCCTGTTATATTTCCCGGTAGAGTTCTTCCGCTTCACGGCAGCGTTCGCCGATTCCGCAAAAAATGCTTACCCCCTTGTGCAACCCTACCATGTTGTGGACGATCTCCATGATCAGGACGGTCTTTCCCACGCCGGCTCCTCCGAACATACCGGCTTTGCCGCCTCTTTCAAGCGGGGCGAGCATGTCAATGGCCTTGATGCCGGTTACAAAAACTTCGGAGGTGGCGACCCGCATCGTCAGCGGGACAGGCGGCCTGCATCCAGCCGTCCTCATTACGTTTTCAACAACCTGCTGATTCCATGATCCATGTAAATAGTCTATCGTTTCTGAGGGTGAATTCAAATTTCGCCAAAAAAACAACCGGTGCAAGAATCCCGAGGTGCCATGGCTACCGTTCCGGTGCTGCGTTGCCGTGGCAACAGTACATTTCATATTTTTGTCGCGTGAACGCCGTTAGGCCGGTTTTAAGTTGATGCGGGCTGAAATTCCTCTAGCAACGGTTAGAATTGAAACAAGGGGCATCACCGGATTGGTCGAGGCAGCGAGGAGCACGTCATGGATATACAGATATGGCAACACCTCGGAATAGCAGGCGGATTGGGACTTCTGGTCGGACTGCAGCGTGAATGGGCCGAACCCAGAGCCGCGGGAATTCGTACTTTTCCCATGATTACGGTTCTGGGTACCATCTGCGCTTTCCTGTCCGAAAGATTCGGCGCCTGGATTCTTGCCGGAGGAATCATTTCTCTCGGAGCCTTGCTGGCGGTGGCGAATCTGCGGAGGGACAGGACCGCGGACACGCATCCCGGACCGACCACGGAAGTGGCCGGCCTTCTGATGTTTACCGTCGGTGCCCTGTTGCGGGTTGGCTTGACTACGGAAGCAATCGCCATCAGCGGCGCTGTTGCGCTTCTCCTTCACTGGAAAAAATATCTCCATGGATTCGTTCATCGTATCGGCGGCAGCGAAATCAGGGCTGTTTTTCGCCTCGTGCTCATTGCCCTGGTAATTCTTCCCCTGCTACCGGATCAATCTTTTGGGCACTACGACGTGTTGAATCCCTTTCGGATCTGGCTGATGGTGGTCCTGATCGTCGGTATCAGCTTGAGCGGTTACCTGGCCTCCAGGTACCTGGGCAGCAGAACGGGGTTGGTGGTAAGCGGCATTCTGGGGGGTCTGATTTCAAGTACTGCCACCACCGTCAGCTATTCCCGTCGGTCGAAGCTGGATTCCGAAGGCTCCGCCATGGCTGCCCTGGTCACCATGATCGCCTCGACAATCGTCTTTGTCAGGGTTGCCTTCGAGGTTGCCGTGGTGGCCCCTTCCATAATTTTGCGGGTAATGCCCCCGTTCGGGCTCATGTTTCTGTGGATGACCCTGATTGCCGTGACAGCTGCCGCTCGAACGCGCCGGGTCAGCAGCGTCGGGCCCGAGCCCAAGGATCCCACCAACCTGCTTGCCGCGGTACTGTTCGGCGGTCTTTATGCACTGGTGTTGCTGGCGGTGGCAGCGGCCAAGGAATATTTCGGAGACCGTGGCCTCTACCTGGTGGCGGCTCTTTCCGGCCTGACCGATATAGACGCCATTACGCTTTCAACCGCCCATATTCAAGGTGCCGTAGTCCACATCTAAATTGAAGCCCACCCTGTTTTTAGAAAATACATTTCAATAATTTTTGCATTTTCCGAAAAGGTTACAAGGTTGAATATTATGTTTCTTGTCATTTTTATGATATTTTTTCAAAACTCCCTGGACAGGCTCTCAGAAATTATTTTGCTTTCTCCTTTAGAAGCTTGTCATTCGCGGCTTTTTTAACTTATTACGAGGCATAAATTATTCGAGCCATCACTCAAACAAATCTTATAATCCGGATTTCTTGAAGGTCATATCCATGAAAATAACATCGAGATTTATGTGGATCAATATTATTTTGGTCATTGTTGCTCTGGTCTCGGCTGCCGGTACTTTCCTGATCGAGCTGCGTAAGGAGGCGGCGGAGACTGCACTGGCAGAGCAAGAACATCACCTTAATACGTTCTGGAAGCTGCTCTCTTTTAAAGGAAGAGATTTCAGAATAGTAAATGGCAATCTCTATGTTGGCGAATACCTCCTGAATGATAATCATGAACTGACGGACACTCTCCATGACATCTTCGGAGTAACCGCAACGATCTTCATAGGCGACACAAGAATCGCCACCAATATAAATACAAAAGACGGAAAGAGAGCGACCGGAACAAAATTGCAGGGACCGGCATACGATGCAATTTTCAAGGAGGGAAAATCTTACCGTGGTGAAGCATTGATATTAGGTGTTCCCTATTTCAGCGCCTATGATCCGATAAAAAATGTTGATGGCAAAATCATCGGGGTTCTCTATGTTGGGGTAAAAAAAAGTATCTATTTAAAGACATATGAATATTTTGTAAACAAGATAATACTGACAACACTTGGGTTGATATTAATTTTTTCTTTTCTCGCGTTTCTCCTTCTCATATTTCAGCGCAAGGCTGAATCGGAGCTCCAGGAAAGTACGGAACTTTTCCGAACCGCCTTTGAAGCCATTCCCGATTACATCAGCATCAGCACAATCGATGATGGGACCTGGATCGATGTCAATCCGGGTTTCACCAAAATGATGGGGTACACCCGTGAAGAGGTGGTCGGCAAAATTCCCTTTTCACTTGGATTCTGGCATGACCCCAATGATCGCGGAAAACTCGTAGAAGCGTTAAAAGCACATGGCTCGGTTGAGAATCTGGAGAGCAGATTCGTTCACAAGAACGGTACTGTTCTTATTGTATCCATCTCAGGACGCATCATCAAGCTCGGGAACAAACCATTCTTTTTCGGGTTTGTCAGGAATATAACCGAGCAGAAAAAGACGGAAGATGCTCTCAAACGGCTCAACCATGTTCTCAGAATTTTAACCAGGTGCAATGAAATACTGGTGCGTGCGGAAGATGAAAATGTCCTGTTGCGCGATATATGCCGCACTATCGTTGATGACGGCACCTATTGTTTTGCCTGGGTAGGGTACGCTGAAAACGATCAGGAAAAGACAATCCGTCCGGTTGCACAGGCCGGTATGATGGTGAGCATTACCGAGAGCCGGGGCCTAACCTGGGCGGATAAAGAAAATAGGTGGACACCTTCAGGAGCGGCCATCCGCACCGGACTGCCTTGCTTGATAAAAGACGTGCTGAATAATCCGTATTTCGCGGCATGGCATGATCAGGCGAAACAACGAGGTTATCGGTCGATACTTTCCGTTCCTCTCAAATACACCAATAATGTTCTTGGCTCCCTGAGTGTCTATGCTTCAATGCCGGACGTTTTTGACAGTGAAGAAATAAACCTGATTACCCAATTGGCCAATGACCTCGCCTATGGAATCATGTCGATCCAAATCCGCGATAAACATCGGCATACGGCCGAAGCCCTGTTTGAAAGCGCGAAGGAATACCAGAAGCTGGCAAAGGAACATAACCAGAAAAAACAGCTCCTGGTTGCGCTCCTTGACTCCATTCCAGACCTTATTTTCTATAAAGATCCCGAGGGAAGCTACCTGGGCTGCAACAAAGCTTTCGAATCTTTTGCCGGATGCACGGAAAAAGACCTGGTCGGCAAAACCGACCTTGACTTATTCCCGACAGAAGTGGGGGAATTTTTCCGGGAGATGGATCGCGAAATGATGTCACAGGGAAAAGCTCGCCGGAATGAGGAATGGGTGGATTATCCGGACGGCCGCAAAGTCCTGCTCGATACACTGAAAACCCCTTTCTATGATCAATCGGGAAATATACTCGGACTGATTGGAATCAGCCGGGATATTACTCACCAGAGAGATTCGGAAGAAGACCGCAAAAAACTCGAGTTACAACTGCACCAGGCCCAGAGGATGGAGGCGATCGGTCAGCTTGCCGGAGGAATCGCTCATGATTTCAATAATTTATTGACGGTAATTACCGGTTACTCTGAAATGATCAAATTTAAACTTGAAGACGAAAGTCATTTACACCATCATCTCGACCAGATCCTTGCCGCCGGAGAGCGGGCTACAGAATTGACCAATGGCCTGCTTGCCTTCAGCAGAAAACAGGTAATGCGAACCAAGCCTCTTGACCTCAGCGAACTGGTGCAGGGGATAAAGAAAATGCTGCGGAGGCTCATTCCGGAAGATGTCGATTTTTCCACACAACTTGGTGACAAAACACTTATTGTTATGGCGGACAGGGGGCAGCTCGAACAGACGCTCATGAATCTCGTTACCAACGCAAAAGACGCCATGCCGCAAGGAGGAACGTTGACCATAAGCCTAACCGCTGTTGAAATGCAAGAGCGGTTTGAGCATGCTCACGGCATAGGCAAGCCCGGCAAATATGCCTGTATTTCCATTACTGATACCGGGCACGGTATGGATGCGGAAACACGGGAAAAGATATTTGAACCGTTCTTTACCACAAAAGAGATCGGTAAGGGGACCGGGCTCGGTATGGCGATCATTTATGGAATTATCAGCCAGCATAATGGCTATGTATCGGTCGAAAGTGAGCCGGGAAGCGGCACGACATTCCATTTATATCTACCTCTCATGGCAAAAGATGAAAGAAGTATCAAAGAATCTCAGCAAGAGGAACTCCCTGCCGGCGGAACAGAAACCATCTTGATGGCCGAAGACGACCCCGCTGTACGGAATCTCCATAGTATGATGCTGGAGGAAGCCGGATATACCGTCATTGCGGCTGTAGACGGCAGCGACGCGTTGAATAAGTTCTTTTCCCATGAAATGAACGTGGATATTTTGGTTACCGACGTAATAATGCCGAAGCTTGATGGCAAAAGATTGATAGAGAAAATCAGGGAAGTCCGTCCGGGGATGAAAGTTCTCTTTATGAGTGGTTATACGAAGGATTTATTTGTACAGAGAGGGATTCTGGACAAAGAGTTCAATTTTTTATCCAAACCGGTCTCTGCAACTGAATTGCTGAAAGCCGTCCGGGATATTTTGGACCAAAACTAGCGTTTATTATATGTGCATTCCCTTTATAAATGGGATAGACGGGGGTCTCCCGCACCGTCGTTGACTTTTCACCCGGGCTGTGAAATCATGCTCCCATGAACATCATCGCCGATATGCATACCCACACCGTGGCCTCGGGCCACGCCTATTCAACCGTCAACGAAATGGCCCGTGAAGCTGCCCTCAAGGGGTTGGAAGCGCTCGCCTTCACCGACCACGGTCCTGCCCTGCCGGGCGGACCGCACCTGTATCATTTCGGCGCTTTGCGCTTCATCCCTTCCAGAATCTGCGGAGTGAGGATCCTGCGCGGCGTCGAAGCAAACATCATCGCCCTAGACGGCTCCGTTGACATGCCGGACGCCTACCTGGCCAAGCTGGACTTCGCCATTGCGGGCTTTCACGAAGGGTGCGGTTTCGACGACCAGGGAATCGACCTGAACAGCGAGGCGGTCGTGCGGGCAATGGCCAATCCCGGCGTCAAGGCCATCGCCCATGCCGGCAATCCGGCCTTTCCCGTCGATTTCGAAAAACTCGTCGAAGCAGCGCTGCGAACCGGTACGGCACTGGAGATCAACAACTCTTCCTTTTTCATGAGCAGGAAAGGGAGCAGGCCCAATTGCGAACACTTGGCGAGGCTGATCGCCCGCTCCGGCGCGCTGGTTGTCGTGGGAAGTGATGCGCATATCGCGCAGGGGGTAGGCGAATTCGATGAAGCGGTAGCGGTTCTGGAACAGGTGGGGGTCAGCCGCGAACAGGTGGTGAACTCTTCTTTTGAAAGGCTGATGGCCTTCCTCGAGCTGGAAGCGTGCGAATGATTTCGGCAGCGGCAACGCGCCGTCAGCAACAGGGGCGATCGAGGATTTCCCGGACCTTATCCATGAATTCCTCGGGCGGCAGGGGTTTTGCGACAAAATCGAATTCCGCGCCGATTTTCCCGGAACCATTAAGAATGTCGCCGGTGTAGCCGCTGGTAAACAGGACCCGCATATCGGGCCGTACTTTCCGGATTTTCTCGAATACTTCCTTGCCGTTCATTTTCGGCATTATCACGTCGAACACCACCAGATCGATCACGTCCTTGTGTTCCAGGAAAAGATCGAGGGCCTCCTTGCCGTCCGCCGCCGCCAGCACGGTGTAACCGCACTCCTCGAAAATCTGCTTGTCCAAACCGCGTACGCCATCATCATCCTCGGCGATCAGGATGGTTTCATTTCCTCTTTTCAGCAGAGACGGGGTCGCCGCAGCCTTCATTCCCCCTTCTCCGTTGGCCAATGGAAAATAGATCGCCACTTCGGTACCCTGTCCCGGAGTACTTGACACCCTGATATAGCCGTTATGCTGCTTGATAATGCCGTACACGATGGCAAGACCGAGGCCCGTCCCCTTCCCCGGTTCCTTGGTGGTAAAAAATGGCTCGAAAACCTTCTTCTGGATATTCTCATCCATGCCGACCCCGGTATCAAACACGGAAATGCGGACAAAGGTTCCAACCGTGCCGTATCCGAATGACTCGATGAACTCCTGGTCGATCTCTTCGATGCCGGTACCTATGGTAAGAAAGCCGCCGGAAGGCATGGCATCACGGGCATTGGTGACGAGATTCATCAGAACCTGCTCCACCTGCCCGTCGTCGGCAAGGATGACAAGCCGCTCCGCGGCAAGCTCGGTACGGAATTCGATATCTTCTCTGATAATCCGGGACAGAAGTTTCCCGATCTTCTCGATGGTTTCGTTGACGTTCACATAGTGCGGATTGGAGACCTGCTTGCGGCTGAAGGTCAGTAGACTTCGTGTCAGGCCGGAGGCCCGCTCGGCAGCGGTGAGAATCTGGGCGGCAAAATGCCGCAACGGGCTGTGTTCCTCGGTCTTCATTACCATGAGGTGGCCATAGCCGATGATGGCCGTCATGATATTGTTGAATTCGTGGGCAACACCGCCGGCCAGCTGACCGATGGCCTCCATCTTCTGGGAGTGGTTCAGCTGGTTCTCCAGTCTCCATTTTTCTTCCTCCGCCCACTTGCGGTCGGTAATATCCGTAGTTGTCCCGGTCATCCGCAGGGGCCTGCCCAGCTCATCCCATTCCACGACCTTGCCGCGGTCCTGGACCCATTTCCAATCGCCGGTGCGTGCCTGCAGACGGTATTCCAGGGAGTACTGGAAGAGAGATCCGCCCAGGTGATCGGCAATGGTATCCCGCACGATGGGAGCATCTTCCGGGTGAATCAGTCTTTTGCCCTCGCGGAACATTTCCTCGAGTTCCGGCTGGGTGTAATCGAGGATTTCCGCCCAGCGGTTGCTCAAACGCACCTCGCGGCTCACCAGGGACCAATCCCAGAAGCCGTCGTTGCTTCCCTCGAGAACCAGATTCAGCTGTTCCTCGCTCTCCCGGAGGCCCTTTTCGGCCGTCCGCACCTCTTCAAGCGTCTTCATCAGCAGGCTCGTCCTCTTTTCAATCTCCCGCTCCATGTGGCAAACCAGGCGATGATTGACGAGCAACTGGCCAAGACAGTTGCAGTAGACAACCAGAAGGCGCTCATGCCATTCGTTGAAAAAATCGGCCCGAGGGTGGGATACGTTCAGAACGCCGAGGACTTCGCAACCGGGTTGAAAAATGGGAACGCTGATGAGGGAACCGACGGCATGGCCGGCGAAAGCAACGAAGCGTTCATCGGACATACAGTCCCGGCAATGCTGGAGCTTTTTGCTCTGGACCGCGAGCCCCATGATTCCTTCACCGATCGAAGCGTCGAGGGAGACGGTATGCCGTACCATCCGATCCCCCGATTCCTCGAGGAGCATGTCGTCCCAATCGAGACCGACACAGTTTACGAGCCGTTCCTGTTGCAGCAGAAAGATGGAGCAGCGTTCCATGTCCATGTTTTCCATCAAGCCGCGCAAGGCCTTGCGAAGCATCGTTTCCACGTTGGGATAGCGGATGTCGAGTGAGCTGAGTATGCTGAGAGCGGAAAATGAATCAAGCAGATTGATGATCTGGTCGTTCATTTCGGTAAACGCTCTGTCGGTCAGGCTGTTGCGCATCAGCATTCTCCCGTCGCCATCAGGGAAGCCATGGAGTGAAGGTCTTCCAATTGACCGTCAAGGGTCAGCTGCATGCGGTCCAGTGTAGCTCTTTCAAGTCCGAGAAACGATTCGAACTCCGGCTCGCTCCTCATGGCCCCTTTGGTAAAGAGGCGTATGGCCTGGCGCTCGGCGTACCCCACCAGCAAAACGATGGGCCAGAAGTCACCGCGGAAGTCCGTATCCTTGTGATGTTCAATAACACACACGATATCCCTGGGCAGGTGCCATTTTCGGGCGAGCCAGCCACCGGCCTGGCCTTGGTCCATACCGAGAACGGTGCGGATCTTGTCGGTTACCCCCGGGGTCTCGTCGTCACTGGGAAGGGAAAGAGCATGGGCAAGCTCGGCGGGAAAAAGGTGGGCAAGGACGGTAATGCCGAGGTTATGGAGCAGTCCATTGAGATGAATATTATCGATTTCCCGGCGCAGAGAAATATCAAGGGCGGCAAATAGAGACTGGGAAATTTTCGCGGTAACCATGGCGGTGAACCAGTACTGGTCCGCGCGGAACCCCCGGCATCTTTTCACGTCAAAGACCTCGCTGAAGGCAAGACCCAGGACCAGGCTTTTTACGAGCTTGATGCCGAGAACCTTGTAGATGGCATCGTAGATGGTTCGGACCCCGCCGGGCCAGCCGAAATAGGCGGCATTAGCCATGCCGAGAAGTCGTGCGGCGATTTCGGGAGCCTTCTCAATGGTATCTGCCAGTTCCGACATATCCGCATCGGGAGACATGCAGAGAATTTTCTGGGCGATCAGGGGCATCGGCGGTATTTCCCGTAAAAGAAGAATTCGTTGCCGGACCTCGGCCGCGCTTACCACTGCCTCCATAGCTATCTTTCCTTTCACATGCTGATCTCTCGGTCAGGACGCCAAGACCGGCCCTCCCAGCTGCCGGAGCAGCAGGAAAACGCATATCGGCGCATAATGCGAAGAAAATATGCATTCTCAATCTTATATCGCGGAATCGGGAAAAAACTTAAATCCTTTCCTCGGCAGACAGAAGACGGGAAATTCTAACCTCCTGCAATCATTCCACCTTTTGAAATGTTCCCTTTTCCCGGCACTGGGGACATTTCCGCGGCTTGCAACGACCTTCCTTGGAAAATCCACAATTTTTGCACTTCCATATGGCCATGTCTATTCTCCTTTCCCGCGGAATTCGTACTCTTATTATTCCTCATAAATAATCATTTACTACAAAAAAGTCATACCGATACAGGTATGACTCGAAAAAGTTAACAATACTATACATTAGAGTCCAAACCAAGGGCAACAAAAAGAGTCAGCCTTGTAGAGGCTCCGAGCCGGGAGGCCGGCACAAACGGGTACTCAGCAGATTCTCGGCAGCTGCTCGCCCGACAACATCTCCACCGCCCGGATACCCCCGACCAGGGTTTCCATCCGGACCTTGCCGCCGCTGTCACCGGTCACTTCGCCGATTATCGCCGCTTCGCGACCGTAAGGATGGCTCTTCATTCGTGCCAGGACCCGTTCCGCCGTTTCCGCGGCCGCGAAAACGAGAACTTTACCCTCGTTCGCCACATAGAGTGGGTCGAGTCCAAGCACGGCACAGACACCCCGGACTGCGCCCTTGAGGGGCATGGCCGCTTCGTCCAGGGTAATGGCGACATCCGACTGGAGGGCAATCTCCTTGAGGGTCGTAGCGACACCACCGCGGGTCGGGTCGCGCAGAACATGGATTGCGGACCCCTCTTCCAGGAGACTCGCCACGAGGCCGTTGAGGGGAGCACAGTCGCTGAGGATATCCGTTTCCAGTTCCAAGCCCTCGCGCTTCGCCATGACCGCGATCCCGTGGTCGCCAATGGTGCCGTTGATCAGGATCTTGTCTCCGACCCGGGCATTGGCGCCGCCGATCTCCAGGCCATGGTGGAAGAAACCGATACCCGAGGTATTGATGAATATCCGGTCGGCCTTGCCGCGGGGCACCACCTTGGTGTCCCCCGCCGCAATGGCGACGCCCGCCCGGTCGGCCGCCTCCCGCATGGAACGGAGGATTTCGGCCAGTTCGCCGCGGCTGAACCCCTCTTCCATAATAAGGCCGACACTGACGGCGACCGGCTGCGCCCCTACCATGGCGAGATCGTTGACCGTACCGTTGATGGCCAGGTCTCCGATGTTGCCGCCCGGGAAAAAAATGGGGTCCACAACGTACGAATCAGTGGTAAAGGCAATCCTTCGTCCCTCGTGCTCGAGGATCGCCGCATCGTTCTGGCCCGAGGAGGGAATTCCGGAAAGGGTGGGAATAATCAGCTCAGCCAGCAGTTGGTGGGAAAGCCTGCCGCCGCTGCCGTGGCCGAGCAGTATAAGGTCGTCTTTCACTGGGTGCTCCTTGAGAATCAGGTAAATAGGTTGAAGGCTAAAGGCAGAAGAATTTAATTTACAAATCAGCAGGGTTGTTATGAATCATGTATTCCAGGTGCTATGAATGAGTAACCGACACCAGAAAACGGTTTTTTGTAGTAAGGCCTTTCCTGCAGTCTTCTACCTTCAGCCTTTTTTCTTCAGCCTGGTTTCACTGCCCGTACTTATAGGCCGCGGCGCAGCTCCCTTCCGAGGAAACCATGCAGGCGCCCACCGGCCGTTCCGGTGTGCAGGCGGATCCGAACAGCGGACAATCAAAGGGGGTTATCTTGCCTTTCAAAACTTCGCCGCAAAGACAGCCTTCCGGCTCCCGGGGTTCCTCAACCTCGACAGGCAACGCTTTTTCCGCATCAAAGCGGGCAAACACCGGGGCAATTTCGAGACCGCTCCCCGGAATTATGCCAAGCCCCCGCCAAACCGCGTCGGACGGTACGAAAACCTGATTAACGAGTTCCCTGGCCTTGGAGTTCCCCTCTTGTGTAACAAAGCGACGATACTGGTTCTCCACCCTGCTTCGCCTTTCGACAACCTGGCTGACCAGCATGGCAACCCCCTGAAGGATGTCGGCCGGTTCGAAACCGGTTACCACGCAGGGCACCCCATGCTCTTTCGCCAGGAACCGGTAGGCTTCGGCGCCGATGATGGCACTCACGTGAGCCGGGCAGAGGTAGCCGTCAATGCCCAGTTCGGGATCGGCGGAGAGGATGCGCATGGGAATCGGGATGGTTTTGTGGGAGGCAAGGACGAAGAAGTTGTCAACCCCTCGCGAATCAGCCGTCAGGATGGCGCCGGCAATGGTCGGCGCGGTCGTCTCGAAACCGACCCCCAGGAAGACAAGCCGCTTTTCCCGGTTTTTTTCGGCAAGGGCCACGGCATCGAGCGGTGAATAGACGATCCGGATGTCGCCGCCCCGGGCCCGTTCCTGCATCAGGCTTGAGGAAGAACCGGGAACCCGGAGCATATCGCCGAAGGTGGCGACGATTGTATCAGGCCGGCGGGCATAGGCAACCGCCCGGTCGACATAACCGACAGGCGTGACGCACACCGGGCAGCCGGGTCCGGAAATCAGGCGCACGCCCGGGGGAAGGAGACTCCTGATGCCGAACTGGTAGATGGCCATGGTATGGGTACCGCAAACCTCCATGAACGTCAGCGGCTTGTCACGACCTTCCGCCAAGCGGGCTATCAGCTGTGCCAGGCCTCGTACCAGGTCACGGTTGCGGAATTCATC
This sequence comes from Geobacteraceae bacterium, assembly GCA_040773465.1. Lineage (GTDB taxonomy): Bacteria > Desulfobacterota > Desulfuromonadia > Geobacterales > Geobacteraceae > RPRC01. Next base: position 8,204 of record JAXGWF010000040.1, on the reverse strand, counting down.
GAGAAGGGCCCGGTTCATGCCGGCTCCCGGGACAATTCAAGGCATTCCCGCATGATCGCCAGAGTCTCCAGGGCTTCATGCTCATCGAGGCGGCTGATGGCGAAACCCGCGTGGATCAGAACATAATCGCCCACATTCACGCCCTCGGACAGCATCATCAGGCTCGCCTCCCGGCGCACCCCGTCGATCTCCGCTATCATCATATCACCGTCTATACTGGTTATCTGCATCGGTACTGCTAGGCACATGGTGAAACACTCCTTCCCGCTATGATTGCCTGTCCAAGGGCCAGTCCGCCGTCATTGGGCGGAGCAAGCCGCTGTATGAAAACCTGGAAACCTCGTTCCGTGAGAAGGGCAAGGATGCCTTCGGTCAGCAATTTGTTCTGGAAGACGCCGCCGGACAGAACCACCCGGTCCATGCCGTTTTCCCCTCGAATGATCTCGCAAACCTCAGCGGTTGCCGCGGCCACGGTGTTGTGGAATCTCCGAGCCAGGTCCGCACGCTCACAGCCTGCCGCCATGTCCTGAACCAAGCTTCGAAACAAGGGAGCGAAGTCCACCGTAGTGGCCTTTCCAGCCTCCTCAACGGCAAACGGGTACACGCTGTTGGTTTCGCTTTTCTCTGCCAGGGCCTCGAGCTCAATGGCCGCCTGCCCTTCGTAGGAAACCCTCTGCCGCAGATCAACCAAGGAGGCGATCGCATCGAACAGCCGACCGCAGCTTGAGGTCAGAGGTGAATTGATTCGCTTTTCCAGCATGGCGATAAACAGTCTGCGCTGTTCAACCGGAACCTCGCCAAGCACGGGCAGAGCCAGTTCGAACAGGTTGCTCCCGAATGTCGTGTACAGGTAGGCAAGGGCCATCCTGAACGGTTCCCGGACCGCGGCATCACCCCCCGGCAGGGGTACCTGGCGGAAGTGAGCACGCCTCCGGTACCCGTTATAACCGCCCACCAGGAATTCTCCCCCCCAGATCGTGCCGTCGGTACCATACCCGGTGCCATCGAAAATTACCCCGATTACCTCTCCCTCCAGTCCGTTCTCGGCCATGCACGATGCGAGGTGGGCATGATGATGCTGAACCGGAACCCGGGTAAGGTCGGGAATCTCCTGGGCATAGACCGTTGAAAGATAATCGGGGTGCAGATCGTAAGCCACCAGTGTGGGACGAATGTCAAGAATCCATTGCAGATGGGCTACGGTCTCCTCCAGGGATCTGAGTACCGCATCATTTTGCAGATCGCCGATATGCTGGCTGAGAAACGCCCGGTCTCCACGGGTCAGGCAGATGGTTCCCTTCAGTTCCGCCCCTACCGCCAGCACGCTCTCCTGGGCGGCGGGAAGGACTATCGCACGGGGTACGTATCCCCGCGAACGGCGGAGAAAAATCGGGTTGCCCTGGAAAACCCGGATCACCGAATCATCGGTGCGGGTGTGGATGCCCCGGTCATGCACGAGAAAGAAATCGGCGATCCCGTCAAGGCGTGCACGGGCATCGTCATCCCGGTAGGCGATGGGCTCATCGGAAAGGTTGCCGCTGGTCATCACCAGGGCACGGAAGGTGTCGTGGAGCAACAGGTGATGGAGCGGCGTTGACGGAAGCATCACGCCGAAGTAGCCGTTCGCGGGCGCCACGAGCGGCGCAATTGGATTTCCCGCACGCTTGCGGAGAATCACGATGGGCTTCTCCGGACCCTGCAAAAGCCGCTGCTCGGTTTCGTCGAACAGGGCATATTCGGCTACATCCGAGGCGGCCGCCGACATGATCGCAAAGGGCTTTTCATCCCGCTTCTTCCTGACCCTGAGATCCCGCACTGCGTCCGCATTGCATGCGTCAACCGCCAGATGATACCCTCCCAGCCCCTTGAGCGCGAGGATCCTTCCCTCCCTGAGCAAGGCTATGGCCGTATCCAGGGGATTGCCGGTAACGATGGCCCCCGCGGCATCGAGGAGTTTCAGGCGCGGTCCGCAAACCGGACAGGCAACCGGCTGGGCGTGAAAACGGCGGTCGGCCGGGTTCTCGTACTCGGCACGACATTCGGGACAGAGGGGAAACGGTGCCATGGTGGTGAACGGCCGATCATAAGGCACGCCGGTGATGATGGTGTAGCGTGGTCCGCAATTGGTGCAGTTGATGAAGGGATACCGATAGCGACGGTCCGCCGGATCGAAGAGTTCCCGGAGACAATCGTCGCAGACATCACCATCGGGAGCGATCTGGATACTGTTTTCTCCTGTGCCGCTCTCCAGGATGGTAAAGGCAGCTTCTTCCAGGGTGGGAATCTCCTTGGACTCGACGGCACTGATCACCGCCAGGGGAGGCGCCTTCTCGCGCAGATGGCACAGGAACGTGGTCAGTGTGTCGGCAGGTCCCTGGGCTTCGATAAAGACGCCGGAAGGAGTGTTCCGGACCCAGCCGGTCAACCCGGCGCTTACCGCCTGACGATAGACAAAGGGCCGGAAGCCGACTCCCTGGACAATTCCCTGGATTGTTACCGAGATTCTGTTAAACGTGGCCTGACTCCGGATTATTGAAACTGGGCGGCGTAATACTATCCGGGCTACCCCTTCCGGGTTCCGGATACGAGCCATTTGTACCAGGCATCCATACCTTCGCCGGTCCTGCTGGAGATATCGAAAATGAGAATGTCGGGATTAATCTTGCGGGCCATTTCCTTGCACTTTTCCACATCGAACTCTATGTGGGGCAGCAGGTCAATTTTGTTGAGGAGCATGACATCGGCGTTGTGGAACATTGCCGGATACTTGAGCGGCTTGTCTTCGCCCTCGGTTACGCTCAGAACGACGACCTTGTGGTTTTCTCCCAGATCAAAGGGTGCCGGGCAAACCAGGTTGCCGACATTCTCGATGAGCAGAATATCCAAGGCATCCAGATCAAATGCTTCTACGGCATGCCCGACCATATGGGCATCCAGATGGCATCCCGCACCGGTGTTGACCTGGCGTACCGGGACGCCGGTCGCGGCAATACGCACTGCGTCATTATCGGTCTGCTGGTCTCCCTCTATGACCGCGAACCGATAGTCCCGGCTCAGATCTCTCAGAGTGCGTTCGAGGATAGTGGTTTTGCCGGAACCGGGAGAACTGACAAGGTTCAGAACAAAGACGCCCGAACGGAAAAACAGGTTCCTGTTAACCCGCGCCAGGCGATTGTTCTTGGCCAGGATATCGGTTTCGATGGATATTTTCCTGGCCGCCTCTCCCGGATCGTGACTGTGAGAATGGTGGTGATGATCGTGGTCATGGTCGTGGTCGTGCTGATGGTTTTCAGGGGAACATCCGCATGTGGTGCACATGGATTCAGTCAACCTCCATTTCTTTCACCCGCAGTTCTTCACCGGAAATGATGGTTATCCGGTGACCACCGCAGGAAGGACAATTGTTGAAGTAAGACCGCAGGGGGAACTCGGCGGAACAATCGCTGCACCTCCCCCTGGCTGGTATCCGCTCTATGATCAGGCGTGCTCCCTCCAAAAGGGTTCCCTTGGCACAAGCCTCGAAACAAAATTCCACCGCTTCCGGGACAACACTGCTCAACTCTCCGATCTGCAGAACGACCGCGGTAACGCGCCGGCCGCCGGCGCTGCTCTCGCAGATGTCTACCACACCTTGGGTAAGAGATAATTCATGCATAATTCAGCCATGTTGGAAATTTCAAAAAGGTTGTGAGTCGCATAACAGACACCGGGTTACTGATTGTTTCCTTTTTGTATACTAGCAAATAGCGGGAAATTAATGAAGGCCTAAATTTACTGAGAGTAAAATTTTTATAAAACCACTACCATCTCGATCCTCTACAATATTTCATCGACAGGTGGCCCTAAATATCGCCAAGGCGGTTTTCCCGTCATTTATCTCTCCCTCGACCGCCATCCGGAGAGCATCCTGCAGCTGAATCCGTACCGTTTCGATATCCTCGTAATGCTCAGGATCGGCATCCCCCTGTTTCAGTCCGGTGGCAAGATAGAGATGGATGGCCTCATCGAACACCCCGGGTGAGGGATGCATGATGCCGAGAGACTCGAGCTTTTCGGCTGTAAGTCCTGTTTCTTCGAGAAGTTCCCGTTTCCCGCACACCGCGGGGTTTTCCCCCGGATCGAGGCGGCCCGCCGGTATTTCGAGCGTCAGACGATCCACTGCCGGGCGCGGTTGCCTGATGAGGGTTACCGTTCCATCATCGTGAAGCGGCAGAACCCCTACTCCTCCCGGGTGCCGGACTATCTGGAAAAGGTGCCAGCCCTTCTCGCCGATCTTCACTTCCATCTGCTCCAGATCGACCACCAGACCTTTGAACAGCATCTTTCTGTCACGTGTCTCCATTGCGGATTTTCTCCTCGATCATTTAACGAGCCATCACCTGTGAGCCTGCATCAGCGGCAATTTTCCAAATTACACCTGTTTGATTTTGTTTTGCCATTCTTTATGCTATTCTTGTACTATGAGTCGGCAATAAACCGTTATTTCAACCTTATCAACCGGGGATACCTCATGAAAAATCGAATTTTTATTGCCTGTCTTATCGCTATCACGCTGTCTGCCGGATGCGCAATGTTCACCTCCTGGAAGGCGATTCCTCCCCCGGGAGGCTGTGATCAGTGCCATACCCTTCCGATCAGCAACAATTGGCAGGTAGCATACAAGGCGCCGGTACTTTCCGATGAAAAAGACCGGAAATACTTCCAGACTGAAAAATACAATCTCCCGGCTGTTGACAAGCCATCCTCAGCTCTGGAAGTTCGGAAGGTCGCCGATGAAAAATGCTTTGAATGCCACCGTTCGCCAACTCCGGCGCACAAGGGTCGCATGGGCCGTTTCCATCACTGACAATTTTCGGAAAAAGAAGAGCCCGCGACTGCGCCGCCGGTTTTTTACCGGTAAGGTTCTTTCCGGGCTCTTTTCCTATCCATACTATTCTTCCACCTTGCCCCTCCGGGCCAGTGCCAGCCCTTCCTCGATATCCGCGAAAACTTTCTTGGATTTTTCGTCCTGCTGCTGTTCGGGACAAACCAGCTCGACCAGGGCCCGCATCATGAAGAAAAACCACTCCGTGCTGTCGTGCATCGGCTGAATTGCGTGAGTGTGTGCAAGATAGTTCACCGCGCGTACCAGGATGTTGGGGTCTCGACCCTGCATCTTGATTCGGCTCACATGCTCCCTCGCATGGTGATAGAATCGATCGGCAAGACGGTCTATCCTGGCCACATCCACCGGCCTTGCATCCTCCAGAGTTCTACGGGCCGCATTGAAACATGCTTCCCTTAAAGCCTCATGATCCAGGTCCATGCCATCCCTCTCAGCGTATCCCATCGCCTGTTCCCGCACGGGACTCTAGTCCTTGAGTACATCCAACAATTGTTGTGGAAGGCGCCGTGCTTTCATGCCCGGTCCTACGCAGACCAGGGTAACCCGTCCCGCCGCCAGGAGTTTCCCGTCCATGGCCCGCACGAGCTGCTGCCCAAGCGTAAACGATGTTTTGCCGACCTCCAGCACCTCGGTCTCGACCCGCACCAGGTCATCGAGCACCGCGGGAGCCCGGAAGTCGATCTCGAGCCGCACTACGGGAAAGACTTGTCCCTGTTGCGCCAGCAAGCCAACCGACAGTCCTCGTTCCCGAAAGAACTCCGTCCTGCCCCGTTCAAAAAAAGCCAAATAGCGGGCATGGTAGACGACACCTCCCGCATCAGTATCTTCGTAGTAAATCCGGAATTCCATTGCTATCCTTTCCTGGCGCCGGAATGGTTTTCATCAGGCCAAGCAGGCGCCGTGGTACCAGCCGCAGCTTTTCAGTCTCCTTCTTCCGTAACATACCGCACCGCAACTGTCAAAAAGAAAGCAGAACCCCATGCAATCATTAATGAAAATAGTCACTAGGACGAATATTCTCCAACAGTTTAGTCGACATTAAGAGCAAACCATCGCTACAGTTTAAATGACATTGCATAAACACAGGAAACATCATGCGGAAGGCTCTTCAAAAATGAAAGGCCCGCTTAATAAAGCGGGCCCCTTTTTGTGAAATTTCTATGTACCCATCTCATGGGTCTCAGGCATATTCATCAGCCTGTAATTCTCGTATATGGTACACAATAGCCTGGTGGAGTGTCCTCGTTCATATGGTCCTCCTATCTTTGCTGCAGTACTGTCAAACCGGCTACTAATACGATTCTTCTTAATTACCTCCGTCGATTTTGATTCAGGTAGCGCTACCTTGTATAAACTATAACCATTCTGAGCCGCAAGAAACAGTCTATTATTATTTTTTTTCTCGGAGTATACTGTTAGTTTGTCTGTATTGAACACAATTCTGCAATCACCTTCTTATTACAATTCAACCTGCAGCAGAAAGGTTTGAAGGAAAATCGTTGATCTTACGAGTTGAACGCGGGTAATACTCTAAAACCCCGAAGCCATGCGCCTTCGGGGTTTTTTTAACTGCCGTTTTCTTCGCCGACACCTCGGCATTTTACCTTATCTACTGCTCACTGCTCTCTTTTCGGTTAGCTACGGGTGACGGCATACAATGAGATCTTTTTTTTCCGTACCCTGGCAGGTCCAAGTCGCGCCAAAGCAGTTTATACCCTGTTTGCCTCTTTGCTCTACCCATATGCCTAATGATACTGAGATTCGGACTCTTTCAGGATGTATCCGCTCCGACGAACGGTATGGATCAGTTTCCGGTTGGTACCCCGGTCAATTTTCTTGCGCAGGTAATTGATGTAGACATCGACAATATTGGTGAACTTGATGAGATCCTTATTTTCCCAGACTTCTTCCACTATTACGCTACGGCTCAAAACCTGGTTCGGATTTCGAACAAAGAAATCCAGGATGGAGTATTCCTTCGTCGTCAAGTTTATTTCCCTGTCTTCTCTCCAGGCCCTGCGCTTGACCGGGTCCAGGCGAAGGTCTGCAAACCTGATATTCGCGCCCCGTTCCTGTCTAGATCTGCGCAGCAGTGCCTGAATGCGAGCCAGAAGTTCGGCAAAGGAAAAAGGCTTTGTCAGAAAATCGTCTGCACCTGCCTCGAGCCCCGCAACAATGTCCTCTACGGTATTCTTGGTCGAAAGCACCAAAATGGGAGTGGCTATGTTTTTTGTCCGAAGCTCGGTAATTATTGACAGGCCGTCTTTTTTTGGCAGCAATAAATCGAGGATAATGAGCCTGAAGGATTCCGTGAGTGCCTTGCTGAATCCCTCTTCCCCATCAAATGACGATTCAACAGTATAATTGTTTGCTTCGAGCTTCCATTTTATTAGATTGGCAATCTTCTTTTCATCTTCAATGATCAGGATCCCCATTGTGCCATCCTTTTCGAATGTTGAAATATGCCAGTAATTCAGCTTGGAAATTATCTATTATTTTGATGCTGGTTAACAGTTAAGTTTTGTTGAGATTTGATTAGCTGTTTATGATATTTCCGCCCTATAAGCTGTCAAGAAACGACATGCCACATGACTCTCAAAACTATTTGCGTAGATATTCCAGATGAAGTACCCCATTCTCAATAGATACGGTGCCCCTGATCACTTCTAGTACAATTTCTCTTTATTCACCGATATCCTCATACCAGAGTTCCGGATTTGACTTGATGAATTTCTCCATAAGCTGTCTGCATTCCCTATTATCGGCGATTACGAGTTCCACACCTCGTGACTTCAGGTATTCTTCAGGTCCCTGAAAAGTGCGATTCTCGCCGATGACAACCTTTGGAATACCATACAGAAGAACCGCCCCGCTGCACATATCGCACGGCGACAGTGTCGAATAAAGCGTTGCACGTCGGTAGTCGGCCGCCTTCAGACGACCGGCATTTTCCAGACAGTCCATCTCGGCATGCAGTACGGCACTACCTTTCTGAACCCGCCGATTATGGCCACGCCCGACAATCCGGCCGTCAATTACGAGAACCGCGCCGATTGGAATGCCACCTTCCTCGAACCCTTGCAGCGCCTCTTCCAGTGCCGCTTCCAAAAATGCATCCATGCCGCCCCCCCTCTCTCTATCCATGTTTTTTTCGTTCGTTGCACGTATCTTTCATCATGCTGCGCCCCTTCCCCTTTTCCGGCAAATCTTCATCTATCGGGATACGCAGGCAATATAGTGATACGCTGATCTTCAACGGGACCACCGACAGTGAAATGATAGAGGTCCTGGTAGGAATTGTCCCGCAGACCGAGCAGAT
>JAXGWF010000039.1:0-33917 GCA_040773465.1 Geobacteraceae bacterium | reverse complement strand
TATGTTCGTATTGATCCATCCTGAGCATCCTCTCTCCTTCGATTACAATGGTGGGACACCATAGTAGCGAAGGGATGCCGAGGGTGGTCAATTTTCGGTAATCACAGAGCCCCTAAACTGGTCAAATTTAGATTATCAAAATCAGCCTTTGCAGGTAAGAGTCATGGGACGCACTCCGCGATACATCGGAGCCCCCGTTTCGGGACATACAGGATTAGTCATTATCTTTTTCCTTGAATGAAAGCAGCAAAAACTCGGTTATGGCGTCAGCGGTAAACTTCACATACAGCATGCCCACCGGAGACGGGACATGATAAACATCCTGCCATAACCGGGAATTGGCGTAAGCCGTCATGGATTTATAGAAATGGCCGCGCTGCATCGTCTGGATGGTATTAAGGAGAAGAAAGCCGTGTTTCACAGTCCATACGTCCGTGCGGAATACGAACAATTTCTATTGTAGCACCGGACAATTGGCGATAAAAAATCACATGACTGCCAGCGTTGAATTTTCGGTAGCCATTTCGAATATCGCTGCAATCCTTACCTGTATGCGGGTTGGCTGCCAGTTGCCGAAATGTTGCATCCAACATTGTTAGATACAGGTTGCGCTGTTCGCGTCCCCATTGTTCCAAGGTATAGCGACCAATATCTTTCAAATCGGCGAAGGCCTTGTTGGTGAGGGTAAAGGTTGGCATCAGTTGATGCCTTCGCCATCAATCTCCTCAATCAAGCCCTTGAGAGAATAGTCGGCTGTACCGCTTTCTTCACCCTCAACAAGAGCGCGACGCAACAGGGAAAGTTTAATCTCACGTTCTTCCAGAAGCCGTAACCCGGCACGGATCGCCTCGCTTGCTGAACCATAATGACCTTGGGCGACTTGCTGGGAAATGAATTTCTCGTAATGTGAGCCAAGCGTGACACTGGTATTTTTTGGCATGATATAATCTCCGTTACGCCATGATGATATCAATTTATAATATTTATTGGTACCAGTCAAGCCGGTAGCCTTCAACAGGTACAAGTAGAGAATGCGATGCCATCGGCACGACCAGCCCTCAAAAACCGGTCCGGCAAGCCTCGTAACCGTTATCTGATGAAAAATATAAAAATGACCAGAATCTTGTTTTTTTTGAAATAGCTCTGATAGGGGGCTTTCTTTTATTGCTCATGGCAAGCTGACCAAGCTATGGATAAAGCCGGAATCGGCAATTTAGAGTTATGACGGCAATACAGTTCATATGCGGGAATTGCATTTTATCTTGCGGTATCTTTGTGGGTGGTTACGATAATTATGGCCGTTTCCAGTAAAAGATTCACGGAAAAGAGTTCCCAAATCGCGATTGGATTTCCACCCATCATAATGGTTTCAGGTTGGCTTCTCTATTGGTTCATTTAGTCCATCAAACAATTTGAGCAGACTTACATTTCAGGAATCACCATGCCAAGTAATAACTCCAAAGACATCATTATTTACCTGAGTCCTGATGGTATTACCAAACTAGATGTCCGCCTTGACCATGAAACGGTCTGGCTGACTCAAAAACAGATGGCGGAGCTGTTCGACAAGGACAGCGATACTATTGGCCTGCATATTCGCAACGCATACAAAGAGGGAGAGTTGCAGTCGGATGCAACTACCGAGGAATCCTCGGTAGTTCAAAAGGAAGGAGCCCGGAAGGTTCGCAGAAAACTTCGTTTCTATAATCTTGATGTCATAATTTCCGTCGGCTATCGGGTCAAATCCAGGGAGGGGACACAGTTCCGGCAGTAGGCTACGAGGGTACTCCGCGACCATATCGTCAAGGGATATTCACTCAACGAGCAGCGTTTTCGCGAACAGTCGGAGAAACTTGCCGAAATGCGCAGGACCGTTGATTTGCTGTCCCATACCCTTGCAAACCAGGAATTGGTAAACGAGGGGGCAAAGATGTTTTACGGGTTATCACCGACTATGCCTACGCTTTGACACTCTTGGACCGCTACGACCGCGGAACCCTGGCAATCGAGGAGACTTCCCGGAAAACGTGGTTCTTACCGATTTCCTCCCTGCCCACAAAGTTAATCCTATGGCTGATCTCTCGGTGATTCACGGCGGGATTGGAACGGTCATGACGGCCTGTCTTTCCGGAACTCCCGTAGTGGGCGTCGGTATGCAACCGGAGCAGGAGGTCAATCTTGAGTGTCTTGTGAGAAAAGGGATTGTAGAACAGTGGGATGGTCCGGCAAACGCGGCAAAGTTCATGCTGGAGACTTTCGGAGAGACGTAGGCCGGGAATGCGAACCTGGGGCAGCCACGTGAATCATGGCTTGAATATTCCGGAGGATATGCAATTGTTTCACTGGTATGGAATCAATCGCGCGCGTACGAAGGCCGGGCAGGCTGTTGGCGTTATGGCTACAGATAAGGATAAGGAAATGGAAGATTATCAACTTTTAATAGACCTTCATAAAAGTGCAAACCGGCAGGGTCCTGGCGGTGACGCAGAGACGGAAATGGCTGTCGACATGTCTATGATAGACCGGTCCGCGCCATTAAAGATTGCCGATATAGGCTGCGGTACGGGTGCTTCCACATTGTTGCTCGCGCAACTATTGAAAGCTCAGATTACGGCAGTGGACTTCCTCCAAGATTTTCTTGAAGTACTTGAAAGTAGAGCCGAAAAAATGGGGCTTTCTGACAAAGTATCGACCCTTTGCTGTTCAATGGACAACTTGCCCTTTGCAGATGAGGAATTTGATGTTATCTGGTCTGAGGGGGCGATATACAATATTGGCTTTGAAAGGGGGGTAAAAGACTGGAATCGTTATCTGAAAGTAGGCGGTCTATTGGTTGTTTCGGAGATTACCTGGATTACAGACTCCCGTCCGTCGGAACTTCAGAAATATTGGAATGACGAATACCCCGAAATAGATGCGGCATCTTCAAAGTTTGGCGTACTGGAGAAGAACGGCTATTCCCCGATTGGCTATTTTGTTTTACCAGAGCATTGCTGGCTGGAGAATTATTATCGGCCTATGCAGAAAAGCTTTAAGGATTTCCTTAACCGGAACGGGAATAGTGAAGAAGCACGCGCAATAGTGGAAGCGGAAAATCGAGAAATTGAACTGTATGAGAAATATAAAACTCATTACAGCTATGGTGTGTACATCGCAAGAAAGTCGGATCAGCAAAAGCCATAACAACCGCATCAACCCGGACCGGTGCAAATGACCCCATGATGACAATAATTATCGTTTTCTTGACAATTCCCGTCATTATTTTTATTGGAATGCTCTTGCTGCGGGTTCGCTCAAAAAAACTGCTCATCGGAATCCCAACCGCGGTTCTCTGCATGCCGTTTGTTTTCGGCTTCTTAATCTATCTGGCTCGCACGCCGATTCAGCAGGGGAAATTTCTGCCCGACTTTGGTCCTCTGCTCAACCTCGTTTTTCCTCCAGATGATCTCTACAAGGCATTAGCAGAAGAAAACCTGTCACCCACAAAGAAAATTTATATCTTCAACATTTCACACAAGTACGTTGGCAAACACGGCATCTCAATAATCGTACCGTCACCAGATGGGCCAGACTTCAAGAAGAAAGAACCACTTAAGGTATCGACACGATTTTTCAGAGGAGACAAAATTATTCTGGAATGCAATGAGAGCGGGTCGTGGTTTTGGAGAAATGATGCATATGGCTTCGAATACAGCTATTATTCTGTCCCAAGCAACCTGCCGGTATCGGAACCACTGAGAGTTGAGGTGACAATTTATGGTGATATTGATGCATTTTTGAAACAGAACAAAGGTGCAAGAGTTGCTGTAAAGAAAATGTCTGACGAATAAATCGATGTCCATCCATTTCTACGACCAGCCCGAGAGGATGGCGGGTAAAGCCATGCCCATTAATGCAAGAAAAAGGGAAATGAACGCCATGAAAAAACCCATAATAATATTGGGCGTGTTCATCCTCATGACAAAACAAACAACATAGGCATAAGCAGTCCCTTGGACGCCGACCGGGGCTGAGCGGGAACTTCCGGGGAGATGAAGGTTGAAGGAAGAGAAGGGAAGAAACAACAGTGAGTGAGGGGGTTCATGTTCGTCGCATCGTATGGTATGCTCGGGGGAGGCTCGTTGTAAGCCGCGAACCGAAGGCTCCCCGGTGGAATCCGCCGTGGTGAAAACACCCTGGATCTTAATTTAACCTCCATTGACTTCGGGGAATATATCAGGATCCTGTCCAGGAATCTGTTCGACAGCTACCTGGTGGGTCCCGGGCGCATCGAGCTGAAAATCGATACCATCGACCTCTCCATAGGTATCGACAAAGCGATCCCCTGGGGGCTGATCATCAACGAGCTGGTATCAAATGCGCTCAAGTACGCTTTTCCAGACGACCGCACCGGCGAGATTTCAATACGTATTGTTTTGGATGAAGATGACTGGATTAATCTTACTGTTGCCGATACAGGTGTCGGCATGCCGCCGGGTCTGGATTTCAAAAATACCCAGACACTGGGTCTGCAACTGGTAAACATTCTAACACTTCAATTGAACGGGCGGATTTCCATGGAAAGCACGACAGGCACGGCTTTCAACATCCGTGCCCGGAGAAGTTGCCCCTGGACAGAATACAACCGTGGGGGCTATCGTACTGATCATCAGGAGAACCACATGGCAAAATATCTCATCGTAGGTGGTGTTGCCGCCGGCATGTCAGCGGCAACCAGGCTGAGAAGGCTTGACGAAACAGTGGAAATCATTGTCTTCGAACGGGGCGAGTATGTCTCCTACGCAAATTGCGGCCTCCCCTATTACATCGGAGACACCATTCCCGAGCGGAAATCGCTCATGATACAGATGCCGGAAGTGTTCAAAAGCTGGTTCAACATCCAGATACGCATTCGGAACGAGGTGCTCTCCGTAAATCCCATCGAAAAAAGCATCCTGGTCAAGGATTTGCAATCAGGGCGCGAGTACGAGGAAACCTACGACAAACTCCTGCTGACGCCGGGCAGTTCGCCAGTGAAGCCTGCCGTTCCCGGTTCCGACCATCCAGCCATCCATTTTCTCTGGACGATCCCCGATTCCGACCGGATACGCGCCATGGTGGACACCGGAAAAGTCAAAAGAGCCCTTGTGGTAGGAGCGGGGTTCCTCGGTCTGGAGATGGTGGAAAACCTTCATGCCCGCGGCATAAGCGTCACCGTGGTGGAGATGGCGAAACAGGCCATGAGTGTCCTGGACCTCGAGATAGCCGCCATTCTCCAGCGGGAATTGGCGCTTCACAAGGTGGGCCTGCTGGTGGGAGAAGGCGTCGCGACCTTCGAGCCGACCGCGGACGGCGGTGTGATCGCTCGGCTGACCGGCGGACGGACGGTGGAAGCGGATCTGGTGCTGTTATCGGTCGGCGTCAAGCCGAATACCGGTTTTATTGCTGATGCGGGCATCGAGCTGGGCATACGGGGCCACATTATCGTTGATGACTATTTGCGGACAAGCAACGAACATGTCTATGCCGCCGGCGATGCAATCGAAGTAACCAACCCCCTGACCAGGAAGAAAACAGCGATTCCACTGGCCGGACCGGCCAACAAGCAGGGTCGGATCGTTGCCGGAAATATGCTCGGAAGGATGGCGCGCACTTACAAAGGCACCATGGGCACCGCCATCGCCAAGGTCTTCGACCTTACCGTGGGTATTACCGGGGCCTCGGAAAAACTCTGCAAGGCAAACAACATCCCCCACGGCTCGGTTATCATCCATCATAATGACATTGCAAGTTACTACCCGGGCGCCATGCCGATGTGCCTGAAGCTCGTCTATTCTCCTGAAACACGGAGGGTGCTCGGGGCACAGGCAATCGGCTACAGCGGCGTCGACAAACGGATCGATGTTATTGCCACGACCATCAAGGGAAACATGACCATAGACGATCTGGCGGAGATCGAACATGCCTACGCGCCCCCCTATTCTTCAGCCAAGGATCCGGTCAACATTGCGGGCTTCATGGCACAGGACATCCTGGACGGCTTGGTCAGCGCGGTTACCTGGGAAGACGTCCAGGCCGCCGACAAAACGGAACTGTTGCTCCTCGATGTGTGTACATCGGCGGAATTTTCCATGTGCGGGATTCCCGGCGCATTGAATATCCCGCTCGCCGAACTGCGCGATAGGATCGACGAAATCCCCCGTGACCGGAAGATTGTCGTCTACTGCACGGTCGGCCAGCGATCATACTACGCTGCACGGATACTGGCGGCACATGGTTTCAACAACATCAGCAACCTATCCGGCGGCTATGAAACCTGGCACGTTGTCACCAGTATTGAGCGTGGGGATCATGAAATGAATTCCTCTCAAGAGGCGGCCGTCTGGTCCTGTTCATCCTGCGGAAGGGAACTTATACCCATAAAGGTAGGCTTCACTTACATGACGGGAAACTTTGAAATAGACCTGCCCGCTTGCGCGGCATGCGGTCTTGTCCTGGTTCCGGAGAGTCTGGCCTTGGGCAAGATGTCTGAAGTAGAACGAATCCTTGAAGACAAATAAGGAAAAGGAGTCCGTGGGGTCTTGAAGATTTGAAGATGGGTGATGAGGTCAGGATTCCACATAAACTGGGAAAGCGAAACTCATTTGCTTGGCGAAGCCGGCTCAGGCCGGATTAGCGCACAGGATGAAACTTCGCATCCCTGGCACAAGAGACTTTTTCACCTCATGATTTTATTGGTCTATGCGGGTCTTATCATGGCGACAGCTGCGACAACCATGAAATTCCCCGGAATTTTCTAAACATGACCTGCACTTGGTAACGTCCGGGGAAAGAACAGCGGAAAAGTCTTTTTGCCTAAAAAACAACAAAATGTCATCGTGTTCAACTCGTATGGTTCGCGGAACGGAACTTGAGGAACGAATTCCGAAAGATTTTTTCAATGGGACCCGAAGGTCGTAAGTTACCTATATAGATATAGGGAACTTTGCAGGTGCCCTATATAGGAAGTTTATTGCCTATATAGCGAACATATTACTCATATAGGGAAACCGGTGATTAACGAGTTCAATGAAAATTTAGTAGCTGAGACTTTTTCCTTGACCTGACTACCGCTTCACACCTTAGCCTTGTCTTTGTCACGGCCATGGCAAAAAAATTTGGGTGAAAGGAGCGGAAGATGAAACATACGGTAACAGTAGAGGAATGGGTGAGACGGTTTCGGGCGATCGGCCTGGATGAAGAGGCTATGCAGAACTGGCACACTCTGTTCGAGCGGGAGAATCCGGAAGGGCATCAATCGTTTCTGGAATGGCTGGGATTGCCGGTTGAGCGGATAACGGAGATTCGTCAAAAGTCGGTCTGAACCGGGACGCCTCCGGTCGACCATCGGAGGCGTTCACCCGCACACCCTAAAGGATAACGGATGTTTCGCATTACTGAACTGGCACGGATGTTTGGCCTCTCGCGCAGCACCCTGCTCTATTACGATCGCATCGGATTGTTGAAGCCGTCGGGACGAAGTGCCGCCGGATATCGCCTCTACTCGCAGAAAGAGAGGGAGCGGTTGGCGGCGATCTGCAATTTTCGCCAGGCCGGATTAACCATTGAGGATGTTGACCGTGTCTTGTCGATGGGAGAAAATCCCGACAGAGCGGTCTTGAAGCGGCGCATGGCTGAAATAGGGGAGGAAATCCGCGCTTTGCAGGCCAAGCAGCGTCTGCTCGCCAGGATGCTGCATCTGGAGTCGGGCGGAGGGTTGCCGGTCACCGTCGATAAGGAGGCATGGATAGAGATGCTCCGTGCCGCGGGGATGGACGACTCCGCCATGGGGAGGTGGCATTGCGAGTTCGAGCGCCGGGCGCCCGAGGCTCACCACCAATTTCTGCTTGCCTTGGGGGTATCCGAAGATGAGGCGTTCTATATCCGAAAGCGCTCCAGAGAAGAATCCGAGCTGAACCATGGATCTTGCCGTGAGCATAGCTTGCGGCGAACGGGAATTGGGCAGACTGGCGAAGAAGATGGGGGGAAAGTGGGACACTGACGTCAAGCTTTGGTATGTACCGCGGGAGAACATTCAGGGAACTGAGCTGGAAAAGCATACAATATTAGATGCCAGCGCGGCCGGTCAATTTCCGCGCCGTTGAGCACGATCAAATTAAATCATGATAAGCGGGGGCAAGATGAGAGCAGGGGCAAAATTCAAGGATAAATTAGGCACGATCAGAACCCACCTCACGAGCATGGATAATCAGCCATTAGGTAAAGCAGTGCTTGTAATCATCATCTTCCTTGACATCTTCATCCTGGTTTCAATTTTTAATGGACTCGACGCCCATACCAAACAGCTTTCTTCTCCCGATGCCTACATTCCCTATACTTGCCGAGAAATCGTCGTTAATCGCCAATGGAATTCTACCAACCGGATCGACAACCTTTCGCAAATCATCATTTCTTCAAGCACAAGTGATTATCAGGAAGAAGATAAGAAAATCGAAAGGCATCCCGTCTGCGTGCCTTACCTTGATCTTGTTGACCAAATCAAAAGCGATAAGGCGCTTGTCGGCATCTTTGAAGAGCGGAACAAGTCTGAACTTGAAGCGGGGGAACTACAGAGGGAAATCGACAATCTGAAAGGAGCGTATGACACTTCCCTGCTTGAAACCATTGCAAAGAAGCAGGAAAGCCAAACAAAGGTAAACGCGACAAAAGAAGATTTTATTAAGAAAACCGCGGCGCTTGATTCTTTGAAGACCAAGATAGCATCTGTAGAACGATCGATTAACAGTGACGGGAAGATAAAGCTTCTGTGGGAAAAACTCCAAACCCTTCAGGAACAGGACAGGCAAAAATTACTGACCGATTTACGGACGATGAATTTCTGGTACCCGGTAAAGAAACTGGGGATGCAGATGATTTTTCTTCTGCCGCTTTTTATCGTTTTCTATGCCTGGAACAACGCAAGCATACGGAAAAATCGAGGGCTGCAAACTCTCGTATCCTCCCATCTTCTTGGAATATCGTTCATACCTATCCTCTGTAAAATCATTGAAACCGTCTATGACATCATCCCAAAGAAACTTCTGAAAAAACTCATGGACCTCCTTGAGTCCCTCAAACTCGTTGCAATTTGGCACTACTTCGTTATTGGCCTCGCGGTAGCTGCCGCTCTTTTCCTGGTTTACATCTTTCAGAAAAAACTGTTCTCCCGTGAAAAACTTATCGAACGCAGAATCTCAAAGGGAGACTGCCAGCAATGCGGAAAGCATTTGCCGGCCGGGTCAACTGCTTGTCCCTTCTGTGGTTTTGTTCAATATAAACCGTGCAGTAAATGCCATAACCAGATGCATGTCCACGGGAAGTTTTGCCGGGAGTGTGGACATCGGGCGACAGACTGACTCAAAGCCAAAACCCTTTCAGGCGGCACACGGACGCCGGCGCGCCGGTGTTCGCCCGCCCCGTTGTGTAAAGAGAGAAACCACATGGACAATGACAAACAAATACAAGAGGTAGCGCAGGCACTTGGCCTGGGATCCGTTCTCCCTTCAGTTTACAATGATCTGTTGGCGCCCGCGGCCCGAGAATTGGGAGATGGGCTTGCAACCATTGCAAAGGCTGTAAAGGCAGCACTTGCGCCGATCGAAGCCACTGTTTGGGGATATGACAAGATCCGGCAATGGCTTTCAGTACGTGTCACCAAAATTCTGGCAGACAGAAAAGCGAACGATATCATTTCGCCGCCTCTCTCGATTTCCGGCCCTCTTACCCTTCAAATGATCTTTGCCGCTGAGGAGCCTGATCTCAGAGAAATGTATGCGAACCTTCTGGCATCAGCCATGGACGCAAAGACTGCCTCCGATGCCCATCCTTCTTTCGTGTCGCTGATTCAACAGCTGACATCTGACGAAGCAAAAATAATGAATCGTATTGCCGCATTAAAAGCCGATTGGCCCTGCTGGACCGGAAAACAGGCTGCACGGCCGGATACGGATGATGATATTTGGGATCAACTACGGCACTTTTGCCTTGATGCAAACCTGGATTGCCCCGACAACGTCATGCTCTACATCGAGAACCTCATTCGGATCAGGTTGCTGGAACATGTCACCGGATCAGAAGCGAAGTATTATCCTGAAGGCGGAGATGATCACGGCACGTGGGGGGCAGGCGTGGCGACGGAAAGTTGGGAACTCGTTCAAGTGACGGAATATGGACGTGCTTTTATCGCTGCGTGCATACCGAGGGGCTAAGGGTACAGAACGCAGTTGATTAGTTGATTGCCGGCATGAACCGGAGGTAATATTCTCTACATGCCGCATGCCGCAAGATAGCCGGAGTACTCCAGCATGTACTCGTAAGAGGAGTTGAGCAGCGTGACATATTCCTGGATGACGACGACCGGCTGTCGTTCCTGAACCGCTTTAGTTATTGATGTCCCCCGGATTTTTCACAAACGTTATGATATAAACATATTTCGCCGGATTCACCCGAAAGGAGTCCCCATGTTGAAAACCAAGGAAGCAATCGAAAAGCGACGCAGCATTCGCAGGTACAAACCCGACCCGGTGACGGACGACATCATTGCCTCGCTTCTGGAAGCCGCGAGGCTGGCGCCTTCGGGGTGCAATGCCCAGCCCTGGCGATTCAAGGTCGTCAGGGACGACGATACGAAACAAAAGCTGGCGCAGGCGGCGTTTGATCAGCACTTTATCGCAGATGCACCGCTGGTGCTGGTCTGCTGCGCCGATATCAGGGGATACCTGGAAGGAACGGTGTCCGGAATTGAAGACCTCGACAGGACGGGGGCCCTTGAAAAAAGAGTTGCCGGTATTATCCTGGAAAAAATGGCAACGATGAAAGGCGCGACGACGGAATGGATGGCGCCCCGCATTGCATTCAATGTCGCCATAGCGGTTGAGCACATAGTGCTGCGCGCACTGGACTACGGACTCGGCAGTTGCTGGATCAGGCTCCTCGATGAGCAGGCGATAAAAAGCATCTTCGGCTGGGACGAAGGGCTGCACGTGGTCTGCCTGCTGCCGCTCGGCTACCCGGCGGAAGACCCGGGGCCGAGAAAAAGGATGACATTGGAAGAGATTTTACTGTAACGGCAAGTATCCGAAAAAGGAGAAGTTTCATGGACGCAGCAATCATCTACTGGTCGCACACCGGTAATACCGAAAAAGTCGCTTTGGCAATGCAGGATGGTTTGAACGAAGCCGGAATGAATGTCTCTATGTTCAGGGTGGAAGAAGAGGAACAGGTGGATTTTTTTGCCTACGATCTGGTCTGTATCGGTTTTCCTTCGTATCAATGGAGTCCGCCGAAACCGGTGGATGAATTCCTGAAGGGAAAATTCGCTTCATATCGCGAAGAAGGGCGCATCAAATGGGGCGCCCCGACAGTACCCGGAAAAAACGCCCTGATATTCTGCACCTACTCCGGTCCCCATACGGGCGTACGCGAGGCGGTTCCGGCCGGATTGTACGTGGGCCAGTTCTTTGAGCACCTGGGTTTTTCCGTTCTGGACGAGTGGTACCTGGCGGCGGAGTTCCACGGCTCGGAAGCGGCCAGTACCCAGGGAAGGTTGGGCGACCTGCGCGGCCTGCCAAACGAGGATGACCTGCGCAAGGTAAAACGGAACGCTGCCTTGCTCGTCAACAGGATAAAACCCGTTTCCGAACAAGAATAGGCTATCACTCAAGCGGCGTTACCAATGTAGCGCATTATCAGGTTTTCCAATTAAGCAACAGCATAACAGTTCGGAGTTTCAAGCAGATGCCTCCGGCAACAAACGTCGGAAAGCCTCTTAGACTGTTCACACGATACTATCGTAAAAACAGGAGATTTCAGAAAATGTCAGGGTGCGCTCTTGCGCGGGCGATTTCGGATTTGCCACCCTTCCGGGATCTACCCTCGTATCAACGATACCGGCAGGTCTTCACTTCTGTTCACCCTCTTCACCGAGAATCCGGTCGTAAACCTTCCGCACCTTTCCGGTGATACGCTCGTAGTCCGCCATGAGCACCTCGCCCGGATTCCGCAGCTTTTCTTCGTAGCCAAGGCGGCGCGCCAGCTTGTTCAGGTAGCTCTTCGTCCCGCCGAGGGCATTCATGGAATAGTCGTGTATGATCCGCAGCCGGTTTTCCAGGTGACGGAGGAACGTATAGCCCTCGTGCAAGGCGCGGTAATCCTCCCCGTCGATAAGCGCGGCATCGTGGATCGCCTTGAGCGCATCGAGCGTGGTGACACCGCGGATTTCCGGGTAGCCGCTACCGAACTTGAGCTGCAGGTACTGCACCAGGAACTCCACGTCCACCATCCCGCCGCGGCCGGTCTTGATATTGTAGCTTCCGACCGTTTCCCGCGCCAGTTCGTGCTCCATGCGCATCCGGAGCCGATGGATCTCCCGCCGCACGTCCTCGTCCGCGCCGGCGCCGTACACGGTTTCGCGGATAATCTCCTCGACGCGGTCCCGCAGCGCCCCCTCGCCTTGCACCACCCGCGCCTTGGTCAGCGCCTGCCGCTCCCAGACGTGCGCCTCTTCACGATGGTAGGTCTCGAAGGATTCCAGCGAAGTGACGAGCGGCCCGGCGTTTCCCGATGGCCGGAGCCGGGTGTCGATCTTGTAGGCATACCCTTCCCGGGTGGCGATGGAAAGGATCGAGATTATTTTCTGCCCGAGTTTGGCGAAATACTCGCGGTTGGTTATGGTCCGCCCGCCTTTGGTGGAGCCCGGGTAGTCGTAGACGTAGATGATGTCCAGGTCCGAATGGTAATTGAGTTCCCGCCCCCCCAGCTTGCCCATGCCGATGACCGCGAAGCGGGCCTCGCGCTCGGTTTCGTCCGGAGCGATGCAGGTGGGAGTCCCATAGCGGGCAAGTTCCCCCACGGCAATTTCGCAGGCGGCGGAAAGGCAGACTTCGGCAAGGATCGTCAACTGCCCGGCAATCTCCGTCTGGGTCAGTTTTCCGTAAATATCGTTCAGGCCGATACGGAGAAACTCCTCGTGACGGTACCTGCGCAACACGTCGAGCCGGGCTTCAAAGTCATCCACCCGGGAAAGATAGGACGCCAGTTCCGCCGCCGATTCCCTGCGGCTTTTCAGGACCGAAAAGGAACGGGAAACCATGGTATCGAGCAGTTCGGGGCTGAGGATGAAGATCTTCGACAGGAACTCCGACATGCCGAACAGCGGGATCAGCAGTTTGGCGATTTCACGGTTTTCCGCCAGCAAAGCGTAGAAGCTGGTCCGGCCGCCCACCGACCGGAGGAACTTCTCCAGGTTGACGAGGGCCATGTCAGGGTCGGCGGTGGCAATGATTTCCTGGAAAAGCAGCGGGGCAATTTCTTCCCGCAACCGCCGTCCTCGCGGGGCAAGGCGGGAACGGGGGGGACCGTCCCGCAACAGCAGCAGGTTTTCGTAGGCGACCTCGACATCCTCGAAACCGCGCTCCGCCAGCATATCCTTGACCAGGTCCGGATCGGCTTTCTGGTCGAAGAGGTAATATATTTCCGAAGAGACCTCCTCCTTGCGCTTGTCGCGAGACAGGAACAGGTCGCCGTAAATGGCGGAAACCCTTGCCCGGTGGGTTTCCATGGCCTCGATGAACGCGGCGCCCCCCTCACTGTCACAATACCCGCAGCGGCGAGCCAACAGGGTCATTTCTTCCTCGTCGGCAGGCAGGGTGTGGGTCTGCCGCTCCTGCACCACCTGGATTCGATGCTCCACGGTCCGCAGAAAACGATAGGCCTCGCTTAAAGCTCGGCAGTCCTGCTCCGAAATGATGTGAGCGTTCTTCAAGTCGTCCAGGGCATGCAGCGAGTTTCGCTGCCGCAGGGCGGGATTTTTGCCGGCAAAAACCAGCTGCAGGGCCTGGATGAAAAACTCGATCTCCCGGATTCCCCCTCTCCCGAGCTTGATGTTTACCTCCCCTGCCCGGTCGCGGGCAAGCGAGGAGTCGATTTTCTTCTTCATGGACATCATGTCTTCGACAAGGGTGTAGTCCAGGTACTTGCGGTAGACGAACGGCTCGATCATGCGGAGAAACGCTTCGCCCACGTCGACGGAACCGGCGACCGGCCACGCTTTCAGCATTGCCGAACGTTCCCACGACTGACCCCACGACTCGTAGTAGATCTCAGCGGACCGCAGGGACAGCGCCAGGTCGCCGTTTTTGCCTTCCGGCCGCAATCCCATGTCGACCCGGAAAACGAAGCCGTCTTCGGTTACCTTGGAAATGGCCTTGTTGATCATTTCGGCAAGTTTGACGAAAAAGGCATGGAGGGACATCTTACCCGTCATCGAGCCGTCGGGCCGGCGAACTCCGGCCGTTTCGCCGTTGTCGGAGGAATAGAAATAGATCAGGTCGATATCCGAAGAAAAATTCAGTTCCCGTCCCCCCAGTTTACCCATGCCGAGAATAACCAGGTCAGCCTCTTCTTCTCCGGCCGCCGTCCGCATCAGCGGAACACCATGCTCACGGACCATGAGGCTCCGGCAGGCTTCATAGGCGACTTGGAGCGAAGCGGACGCCAGGTCGGCAAGTTCTCCGGTTACCTCTTCGAGTGAGGCGAGGCCGTTCAGGTCGCGGGCCGCTATGCGGAGAACCTGGGCATACTTGAAGCGCCGGAGCAGAGGAAAAAGATCCCCGTATTCAGCCGGCGCCCCCACCAGCTCCCGGAGAGCGGCAACGGTTTCGTGATAGGTCTTTGCCGTGTCTATGGCGCCATTGATGAACAGGTCGCGAAAAAAGGAGGGACAACGACAGAATATGGAGGTAAGGAACTGCGAGGATCCACAGAGCATCAACAGCTGGGAACGTCGCACCGGATTGCCGCACGCGGTCAGCAGGTCCTCGCGGTCCACCATGCCGCTGATCCGTTCGAGATTGTTGAGGGCCTGGTCGGGGGAAGGAACCGCACGGGCGGCGACCGCAATCTCCGCAAGCAGATCCGGGGAAAAGACGGCGGCCAGGAGCCGCAGGTTGGCAACGCAACGGGCCGGAGGAGAAAACCCCAGCGAGGCAAGGAACGATTCGAGGCGGCTGTTGCTTTCTTCCGATTCAGCGAGCACCAGGCAGTCGCGAAATTCGCTCACGAGGTCGCCGAGATTGGTCATATTCCCACCATTTCCCTGATACGCCGGCGATAGTCGCCGGTCAATACACCTTTCTCTGTTATAATACCGGTAATGTAACGGGCCGGCGTCACGTCGAAGGCCGGGTTGCGCACTTTGACTCCTTCCGGAGCTACCGGAAAGCCGGCCAGGTGGGTCACCTCACGGGCGTGACGCTCTTCGATGGGAATGGCATCACCGTTGTCGATGGACAGGTCGAACGTGGACAAGGGAGCGGCCACGTAGAAGGGAATCTTATTTTCCTTGGCCAGCACCGCCACGGTGTACGTGCCGATCTTGTTGGCGGTATCGCCGTTGGCGGCAATGCGGTCGGCGCCCACGACGCAGCAGGTGATCTCGCCTTTTTTCATGAAATAACCGGCCATGTTGTCGGAGATCAGGGTTACTGGGATGCCGTCCTTCATCAGTTCCCACACGGTCAGCCGTGCTCCCTGCAACCACGGACGGGTTTCATCGGCAAAGACACTGATGTTCTTGCCCTGTTCATGGGCGGCCCGGATCACGCCGAGAGCGGTACCGTAACCGGCCGTCGCCAGGCCGCCGGCATTACAGTGGGTAAGCACGGTGCTCCCTTCCCTGATCATGGCGGCGCCGTTTGCGCCGATGGCGCGGCAGATGCGCAAGTCCTCGTCCTCTATGGCAATTGCTTCCAGGCGGAGTATCTCCCGGATGGCGTGCAAGTCGCGGTCGCGGTTGGCTTCCGCCACCCGTTTCATCCGCTCGATGGCCCAGAACAGGTTCACCGCCGTAGGACGGGTGCCGGCCATAACATCGCAGATGTTGGAAAGCTGCTGAAAAAAAGACTCGTGGGTGTCGGCAATAATGTCGCGCGCTCCGAGGGCGATCCCCATTGCGGCGGCAACGCCGATGGCGGGCGCTCCGCGAATCACCATGCCGCGAATCGCCTCGGCCACGCTCTTGAAATCGCTGTACTCGTTATAGATTTCCTCACCGGGAAGCCTGGTCTGGTCCAGCATTATGACCTTGTTGTCACGCCATTCAATAGTTCGAAAAGACACGGTATCTGCTCCGTTCTGCGGTAATGTGATGTGGATAAATCGACAAGAAAGGTTCTTTATCGTATCACAAGGATGGCCGGTTTTCAATTTGCCTGTCGGCATTTGTCTCCAGCCATAAATCTTCCCCACTCCACAAGCAAGCGGAGCATGGTACACTTACAGGCAGCCGGATTTCCCTGAACGGCAGGTGCTCGGAAACAGGCGCTCCCACTACGTGAAAGGTTCGCTCGAAACTATGAAAACGCTGCTCGCCGTCGATCTCGGCCTGAAAACCGGCCTCGCTCTCTATGGAGAGTACGGGAGATTGCTCTGGTACCGGTCACACAATTTCGGCACCACTGACCGGCTCCGACGCGCCGCGCACGGAATTCTCAACGAAATCCCCGGCCTTGCCGCCATGGTCATCGAAGGAGGCGGATCCCTGGCCGCCGTCTGGGAAAAAGAGGCCGCCAAGCGCGGCATTCATGTCAGCCGGATCGGTTCCGAGGCATGGCGGGAACTGTTCCTCTTTCCACGGGAACGGAGAAGCGGCCCGGAGGCAAAGAAAAACGCCGGCGACATGGCGCGCAGGATCATCGACTGGTCGGGCGCCACGCGCCCCTCGTCGCTACGGCATGATGCCGCCGAGGCCATTCTCATCGGCTTCTGGGGCGTTCTCCAGCTTGGCTGGCTCCCCTCGCTTCCCCGGGAATTACGGCGCTGAATTGCCGTCAACAGCTTAAATCAAGCTTGCGTTGATTCCGAAAAAGGGCCGACATCAGCTCAGACTGTACAAAACTTTCCATGCCTCTTCTTTGCCAAAGCCGTAAACGGCAACGGCATCAGGTTTTTCGTTTTGCCAACAATGAAAACAATGGAATCGACACCATTCAACACGCGCGAATCCTTGATTTTTGCACGGCATGTGGCCAAACGTCCTTTTAAAAATGCGAAAACCCTGTTACGATCCGATAAAAATGAACAGGAGGGAAAAAAGATGCCCGTTAAGGAAAGGCTGTTTTGCTGCAATTTCATGTTTGCTTCGATTCTCATCCTGTCGGCAGCTGCGCTGATGTGCACGGATACCGCACACGCCGCCGACAAGAAAAAGAAACCGCCTGTTACCCGTTATTGGATGAGTATTGCTACCGACAAAAGCAGTATGCCCGGCATGCCCGCGGGAGTTCCTGATTTTGGAGGCATGTTCGGCGGCAGAGGATCGGGAAAGCAGTTGCTCTTGCAGCTAAACTCGCCACGGACGCTTCCCGCGAGCCCCAAGGCGACCCATGACATCCCGCCGGCACAGGAAATGGGAGACACCCTTCCCTTGCTGATTCCCACCCAAGAGCGCACCAGACAATCATCAGCGGCAACAGCCGGTTCGGTTGAAAATGTCGAAAAACCCGAGATGCGCATGCTCATTTACTGGGGATGCGGCGAGAAAATCCGGCAGGGACAGCCCCGTGTTCTGGATACGAAAACGATGAGCCCTGCCGATTTTGGAAAAGCCATGGCCGGTGTCGGCGTTTCGCGCCAATCACCGCCATCGCCCCGATCCGGCCGGATCTATGCCGATTGGCCGAACAGGGAAAACAGCACCCCCGTTCCGAAAGAAAGTTCCCTTGTAGGAAACCACTTCGTTCACGGCAACTATATGCCCGACATACGATTTTCCATAACCGAAAAACACGATTTCATGGCGCCGGTGGAATTTACGTCGGTACAGGGCGGCCTGGCGGATGCCGTTCGTTTCCAGTGGCGCATCATTCGGACGGCAACAGGATACTATGCCATGGCCGTCGGGCATGACCACAACAGCGGCACCATGATTATCTGGAGTTCCAGCGAACTTCCCGAGCCGGGCTATGCCCTCATGGACTACCTCCCGGAAAAAGAGGTCCAACGGCTGATCAAGGAAAAGGTGATCATGCCGTCCACCGTAAACCAATGCTCGATTCCCAAGGGCATTTTCAAGGATGCGGAGGGAGCGATGCTCCAGTTCATCGCATATGGAGATGAATTGAACCTCGTCTATCCACCTTATGATCCGGTCAAACCCAAGGATCCCATCTGGACAATGAAGGCACGGCGCAAATCAACGGGAATGCTCCCTCTGATGTCGATGGACGAAACGCAAGATACAAGACGCTCGAACCGGGAGACATCAAATGAAGACAGCGCGCCGGCAGTGGAGAAAGAGCTGACGCCCGGCAAAATCCTGCGCAATATTTTCGATTTCTGAGGCAGCAACGGCACACGGCGCAAGGGTATGTCTTTCAGTTAAAAAACAGTCCTCAATGAAGCAACGCGAGATTCCATGCCCAATTAGTCGCGGTAAACTACCGTCATTGATTCGCCTCCATGGTTTTTCAGTTTACCAGCGATTCGGAGACCAAATGGATAGATATGGAAAAGCTTTCTTTTGGTGTGCGACGATCGGGATACTGTTCTTGCCATTACAGACCGCGGGAGAAATCTACCAGTACGAAGATGACAAGGGAACGGTACACTTTATCGACGATCCCGGCAAGATCCCACCGAAATACCTGAAAAGGCATAAATCCAGGGATATGGATATGAGTGGCTCTGAAGGACGGATAACGACGGTCACTATCACCGGGAACCGGGTACTGGTGCCAGTTACGCTCTGCTATCGGGGAAAAGAGGAAAAAGCGCAATTCGTACTCGATACGGGAGCATCGAGCAGCACGATCACGCCAAAGCTGGCCAAAAGACTCCACGTCGACCTTTCCGAGGGCCGGCGCGGCATAGCCCGAGGAGTCGGAAACGGAGTCTATGTAGTACGGGAAGCGAAACTTGACTATCTGAAAGTCGGCCCGAACAGAAAATATGATATAGGGGTCATTATTATTGAAAGTTCTCAAGCAGACGGCTTGCTTGGCATGAATTTCCTCAGGGAACTGAGATACCATATCGACTTCCATGCCGGCACCATAACATGGGTCGATTAACCGGCTCGAAATCAACGAAAAACATTAGTTGCCGGACATACCATCAGCTAAAAACAATCTTCTGCTTACATTTTGCCGCTACCCGGCTCCGGCGCGACATGCCCATGATCAACGACCTGAAGGTCAATGCATGGGCATGTCGCGCATGGGCCATATTCCTCTCGGAGATATTCCTGGCGCTTCGGCAATCCCGCCCGGCTAAAAGCCGTACTGCAAACCAAGCACGAGATCGCAATCGGTACTTCGAACCCCCGGCGCAGGATCGCTGTCGTGCTCGATAATATTCGACAGACGCAAGGCCAAGCCGAATGCCAGGGCCTTGACCTCATCATCCCATATCTGGTAGCCGGTCCCCCCACGGGACGAAGAAACGGGTATACTTGATACGACACCCATGCCCAAGGAGATGCCCCATGCCCTCTCGCGACTACGACATCATCATCGTCGGCACCGGCCCGGCCGGCCTCGGCGCCGCCTTCCACCTCAGCGAGGCCGACCCGCGCCTTTCCATCCTCATGATCGACCGCGAAAAGATCTGCTCCGGCGGACTGCTGAACGACTGCAAGCAGAACTATACCTATCCGATCGGTTTCGTCGTGGAAAACTGGACCAGGGACGAAGCGGAGCGGCTCCTGCGGGAAGTCGAAAAGCACCTGCGACCGGTCTTCAAGGAAAAAAAGAACCTGGAGGTCTACCGGCGGCGGGCGGAGCGGATCGGCGTCACCCTGCTCGACGTCCGCCAGGCCCACGTGGGCACCGATCGCAGCCGTGTCCTGATCCGGCGGCTCATGGGCGAACTGGAGGAACGCCGGGTGTGCTTCCGGCTGGAAACGGAGGTGACTGACGTGTTCAATGGCCCGGACGGGCCGGGAGTGGTTATCGAGGGTGCCGAGACGCTGCATGCCGGCAAGGTTATCGTGGCGCCGGGGCGAAAGGGATTCAGTTTTCTGCAACAGATAATGGAGCGGATGGGGATCTCCTATATCGACAACGTGGTCGATGTAGGCATCCGTATCGAGACAACGGTCAACAACTATCCTATCGTCAAAGACTACTATGATCCCAAGTTCCTTTTTCCCGACGGGGTGCGCACCTTCTGCACCAATTCAGGCAACGCGCGGGTAGTGCTCGAACGGTACCAGGGATTCAGCATCGTCAACGGCCATGCCCTTTCGGAAGAGCGGGAGGGGAATAACCTGGTAAACTTCGCCCTGCTCAAGACCATCGGCCTGAAAGACCCGGTCAGAAGCGGTCAGCAAATGGCCGTTTTTCTCGGCAGGCTGGCCAACGAGATCGGCGGCGGCAAGCCGCTCATGCAGCGGGTCGGTGATTTCCGCATGGGCAAACGCTCTAAAGCGGAAACCTTCAACGAGGACCTCTACTCCTTCCCGCCAAGTTGCCCGGTCACGGCCGGCGACCTGGGACTCGCCGTGCCGGCGAACATTATGCGCACCATCTGGGCGGCCATGAAGAAACTGGACACCATTATCCCCGGCATCCTCCACCCGAGCACCATCATGTACTATCCCGAAATCAAGATGTACGCCAACAAGCCGTCCTTCACGGACCGCCATTTCCGGGTAAGCGACAATGTCTATATGGTCGGCGACGGCGCCGGGACATCGCGCGGCATAACCGGCGCCTGGGCCAGCGGAATCCGGGCAGCGGAAGGAATTCTGGCGACACGCTGAATCGGCTTGCAAAACATGAAACCGGGGAAAAACCGGATCAAGGTTCAGGCAATCGAACCACGGGTCCGGGTCAACCGTTTCTAGCGGACGAACACAAGTTCCACGGGCTCATTCAATTCAACCTTGACCCCGGGCAAAGCCTTCAGCATCTCTTTCGCCTCTTCCGGGGAAGCAGGCTCGACCTTCTGCAGCAACTTCAGTTTTTCCGCATCAAGCGCCATGCGACCAAGATCGAATTCGAAGAGCGTTACCCGATTGCCGTCCCGATACGTGGCATTGGTTTCCTTGATGCTTCCGTTGACCTCTATGGCAAGGGAAAATTTCATTCCCTGCAGCATTTCAGCCATTGCCTTTTCCTGCTCGGGGTTCAGTGGCAACGCCTGTTCCTTCGCTGGTTCCCGTGCCGAATCGGAAGCGGCCGGAACCGTCTTTTTTTCCGATCGCGGCTGCATCACCTCGAGGCACGCTTCCCGCCCCGGCGTAAACCGAAAGCGGATCGGCTTTTCGTCCCCTTCTTTTTCGGCATTCTTTCCCGACATCGGTCCGTCACCCTTCTGACTCAGTTTCAGCGTGTTGATATCCTTGAAGGAATAGACCACCCGATACCCCTTGAAACCGTTTTCCTCCAGCGGCTCACCGGAAACGAATGTGACGCCCGCCCCCATCCCGACGGCCCGTTCCCGAAGTTTTTTCGCATCATACAGGGAAAAAGGTTTCGGTTTTTCATCAGGTTCCGCAAAAGCCCGTGCCATTTGATCCATCTGATCGACCATCTGTTTACTGAGAAGCATTTTTTCCTCGACGGTACCGCTGCCGTCCGGGTTCACCCGAACCGTCGTCTCCACCTGGAAACAACCCGCCAGCACGGCACAAATCGACATCAACACAACCAATCGCATTGAAAAGAGCATCGTCATCCCTCCCCTGATCACCGGTTTCCACATTCCATTCACGAGGAACCGATATTCCCCGTCACAAACATTCCCGGGCAAAAGCCTTCCCGCAGCTGCCATTCGACTGTCCGCATCAAGCATACCACAACAACGCCATAGTGCCCCGCCAAAACGACAAGCGATGCATTTCGCTGCGGCCGGACCATAAGAGGCTGCTGAGAATAGCGCGGATGCTATTTCTACTATGTTGCTGTACAATTTCTTGGAAACCTCCCGCATCGGAACAGTCTCCCGAAACCCGGTCGCGGGAAGACGCCATTGATACCGGTGCAAAAACCAGGCATTCATGCTTTTCACAAGCGGTCCG
Organism: Geobacteraceae bacterium; assembly: GCA_040773465.1. Taxonomy (GTDB): domain Bacteria; phylum Desulfobacterota; class Desulfuromonadia; order Geobacterales; family Geobacteraceae; genus RPRC01. The sequence continues at coordinate 11,881 of JAXGWF010000039.1, read as the reverse complement.
GAATGAATCATCGCGGCTTCCGGGTCTGTTGCGAACTCATTATCCGCGCAAGGAGATATGCAATGGAAATAACTGAGCCCGGGTACCTCAAGCTGCACGGAAACGGCGAACTGGCGGAAAGGATCGCAGCTGCCCGCGAAATCCTCGCCGATTGCACTCTCTGCCCGCGGCACTGCCATGTCAACCGACTGAAAGGGGAAAAGGGCGCCTGCCGTACCGGGGCACTCCCCATGGTATCGAGTTACGGCCCGCACTTCGGCGAAGAACGTCCCCTGGTCGGGTCATGCGGCAGCGGCACCATCTTCCTGACCTTCTGCAATCTCGCCTGCCTGTTCTGCCAGAATTACGACATCAGCCAACTGGGACACGGTCGGGAAGTGTCGGCGCCGGAACTGGGCGCGATGATGCTCTCCCTCCACCGACAAGGCTGCCATAACATCAACTTCGTAACCCCCACCCACCAGGTGGCGCAGATCCTGTCCGCGCTGCCGTACGCCATCGAAGGGGGCCTCGACGTGCCGCTCGTCTACAACTGCGGCGGCTACGAAGAACCGGCAACTCTGCGCCTGCTGGAAGGCATCTTCGATATCTATATGCCCGATTTCAAGTATGGCGACAGCACTACGGCGCAGCGCCTCTCCGGCGTGCCGCACTACGTTGTAACCGCAGAAACCGCATTGAGAGAAATGCATCGCCAGGTGGGTGACCTGGTCATCGACGAGCGGGGCATCGTCCGGCGCGGGCTCCTGGTCCGACACCTGGTGCTCCCCGATGGACTTGCCGGAACCCGCACGGTAGTCGAATTCATTGCCCGTGAGCTATCCCCCGACACCTATGTCAACATGATGGACCAGTACCACCCCTGTTTCAAGGCCGCGGAAAACCCGCCCCTGGATCGGCGAATCAGGGGCGACGAATTCCGGCAGGCAGTTGCCATGGCCCGCGAGTCGGGCCTTCACCGGCTGGACGGGATAACGGTATAATCTTTGGAATTGGGAAAAAGATATGCTTAATTGGTATCCCCTGGCGACAGGCCAGGCAAACCGGGATGGCCCACGAAAACCCGGCCCCACAAAAAAACAGTGCTGAAGATAAAACGGGGCGATCTTCGTGAGCACCCCGAAATCGCCGTAAACACGCAATTCGCAAGAGCCTACCCGCCGTTAACCCGAACATCCCAGCAGTTCTCGGTCACCTGCTTCACGCTGATTTCAACGGGGAGAAATCGGCGAATCACCTCGGCGTTTGTCAGCAAGTGGCGGGTCGGGGCAATGGTGCGGAAGCTGCCGCCCCCCGCCAGGGCCATCGGCACGAGCAGCTGATCGGCCAGATGCGGCCCGACCGGAACCCCGGCCGCCAGGTACCGTTGCGCCTCCCGGACAGCCGCTTCCGCCACCCATTCCGCGCGCACCCCCTTTTCGCCGAAACCGGTGAAGACCTCCGACACCTGCTCGCTGACGATCCCGAGCACGAGGATATTGCCGGGGCCCGGTGACGATTGCTCCTCGACTGCCTCGCAGCACGCTTCAGGCCATTTGAGGGTTTCGCGCACCACTGCCAGTTCCCGATCGGCAATGGAGCGGGGCAACCGCGCCACCACGGCCTTTGCCGATCGTTCGAGAATCGCACCCCGCTCTTGCAGGTCGAGGCGTACCAGGTGGGAAGAAGGTTCGATGGCGACACTGATACGACCACCGCCGGCAGGATAGAAGCCGGCGCGCTGCAGGGTTGCCGAAACACGCGGCCCCATGCGGCGGATGAGCGGCAGGAAGGCATGACAGAGGAAATTGAACGGCGGAGCGCCGGGGTTGTGTGTTCCCCCCTCGAGCAGCAGTTTCGAAGGGGAAGCGGCGGTAAGGAGGGGCGGCAGGACGGTCTGCAGAACCAGCGTGCAGCTTCCGGCCGTACCGATATCGAAATGATATGAATCCGCCTTGACGGAGCGCGGGTAAAATTCCACTAACTGCGATCCCAGGCGGGCGCCGTTCACCCGGGCACAACTAATCTCGGCGGCAGCGGTGACCGCGGTCAGGTGTTGGCGCCGCAATCCGGGCTTCTGCCGTTCCGCCCGGATTTTCTCGATGCGGAACGGCTGCCCGGTAACAAGGGAAAGGGTGAGTGAGGTGCGCAGAACCTGGCCGCCCCCTTCTCCCCGGGAACCATCGATGATTATCATGCGATCCTCCCCGGTATTCCCCATACCCTTGGCAGGGGCAGGATCAGCCCTGCAGTTTCTTTTTCAGCAGCTCGTTGACCAGGGCCGGGTTGGCCTTGCCCTTGCTGGCCTTCATCACCTGGCCGACGAAGAAACCGAACAGCTTCTCCTTGCCGCCCCGGTACTGCTCCACGTTGTCGGGGTTGGCCGCCAGAACTTCATCGATGATCTTCTCGATGGCGCCGGTATCGGACACCTGCACCAACCCCTTTTCCTCGACGATTTGCGCCGGCTCCTTGCCGGTCTTGTACATCTCCTCGAACACGGTCTTGGCGATCTTGCCGGAGATGGTGCCCTTCTCCACCAGCTTCAACATCTCGGCCAGCAGGCGGGGCGTTACCGGGCAATCGGCAAACCCGCGACCATCTTCATTGAGCGCCCGCAACACCTCGCCCATTACCCAGTTGGCAACCGGTTTCGCCTGGGGATAGAGCGCAACGCAGGCCTCGAAGTAGTCGGCGATGTCGCGCGAAGCCGACAGCACCTCGGCATCGTATTCCGGCAGACCCAGCTCTTCCTGGAAGCGCATCCTCTTCGCATCCGGCAGTTCCGGCAGCGATGCCCGGACCGCCTCGATCCAGTCGCTGGAAATGACGAGCGGCACCAGGTCCGGGTCGGGGAAATAGCGGTAGTCGTGGGCCTCTTCCTTGCCGCGCATGGAGCGGGTAGTGCCAGCGGCCGGATCGAACAGGCGGGTTTCCTGGATCACCGTGCCGCCATCATCGAGGATGTCGGCCTGCCGCTCGATCTCGTACTCGATGGCCTGCTTGACAAAGCGGAAGGAGTTGATGTTTTTCAGCTCGGCGCGGATGCCGAACTTGTCGGAACCGACCGGCATCAGCGATACGTTGGCGTCGCAGCGGAAGCTTCCTTCTTCCATGTTGCCGTCGCAGATCCCCAGGTACGTGACGATCTGGTGAAGCTTCTTCAGATAGGCAACCGCTTCGTCGGCACTGCGCATGTCCGGCTCGGAAACCACCTCGAGCAGCGGCGTGCAGGCCCGGTTCAGGTCCACGTAGGATTTTTCCCCGGCATCCATGGTCTCCATGTGCACCAGCTTGCCGGCATCCTCCTCCATGTGGATGCGCGTGATGCCGATCCGCTTCGTCTCCCCGTCGACCTCGATGTCCAGGTGGCCGTGCTGGCAGATGGGCAGCTCGTACTGGCTGATCTGGTAACCCTTGGGCAAATCGGGATAGAAATAATTCTTGCGGGCAAAGATGCTGCGCGGCTCGATGGAACAGTTGGTGGCGAGTCCGGCCCGGATGGCGAAGTCCACCACTTTCTTGTTGAGCACCGGCAGGGCGCCCGGCAGGCCGAGGCAGACCGGGCAGGTCTGGGAGTTGGGCTCGGAGCCGAAGCGGGTGGAGCAGCCGCAGAAGATCTTGGTGTTGGTAAGGAGCTGGACGTGGACCTCCAGTCCGATGACGGGTTGGTATTTCATAAAGATTCTCCGGTAATTTTACAATGGGATCAGATTTGCGCTTTTTTCCTGTGCCATTCCGTGGCCTGCTCGAAGGCATGGGCCGCCCGGAGGATGGTTTCCTCGCCGAAGTGCCTGCCGATCAGCTGCAGCCCGATGGGCAGGCCGTCGCTGCTCAGACCGGCGGGCACCGAGATGCCGCAGGTACCGGCCAGGTTCACCGGGATGGTAAAGATGTCGGACAGGTACATCTGGAGCGGGTCGTCGATCTTCTCGCCGATCCGGAACGCCGGGGTCGGGGCCACCGGGGTGAGGATCAGGTCGAGGGACTCGAAAGCCTTGATGAAATCCTGCATGATCAGGGTCCGTGCTTTCTGGGCCTTCAGGTAATAGGCATCGTAATAGCCGGAGGAAAGGGCATAGGTGCCGAGCATGATACGGCGCTTGACCTCCGCGCCGAAGCCTTCGTCGCGGCTGATCATGTACATGTCCAGCAGGCCGCGGGCATCCGGGTTGCGGTGGCCGAAGCGGACGCCGTCATAGCGGGCCAGGTTGGAGCTGGCCTCGGCGGTGGCGACCAGGTAGTAGACCGCGATGGCGTAATCGGTATAGGGCAGAGACATCTCCACGAATTCGGCGCCCAACGAGCGGAAGGTGGCGATGGCTTCGTCCATGGCCTTCTTCACGTCCGGGTCCAGACCCTCGATGAAGTATTCGCGCGGCAGGCCGATGCGCAGCCCCTTGACGTCACCGGTAAGGGCCTTGCGGTAATCGGGCACCGGCGTATCGACACTGGTGGAATCCTTCGGATCGTAGCCGGCCACGGCGCCGAGCATGATCGCCGCGTCGGTCACGTCCCGGGTGATGGGACCCACCTGGTCGAGGGACGAGGCAAAGGCGATGACGCCGTACCGGGAAACGCGGCCATAGGTGGGTTTGAGCCCCACGCAGCCGCAATGAGACGCCGGCTGGCGAATGGAGCCGCCCGTGTCGGTTCCCAGAGTTGCAATTGCCTGCTGGGCGGCGACGGCCGCCGCGGAACCACCCGAGGAACCGCCGGGAATGCAGTCCGGGTTCCAGGGGTTTCGTGTCTTGGCAAACCAGCTGGTCTCGGTTGACGAGCCCATGGCGAATTCGTCCTGATTCAGCTTGCCCAGCAGGACCATGCCCCGTTCCCTGAGCTTGGCGGTAGCGGTGGCATCGTAGGGAGGAATGAAGTTTGACAGGATCTTCGAGGCGCAGGTGGTGAGAATCCCCTTTGTCAGGAAGATGTCCTTCAGGGCAAGGGGAATACCGGTCAGCACGTCCATGTCGCCGGCGGCGATTCTCCGGTCCGCCGCTTCGGCGTTTTTCAGGGCCTCCTCCGGTGTCACCGTTATAAAGGACTTCACCTTGTCCTCCACCGCATCGATCCGGCCCAGCAACGACTTCGTCGCCTCGACCGACGAAACCTCCCTGTTCTTCAATTTTTCGTGCAGCTCATGTATGGTCAGTTCGTGTAGTTCCATAAAAGGAATCTCCATCATTTGTAGGGGCGGACCCGTGTGTCCGCCCAATTTATTCGGTCCGATTCACAAAGAAGGGCGGACACGCGGGTCCGCCCCTACAGAGAACGGAACATCAACAAATAAAAAAACCCGCATGTTCGCGTGTTCAAAGGGCGGCCAAACGGCTACCCACCAATTTATCATTCTATCACCTTCGGCACCCGGAAAAAGCTTTCCGAGCGGTCCGGGGCGTTGGCAAGGGCATTTTCCACCCCAATGGAAGTGGCGACCTCGTCCTCGCGAAAGGCGTTTTCCATCGGCACCGCATGCGACGTCGGCACGATGCCCTCGGTATCCAGTTCTTTCAGCTTGTCCACATAGGCGAGGATACTGTCCAGCTGGCCGGTAAAGAGGTTCTTTTCCTCCTCGGTCAGCTCCAGCCGCGCCAGCCGCGCCACGTGTTCCACCTGCTCCCGCGTAATCTTCATCGTTCTACTCCAAAAAGGGAAATATCCAGTAATAATAAAAAGATTTTTCTATCATGATCGGCGAAAAAAGACAACCGGTTCTGAGCCCGGCCTCATCCGGCATACCAGAGCCCCCGTCTTCACGCCTGCGCCTGAGCGGAGCGCCTCGGTTTTTTATACTTCATCCTTCATAATTCATACTTCATACTTGCTTCTCAAATCCTCTCCAGTCCGGCAAACCGCAGCAGAAGCTTCTTCGGGCCGCCGGCGTCGAACCAGACGATGACCTTCCCGTTGTCCCCGGTCCCTTCCATCCTGCGGATGGTACCGGGACCGAACTTGCGGTGCCGCACGCGCATGCCGATAAAGATCTCATCCCCTTCGGGGATCACCTGGACCTCGTTGTCGGGAAATTCATCGTCTTCGGACGTCACGGCATACTGCTTTGAAAATTCCATGGCCTGCTCCCAGCCGTTTTCCTCTTTCCTGCCGTTCCCTGCCGATGGGGCACTGCCCCAGCCGAAGCCGGCCTGGTATTCCTCCTGCATTTCAAGGAGGTCTTTCGGGATGTCGCCAAGAAAGCGCGAGGGGGAATTGAACTGCTCCTGTCCGTAAAAATGCCGGCGGCGGGCATTGGAAAGATAGAGCCGCTCCCGGGCCCGTGTCATACCCACGTAGCAGAGACGCCGCTCCTCCTCCATCTGCTCCGGGTCGTCCAGGGCCCGCACGTGGGGAAAGAGACGCTCCTCCATGCCGGTCATGAACACGACGGGAAACTCGAGCCCCTTGGCGGCATGGAGCGTCATGAGCGTCACCGAATCAGGGTTGCGGTCGCCCCGCTCAATATCGGAAATAAGCGCCACCTGCTCGAGAAAAGCCGACAACCCTTTCTCTTCGCTGGTCCGCTCGAAATCGTCAAGGGCGGCAAGGAGCTCCCGCAGGTTATCGAGTCGGTCCTTCGCTTCCTCGGTCCGCTCCTCCTTGAGGCGGGCTTCATACCCGGAATCCTTGATAACACGAGTGGCCAGCTCCGGCAGGGAAAGCGCGGGCACCAGGTCCGCGAAACCGTCCATGAGCGCGACGAAGTCCGCCACTCTCGCCCGCGGTCCCCTGGCAAGGAGATCTCCCGTAGCGGCTTCCCGCAGTGCCCGGACAAAAGGGATTCCCCGGTTGACGGCAAGATCGGCGACCTTGTCGAAGGTGACGCCGCCGATGCCCCGCGGCGGGGTGTTGATGATCCGTTTGAGGGAAACCTCGTCCGCCGGGTTGTCCAGGGACTTCAGGTAGGCAAGGATATCCTTGATCTCCATCCGCTCGTAGAACCGCATGCCTCCCACCATGTGGTAGGTGACCCCTGCACCCATCAGCGCATCTTCCAGCACGCGGGACTGGGCATTGGTCCGGTAGAAAACCGCGATATCGATCGGCTTCCGGCCCGCATGCATATGCCGTTCGATCTCCCGACAGACGAAACGGGCTTCTTCCCGTTCATTGTCGAGACGGCGGTAGGCGATCCGGTCTCCGGAAGGGTTTTCCGTCCAGAGCGTTTTCCCCTTGCGCCCCCGGTTCTTTGCGACCACTTTTCCGGCGGCGGTAAGTATGTTCTGGGTCGACCGGTAGTTCTGTTCCAGCTTCACCACCGTCACCCCGGGGAAATCCTTTTCGAAATCCAGGATATTCCTGATGTCTGCCCCGCGCCAGCGGTAGATGGACTGGTCGTCATCACCCACCACGCACAGGTTCATCCGCTCCCCGGCAAGCAGTCGTACCAGGCGGTACTGGATGGGATTGGTATCCTGGTATTCGTCCACCAGGATCCATTGAAAGCGTTCGCGGTACTGCTCGAGGATTTCGGGATGGGATTCGAACAACCTGACGGCGAGCATGATCAGGTCGCCGAAATCGAGGGCATTGCATCGCTTCAAGCGCTCCTGGTAGGCGGTGTAGACTCGGGCGATCATGTCACCGACCGGATCGCCGGTCGGCACGTCCTCCGGGCCGCTGCCGGCATTCTTGCCGTCATCGATAGCCGCGGCGAACATGCGGGGCGGATACTTCTTCTCGTCCAGATTCTGTTCGCGGACAATCTCCTTCAACAGCCGTTCGGCGTCCTTGTCGTCGTAGATGGCGAAATTGGCAGAGTAGCCCAGGTGCTGGATATTCCTGCGCAGGATGCGGACGCAGGTTGAGTGGAACGTGGCGATGAGGGGGGCTTCCCCCCCGGCCAGAAGCCTCTCCACCCGCTCCCTCATTTCGGCGGCCGCTTTATTGGTAAAGGTTACGGCGAGTATGTTGCGGGGAGGCACTCCCTGTTCCCGTATCAGGTGGGCGATGCGATGGACGATGACCCGGGTCTTTCCCGATCCGGCGCCTGCCAGGATCAGCAGCGGCCCCTTGCCGTGGAGCACCGCCTCCTTCTGGCGGGGGTTCAGGTTATGCATGATTTTCATTCCGATTCCTTCTGCCTGTTTCTGTCGTTATTCTGTTATAGCACGTCGGGAAGCAGGAATCAGAATTTTTTCTTCCGCGGATCCCTCCCGCACCGTGCAACGGCAACCGTCACCCCCGCAGATGCTCGGTCCGGACAAGCCATTTCCCGAATTCGATGACCGGAACGACGCTTGCCGCGACAGCACCGAGACAGGCCCACTCCAGGAGTGTCAGGGATGCTATGCCGAAGACATCCCGAAGCACGGGAAGGGTCAGGGTCAGGTACAGCAAAACCAGTTCCCAGAAAATCGCATGATTCAGCCACTTGTTGACAAATGGCTTAGTAAAGACCGAAATATGATCGGAACGATAGTTGTATGCCTTGAGGAACTGGATCAGCACGAGCGACACGAAGGTCATGCTCATCGCCTTCTCGACCGGGTAGCCGACATGCAATGCACCGGCAAATACCGCCAGGTTGACGATCGCCGACCAGGCGCCGCCCATGCCCATGAGGATGACGACGGGACGCGTAAAGACACCGGTTTGCGGACTGCGCGGAGGGCGTTGCATAAGGTCGGACGCCGGAGGATCAACCGCAAGAGCAATGGCTGGAAGACCATCCGTGACGAGGTTCACGTAAAGAATCTGCACGGCGTTCAGGGGAAGTGGCAATCCGGCAACCGTTGCGCCCGCCATCAGCAGGATTTCCCCGACGTTGGAAGAAATCAGGTACATCAGGTACTTCTTGATGTTGTCGAAGATGCCGCGCCCCTCCTCCACCGCCGCCACGATGGAGGCGAAATTGTCGTCGAGCAGCGTCATGGCGGACGCCTCTTTGCTCACATCCGTTCCGGTTATTCCCATGGCGATGCCGATATCGGCCTTTTTCAGGGCAGGCGCATCATTGACGCCGTCACCGGTCATGGCCACCACGAAGCCCTTTTTCTGCAGGGCCTCCACCAACCGGAGCTTGTGCGCCGGGGAAACGCGGGCATAGACCTCGGTCTTTCCGGTCGCGCGGGCAAGATCCTCATCGTCCAGTTGATCGAGATCCCGGCCGGTCAGCACCTGACCGCTCTTCAAAATTCCCAGCTCGTCGGCAATGGCCCGGGCCGTCAGGGGATGGTCGCCGGTAATCATGCGAACACTGATACCCGCCCTGCCGCACTGCTCAACGGCGCTCCTTGCCTCCTGTCGGGGCGGATCGAGCATCCCGACCAGGCCGAGAAAAACCATCCCCTCTTCCGCATCTTCGAGACGGGCATGCGGTTTCCAGGCAAAGGCCAGGACCCGCAGCGCCTCACCGGCCATGCCGGTTGCCGCTTCGACAATTGCGCTCTTTTCCTCGTCATCGAGAAAAACGTTCTCCATGCCGAGCAACTGGCGTGAGCAGGAAGCGAGGATGACCTCCGGAGCGCCCTTGGCGTAGGCGCATACCCCGTCGGGCACCTGGTGCAACGTGGTCATGCGCTTCGCCTCGGAACTGAATGGTATCTCTTCGACGCGTGGGAACTGGCGGTCCAGTTCGGTCTTGGCCATTCCCGCCTTGGCCGCCGCCACCACCAGCGCTCCTTCCGTGGGATCGCCCTTGACCTGCCACGAGCCGCTTTCTTCGTCGAACGCGAGATGGGCGTCCGAGGCCAGGGCAGCAGCCCGCAGCAGCAACTCCAGGGAAGCCGATGGCTTTTCCTCCTCTCCGTCGCGGGTAAAGACGCCGTTCGGTTCATACCCCTCGCCGGATACTCGCCAGATCTCACCGGAAACATAGAGCGACCGTACGGTCATTTCGTCCCGGGTCAGGGTTCCGGTCTTGTCGGAACAGATCACCGAAGTACTGCCGAGCGTTTCCACCGCCGGCAGCCGCCTGATGAGGGAGTTGCGTTGCACCATGCGCTGGACCCCCAGCGCCAGCGAGATGGTGACAACGGCCGGCAGGGCCTCGGGCACAACGGCTACCGCCAGGGCGATTCCGAAGATGAACATCTCCAGGAACGGCATGCCGCGCAGCAGCCCGGCAACGACTATCAGGGCAACAACCACCAGGGCGGTCCAGGCCAGCACCCTGCCGATTTTGTCCAGATTCTTCTGCAGCGGCGTCCGCCCGGTTTCCACCGCCTGCAGCATCTCGGCGATCCTGCCGAACTCGGTCTTCATGCCGGTAGCGACCGCCACGCCACGCCCCCGGCCATAGGATACCGTAGTACCGGCGTAGGCCATATTTCGCCGGTCGCCGAGCGCAACCTCTGCCCCGGCAAGGGTTGCCACCTGTTTTTCCACCGGCAGGGACTCTCCCGTCAGTGACGACTCCTCGACCCTGAGGTTGAAGGATTCCAGGAGCCTGACATCCGCCGGAATGCGGTTGCCGGCCGACAACAGGACGATATCACCCGGCACCACGGTACGGGCGGGCACCTGGAGTTCCGTACCTTCACGTATCACCTGCGCCGCGGGGGCGGCCATTTTTCGCAGCGCATCAATGGAGCGCTCGGCCCGATATTCCTGAACGAAACCGAGGATCACCGCAAACAGCACGATCACCGTAATGACGACTGCTTCGGTGCCGTGGCCGAGAAAGGCCGAGATACCGGTCGCAACCAGCAGGATAAGAATGAGAACGTTCTTGAATTGTTCAAGAAAAATCGCCCACGGCGAAATCCGTCGGGCCGCCCGCAGTTCGTTGGCGCCATAGCGGGCCAGGCGGGCTTGCGCCTCCGCCGGCGTCAGCCCGGCATCGGCGTCCGTCTCGAGCTTTTCCAGGACATCCGCCACGTCGCGGGAATGCCAGTCATGCATATATGTAATCCTCCGGTTCGTTACCCGGCATTTTCTTGAAAACGTTATGTGCCGAGGAAACGTCTTGCCGCATCCGCATCCACTACACTTTACTGTACTATTCTTTTCGCTTCAAGCCGAGCCTGGCAGACACCCTCCCACGTGAAGAGTTGAGTTTTCTTTTCGTTCTATGGTAAAAAAATCAAAACTTCATACCAAAGAGGGACCAATTAGATGATAACAACTTCCGAATTCAAAAAAGGACTCGTCATCCAGATCGATGGCGCTCCCTGCGTAATTATCGATGTAGCGTTTCAATCCCCGTCGGCCCGGGGAGCCAACACCATGGTCAAAACCAAGTACCGCAATCTGCTCACCTCGCAAGTGCTGGAAAAAACGTTTCGCTCCGGAGACAAGGTTGACGAGGCTGATTTCGAACGGCACAAGGGACAATTCCTCTATGCCGACGGTAGCAACGGCGTCTTCATGGACCTGGAAAACTACGAGCAGTTCGAAGTAAACGAAGACGACTTCGCCCCCCTTGCCCCCTATCTCCTGGAAGGGACCGAGGTCATTCTCGGTCTGTTTCAGGGCAGGCTCGTTAACGTGGACCTGCCCATGGTCGTGGAGCTGCTCGTTACCGAAACGGCTCCCGCTATGAAACATGCCACGGCTACGGCCCAGACCAAGGAGGCCGTCCTGGAGACCGGGTTGCGGCTCCAGGTCCCGCCCTATCTGGAAGCAGGGGAAAAAATCAAGGTGGACACCCGCGACGGCCGATTCATTTCGCGGGCGTAGGCTGGAAAAATATATTGACAGGAGCACCGATTACGTATATAAGTTGAGGTCTCTTTTGCCCAGGTAGCTCAGTCGGTAGAGCAGAGGACTGAAAATCCTCGTGTCGATGGTTCGATTCCGTCCCTGGGCACCATGTAAAATCAAGGCCTTCCGTCACCGACCGGAAGGCCTTGTTGTTTTTTCGGCCTAGTGTCCCGTGCGGTTAGTTCGCCGCATGAATTCCGAGGAGTTTTGGCTCCTGGCAAGGCGTGGCGACGCAGGCATAGCAGGGCTCTGTCGAGGAGAC
>JAXGWF010000038.1:0-35188 GCA_040773465.1 Geobacteraceae bacterium | reverse complement strand
TTAGCGTACGTGACGGCGTAAAAGTTTTCAAAGACAACGGTTGCGACTCCCTCGTTTCCTTGGGCGGCGGCAGCTCCCATGACTGCGGCAAGGGTATTGGCCTCATGGTATCCAACCCCGGTATGGACATTCGTGACTTTGAAGGTCTCGATAAATCTACTGGCGAATTTATCCCTTACATCGCCATCAACACGACCGCGGGTACCGCTTCCGAAATGACCCGTTTCTGCATCATCACCAACCTCGATACCAAAGTCAAGATGGCTATCGTTGACTGGCGTGTTACTGCAAAAGTATGTATCGTTGACCCCGTTCTCATGCTTGGCAAACCTCCCGCACTGACCGCGGCAACCGGTATGGATGCCCTTACCCACGCTGTTGAAGCTTATGTATCCACCATCGCCGAGCCGATCACCGACGCATGCGCCATCAAGGCCATCGAGCTGATCGCCAAGAACCTGCCTCGCGCCGTTGCAATCGGCTCCGACCTCGAAGCACGTGACGGTATGGCTTGGGCGCAGTTCCTCGCCGGCATGGCATTCAACAATGCCGGTCTCGGCTACGTTCACGCAATGGCTCACCAACTGGGCGGCTTCTACAACCTGCCGCACGGTGTTTGCAATGCTATCCTGCTGCCGCATGTTGAGCAATTCAACCTGATCGGCGCTAAAGAGCGTCTTGCCGACGTCGCTAAGGCAATGGGCGTGGTTACTGACGGTATGTCCGTAGTTGACGCTGCACAGTCAGCCATTGACGCCATCAAGGTTCTGTCCGCTAAAATCGGCATTCCGCCGAACCTGACCACTCTCGGCGTAAAAGAGCAAGACCTCAAGATCATGGCTGAAAACGCGAAGAAAGACGTTTGCCAGCTCATGAATCCGCGTACTGCTACTCTTGACGAAGTCATCGCAATCTTCAAGGACGCTATGTAATTAGACATGCATTAAATATGTAGTTTCGTGTTTTACCCCGGGGGTGGCAAACGCCACCCCCAACTTTTATCTCCACGTGCCGGTATCAGATTGAATAATCCCTGCCTTAATTCAAAGCCTTGTCGATACAGCGCTTGATTGCCCTGCAATCTGGAACTCTGTCGATGACGGGGTGCAGTTTTCCAAGAGCAAAGAACTGTTCTAATATTATGATGTAATATCCCAATATTATTAATTTGTCTTGTTATGGTACATCACGGTATTGAGTGATATATAACGAAATCGGGTGTTCCTGGCAGTGGACCGTTGTGTGTTTTAGAACATAATTTTGAAATTGGAAAATAAATAGAGAAAATATGTTGTTTTTTCTATGGAAACCAGACATGAGTAGTACCTTGACAATAATGGTTTTATTTTTTTTTCAACTTATGGTATGTTTTTTTCATAAGTAGTTCCGGGCAGCTTCAAAATCAGAAAAAAGAATGGGAATGGAGGAAAATTTTATGGGAGAAAAGATTCTTCGTATCAACATGACGAACCTCTCAACTGCTGTTGAGGCAGTGCCGGCGGAGTGGGCCGGTCTCGGTGGTCGCGGTCTTACCTCGACGATCGTTGCCAAAGAAGTACCACCGACCTGCGATGCGCTGGGCAAGTACAACAAGTTGGTTTTTGCCCCTGGTCTTCTTACTGCCACCTCGGCCGCGAACTCCGGTCGTCTTTCAGCTGGCTTCAAGAGCCCTCTGACCGGCGGCATCAAGGAAAGTAATGCCGGTGGCACTGCTGCGCAGAATTTGGAAAGGCTCGGCATCAAGGCGGTTATCATCGAAGGAATGCCGGCAGAAGACAAATGGTACAGCATCCATATCAACAAAGATGGCGCTGTAATCAAGGAAGACTCCGAGTTTCTTGGTAAAGGCAACTATGAGCTGATCAACACAGTGAGCGAACGGCTCGGCAAGAAGATCGGCATACTCATCTGCGGACCCGCGGGTGAATTCCGGATGGCTGCCGCCAATATCTCGGTAAAAGATCCCGACGGCAATATCCGCAGCCATGGTCGCGGTGGCGGCGGTGCGGTCATGGGTTCGAAGAAGGTCAAGTACATTACCATCGACGACAACGGCGGCCCGGGCGTTACCATCGCCGATCCCGAGAAATTCAAGACACAGGCCAGGATATTTGCTAAAGCAATGCTTGATCATCCTGTTACCGGTCAGGGTCTGCCCACCTACGGTACCGACGTTCTGATCAACATCCTGAACGAGGCGGGTGGTCTGCCTACCAAAAACTTCCGCTTCGGGACAGTCGATCATCCGCAGAATATCTGTGGTGAAACCCTGCATGACACGATCGTTGCCAGGGGTGGAAATCCGAGCCATGGCTGCCATGCCGGCTGTATCATCAAGTGCTCGCAGATTTATGTCGATAAAGCCGGCGAATATATTACCTCCGGTTTCGAATATGAAACGGTGTGGGGCTTTGGCTGCGCCTGCAATATTTCCGATCTTGACGACATCGCCCGCTGCGACTGGGTCATGGACGACATCGGTATCGATTCAATCGAAGGCGCCGTCCTGATGAGCGTTGCAATGGAAGCTGGAATTCTTCCCTGGGGCGATGGCAAAGGCGCATACAAGCTCTATGACGAAGATATTCGCAAAGGCACGCCGCTTGGTCGTGTTCTCGGCAACGGCGCCGGCTCCGTAGGCAGGACGTATGGCCTTACCAGGATCCCGGTCGTCAAGAATCAGGGTATCCCCGCATATGATCCCCGCGCGGTCAAGGGTATCGGCATTACCTACGCTACGTCCACCATGGGCGCCGACCACACTTCCGGTTACACTATCGCCACGAATATCCTGAAAGTCGGCGGTTTCGTAGATCCGCTTTCAAAAGAAGGACAGGTTGAACTTTCCAGAAACCTACAAATCGCAACGGCCGCTGTTGACAGTTGCGGACTCTGTATCTTCGTTGCCTTCCCGGCCCTTGATATTCCCGAGTGCTTTACTGCAATTTACGAGATGATCAATGCCCGGTATGGTACGAATCTGACGGCGGATGACGTTGTTGAATTCGGAAAGTACATCTTGAAGACCGAACATGAATTTAATCTTGCAGCCGGCATGAACAACAAGGATGACCGTTTGCCCGAGTTCTTCGAAGAGCCCGTTCCTCCGCACAATGCAGTGTGGGATTTCAGTGACGCGGAAATAGACGAATTCTGGAACTTCTAAGCGGCAATTTACCGCAAGGCATGGAATACGGGCACTCCTCCTGAGTGCCCGTATTTTTTTGTCTATACTTTATCTGCAAAGTTGCCTATAGTAATCACGGTTCATAGTGAATTCATAAAGATTATGCAGCTGACAGGCGTATTTACTCGCACGGTCAGCGAGCACTTTTCACGGACAGTCGTAAGACTGCAGCAGGAAGCTATTTTGAAAGGTGACACTCATGTCTCTTGTTGATTCTTTTGGCAGAAAAATCAATTATCTCAGGCTGTCGGTAACCGACCGATGCAATTTCAGATGTATATACTGTATGCCGCAGGATGGTGTCTGCAAGGTCAGTCACCACGACATATTGAGTTACGAGGAATTGCTTCTCCTTGCCCGCACGGTTGTTCCACTCGGTATTGAAAAGATTCGAGTGACCGGAGGCGAGCCGCTCGTCAGAACCGGCATCGTCCCCTTTCTCGGGGAGTTGTCTCAAATACCCGGCTTGCGCCAGTTGGTGCTGACCACGAATGGTTCCCTGCTGGAAGAGATGGCGGCCGATCTTTATGACGCAGGTGTTCAGCGACTGAATATCAGTCTTGATTCACTTTCACCGGAGAACTTTTCCGCTATTACCCGTGGCGGGAACCTCGCCAAGGTCATGGCCGGCATCGAACGAGCCGAGGAAGTCGGTTTTCCCATTAAGATCAATGTGGTGGCGATGCGGGGAATCAATGATCATGAATTTCTTGATTTCGCTGCGCTGACATTGAAAAAGCCATACTCTGTTCGCTTTATAGAATATATGCCCACTCAGGAAGATGAAATGTGGAAGTCGCGGGTCTTTTCAGGAAAAGATATTCTTGACTTAATTGCAAAGAAATACAGCTTGCAAACGGTTGAACGTAGTGAAATGTCCGGCCCTTCCCGCGACTATAGAATTGAGGGGGCGCTTGGTACGATAGGAGTCATTACCGCGGTCTCCGGGCATTTTTGCCAGGATTGCAATCGGATCAGGGTCACTTCCCAGGGTATGGTAAAAAATTGTCTTTTTGCCGACACCGAAGTCGATCTCAAACCCTGTTTGCGTTTGGGTGATGTCGATGCGTTGCAGAAAATTCTCAGGAAAATTGTCACCGAAAAACCGGGCAAGTATCTTATTGCCGATGACGGATCGAGCCATAAACCATTTTCCATGTCGAAAGTGGGCGGTTGATACTGTATTGGAACCAATGTGAAAGGGAGTTGCACGTATGTCCGGAAAAGTCGTTGCGGTGTGTATCAGTGAGCAGAAAGGTCAGCGGAAAAAGCCGATCCAAGAGGTTCTCGTTCGAGAGAATTTTGGTATTGTCAATGATGCCCATGCAGGAGACTGGCACCGGCAGATAAGCCTGCTTGCGCTTGAGAGTATCAGGAAAATGCAGGAAAAAGGCCTTGATGTCACGACCGGCGATTTTGCCGAGAATATCACGACGGAAGGGATTGATTTGCCGTCGTTGCCGATAGGCACGAGGCTTACCATTGGCGCGACGCTGCTTGAGGTAACCCAGATAGGGAAAGAGTGCCACGCGCGCTGTGCCATCTATCACCAGGCAGGAGACTGTGTGATGCCGCGCGAGGGTATTTTTGTCAAAGTACTGCGTGGTGGAGTGATCAGAACAGCCGATTTCATTGAAATCGTTCCGAATACGTCTGAGTAGCCATTCCATCTTTACGGTAAATAGGCATGCGAGCTCTCGGCCCTTGCACCATGCAAATGATATTACTTCGGTGCTTAAACAGGTAATCCTCTCTTGTAGGGGCAGACCCGTGTGTGCGCCCAGGGCAGGCACACGGGTCTGCCCCTACATTGATGTATTCCAGTATCCAGGAAACTCATGGAGAACTTTCTGCGTCTGGCCGGAATAATTGTGTGTTCAGACCATTGTTTTACCAACCACCGCAATCCCTTTCTTATGCCGTCCGATACCAAAGTCGTACCTTCCCCGATAATAAATCTTGCACAAAGCCGATTCCCGTTGATACTTGAGAGTGAAGAATTTTTAAAAAAGTGGAGGAATTTCATGCAGAGTACCGTGTTTTTTTCTACTATGAGGGCTTCCAAAACGGAGAACCTGTTCGATAAGATAGCGATTCTCCTGGAGAAATGCGGCCTGGCGAAAATCGTCGATGCCGGCGATCTCGTGGCGGTTAAAATCCATTTCGGAGAAAAGGGCAACCATGCCTTCATTCGGCCGGTGTTTGCCCGCAAGGTCGTGGAACAGATCAAGCAGTGCGGTGGCAGGCCGTTTCTTACCGATTCATCGACGTTGTACCCGGGTGAACGGAAAAATGCGGTTGCGGCGTTGACCTGTGCGGTGGAAAACGGCTTTGCCTACGCTGTTGTCGGCGCACCGCTGATAATGTGTGACGGGCTGCGGGGACAGTCCGCGGTTGAGGTGCCGATTGCCGGGGAGTTCTTTGAAAAGGTAAGGATTGCATCGGCAATCGCTGAAGCTGATTCTCTTGTCGCCCTCTCGCATTTCAAATGTCATGAATTGACGGGTTTCGGCGGTGCCTTGAAAAATCTCGGCATGGGGTGTTCGAGCCGGGAGGGAAAAATGCAGCAGCATTCGACCCTGGCGCCGGTTGTCGACAAAGAGCTGTGCACTGCCTGCGGGGCCTGTCTTCGGGCTTGCGCCCACGGCGCCATTACGATCATCGCCGACAGTGCCTGCATCGACCCGGACGCCTGTGTCGGTTGCGGCCGCTGCATTTCCACCTGTCCGCTCAAGGCGGTGAAGGTGCAATGGAATGAAGCCGCGCCGCTGGTCATGAAGAAGATGGCTGAGTATGCGCGCGGCGCGCTGGTGGGCAAGGAGCAGCGGTCACTCTTCCTCAACTTCATTACCCAGGTTTCCCCTGCCTGCGACTGTTACGGTCATGCTGATGCTCCCATAGTCAATGACATCGGCATTTGTGCTTCAACCGATCCGGTCGCGCTCGATCAGGCATGTGCCGATTTGGTCAATGCGGCGCCGGGAAACATGAATACCGCCTTGCAGGCTGGATTTGAACCGGGGGCGGACAAGTTCAGGGGCGTGTCACCGGATATCGACTGGACGATTCAACTGGACCATGCAGAGAAAATGGGGGCTGGAACGCGAAGGTACAAACTCGTTACTATTTAACCGGCCTGGATGGTGAGATTTTGCGAGAGAGGACGGTGCAGGTGCAGGGATAATCCCTGCCCTTGTCTATTTGGGCCTTTTGAGTTTGAACGTGGAATGGAATGTCGCCGTTTTTTTGCCGTGCTCGTCGAATACTTCCGCCATCCCCTTGATGGTTCGTTCGTCGCGCTCGACAATGGTTGCCACGGCACGGACAATGCCGCTTCTGACCGGTGCGTGGAACGAAAGAGACAGCTCGATGGTCGCGAAATGGGTTCCTTCGGGAAGGGTCGATTTGATGGCCATGGCGACGGCCGTGTCCGCCAGCGAGGTTATCGCGCCGCCGTGCATGAGCCCTTTGCCCTGAGCCAGTTTTACCAGGAACGGCATTGACAGCACGGCCCGGCCGTTCGAAGCTTCTTCGATCTGCATGCCGAGATATCGTTCGAAGGGCGCGCAGGCTATCCACTCGGGAAGTTCGAAGGGCAGTTCCCCTTCGGCAGGCATCGGTTCCTCATAAACGGCTTTGTACATCCCGGATCCCCTTTCTGTGTGATTCCCGGTCGGAAGTTTACCGGGAAAGCAGCCGGCACCCGAGGGGCCGGGTACGACGACCCGTTACGGTATGCCGGCGTCGAACCGTTGGTTCAATTTACGCGGACTGTTTCCGTTCCAGGAGGTCTTTCGCCGCGTCAACGAGATCCTCGGCGGTGAGGCTGAAGTACTTGAGCAGCTCTTCCGCTTTTCCTGATAGCCCGAAACGGTCTTGGATGCCGACTCTCTTGACGAGCGTCGGCTGGTGCTCCGCGAGGAGTTCCGTAACGGCTGATCCGAGTCCGCCGATAATGGAGTGCTCTTCGGCTGTTACGATGGCCCCGGTTTCCCTGGCCGCCTTGAGGATGATATCCTGGTCAAGGGGCTTGATCGTCGAGATGTGAACGACACGGGCGGAAATTCCATCTTTTTCCAGGAGCTTTGCTGCCTGCAGCGCCTGCGCGGTCATGATGCCCGTCGTGACGAAGGTCATGTCGCTGCCGGCTGTCAGTTCGCATCCCTTGCCGAGTACGAAGTCGTGGTCTTCCGGGAACACCGAAGGAACCTTGTTGCGTCCGAGGCGAATGTAAACCGGACCCTTGTGGGCAGCCGCCGCGGCAACGGCGCCGCGGGTCTCAGCAGCATCGGCCGGGACGATAACCGTCATGTTCGGGATGGCCCGCATAATGGCGATATCTTCGATCGATTGGTGAGAACCACCGTCCTCGCCGACTGTTATGCCGCCATGGGTAGGTACGATCTTGACATTTGCCTTGGGATAGGCAACCGACTGCCGGATCTGTTCCCAGGCGCGGCCTGCCGCGAAAATCGCGAACGTCGAGACAAAGGGAATTTTGCCCGCGGCTGCCAGGCCGGCTGCGGTACCCACCATGTTGGCTTCGGCAATTCCCATGTTGAAAAACCGTTCCGGGAATTTTTTGCCGAAAACCGCTGTTTTCGTGGAACCGGAAAGGTCTGCGTCCAGTACGACAATATCTTTATTTGTTTCGCCCAGCTGCGCGAGTATTTCGCCGTAGGCTTCCCTCGTTGCCTTCATGGTGCTTTTCCTTTCTTTCTGTCAATCCTCGATGCAGCAGCCCAGGCACAGGAGGGCTTCGCTCAGTTCATCGTCGTTGGGGGCGACACCGTGGTACGATGCCTTGTGTTCAAAGCGGGGTACGCCTTTTCCCTTGACGGTTGTCGCGACTATCATGGTCGGTTTTCCCTTTGAAACCTTGGCGGTTTCAAAGGCTTCGAGAATTGCCTTCATATCGTGACCGTCAATTTCAATGACGTTCCAGCCAAAGCTGCGGAACTTGTCGCTGATGGGGAAGACGTTCATGACTTTTTCCACTTCGCCGTCGATCTGGAGTGCGTTGGCATCCACCAGTGCGCAGAGATTGTCGAGTCGGTAATGGGCCGCGGCCATGGCGGCTTCCCAAACCTGTCCCTCCTGCAGTTCGCCGTCTCCCAGCAGGGCATAGACCCGGGCGTTGCTGTTGTCGAGTCGCAGCCCAAGGGCCATGCCGTTTGCCATCGACAGCCCTTGTCCCAAGGATCCCGTGCACACCTCTACTCCCGGCGTTCCCTTGCTGTCGGGGTGGCCCTGAAGATGGCTTCCGAGTCGACGGAGCATCATCAGGTCCTCTTTCGGAAAATAGCCGGCTTCCGCGAGCGCCACATAGAGTGCCGGCGCCGCATGACCCTTGCTCAGGACGAACCTGTCGCGCTCTTCCCAGCGCGGGTTCTCGGGGTTGTGCCGCATTACGTGAAAGTACAGGGCCGTTACGATGTCTATCGCCGAAAGCGAGCCACCAGTGTGCCCGGACTGGGACTTGTGGAGCGTCTTAACGATCGAGACCCGCAGGTCGCGGGCCTTCTCCACCAAAAAATCAATCTTTTCTTTCTCCAAAACGGGTCCTTTCTTGCTGTTGTTTCTGCTGTCAATCTTTCGTAGACGCCAGGTAATCGAAAATTATTTCGTCGAGCGTTTTTTCGGGCTGCGTGGAGCTTTCCTGCTCGCTGTTTTTCTGCGGCGGCCGCTCTTCCCGGGGTGTCTCCACGGAGGTGGTGGGGCTTTCCGGTTGAGAGCCGTTTTCGGATTGGGGGAAAATGCGGCTGTCGAACTCTCCGGCTTTGAGTCGCCGCATCATGTTCTTGTGCTGCTCTTTCATGAGGTCTTCGACTACCTTGTCGAGCATTTCCGCCGTGATGATGTCGGAATAATCGGTTTTTGTCGAGGCGATTATGGTGCCGCCGCGATAGAGAAGGGTGGTTATTTGCGGTTTGTTGATGCCGCTGTCTTCGGTCTGGACGTGAAAAACCACACCTTTGTATAAAATATTGTGGTTATATCCTGGTACCATGATTGTTTCACTTCCTGTTCATACCGGTGCGTGAGCACGTGTCGGGGACGAAATGTAAGGTGTGGCTTGGCAAAAGTAGCATGCCGAAAAAAATGTTGCAAGAAAGAAAATGGGTGAAAAATCAACTCATTAGGCTGTATTTTCAAGGAGTTTCTTAACCCTTGCAACCGCTTCCATGGCATCACGTGCATACAGGTCGGCGCCGATTTCCCTGGCATAGTCTTCGGTTACCACGGCACCGCCCACCATGGTAAAGGTTTTGACGCCTTCTTCATGGAGCTTGCGGATAACGTTTTCCATTTCCGCCATCGTCGTGGTCATGAGCGCGGAAAGACCGACCGCGTCCACCTTGTTGTCCCGTGCCTCGGTGACGATTCGATGTGCCGGAACGTTCTTGCCCAGGTCGATGACCTCGAAGCCGTGGTTTTCGAGGAGGGTGCAGACGATATTCTTGCCGATATCGTGGATATCGCCTTCCACGGTCGCCATCAGGATCTTGCCCGCGGAAGCAAAGGAGCCCTGCTGCATTTCCTCTTTCAAGCGGGTGAAGGCCGTCTGCATCGTTTCCGCGGAAAGCATGACCTGGGGAAGGAAAACCTGGTTTTTTTCGAAGCGTCGGCCGACTTCCTCCAACCCCGGCAACAACCCTTCGTTGCTGACCTGAAGTGGTGAAAGCCCTTCCCGCAATGCCTGCTCGACCAGGTCGCGAACTCCCTCCTTGTCGCCATCGAGAATCGCCTTGCCCAGGAGTCCCCTTATGTCGAGCGCTTCCGCGGTGGCTGGCATTGGCGCCTCGGCTGCCTGGCGGTTCCGGTAAGCCTCTATGTAGTGTGCGGCTCGTGGGTCTTTCTGCAGCAGCACCATGGCTGAACGCCAGGCATCCATCATCGCCTGTTCCTTCGGGTTGATGATGGCGGCGGTGAGGCCGGCATGCAGTGCCATTGCGAAGAACGTCGAGGAAATGACGGGCCGCGAAGGGAGGCCGAACGAGATATTGCTCACCCCGAGAACCGTGTTGAGATCGAGAGTATCCTTCACCATTTTGACTGCCGCCAGGGTTTTCACGGCCTGCTGTTGCTCGGCGCTTACCGTAAGCGTGAGACAGTCTATGACGACATCATGCCGCGGAATGCCGTGCCGCTGCGCCGCTTCGAGGATCCGTGCCGCAATGGCTGTTCTTCCTTCCGCGGTACCGGGGATTCCGGTCTCGTCCAGGGTCAGGCCGATTACCGCGGCGCCGTATTTCTTCACGAGGGGCAGCACGCGCCGGAGGCTCTTTTCCTCGCCCGAAACCGAGTTGACCAACGGTTTGCCGTCCACCGCCTTGAGTCCCCGTTCCAGTGCCTCGGGATTGGAGGAATCCAGCACCAGCGGGATGGTGACGGCGCCGGAAACGCAGAAGACGGCCTGCTCCATGGTGGCCGGCTCATCGACTCCCGGGGTTCCCACGTTGACGTCGAGCAGTGTTGCCCCGGCCGCGGCCTGTTCCGTCGCCTCGCGACGGATATAGGAAATCTTCCCTTCCCGAAGCTCGGCGGCAAAGGCCTTTTTCCCGGTGGGGTTGATACGCTCGCCGATGATCGCGGCGGGATGATTGCCGCCGATGGCGACAACCTCGGAACGACTGGAAAGCCAGGTTACGCCTGGTTCCGGCGGGGCAGGGGAGAATGGTCGCTGTTTTCCGGCGAGGGCTTCGCGCATGGCACGGATGTGGTCAGGGGTCGTGCCGCAGCAGCCGCCGATTATGCGGACCCCGAGGTCCAGCATCCGGTCATGGTAGGCCGTCATTTCCTCGGGTGTTCCCGGGAAGATGGTTCTTCCGTCCCTGAGTATCGGCAAGCCGGCGTTTGCCTGGGATATGAGCGGGCACCCGGTTACGCGCCGCATTGTGCGGAGGATTTCGTAAATACCGTCGACGCCGAGACCGCAGTTTGAGCCGACGATGTCGGCGCCGACCGCTTCCAGGGTAATGGCCGCGGCTTCCGGCGGTGTGCCGAGAACGCTTCTTCCCTTGTCATCAAAAGTGAGCATCGCGATAATGGGAATTGCGGGAGCAACTTCCCGTATAGCAATGACGGCCGCGCGAATCTCCTTGATGTCGAGAAACGTCTCGAGGGTAACGAGCTCGGCACCCGCATCGACCAAGGCTTCCGCCTGCTCGCGGAAAATGGCTGCCATGGCGTCAAAAGAGAGGTGGCCGATCGGCGCCACGAACTTTCCGGTCGGTCCGATGGACGCCGCGACGTAGGCGGCATCTCCGGCAGCCTGCCGGGCGATGGCAACGGCGGCCTGGTTGATTTCCCGGAGGCGGTTTTCCAGGCCGTAGTGGGAAAGTTTTTCACGATTGCCACCAAAGGTGTTGGTGACGATTATATCCGCTCCAGCCTCCCGATAGGCGCGATGAACATTGCCCACGACTTCGGGAAGGGTCAGGTTGAGCTCTTCGGGTGACTGGCCCGGTTTGAGCCCCCGCTCCTGGAGCATGGTTCCCATGGCGCCGTCCAGTACGAGCACTCGTTCTCTGATGGCTTCCAAAAAAGGGGCTTTCATCTGTCGTCTCCTCCGGGTACAAGAATTATTATCGGCCTGTTTGCGGATAGTGTGCCGTTATCCTTGCGGTTTTTCCAGTTCGAAATTCGGTTCCAGCGGTTTGCTCAGGTCAAGGTGTCCGTCAAGGGTGGCGACCGTGCCGCCTTCCACCTGAAACCGCACCTTTTTGATCGCCGGGAAATTGAATGTTATGGTGTTGACCATGGAATAGACAGCGGTCATTTCCGAGGAGCTGCCCCTCGGGAGTCCTTCGACCAGATTGCTGCCGAGATCGATGACGGCGGTATCGCCCAGTATATGCACGGAACGAAAGGAGCTGTTCTGGGGGATAGTCGGTGCCAGGTCGCCGAGGGGGCCGTTTGCCAGTTCTTCGAGGATAGCACGGATGCACGGTGAGCTGTCGGCA
Source organism: Geobacteraceae bacterium (assembly GCA_040773465.1). Taxonomy (GTDB): domain Bacteria; phylum Desulfobacterota; class Desulfuromonadia; order Geobacterales; family Geobacteraceae; genus RPRC01. Next base: position 23,035 of record JAXGWF010000038.1, on the reverse strand, counting down.
TTGCAGGCTCCTTCGATCTCCCGGGTTTCCCGTATGAGACCGGAGCCGTCCGGGGCCGCGAAAAAGAGGGTGACCGGCACGGTTCCGGCAGGTTGTGGCTGTACCGGACCCTGGGTTGCCTGTTTACTGGCCAGGTACTTGTGCAGCATCATGGAGCCAAAGATGGCTGCCACGGCAAAAAAGGCAACCAGTAACAAGGCACGAGCATTCAAGGGCCTCTTGTACCCTAGTCTTTTCATGGCGTTACCCACATCCTTCCTTTTCAAGTCCTACCTGGTGGACGTCGTGCAGGTTTTCCCCAAGGAAGCGGCTGCCGACCTTGAGAAAGCCGGCGGGGACATCCGTTACGAAATAATGGTGATTGCCCCGTTCCGAAGGCGGCCGCATTAAGCCGGCGTCATGGAGGATTTTAGCAACAGTGCGGGCGGTTTCCTCCGCGGAATCAACGAGTTGCACGCCTGGACCCATGGTGGCGGCGATAATGTCCTTGAGTATCGGGTAGTGGGTACAGCCGAGCACCAAAGTGTCTACCCCGTTGTTATTTAGATCCTGCAGATAGGTTTCCGCGGTGAGCCGTGCCACTTCGTTATCGATCCAACCCTCTTCGGCCAGCGGTACGAAGAGCGGACAGGAGCGGGTCACGACCTCGATGTCCGGGTTGATCCGCTTGATCGCCTTGGTGTAGGCGCTGCTCCTGATGGTCCCCTCGGTGCCGATGACGCCGACTTTGCCGGTCTTGGTGACCGCCGCCGCGCGTCGCGCCCCCGGTTCGATGACGCCGACGATCGGCAGGGAAAATCGTTGTTTCAAGGCTTCGAGAGAAACGGCCGAGACGGTGTTGCAGGCGGCGACCAGCAGCTTGATGTCGCGGCTTTCGAGGAATGTCGCGATTTCAACGGCGTAGCGGGTTACTGTTTGCGGAGACTTGGTGCCGTATGGCACCCGTGCGGTATCCCCCAGGTACAGGGTGTCTTCCTGGGGAAGTGTTTTCATGATCTCCTTGAGAACGGTCAGTCCGCCGACTCCCGAGTCGAATATGCCGATTGCTTTCCAGGACACGTTATGCAGTCCTTTTTCTTGGAGGGGATTATTCATGGTCCTGACGGTGGATGCAGGGTTTGGTTCCAGGGAAATGAAATATTTGATTGTATGAACAATATATTTCCATGCTAAATTATCAATATTAGTTTGTCAGCCTCTTTTTTGTCAAGAGTATTGTCGTTGCAGTGTGTCTCCTGGTAATATTGTTCTTTAATTGCTTGAAAAAATTTGCTATTGATACAATCATTATCGCATTATCCCCGGGAGGATAGGCCATGGAAAAACAGGAACTGATCACGAAAACAAAGGATGCTCTTTCTCCCTTCGAGACGGAGAACGTAATCAAGTTTTTGCAGAACCTGACCCTGAAAAGCGCCATGGAAAATCCTTGGATTATCGGTGGATTCCTGATCATATTTTTTTATGCGGTATTTAAACGCTCGAAGTTTGTACTCCTTGCCCTCTTTTCCGTTATTGCGGTGATGCTGCTGGTACGTTTTGCCTTCCCGCCGGCGGGAGAAGAACTCTCTCTTTCTTCAACCCTCCCTTTTGTCTTGGGTGGCCTGGTCATCGGCGGAGTGCTCCTTTATTTCAATTTTGTCAAGACAGAATAGTGTCCTGTGAACAGAACCGGATTTACCACAACCATTCCTTTGGAAATACTGGTTGCGGCAGGCAGAATTCCTGTCGACCTCAACAACCTTTTCATCAGCGGCGGAAAGAGCCAGGAACTCATCGAAGCTGCGGAAGCCTATGGGTTTCCCCGTAATATCTGCGGTTGGATAAAGGGAATATTCGGTTCCCTGATCGAAAGCGGTATCCGCGAAATCATAGCGGTGACCGAAGGGGATTGCAGCAATACCCGTGCGCTTATGGAAGTCCTTTCCCTGTACGGTATTAGGACAGTTCCCTTTGCCTATCCCCATGACCGGGACCCCCGTGTGCTGCGGGGCGAGATCGAACGGCTGATGGCGCATTTCGGTGTTGATTGGGACCGAGTGAACCAGGCCGGTGAACGTCTCGAGAAAATCCGAAAAAAAATTCGGGAAATCGATCGTCTCACCTGGCGAGAAGGGCTGGTGTCGGGTCAGGAAAATCACTATTTCCAGGTGGCGTCATCGGACATGAACGGCTCGCCGGAAGCGTACGAGGCGGAAGTCGACCAGTTTCTTCGCGAGTTGTCCTCGCGCACCCCCTTCCGGGAAGAAATCCGCCTTGCCTACATCGGTGTCCCTCCCATTATCGACGATCTCTATCCGTTTATCGAGACCCATGGAGCGCGGGTTGTTTTCAACGAGACCCAGCGGCAGTTTGCCATGCCGTACGGAATTTCCGACCTGGTAGAGCGGTACCGGGCCTATACCTATCCCTACGATATCTTTTTCCGTTTGGCGGACATCAGGCGGGAGATCGCTGCGAGGGGTATTCACGGCATGATACACTATGTCCAGTCATTCTGTTTTCGCCAGATCGAGGACATGGTGGTGCGGCAGCAGATCGATCTACCGATACTCACTCTGGAAGGCGACAAGCCCGGGCCGCTCGATGCCCGGTCGAAAATCCGGATTGAAAGTTTTCTCGAACTGCTGGGAGAGCGGATATGAAAATCGGTATCGATCTGGGAAGCAGGAAAGTAAAGTTTGCCCTGGTGCACGAAGGAAAGGTTGAACGCATTGACAGCTTTGACACCCTTTCCTTTTACAAGCGGTTCGGGCATATGGAGGATAACGACCTGGTTTTTGACCTGGCGGGTACCGGTCTTTTTACGCAGGCCGAGCTTGCCGCCGCCTCGGTTGTCGCCACCGGCTACGGACGGAACACCCTGAACCTGAAAGGTGTCAGGGTGGTGTCCGAGATCAGGGCGCATGTCGCCGGTGCGCTTTTCCAGACGGGGCTGCGGGATTTTACCCTGTTGGACATGGGGGGGCAGGATACCAAGGTTGCCCTGGTACGCAACGGAAAGCTTCTGGATTTCGTTATGAACGACAAGTGCGCAGCCAGCAGCGGCCGTTACCTGGAAAACATGGCGGCGATACTCGAAGTCGACCTGGAAGAGCTTTCCTCCCACTGGCAGGACCCGGTCAAGCTTGACGCAACCTGCGGGATTTTCGGGGAATCCGAACTCATCGGTCAGATTCTGCGCGGCCATCCTATTGCCCGGTTGTGCGCCGGCGTGAACCAGACTCTGGTAAAACGGGTTGTTCCCATGTTGAAGCGTTTCCCGTCCGACGCGATCGTGCTGACCGGCGGGGTGGCACTTGATGCGGCACTGGTCCGACTTCTGGAAAATGAGGGCTTTTCGGTTGTGGTGCCCGACAGCCCCCAGCATAACGGTGCAATCGGCTGTGCCGTTATTAACCAGGTTGCCGGATGATGGGCCACAAGCTGGGGCTCAAGGATTGGTTGTTTTTTGCCCTGCTTGCCTCGGTACTTGTTGTCGTGGTGTCCCTGTCGGGAGAAGAAAAAACCGGGAAGGTCCCCGATGACGCTTTTCATCGCCGGAATTATGAAATTCTGAAAAAGACCGGCAGCACGACCGCGGCTGAAAAAAACTGCGAGACCTGCCATAACGAAACCGTCCGTCCGTTGCCGGCCGGTCATCCCTTCAAGAGTCGCTGTCTTTTTTGCCATAGAATGAAACGGCCGGAATCATGAGCACGTTCAATCTGACCAGGGCGTTGGAGGAACTGGTGGACGATATCGTGTCCCGGGTGGGTGATTTCAGCCACATCGACCCGACCAGGATTCTCATCTGTGTATCTTCCACCCGTGGTGGCGGAGTCCATGGAACCTTTGCCAAGATCCATCCGCTGCGTTTTCAGGGTGGTGGTAGAACCACGAAGGTCCAGCGCGGTCGGAAGACCTATACCTGTACCATGCCGACAGTAATGCATCGCGACATCGAGATGCTCTACCTAATCTATTTCCTGGTTCCCCGGTTCCTCAACCTTTCGTTGCGCGAAAAGCTGATAACGGTTTTCCATGAGCTCTACCACGTTTCACCCCTGTTCGACGGCGATATACGCCGTTTCCCGGGTAGAAACTATGCCCATGGCGGGTCCCGCAAGCATTACAACAGCCGCATGGCGAGCCTCGTGGACGAATATCTGGGGGAAAACGAAGGCCCTGATTTCGGTTTTCTCGATTGCGACATGGATGCTCTTCGCAGTCGGTACCGGATGATCGTGGCAAGGAGGTTCCCCGCGCCGAAAGTACGGATACAGGGCTGATTCCATGACGGGAGGGTTCCATGTGCATGCGTATTTTGACTGGATGTGTGGCGATGATTATCCTGGTGGCCGGGCTTGCGGACTGTGCGGAAAACGAAAAGGCCGGCCTTTTCCCTGTGAAGAAAGGGGGGGCGATCGGATTTATCGATTGCTTGGGAACCGTGGTTATTGCACCCCGCTTCGATGACTGGTCGGGTCGGTTCCGGGAGAACATGGCGCGTGTCGAGCTTCGGGGAAAGAAAGGGTACATTTCCAGCAGGGGAGAAGAGACGATTCCGCCTCAGTATGATGATGCCGATGATTTCGTTTCCGGGCTGGCCAGGGTCCGCGTCGGCAAGAAATGGGGATACATCGATACAAAGGGGAAGACGGTGATTCGCCCCCTGTTCGAGGATGCGGAGGATTTTTCCGAAGGACTCGCACGGGTGAAGCTGGATGACAAATGGGGCTTCATAAACAGGAAAGGAGTGTTTGTCGTTTCTCCCCGTTTTGAGGATGCGGACGATTTTCGCGAAGGTATGGCGCGGGTGAAGCTGGATGACAAGTGGGGCTTTGTCGATGCATCGGGAAAGATGGCGATAAAACCGAAATACGAGGGGGCTGATGACTTCTTCGACGGCCTTGCCGAAGTGGAAACCGCGGCTGGCCGGGGATATGTCAACCGGAGTGGTGTGCTTGTCTGGAAACCAACCAGGTAGTTTCTGTCCGGAACGTAACGGCAGCGGCCTGTGAGGAAGCGATCGCCATGAACCATGCCGGGCGGTTTTTTTTATTTCCTTCCTCCCCAGCCTGTCTGATGGAGAATCCTGCTCATGCCGGTAGTGAAAATCGAGGCGGACGGTACCCTGATCCTGCCGAAAGATATCATGGAAGGGCTCGGCCTCGAGGCCGGTGATGCCGTCCGGGTCGAACTTGAAGGCGCCACGGCGGTTGTGTCCCGGCAGCCGGAAGCTGCCGCCGTCGATCGGCAGCCGCAGCTTCGTGCCGCGATCAACAGGAAAAATCTCGAAACCGCCATGCGTTTCATCCGGGGGGTCGGTCCCAAGATGGCGGAACTGCTCGCCCGAATAGGCGTCAATACCGTCGAGGATGCCCTGTACCACCTTCCACATCGTTACGAGGATCGCCGACGACTCCGCAAGATCGTGGAGTTGCGGCCCGGGTGTGTAGAGGTTTTTCATGCCGGGGTTCTGTCCGCCGACCAGGTTTCCACCAAGGGAGGACGGCGGCTCTTCGAGGTGGTGGTCGGAGACGATACCGACGTGCTGGTTCTGAAATGGTTTCATGTCAATTCCCGCTATATGAAGGGCATCTGGCAGCCGGGGAAACGAGGGATTTTCACCGGGGAAGTGGTGCTGTACGGATCCCGGAAGGAAATTCATCACCCCGAGGTGGAGTGGTTCAAGCAAGGCGAAGACCTCGCTTCGGTCATGGCGGGCGATCCCGTCAATTTTGGCAGGACGGTCCCGGTTTATCCCCTGACCGATGGACTCCACCAGAAATCGTTGCGCAGGGTACTGAAGAGAGTGGTCGAGAATCACGCCGCCGCGGTTGCCACCTGCATTCCCGATGCAATCGTAAAGCGCCGATCCCTGATGCCGCTTGCCGATGCCCTCAGCGAAGTTCATTTTCCGGGCAATGAGACTGAGATCGATGCATTGAACCGACATGCCACGCAGGCCTATCGGACCCTGGTATTCGACGAGCTTTTTTTTCTCCAGCTCGGCCTGGCGCTGAAGCGCAGGGGAACGTCACTCGAAGAGGGCATACCGTTCCGGATCACCCATAAATATACCCGCCCACTGTTGAAGATTCTTCCCTATTCCCTGACGGCCGCGCAGAAACGGGTGCTGACCGAGATCAAGGACGACATGGCTTCTCCCGGGCCCATGTATCGCCTGGTACAGGGAGACGTGGGGAGCGGCAAGACGATAGTTGCTCTCCTCGCCGCCCTGCTCGCGATCGAAAATGACTGCCAGGCCGCCATCATGGCGCCAACGGAAATTCTCGCGGAACAGCACTATCTGAATATTCACAAGCTCTGTGGGCAGTTGGGCCTCACGGTACGGCTTCTGAGCTCCGGCGTAAAGGGAAAGGAGCGGGGTGCCGCATTGGCGGCGATAGCGTCGGGCGATGTTGACATAGTCGTGGGAACCCATGCCGTTATCCAGGACAAGGTCGAGTTCAAGCGTCTGGGGCTCGGGATTATTGACGAGCAGCACCGCTTCGGCGTGCTTCAGCGGGGGATCCTGAAGAAAAAGGGCGCCCATCCGCATATCCTGGTCATGACGGCTACGCCTATACCGCGGTCGCTGGCCATGACCGTTTTCGGCGATCTTTCCCTTTCGGTGATCGACGAGCTTCCGTCCGGCAGAATCCCGGTGGCGACCAGTGTATGCTCCGAGTCCGGGCGTAACCGGGTTTATCGCCTTATCAGGGACGAGGTCCGTGCCGGTCGGCAGGCCTACCTGATCTGTCCCTTGGTGGATGAGTCGGAAAAGAGCGAGTTGAAAGCCGCAAGCCAGGTGGCCGACCACTTGGCCGTTGATATCTTTCCCGAGATGCGCGTCGGGCTCCTTCACGGGAGGCTCAGGCCTGAAGAGAAGGAGGCGGTGATGCAGGCATTCAAGGCTCGGGAAATCGATATCCTGGTTGCCACCACGGTCATCGAAGTAGGGATCGACGTGCCCAACGCTACCGTCATGGTAATAGAACATGCCGACCGGTTCGGCTTGTCGCAGTTGCACCAGTTGCGCGGCAGGGTGGGGAGAGGCGGCAACCGTTCCCGCTGTATCCTGTTGACCGGCGGGAATCTCTCCGAGGAGGCGCGGCAACGGTTGAAAATCATGGAGGAAACCCACGACGGTTTCAGAATCGCAGAGGCCGACCTGCAACTAAGGGGGCCGGGAGATTTTCTCGGGACCCGCCAGGCCGGGCTGCCGGAGTTTCGCGTGGCAAGCATCCTGCGTGATGGCGGAATTCTCGAGGAAGCGCGGCAGGATGCCTTTGAAATCGTGGAGCAGGATTCATCACCGGCAAGGGCTGAGAATAGCGCTCTCAGGGAAGAGTTGCTGCGACGCTGGGGTGGACGGCTGGAACTGGCGGGCGTAGCCTGACTGGGTAAACGAAAAAAAACCCGCCGGCGGATACCGGCGGGTTTTTTCAGTCATATGAGATGGAAGCAGCGGTGGAGGCTGTTACATCTTCTTGACGTTTGCGGCCTGGAGTCCCTTGGGACCGCTGACCACATCAAAGGTTACGATTTCACCTTCGGCGAGGGTTTTGAAACCATCAGCCTCAATGGCGGAGAAATGTACGAAGACGTCTTCGCCGTTCTCCTGCTCGATAAAACCAAATCCCTTTGCGTCGTTAAACCATTTTACCTTACCCTGAGCCATTATCCTACCTCCTTTCTTGCTTCCGGAACTTCAGTCCCGAAATTGCACGGAACACCGACATCTTAAGTTTCCGGAGTCTTGAGGCAGAAAAACAGCGAAGATAAAAGTTGCATTCCCCGTCCCTTCTGCGTGCTTTCTTTACTCAGCGAAGAACTTCCGAAACTTACTTAGGCTATGACATAGCAGGGAGCATGGAAGATGTCAAGAAAATTTTGTGTGTAAAACACAATGTTGGAGGGGGATTTTGTGGCGGGGAATGTCTCGTGGATCACTGAGCAAAATACATGGGAAATGGAATGTAATAAAATCAGGTTGTTTTGAAGAAGTGTCTCCTGTCCGGTCATTTCAGAATGTGTTAATTCTTCTTATGAATGCCATGAGCAAACCGTAGTGCCGATGGTTGAAACGCAACGAGATGCGCCGGAGTCTCAGGAGATCCGGTTCGTCCGATTCCTCGGGAAACGGTGCGCATGCGCAAATTCGCGTGCCGGGTAGCCTCAGTTCGGGAAATTCCTCTTCCAGGTTTTCGATGTTGTTCTTGGAGAGTTCTTTTGTCAGGCGGATAATGAGATGACTGTTGACGAAACGAAGCGAGTGGTAATTTCGATAGAAGTCCTCGATTGCCTGAATCGCCTCCTGCTCATCCCTGGTGATGGTGAAAATGGAAAAGTCTTCGCCGGAAATGAAGCCCTTGCCGAGCAGGCACTCTTTCATGAAATCGAACCATCGCTGCCAGTAGCCGTCTTCATCGTCCAGCAGTACCAGGGGCTTGGGGGATGTCTTGCCGGTCTGGATGAGGGTGAAAACCTCCATGGCTTCGTCCAGCGTGCCGAAACCTCCGGGAAACAGGGCAATGGCATCCGTTTCTTTGACAAATGCCACCTTGCGGGTAAAAAAGTGTTTGTAAGTAATGAGCCGCGGGTTTTCCTGCATGACATAATTCGGCATTTGCTCAAAGGGCAGCCTGATGTTCACCGCAAAGGAATTCTCGGCCCCGGCTCCTTCGTTGCCGGCCTCCATGATCCCACCGCCGCCGCCCGTAATGATCATATAACCTTTATTCGCCAGCAGCCTGCTGAAGGTAAGGCATTTGCCGAACATGGGGTTGTCCCGTTCCGTTCTGGCGGAACCGAAAATGGTGACCTTTTTCTTGCGACGATAGGGTGCGAATACCTTGTTGGTGTAACGCATTTCCTTCATGGTGCTGTTGAGCAGTTTCTGGTCGGCGAGATAGTCGCTTTCCTGCCCGGCCTTGAGAGCGGTTATGATCATCTCCCGGGTAGAAGCGGGGTGATGGATGCCTCCCGCTTTTTCGACGAGTTTGTCAATAATCTCGTCCAGTTCACCGTTGTCACGTGAAAATTTCAGGTCCATGGTCGGCTGTTCACTCCTTTGCGGGCTGATGAAGTATACCATTTATGAGGCGCTTCGGTAAACAAGGAAGGCCGTTGATCATTATTAATTTGATTTATCGAAGCATTTTGATTAGATTAGTCCATTAGTGTCATCTGTTCCCACCGATTTTGGACCATGATGCGCCGTTTTTTCATTTCGCGCCGTGCCTTTTCCGGAGCAGTCGTAATTTCGAAGTGTTGAAGGCGGTTGTACGTATAAAGCAATGAAAGGAACTGAAGTAATGGGGAAGACAACAGCGGAAAAGATTTTCGCCAGCCATCTGGTTGACGAGCCGTTTCCCGGGGCCAAGGTGCTCCGGCTCGATGTGGTCATGTGCCACGAGATAACGACCCCCATCGCCATAGCCGATCTCGTGGCGAGAGGAAAGGACAGGGTCTTTGACCCGACCAAGATCAAGGCAGTTATCGACCATGTGACGCCGAGCAAGGACAGCAAGACCGCAACCCAGGCGAAAATCCTTCGCGATTGGGCACGCCGGCACCAGATCCGTGATTTCTTCGACGTAGGTGCGAATGGGGTGTGCCATGCCCTTTTCCCCGAGAAAGGTTTTATCCGCCCCGGCTATACCGTAATTATGGGTGATTCCCATACCTGTACCCACGGCGCCTTCGGCGCGTTTGCCGCGGGCGTCGGAACCACCGACCTTGAGGTCGGGATTCTCAAGGGTGTCTGCGCCTTCCGCGAACCCAAGACGATCAGGGTCAATCTCACGGGGACCCTTCCGCGGGGCGTCTATGCCAAGGACGTCATCCTCCACGTGATCGGTCGGCTCGGCGTGAATGGCGCGACCGACCGGGTCCTGGAATTCCGTGGCCCGGTTGTGGAGGCCATGACCATGGAGTCCCGCATGACCCTGACGAACATGGCCATCGAGGCTGGTGGAACCTCCGGTATCTGCATGCCGGACCAGGTCACGGTCGACTATCTCTGGCCGTTCATCAAGGACCAGTATTCGTCGAAGGAAGCCGCACTGGCCGAATTTCGTACGTGGTGTTCGGATGACGATGCCGTGTATGACAAGGTATATGATTTCGATGTTTCCGGCCTTGAGCCACTCGTCACCTTCGGCTACAAGCCCGACCAGGTAAAGACCGTAACCGAGATGGCGGGAACTCCCGTTGACCAGGTTTATATCGGCTCCTGCACCAACGGCCGCCTGGAAGACCTCCGTGTCTGCGCTTCCATCCTCAAGGGGCGGACCATCGCCCCCACGGTTCGCGGTATCCTGTCCCCGGCGACTCCGAAGGTTTTCAGGGATGCCTTGAAAGAGGGGATTATCGATGTGTTCATGGAAGCGGGATTCTGCGTGACCAATCCCACCTGCGGCGCCTGCCTCGGCATGAGCACCGGCGTCCTCGCCGAAGGCGAGGTCTGCGCGGCGACCACCAACCGGAACTTCCAGGGACGGATGGGCAAGGGCGGCATGGTACACCTCCTTTCTCCCGCTACCGGCGCCGCGGCGGCAATTGAAGGAAAAATCGCCGATCCGAGGAAGTACCTTCCCGAATAGGGTTTGCCCGGATTGGGCGGAAGCCGGTCCCGTTCCGGCAGGGCCTTGTCCCGCCACGGAACCGTGTGGCAATCCCCGCTTGCGGGAATTCGGGTGCCGCGACAGGGGCGCCGGATCATAAATCATTACCAGGAGACGAAGCATGAAAACCTTTGGCGGTCCCGTACTTTTCCTAGACCGTGACGACATAAATACCGACGAGATCATTCCGGCCCGTTACCTGACCGAAATCACCAAGGAAGATCTCAAGCCTTATATACTGGAGGATCTGAAGCTCGAGGGGTTCGATCCCAAGGACGAAACCACGAAAGCGGCCAGCGTCATCGTGACCCGGGCGAATTTCGGCTGCGGATCTTCACGGGAGCATGCCCCGTGGGTCCTCGAGGTGAATGGGATCACCGCGGTGCTTGCCGAATCGTTTGCCCGGATTTTCCGGCAGAACATGTTCAACTGCGGCATGGCGGCGATCGAACTGGACAAGGGTGTTGTCGATACGCTCTTTACCTACAAAGGGTGTGCCGATGCCGCCATCAGCATTGACCTGGAAGGCCAGTCGATTACAGTCCGGGGCGGTGGGCGCGAGAACACCTTTTCTTTCGAGATTGCCCCGTTCGACAAGGCACTCGTTATGGCGGGCGGCTGGGTCGACTATGCCGACAGCAAATACTGAGAACAGTTTTCGGTGTGGGAGGTAGGGAAACGGAGTGTTTCCAGAGCGGCGTTCCGGGAACACATCTTTTCCGTTGACACCTTGTCAATCATGGGAAATAATTTCACTTTTTAGAATGTTATCCCGAACTCTCATGAACAGACTCTTGCTTGGAAACATAATTTTTCTCATGTTCCTTTTTCTTCCGGCTGTTGCTCCACCGGTTTTTGCCGAAGAGCAACAGGCGGAAGAAGAGGAAGGAGCCATAATTTCCTTCTGGCCGCTCTTCGACTACCGGGAGAGCCCTCGCGAAGGCTTCAGCAACCTCTCCATCCTCGGTCCCCTGTTAAAATTTCAACGGAACGGCGTAACCACGGACACGGCGTTCAGGCCGTTTTTTTATCGTACGGACGATGACGACGGCGACACGGCGCGTACCGAGTACCTCTATCCTCTGGCCTCGTCCGAAACATGGGCCGAGGGTAAATATTTCCAGATACTGCACCTCTTCCAGAAAAGAACGGCGGCGCCGGGGGGGGAAGAGAGCAGGGGCACGATGCTGTTCCCCTTCTACATCAGCGGGACTTCAGAGAAATATGGACCCTACGTTTCCGTTTTTCCTTTTTACGGCGATATCTACGAGCGCTTCTGGCGGGACGAGTACCACTACGTCCTTTTTCCTCTCTATGGCAGAACGGTAAAGAACGGCACCGAGACGCGCAACTACCTGTATCCTGTCTTTTCCCTCATCAGGGGTGAAAAGGAAAGCGGCTTCCAGATCTGGCCGCTTTACGGTCAGGCGGAAAAAGAAGGGGTATACCGGAAACGATTTGCCCTGTGGCCCATTTACCTCCAGGAGGAGCTGGGACTCGACACCGAAACGCCGACCCGTAAGTTTTACCTCTTTCCCTTTTATACGTCGTCAATCTCGAAAAAACGAACCGAGAAGCACTTCTTGTGGCCCTTTTTCGGGTACGTGTCAGATAGTGTGAAAAATTTCGAGGAACGAGATTATCTCTGGCCTTTTATCGTTACGGTGCGGGGTGAGTCGAGAACCGTTGACAGGTACCTCCCGTTTTACAGTGAAGATCGCCGGAAAAACAGGCTGAAACGCTGGTACCTGTGGCCGTTATACAGCCACGAGGAAATGAGTTCGGAAACCTACCGGCAGACGCGCGACCGATTCCTGTTTTTTCTTTACTCTGATGCTACGGAGACTTGGACCGTGGATGACAAGGAGCGGCGCAGGATTGCATGCTGGCCCCTTTTTACCTATCGGAGCGATGAACGGGGGGTGAAGACGGTTACGTTCCCGGCACCCGTGGAGCCGATTCTGAACAAGGAGGGGATCGAAAAGAGTTGGGCTCCCCTTTGGCGTCTCTATATTCAGAAGTGGAACGAAGCAGGCGATTCGGCGGTATCATTTCTCTGGAATCTCTACTGGCACGAAAACCGGCGCGACGGTTTTGCCTATGAACTGTTTCCCTTCATTTCCTACCGGTCTGAGAAACATATAACTGATGTTGCCCTGTTGAAGGGCTTTGTCAGATACCGCAAACAGAACGAAAAAAATGAACTCAGGTTTCTGTGGCTTCCGTTCGGAGTCGAGTGGGGAGGCGCGGTCATGCTGGATCAACGGAAGGCAGGGACGGGTATGAGGAGCGGAATGTGATGGGAGTCCTGGAAAGGATCGGCAAGAAGATTCTCTATTTTCTGCAGGTCATCGGCGAGATGCTGCGGCTTCTCGGCCGGACGGTCTATTATTTTCGCGAAGCGCCGCGAAACATGCAGAGCATCTTTACCCAGATGTCGATAATCGGCTATGAAACGCTGCCGATTGCCTCGGTGATGGCCTTTTTCGTCGGCATGGTGCTGGCGCTGCAAACTGGCACCGAACTGCAGAAGTATGGTACCCAGGATATCATCGGCGCCATCGTCGGCCTTTCCATGGTTCGCGAACTGGGACCGGTAATGACCAGTTTCCTCGTGGCCGGCCGCGTCGGCTCGGCCATGGCCGCCGAAATCGGCGTCATGAAAGTGTACGAGGAAATAGATGCCCTCAAGACCCTGGATATCGACCCGGTCCGCTACCTGTCGATGCCGCGGTTGATTGCCTGTCTTCTCTGCGTGCCGGCGCTTACGCTGTACGCCAATTGCGTCGGCATGCTGGGCGGCGGCATGATAAGCCATTTGCATCCGAAGATATTCATCTCGTATTCAACCTACTACGACAGTCTCAAGGCGGCGCTCAAATTCAAGGAGATCGGGGTCGGGCTCGTCAAGTCGTTTACGTTCGGCGGAATCATCGCGCTGGTCGGCTGTTACGTGGGATTCGTTACATCCGGCGGCGCCAGAGGAATCGGCAAGTCCACGACCAGGGCGGTGGTTCTCTCTTTTATCCTGATCCTGATCTCCGATTATTTTTTGACGCGCATACTGATGTAGAAAGCATGCCTTTCGGGGTTTTCTGGCGTTCCGGCGTTCGTTCTCGCTGCGGCGCCATTCCGATTTCATGAACGGAGTTTGTACGAAGAGGCGGTGTGCCGGCTCTTTATTGACAGGAGGTAGATGCCATGGCGCTTTCAACGGAAAAAAAGGTCGGCCTTTTTTTCATTCTCGGACTCATCCTTTTCGGTGTCATGCTGGAACTGGGAGGACAATGGAATCCGTTCGAGAAGTTCAGTCACTACAATACCTATCTAACCAGCGTCACCGGTCTCAAGGTCGGCGACCCGGTACGCCTTGCCGGCGTTGAAGTCGGCAAGATCAACGAAATCGGCGTACTGGAAGGCAAGGTGCGGATCGACTTCGAGGTGAAAAAAGGCACCCAGATCAGGAAAGACAGCGTTGCTTCGCTGCGCATGACCAATCTTCTGGGCGGCCAGTTCCTCGGACTTTCCTTCGGTTCGACAACGGCGTCCCTGCTGCCGCCCGGATCGACGGTCGAAGGCAAGGATGCGGCGAGCGTCGATACGATCGTCAACAATCTCGGTGATCTTACCGCCGATGCCAAAACCCTCATTACCGACTTGAACAAAAACCAGGCCGAGGTGATGGGCAAGATTGACGACATGCTGGATGAAAACCGCTCCAACATCCGCAGCACCATGAGCAACCTTTCCAGCATTACGGCCAAGCTTGACCGGGGCGACGGATCGCTGGCCATGCTGCTGAACGACAAGACCCTCTATGCCAACACCAACGAAGTAACGGCGAACCTGAAGGCTATAACCGCGAAGATAGAGAAAGGCGAGGGGACCATCGGCAAGCTGGTCAATGACGATGCATTCTACGGTGAAGCAAAGAGCGCCATGGCCAACATCAACGACAGCATGAAGGACGTCAAGGAGATCGTCGCCAAGATCAATCGCGGCGAGGGCACCATGGGTAAACTGGTCAACGACGAGACCCTGTATACCGATCTGAGTAGCGCATCGAAGAATATCAGCCAGATTGCCGAGAAGATCAACAACGGCCAGGGCACCATGGGTAAACTGGTGAACGAGGACAAGCTTTACCGGGATGCAACCGCCACCCTCAAGAAGACCGAACAGGCCGTGGAGGGACTGGGCGACAGCGGGGCCATTTCGGTCCTCGGGAGCATCGTCGGCAGTCTGTTCTAGCCGCTTGTGCGGGGGGGCGTCTCGCGGGTTTTACTGATTTTTTCGCTTCTGGCCGCCTCTGTCGGGGGAAGCCGGAAAACCCGACTGACCCGCCGCAAGGCGCGCCGGCCTGAATTACATGCAATATTATCCAAGCGGCGCGGCTTATTGTCGCGCCGCTTGCGTTTCAGGGGGGTAACCATGGATGATGTGTTGAAGATCGCGGTCGGTACCGTTGTTATGAGACCCTATGTTTTTGCGTTCCTGGCAGTGTATCTCGTTGCCGCCGTTACGCACCTCGGCTGGAAGAAGACCTTCCGGTTTACGGTTGCCGGCTACCTGATTGCTTTTCTTTCCGAGTTCAGTTCCATCAATACCGGCATTCCGTACGGCTGGTATTACTACATCGACACGACGAAGGCGCAGGAACTCTGGATCGCGGGAGTTCCCTTCTTCGATTCGCTCTCCTATGTCTTCCTGACCTACTGCAGTTATACGGCGGCCCTGTTGACGGTCTCCCCGGTAAAAACCAGCGGCTGCAACCTGGTTACCCTGGAAACCCGGGCAATCCGCCGTTCCTTTGCCGTGCTGCTGCTGGGCTCTCTCTACCAAGTTTTCCTCGATATCGTCATCGATCCGGTGGCGCTCCAGGGCAAGCGCTGGTTTCTCGGCCAGATCTACGGCTACCGCGAGGCAGGGGTCCATTTCGGCGTGCCGCTTTCCAACTACATCGGCTGGTGGATCGTCAGTCTCGTGCTGGTCTTCACCCTGCAGCGCATCGATGCCCGGCTGGGCAGGAAACCCGGCAAACCCGCCGGAGTCGCCAACCTGCCGTTTCGCGCCCTGCTGGGGCCGGTGCTCTATCTTTCCGTCCTGGTCTTCAACTACTGGGTGACCATCAGCATCGGAGAGAACCTGATGGCCCTGACCGGAATTCTCATGTTTTGCCTGCCGGTCATTATCGTTACCGTCCTGGTCGTTCGCCGGGCGAACCGCTACAGCAGGGATGAGTTAGCCGAGCATTTGAGGGATTATCCGTATTCTCCGCTCGGTGAAGGGAAATGGTCCTGATGAAGGGCCGGCCCGGCTTTATGCGGGAAACCACAGGGCAAGGGCCTCGGGGACTTCCCGGGCAGTGGCGACATGGCTGTCGGCACAGTCGGTGCAGTGACGCTCGCCGACGAGAATGGTGCCCATGCCGAGCTTCTTCGCCGTCCTGAGATTCTCCGGAGAGTCTTCCACCATAATGCAGCGGGATGCCGGTATGCCGATCCTGTCAAGCACGGCATAATAAGGTTCCGGGGATGGTTTCGGCAGGTAATTGGCAATGCGGATGTCGAAGATTTCCTCGAACAGCCCGCTAAGGCCCAGGGCGTTCAACACCCGCTCGCTGTGATCCCGCGAACTGTTGGTGAAAATGGCCCTGCGCAGCGGGATCGTCGCCAGCGCCTCGCGTAGAACAGGGTCGGGGTGCAGCTTGCTGGAGACATCGATATCGTGGACGTAGGAGAGGTAGTCTTCCGGGTCGACGCCGTGGTGTCGCATGAGTCCCCGCATGGTTACCCCGTACCGATGCCAGTAGGAACGCCGCAAGGTGTCGACCTCCGCCTGGGGGATGCCTACCACTTCGTTCATATAGCGGTTGATGCGCTGGTCGATGAGGGTGAACAGTTCCCACTCCGTTGTGTAGAGCGTGTTGTCCAGGTCGAAGAGAATGTAGTCCATTTGAATCTTTCGTGTGTATTTAGTGACACGTCACCGATAAACATTTCGTTTGTACGTGGCGGAAAATAGCTTTTCAGACAACGTGTGCAACCTGCTCCACGACAAGCGCCAGGTTCTTCCCCGCCCGTTTCGCGTTTTTCGCCAGCCGCAGCATCTGTGGCAGGATGCGCGGCTTTTTGGCGATGGCAAGGAACACTCTGATCAGACTGATGTTCAGGTCGCGGTCGGTGATTTCATCCAGGGAAAAGAGCAGTTCTTCGTCGGCCGGGTCGCTGACGGCCCGGACCGCGACGAGAGGAATGCCGTTGCGTGAGGCTACCAGCGCCACGGCGCTCGTTTCCATGTCCAGCAGGGGGTTGGTTACTTCCCGCGGGATAATGTGATCCGCGGACTTCTTCGGAATAATACCGCCGGTCGTGACCGTCGCTCCGGTGACGATCCGAAATGGGCGCGTTGGATAAGGTTCCCGTAGGGCGTTGAGCAGTGGTTCGTTTTCAAGGGTACCCGCGGTTTTCGGGGATTCCTTGTCGAGAAACAGGTATTGATCCGCGATCACCACGTCACCGGTGTCCAGTCCCGGGCGGACAGCGCCGCCGAATCCCGCGGAGATGATTACGCAGGGGTTTGCAACCGCAATGAGCTGTTCGGTTGCCGCGGTTGCCTTATTCGTTCCCATGCCGGACCGGATCATGGCGATCCGTCGTCCGCCTGCCGTGAAATAATAGACCGGGAACCGTCCCGCCCGTTCCTCGCGGCAGGACCCGAACCGACGCATGATCGGCCGGGCCTCTTCCGGCATGGCCACGATTATGCCGATGTTTTTTCGTTCCATGCACACCCTCCCCATACCGGTGTCGGGTACTCTACCAGAGATTTGACGCGGCCGCAATCAGGAGGTTCGGGCGACCGGCCGGGGAGGAGGAATTGCTCCGCTTTCAGACCCTTTCACCTTGACAAAAGGGAGCGCTCCCTTTATTGTACTTGTTTGCCTTTCTACTGAAAAAGTAAGAGTATAGACGAGCTTACCCATAGGAGTGCCCATGAAGCCCTTATTCCTGAACCCGCCCACGTTCGAAGATTTCGATGGAGGCGCCGGAGCCCGCTACCAGGCGTCCCGCGAAGTCACCTCCTTCTGGTATCCCACCTGGCTCTGTTTCCCCGCCGGTATGATCGAAGGGAGCCGGGTGGTTGATGCGCCGGTGCAGAAACTTTCGCTGGAGGACTGCATTTCGATCGCCGCCGATTACGACATGGTGGTGATGTACACGTCAACGCCCACCTTCGGCATCGATGTGGAAACCGCGCGGCGCATCAAGGAGCGCAAGCCTTCGATCATTACGATTCTCACCGGCCCCCATGTCACCGTGCTTCCCGAAGAGTCCCTGCAGCGCGCCGGTGATGCCGTGGATATCGTCTGTCGCGGCGAGTTCGATTACGCGGTCAAGGAACTGTGTGAGGGGAAGGACTGGGAGCGGGTCGACGGCATCAGTTTCAGGAAGGACGGCAAGGTCTTTTCCACCCCTGACCGGCCGCCCATTGCCGACCTGGATGCGCTTCCCTTCGTAAGCGAGATATACAAGCGGGATCTTCCCGTTAAGGAATATGTCATACCGCACTTCCTGCATCCCTATGTTTCGATCTATTCGAGTCGGGGATGCCCGTTTCGCTGCATTTACTGTCTCTGGCCGCAGACCTTTTCCGGTCGCACCATGCGGACCCGCAGCGCGGAAAACGTCTACCGGGAAGTAAAGTGGATTGCGGAGAACCTGCCCGAAGTGCGGGAGATTTCCTTTGACGACGATACCTTTACCGCCAACCGGGAGCATGCCCGCGCCGTTGCCGCGAAAATCAAGCCGCTCGGCGTTTCCTGGACGGCCAACGCCCGCGCCAACTGCGATTACGAGACCCTGAAGATCATGCGTGATGCCGGTCTCCGGCACGTGGTGGTGGGCTACGAAACCGGCAACGACCAGATCCTGAAAAACATCAAGAAGGGCGTTACCAAGGAACAGGCCCTGGAATTTACCAGGAACTGCAAGAAGCTCGGCCTGTCCGTGCACGGCGCCTTTGTCATGGGACTGCCGGGCGAAACGAAGGAAACCATCAAGGAGACCATCGAGTTCGCCAAGCGTCTTGATATCAATTCCATCCAGGCATCCCTGGCGTCCCCTTATCCGGGCACGGAATTCTACGAGCTGGCGAAAAAGGAAGGATGGATCGCCTCCGACGAGTTCCTCGATGAAACCGGCCATCAGACCTGTGTCATCAATTATCCCCACCTGTCGAACCGCGAGATCTTCGATGCCGTGGAAACCATGTACAACAAGTTCTACTTCAGGCCCCGTTACATAGCCCGCAGCATCATGAAAATGATCACCAGCAGTGAAGACCGGCGGAAACTTCTCAAGGAAGGCGCCCAGTATCTTGCCTACATGAGAAAACGCAAGCAGTGCGGCTGTTCCTGATGGCGAACCGGGAACGCTGATCCACAATCCATCCATGAAGAATCTGATTCTCAATGCCGATGATTTCGGCCTTTCATCCGGTGCCAACCGGGCGGTCGTCAAGGCATACCGGGAAGGTATCCTTACCAGCACTTCGCTGATGGTCGGCGGCCGGACCTGCGAGGAGGCCGTGGCCCTGGCCAAGGAAAACCCGGGGCTCCAGGTCGGCCTCCACCTGACCCTGCTACAGGGCAGGGCCGTCTCGCCGCCGGAGAGCGTGCCCGGCCTGGTGGACCAGGAGGGCAACTTTCCGATCGATCCGACCCTGACCGGGATGCGCTATTTCTTCCGTCGCTCGCTGCGGCGGCAGTTGTGCCGGGAGATCGAGGCGCAGATCATCCGCTTCCGGGAAACCGGCCTTTCCCTGTCCCATCTCGACGGGCACCTCAATATCCACATGCACCCGACGGTTTTCGCCATCCTTGCCGAACTGATGCCGAAATACGGCATCACCAGCTTCCGGTTGACCCGCGAAGACCCGGCCCGGGACCCGGGCAATGACGGGACCCGCCGATTCGGCCGCCGGCTCGATGCCTTCATATTCGCCCGGCTGGCGGGACACTGCCGCCCGGTGCTGGAAAGACTCGGGATTTTCCATGCCGACGAAGTGAAGGGACTGCTCAATTCCGGCATGATGACCGAGGACTACCTGCTGAAGGTGCTGGATTGTTTAGGTGATGGCTGTACCGAGATATATTTTCATCCCGGGTGCCTGCCGGACCCCGAACTGGCGGCATGGATGCCCGAATACCGGCACGAAGAGGAACTGGCGGCGCTGACCAGCCGAACGGTTCGGGAAAAAATCAACCAGTTGGGAATTCGTCTCGGAAACTACCGGGGAGAGGAAAGAAACGATGTTTAAAACCGTTGTCGTCATGCTGCTTGCCGTTACCGCCGGTACCGTCGGAGACCTGCTGCTTACCAAGGGAATGAAGGAACTGGGTGATATTTCAGCGATGAACCTGCGGGGAATCCTCTCCGCCGCCTACCAGGCCATGACCAGCCCCAAGCTGGTCATCGGAACGGCAATGCTTGCCGTGTTCTTCTTCCTCTGGCTGGCGGTGCTGTCCTGGGAAGACCTGTCGGTCGCCCTTCCCATGCAGGCCTTGAACTACGTGCTGGTCGCCTTCCTTTCCCAGTACTTCCTCGGCGAGATCGTGACCCCCTTGCGCTGGGCCGGAACCGCCCTCGTCTGCATCGGCGTCATTCTCATCACCAAGAGCAGCGGCGGGTGACCCCCAACGCCCGCTGCTTTTCCCTTTTATCCGCCGTCCACATTCTTATTCCCCGCATTTTATCTTAGCTGAATCCTACCTGAATCCGATAACGCCTTCTTACCTTCGTCTGCGCGGAACGCCTCGGTTTTCTGCATTGCCGCGGCACTCAGGCGTCATCGGATTCAGGCTTATCCAAGGCTCCGATTTTCCTCCTGTTTCACTTCTTCATGAATCGAAAATTCCTCTTTTGTGATACACTGTTTCCACAAGATCAAACTACGAAATCCCCCCCGGCCCCCCTTTCATAAAGGGGGGAATGTACTGCTTTACTGCTTACTGATAGGGGTAAAATTTTGCTTCCCCCTTTGAGAAAGGGGGATTGAGGGGGATTTTCACCAAGGAGGTTCCATGCCGCAAAGCGCTACCGTAGAAATTCTTGTCGTGGGAAATGAAATCCTGATCGGCGATATCCAGGACACCAACACCAATTGGATCTGCAAGCTGATCAACGGGCGGGGCGGCTACGTGGCGCGTGCCACCATGCTGCGCGACATCCCCGGGGAAATCGCCGAAGCGGTCCGCGCGGCCATCGATCGGGGGGTGGACGTGCTCTTTACTTCGGGAGGGCTCGGTCCCACCGCCGACGACCTGACCGTTGCCGCCGTGGCCGAGGGGGCGGGGCTCGAACTGAAGCTCGATGAACAGGCCCGCCGGATGGTCAAGGACCGTTACGACGAGCTGTTCGAGCAGGGGATTCTGTCGCAGGGAGGTCTGAATCCGGGCCGGGAAAAGATGGCCTGGCTCCCGGTCGGCGCGGAACCGCTCCATAACCCCGTGGGCACGGCGCCGGGCGTCCTGGCGCGGGTCGGCAAGACCGCCATCATCTGCCTGCCGGGCGTGCCGTCGGAGCTGAAGGGAATCATCAACAGCTCGCTGCAGACGTTCCTGGAAGAGACGTTCGGCGACGGCGGCTCGGTCATGCGGACCATCACCGTGCTCTGTAACGACGAGTCGCTGATGGAGCCGGTGTTGAGCCGCGTCGTGCCGGAGCACCCCCGCGTCTACATCAAGTCACTGGCCAGGACCCTCGGAGAAACCCCGGAGCTGGACATTACCCTCACGGTGACCGGCGGCGAAGCCGGCGAGCGGGACCAGCTGCTCGAATCGGCCTACACCGACTTGCGGAAGGGATTGACCGGTATCGGCATCGAGAACTGGGACAAGCTCTGACGGCGTGACCGCTGAAAGGGCAAGGAGGCGCGGAGTTTCGAATCAGATTCGAAAGCGAAAGCTGCGTGTCGTGCTCTTGTGCGTATCACCACCGTTGAAGGTGCGTTCGTAGAAGTTGACCGTCTCATTCTGGTCAATGGCGAGGATGGCGGACGAACGGGTGCCGTACGTCGGGCCGGATATGAAGATCGGCGCGAGGAGCCGTTCCCATTCGAGGCCGATGCCGGTGTCGGGAAGCAGGGCTTCGTCGGGCATCGTTTGATCGGCCAGCAGGGAAAAGATGGCTTCCACCGGGAGGGACCCGCCGTCCGAGAGGAGCTTCTCCATAGCCTGCCTGCCGCGGGTGACTTTCGGCCAGGGCGTGTCGAGCAGGTGGTTGCTCAGCCCGTGAAAGCCCGGCTCCAGCAGCGGGGGCATCTCGCCTTTGTTTGAGTAGACGTATAACTGCTCAAGGTCGCCGAAAACCATGCTGAAACCGTTGAACTGCCGCGCATGCTGCCGCAGGATGTCCAAGTGGCGGGCCGGCTGTGTGCTGCCGAGCAGAAAGTCCGTTACCAGGCTGCCGCGGGAGGGCGCGCCGGGCTTCACGCTGCGCGGATCGCGGAAGTTGACGAGGGCCGCGACCCTGCCGGTGCGGCTGATGCCGAGCCAGGTTCCTCCCTGGTCGAGGTCCCTGCCGGCCAGCAGGTGCGGCTCGGTGTCCCAGAACGATGCCGGGGCCGTGGGCCGATGGTAGAATTCGTCCCGGTTGGCGGCAATTACCAGGGGGTACCGCGGATGGGCCCGGTAGGCGATGAGGATCAGGCACATGGCGACTGTTTCCTTGTTGTGGTGCGTGTTCGAAGGTGGGGCCGGCGTTTATATCCTCTTCCAGATCGAGGTTGCGGTGTGGAATCGGTTGCTCATGGAGCCGCTTCCCGGAAGAATCCAGTATACTTGAAGCTGCCAGTCTGTCAAAATTTTCCATGCGCGGGAAAGAATGATTCACGAGCGTTGTGGCGGGATTTCAGGGTGGGCCGGGGACGTCTCGAACAGGCGGAGCAGGAAATGAACCTGTTTCGCCACCCGGCAAGGAGTTTTTCACATGCATGTTTTTTCCGCGGCGATCTGTCTTCATTTGCAAAGCCGATCTCTCAAGGGTAAGCGGGGAATCGTCAAAAGCATTCTTGCGCGGGCCCGGAACACCTTCAACGTGTCCACCGCCGAAGTCGACCTCCATGACGTGCACGGCGAGACGGTGCTCGGCTTCGTCACGGTAAACGCGAACCGGACCAGCGCCCGGAAGACCCTCGAACAGCTGGAGGAGTGGCTGGTGGAGGAGCGACCGGACGTGGAAGTGGTGAGCGTGGAAATCGAAGAGCGCTAGTGTCCCATGCGGTTAATTCATTCCTTTTACTTCCGGTTCTTTTGACCCCTGGCTGCGTTGTGTCTCCTCGACAGAGCCCTGCTATGCCTGCGTCGCCACGCCTTGCCAGGAGCCAAAACTCCTCGGAATTCATGCGGCGAACTAACC
>JAXGWF010000037.1:0-36510 GCA_040773465.1 Geobacteraceae bacterium | reverse complement strand
TGGAAACAACCCAACCCATCATGCCTCCGTTCCAGTCAAGGTAGATGGCAAAAGGCATGATATCGGTCTGGCCTTCGGTTGCGCCGACGAACAGCATGAGCCCTTCCCACTCCGCGGCGGCGCGTGCCCAGACAACGATCAAGCTGGCAATGATGCCGTTTTTCGCCATAGGAAGGACAACCTTGAAGAAGGTACGGAAATTCGATGCTCCCAGCGATCGCGATACCGTTTCAAATCTCGGTGGTATCATGTCGAAGGTGGCTTTCATGAGCCGGGCGCAAAATGCGCAGGTTACCGTGAACTGCACGAGAATAACGCCGTAAACATTGCGCCCGATATAGATATTGTAGTGTTCGCTGATCAGATCGAAGGGAAACCTTGTCGTAATGCCGAATAAAAAGGCGCCGATTACCGCCGGCGAAACCACGATCGGCAGATCGATCACGCTGGCGAAAAAATTACGCGCCGGAAACCTGAAGCGGGACAGCGCGTACCCCGCGGGGATGCCGATTACCATGGAAATCGTCGTTGAGGTCGTCGATGTCCAGACCGTCAGCCAGAAACGCTGCCACATCCTGGGTTGCGAAAAAAAGTAGACTGTATCGCTCCATCCCAGATAGATCCAGTTGCTGGCAACCATAATCACATAAAACAATATGGAAACCAGCGCGAGCGAAATACACAGGGCAGGCCACCACCTGCCCCGAAACGTCAACATGTTGATCATCCGCTGTGACTTCATCAGGAACCCGCCCTTGTTGTCTTGCGCTGGCGTTCGACTTCACCGATCAGATCACCGACGGTCTTTGCGTTAACCGGATATTTGTCGTCCTTAACGGCTTTTGCTGCATTTACAAGATAGTTCATGTCCTTGTCGGTCGTGCCGTCAAGGGCGAATCCCTGTTTGTCGACCGGGATGTCGGGATTAGTGGCATAGGCATGTGAACGGAAGATTTTTTTGCCTTTCTCTGAAAGAATAAAGGCCTTGAGCGCCTCCGCTTCCTTCTTATATCTGGCGAACTTAAGAGTGCCCACCGGAAGTCTTACGATGCCGCGATACTTGTGCTCGATAGGTATGATTTCCACGTCACGCAAATACAGGACCGCTGTTGTTGCCCAGACAATTGTCGCGTCGATTGCCTTGTGTTGCGTTGCATTGGCGAGTTCGGGTATGCATTTTGCGCTCAAGGTTGCATTCTCTTTGACCTTGTCCCAGATTCCCGCTTTTTTGAAGGTCTTTTCATGCCAGATTCCGATTGCGCATGCCCGCGGATTACCGAGTCCGACGCGGATTCCGGGTCGCGCAAAATCTTCGATTTTCTTGATGTTCTTGGGGTTGCCCTTCGGGGTGATGATAACGGTAACAAAATACGCGGGAATGTCGGTTTTTGGATTGTAGTTGTTGACGAATCCTCGTTCCACGGCCTGGAGAAGGTAGAACTCCTCACCCGGCATGAACAGATCCCCTTGCCGGGAGCGGGTTATGTCGGCGATAAAATATCCCGATCCTTTATAGGAAAAATTTACCTGTTGGTCGGGATGCATTTTTTCCCATATCGCCTTGATTTCGTTCAGTGAAGAACGCTGACCGACACCGGCATGAAAGAGAAGCTCCTTCTCGGCGGCAAGAGCCGGCGCGGCAATAAAGACCAGTGTTGCCAACAGCAGAAAGAATCCTTTTTTCATCATAACCCTCCTTGATTTAATGGGTGGCCGATTGGCCCCTTGTCTAAATAAAAATGAAAATTGTTTTCAACTTATCCTCAACATTTTTACTCGCTTCAAAAAAAATATTTTCATTCTCGTTCGGTTCAACGAGCAGCTGACAGGTAATTATGTTCTTGAAACCAAGGCGATTGATTCCGGACGGTTAGAAGTTGGCAAGACAGCCAAGAAGCGGGTTGTGGAAAAATCTTTTGTAAATTTGATAACTCATGAAATAGACAATGGAATTGAGACAATAATGATCACAGGGTTCATAATAAAAAACAATCTATTAAAGAATTTCTCCTTTGGTTTATGTTGAGCGTCTCCTTTTAATCTATGACAACTATATAACAAACGATATAGCGACCGTCAATGTAAATTACACTTATAGTCATTTGCTAACCTGTCAGCATGATATTATTAGCTCTATATAATGTAATTTTGCCGGCATCATATGGAGCGCTTATATTGATTGCATCTGTGCAACGGTTGATATTTTTTGGTGAAGTATTCGGTGGTTGAACACGGCAGTACGTTAAAAGTGTACTCGATTTCCAGTTTGCTGCAACTCGACGGGATTTTGCATCATTAGCCGTATGGTGCTTGTTATCTTACTGATGACTCATTATATGGTTGCGGGCCATCAGTAAGTAACGCACGGGTAAACATTCATTTCGATAAGAGCAGGTTTTTGCTTTCCTGTTTTACAACATATAGTTACAAGGTATTGGTTTTAACGATATGCCACGTTGGCAGGAAAAGAAAAACATATGGAGAGAATGCGGGTGCACTCTTTGTTTTGCGTGCAGGAAACGGCTGTTTGTTAAGGCTGCCGGAAACTCCGCTTTTGCGGGAACACGAAATTCATGTTTTCCCGACTATTTCGTACAGGGTGGCGGCAGCCACGAAGATTCGATCATATGTGAAAAATCAGGAACGGTTTTGATTTTGCCCTGTTGGTAGAGGAATGCGGCGATTTTTTTGAGGCTGTTCACGATGCCCGGATCAAGAGTCAGACGGAAATCATGCAGTTTCATCGATTTTTCGGTGTCCTGCACGGAAAGACCGCTGACCCCGGCAATGAT
This sequence comes from Geobacteraceae bacterium, assembly GCA_040773465.1. Taxonomy (GTDB): domain Bacteria; phylum Desulfobacterota; class Desulfuromonadia; order Geobacterales; family Geobacteraceae; genus RPRC01. The sequence continues at coordinate 33,718 of JAXGWF010000037.1, read as the reverse complement.
GGCTGCTGTTTCCTTGGGATGCTTTTTGATGAAAGCCTCGGCCTGCTGCAGGGCCTTGAGGAATTTTTTCACGTCGCCGGGCCGCGTATCGAGGAAATCCTTACGGGCAAGTACAAGCAAGGGATAGCTGTTGCCGAGCTCTCCCAATGTTCCCATTACGATTGCTCCCCTTGTCTCGGCAAGGGATGGCGTGGGTTCGCTGGCGATAAATGCGTCGATGGCTCCGGATGATAAAGCCTCGGGCATGAGTGCCGGATTCAGGTCAATAACCCGGATCTTTCCGATGTCGATTCCATATGTGCCGCAATAGGCAAGAAACCCGCCGTATGTCGATGTGCCTTTCTTGATGGCCAGTTTCTTCCCCACGAGATCGCCGGGCTTCCTGATGGCGCCGTCACTACGGACCACGATCCGATGCCGGTGTTCACCGCCTCCGTGACTGGCGATAATCCTGAACCGGTCGCCTCGCGAGACGGCTATTACGGCGGTAGTGTCTCCCATTTCGCCGATGTCCGCCGATCCGGAGTACAGTGCTTCCGCGCAGGCGGGCCCGCTGGTGAATCGTGAGGCGCGGACCGCAAGGCCCTGTTCCGCGAAGAGTCCTTTTTCAACCGCTACGATGCAAAGCGCGCTGCCGACCCTGTCCTGGTAGGCAAACCTGATCGGTGTTCCGGCGTCGGCCGGGTGCGGAGCGAAGAGGGGAGAGAGCATTGCGCCGCAGACCAACATTTTGAGTAGGAAATGAAGGTTTTTCATGACGTGTTTCCTTTATTGTTGGGGTGGAAGGCAACAGACCATTTCGTCGAGCGAAGCACGAAGATCACGAATACAGTTAACCAGGACTGCCGAAGTTCGCAGTCGGGGTCGCGGCAGGTCGATTATGACCTCCCGCTTAACGCTGTCGGGTGGTGCCCCGATAACGATCACGCGGTCGGCGAGGTATGCGGCTTCCTCCACGCTATGGGTGACGAAAACGACGGTTCGCCGTTGCGACCGCCAGATGCCGAGCAGCATGTCCTGCAGCCGCTCACGCGAATTGGCGTCGAGGGAACTGAAAGGCTCATCCATGAGAAGTGCGGGAGGATCGAGGGCCAGTACGCGGGCGAGCGCGGCACGCTGTCGCATGCCTCCGGAAAGTTCATGCTGGTAGGCTTTTTCGTAGCCTGCGAGTCCCACCATTTCAATGCATTTCCCGCCTATCCGCCTTCGTTCTCTCATTGCCGGTTTCATGCATTGTAAACCGAATTCGACATTGCCTTGCACGGTCAGCCAGGGGAACAGGATCGGGTCCTGAAAAACGACGGACCGCTCGGGTGACGGCTCCCGGACAACGGCGCCGCGAAAAAGAACCCGCCCGTGTGTTGGCGTGAGAAAACCCGCCAGCAGGTTGAGAAGGCTGGTTTTTCCGCAGCCGCTCGGTCCCAGAAGGCAGGTGAATTCGCCAGGTTCGACCCGGATGCTGACGTCGTCGAGGGCAATGATGTCACTGCTGTTGTTGTTCGGGTAGTGCATCGAAACGTGTTCGAAGACAATCACGCGGCGCCTCCCATGTCCCGAAGCCGCCAGCGCTCTACGGTCCATTTTTCCAGCGAGGAAAAGACCAGCCGCTCGAATCCGACTCCGATGACCATGATGACGATCAGGCAGGCAAAAGCAGAGGTGTAGTCGAGAGTCCAGCGGGACTGGATGATCGAGTAGCCGAGTCCGGTGCCGGTGCCGACTACCATCTCCGCCGCCAGCAGAACACGCCAGCCGTTGCCGAGCCCGACGCGCAGCCCGCTCAGGATATGCGGCAGGGATCCAGGCAGGAGTACGCGAAATACGAGGGTGGCGCCTCGTGCTCCCATCATCCGCGCGGCCCGCAGATAGGTTACGTCTACCTGTTTTACCCCGGCTATCACGTTGATTGCGACGGGGGGAAACGCGGTGGCGGCGATCATGAAAATCGTCGTCCGCTCACTGATGCCGAACAGCAGCAATGCGATCGGGATCCACGCGAGTCCCGGAACGAGTTGCAGACAGTGTACGAGCGGGAGGGTGATGCGCCGGAATATTCCCTCGCGTCCGGCAAGCAAACCGTAAAGTATGCCGCTTGTCGCTGCCAATGAAAATCCGGTAATCCATCGCTTCAGGCTGTCACTGATGTGATGGAAGATGCTTTGGTCGATGAGTTGCTCTCCGGCGAGCAGCCGGACAAGATGGCGCAGGGTCGCAATGGGTGTCGGGAAGTCTACGCCGCGGATTATGGAGACACCCATTGCGATGGCCTGCCAGAGCAAAGTCCCCAGGAGGAGCGCTCCGGCCAGAAAGGCAAGATTACACAAGATTCCGTGAGAATACCGACGGAGAAAATGCTCGGTGCGGATAGTCATGAACCTCCTACTGGTTCGCGGTCATGTGTTTGCCGAACAGGGGTATGAACTGGTTTTTGAGAAAAATGGCCGACGCCTCGGGGGTTTTCAGAAACTCCATGAATTTCCCGGCCTCATTTTGGTATTTCGAAGATTGCAGCATTGCCATGATGAAGTTGATGGGGGAATGGGAGTCTTTAGGGGCCGCGGCGACTATGGTCCCGCTGCGCATTACAACCGTATCCGAGCGGTAGACAAGACCTGCGTCGACGTTTCCGGAATCGACATATGCCAGGACGGTGCGCACGTCTTTGGCAAAAATAATCCGTTTTTCAAGGTGGTTCCACAAGCCCAGGTTGCGGAGGGTTTCCCGTGCATACTTGCCGGCCGGCACCGACTCGGGGAAACCGATGCTGATCGAATGCGCCTTGTCGGCAAGGTCATTGAAAGACTTTATTACCCCCTTTTTTTCCTTTGCAACCACAAGCACTATTTCATTTCCAAGGAGGTTGACCCGCGTATCGGAACGTATCAGGCCTTCCTTCTGCAATGCGTCCATCTGTTTTTTGCCGGGTACGATAAAGACGTCTCCCGGCACTCCTTCTTCGATCTGTTTCTGCAGGACTCCGGCGGAAGCGTAATTGTATCGTATCTCAACGCCGGGATTCTTTTTGGCATATGCTTCCTTCAGAGCATTCAGTGAGTCTTTCAGACCTGCTCCGGCCAGGATGTACAAGGTGGTTTTGTCGCCGGCGTGGCTTGATTTCGGCAGCATCATGCAGCACAGCAGAAGTGCCGCTACCATAACGATACCGAGTCCCCATTTGTTTTTCATAACCTGTCCTCTCTATTCGGCCTTGGTAGTTTGTTGCACGGTCGTTATCGCCCGAAGGGACAGATGCGCTCGAGGTTGGTGAGGGCTGCCACTCCTGCAATGGTGTTGCCGAAAAATACAACCGGTTTGCCCGCCGCAGTGAACTTTTCCACGATTTCGTTGATGGTGCCGTTCACTACGCTGGAACCGGTGGCAAGACCCACGTCACACCATTCAACCAGCTTGTCGAGTTCCTTTTCTCCATCCATGACCAGCAACTCTTCCCGAATCTGGCCGATGTTGTCGGGATTCAGGTCCGCCACGCAGACACCGCTCTTGCCGTAGCCATCGACCATTTCCTTCAGAATGGCCGGTTGCAGACCGATCATTCCATAGCGGCGGGTACCGTATCGTTGGCGAATCAGTTCCGGCATTTCTCCGCCGCATTTCGTCGGTTCGTCATCTTTGCAGTGGACGGTTCCCTCTGCCAGATTGAGAAAACGCATCAGGGCATTCAGGCCCGCGGTGAAAAAGGCGCGGTTGCGGGATTCTTCAAGATTCAGATCGAAAAGTTCCGAGAGTGTCCCTTCCCAGTCGCCGGGGGCATCGGTAAATGCCTGCCCTGCCGTGTCCCGGAATCGGGCTTCAATGACGCGTTCCAAACCTTTTTTGATGACAAAATTCTTATCCGCCTTCTCACCGATGGCTTCATCGGGAGTCAGTGTGCGGACCGTAATGCGTTCATTGCCGTCAAGCTTGTTTTCGGTACAGATTTCTCTTAATTTCAGCCTGGCTTGATCCAAAATGTCCATAGTTCATATTCTCCTTTTTTCAGTAGGTTAGCGATAAGCTCGCAGATATCCGTTATGTAAAAAATAAATAGCGATGGGCGAAAAATAACTTGGCCCTATTCATTTTTTACGGAAGATTTTTATGCCGATTAATTTGGAATCGCCTCGCAAAAGTGCGTCAACGGTCTGCTTTCCAGCAGTGAAGAGCACGCACTAATGGTTTTACGCAACATAATCCCTGTGTTTTCCGGCGTCTTCCTGTGTCAGTCCAACTGGGTCGCAGAGGTACAGCGCAGTGAATTCGTCGTGTTCAAACCTCGACCGGGGAAGATTTGGCAGCGGTAAGCCTGCCGGCTTGGAAACCCTGTCACCTTAACCTTAAACAGGTCAGGTACTGTAGCGGAGGTTTTTGAAGTGAATACACAAATAAAATAGATGGGGGAACATTGTCAAGTCACAAAAATACGGTACCATGCAAAAATGGGGTATGTTCGAGGTGTCTCATTGCGTTGGTAAATACCGAAAATTTCAATATGGGGGGGGTTGGCTTATGAAACAGAATGATGCCGGGGCATGGAGCCCCTATCTCGCCGGCGCCTTGAGCGGCCTGGTTTCCATCGGATCCGTCTGGGTTGCCGGGAAGTATTTCGGTGCTTCGACGACGTTTGTCCGTTCCGCGGGAATGGTGGAGAAGGTTTTTGATCCGGAACGCGTGGCGCAGATGCCCTATTTCATCAAGGAAACTCCCATAATCGACTGGCAGTGGATGTTCGTCATCGGGATTTTCATCGGTTCTCTCCTTGCGTCGACCACGTCCGGCAGTTTTCTTTGGCAGGCGGTTCCCACCATGTGGGAGGAACGGTTCGGCCCGGCCAGGTGGAAGCGGTGGCTGGTCGCCTTTTTCGGTGGGGGAATCGCCATGTTCGGCGCCCGTCTCGCGAGCGGTTGTCCAAGCGGTCACGGCCTGAGCGGGACCATGCAAATGGCGGTGAGCGGGTTAGTCGCGCTGATCTGCTTTTTCGTTGGCGGCATGATCGTTGCCCGCCTGGTCTACGGGGGAGGTGAGAAGCGATGACGACACTTATGTATGGTCTGGTTACCGGCATTTTGTTCGGCTTTCTGCTCCAGAAGGGGCGGGTCTTACGTTATGACAAGCAGTTGGGGGCTTTGCGGCTCAAGGACATGACCATCGTCAAGTTCATGTTGTCGGCGGTCCTCGTGGGAATGGTCGGCATCTATCTCCTTCATGACCTGGGTCTGGTCAAGCTTTCCATCAAATCGATGGTCGCGGGCGGGGTCGTGCTCGGCGGCCTGACCTTTGGTGCCGGCTGGGGATTGCTCGGCTATTGTCCGGGAACATCTCTCGGGGCCTTGGGCGAGGGGCGCTGGGACTCCGTGTGGGGCATTCTCGGCATGCTCTGCGGTGCGGCGATCTACGCCGAGGCTTATCCGACCATGAAAACAACGGTTCTTACCTGGGGAGACTACGGCAAGGTTACTCTGCCGCAGGTCCTTGGCGTCAGTCATTGGATTCTGATACCCATTTTCATCGGCGGAGGGGTGCTGCTTTTCCGCTGGTTTGAGCGAAAAGGCCTCTAGCCGGGCAGGTTCCCGGTTGGCCGGCTTCAGTTTTGATAATGCGACACCCGTTGAAACGCATCCGTTTCAGCGGGTGTTGTCTTTTTTTGGGGGTTTATTCGGAGTTTCTGGTTTTGAAAATAGTTTTCACTTGACAGTTTGGGAAAGGATTTTTATCTTATAGGTGTAACTTGCACATAATGGACGAAGCATTTGCCCTGCACTCTTGAAAATAGGGCTCCAAGACGAAGTATTGAGTCGCTCGTGAAGGGGATATGGTAATGGCAGGGTTGGTTGTTGTACCCGATATGAAAAAGGAGGTAGATCATGCCGAGAGGAAGTGGCGGTGGTAGAGGAATGGGCGGCCAAAGCGGCGGCGGTGGCAGGGGTGGCCGGATGGGCGGACCGAAGGCGGCCGGCCCTGTCGGTGAGTGTGTGTGTCCTGCCTGCGGCCACCGGGAGCCACACGTTCGCGGAGTGCCGTGCACGGCACGAAAGTGTCCGCAATGTGGTGCGCCCATGATGAGGTCGTAAATAAAGAATGAATTAAGAAGATCAGCAGAACCTGGTATCCGGCGTTTGTTTGCCGGAACTTGTTAAACAAGGGAAAGGAGGATAGTGAGATGCCACGTGGAGATGGAACAGGACCGATGGGAATGGGTTCTTTTACGGGACGTGCCGCGGGTTACTGCGCGGGCTACAATGTGCCGGGATATGCCAATCCGGCTTGTGGAAGAAATTTCGGAATGGGCTTTGGTCGAGGCCGTGGATTCGCCGGTGGCGGGCGCGGCTGGCGAAACCAGTCTTATGGCGCGGGTCAACAGGGTTGGATGCGTTACGAGCAATATGGCGCGCCGGTTCCTGTCGCACAGCCCAATCCGGAAATGGAAAAACAGGCACTTAAGACTCAGGCTGACGCTCTTCAGGCGGAACTGGAAATCATCAAGCAACGCCTTGCCGCAATGGAAGAGCCGAGCAGAGGGTGATTAAGTAGAAGCATGGAATGAAGGATACACCTGTGTTACGTTTGTAAATTACTATTACTAGAAAAAGGAGACACGTCGTGAAAGTTGCCTTCACTACATCGGGTAAGACCCTCGACGCACCGATGGATATCAGGTTTGGTCGTGCACCGGGTTTCATCGTCTATGATACGGATAACGATACCTTCGAGGTCGTTGACAACCAGCAGAGCGTCAATACTCCCCAAGGCGCCGGCATTCAGGCTACGGAAAACATTGTCCGGTATGGCGTGAACTGCATTGTAACCGGCCATTGCGGCCCGAATGCCTTCCGTGCCCTGTCCGCGGCGGGAATCCGTATTTACACGACAAATGGCGGGACCGTGGCGGATGCTCTCGAGGCATTCCGTGCCGGTGCTCTTGCCAGCATGAATTCCGCGGACGTTGAAGGACACTGGGTATGATTATAGCGGTTGCTTCAGGCAAAGGGGGGACGGGCAAAACGACCGTCTCCGCGAATCTTGCCCGTTCAATGGGATCCGGAGTACAGGTGATCGATTGCGATGTGGAAGAGCCCAATGCGCATCTTTTCCTTCGGGGACGGAAAATGGAGAGTGAGATAGTTTCCATTCCAGTTCCGGAGGTTGATAGTTCTCTTTGCGATGCCTGCGGCGAATGCGGTCGATTTTGTCGATTCCATGCCATCGTTTCCTTTGGATCTTCTCCCCTGGTTTTTCCCGATCTGTGTCATGCGTGCGGGGGGTGTACCCTGGTATGTCCCCGGGGGGCAATCAGCGAAAAAGGCAAACGCATTGGTGTGGTTGAAACCAGCGAATGTGACGGTGTTACCCTGGTTCAGGGCAGGCTTGACATCGGCGTGGCAATGGCGCCGCCGCTGATTCGGGCCGTGAAGTCTAAGGTTCAAAGTGATGGTCATGTCATCCTGGACGCTCCGCCGGGCACTTCGTGTCCCGTCATTGCAACACTGCGGGGGGCGGACTTTGTCGTTCTCGTTACCGAACCGACTCCTTTCGGGCTGCACGATCTGAGCCTGGCCGTCGACATGGTACGGGAACTGTCGATTCCCTTTGGCGTGGTCGTCAATCGTATGGGGGTTGGAGACGATCGGGTTCACCGGTTCTGCCGTGAAGAGGGAATCGCCATTCTCATGGAAATACCTGATGATCGCCGTATTGCCGAGGCTTATTCCCGGGGAGAATTGGCTGTTGATGCCCTTCCGGAGTATTGTTCCCATTTTGCGACGCTTCTCTGGAACATCAGGGAATTCAGGAAATCCGGGGGTGAATGAGTCATGACTGAGTCGAAAATTACAGAGTTGGTTGTCATCAGCGGTAAAGGAGGAACCGGCAAGACCAGTCTGACGGCCTCCTTCGCCGTGCTTGCCGAAAAATCGATTATTGCCGATTGTGACGTGGATGCGGCGGACCTGCACCTGATCCTCTCGCCCCGGGTGCGGGAGCGAAGCGAGTTTCGCAGCGGTAATGAGGCTGTTATCCGTTCATCGGAGTGCACTGGTTGCGGCAAGTGCCTGGAGTTGTGTCGTTTCGATGCCGTGTTGGCCGGCGGTCCGGGAGAGCCTTATGCCATTGATCCTGTTTCCTGTGAGGGATGCGGGGTCTGTGTCAGGTTTTGTCCCGTCCAGGCTATCGACTTTCCTGAAAGTCTCTGCGGTGAATGGATGATATCGGAGACTCGTTGCGGGTCAATGGTTCATGCCCGGTTGGGAGTAGCGGCGGAGAATTCCGGAAAGCTGGTTTCAACCGTACGTCGCGAGGCGCGGCGCATTGCCGAGGAAGAGGAATGTGCGCTGGTAATCGTTGATGGCCCTCCCGGGATCGGTTGCCCCGTCATTGCTTCCCTGACCGGCAGTACGTTGGCCCTCGTTGTTACCGAACCGACGGTTTCGGGCGAGCATGACCTGGAGCGGGTGTTGAAGCTGACTCGTCATTTCGAAATCCCCGCCGCGGTTTGTGTGAACAAGTGGGATCTGAACCAGGCAATGACCGAGCGGATCGAGGCGCTGGCTGAGCGTTTAGGAGCGCGGGTTGCCGGTCGTGTTCGATACGATGAGGCGGTAACCGCCGCGCAGTTGTTGGAAAAAGCAGTGGTTGAGATTGACGCGCCGTCTGCCGGGGATATCCGGGACATATGGAAATCGCTTGGTTTGCAGGAAATAGTGAAGGAGAAGTAAATTGTGGCTGGAACTGATACCCGCGGAGGTGCAGAGGCGCCTCTTGGGGACCGCGTGAATGATTCGGCAGCGTATTCCGGGCATCCTGAGCAACGGGATAAGGGCAATCAGGCCGTTCCGCCCGTAAGTCATGAACGATGCATTCTTTGTGGACAAAAAAACCCCTTGTCGCTGGGACTCGTTTTCAATCCGGCCGGCGAGGGTGTGGTTGAAACCGTTGTGCCGCTTCACGGGAGACTCCAAGGCTACGATGGAATTCTACATGGCGGGGTGATCAGTTCCCTGCTGGATGCGGCCATGACGCATTGTCTTTTTCATGCCGGGATTGAAGCGCTCACGGGTGATCTTCATGTCCGTTTCGTGCACCCGGTACCTTGCGATAAAAATGTGAAGCTCCGCTCGTGGATTCTTACTTCGTTTTCGCCCTTCTATCGTCTCCGTGCGGAGCTTTTGTTCGAGGGGCGGGTCATGGCTTGGGGAGAAGGAAGATTCGCTCGGCTACGGGATAGGGTATGAATATAAATATTACAATTTTGGTTGATAATTACGCAGGTGATGGTCTCTCGGCTGAGCATGGCCTGTCTTTATGGATAGAAGCGGCAGACAGGCATATCCTGTTTGACACGGGGCAAGGTGGCGCCTTGGCTCCGAATGCTGAAAAATTGGGGATTGACTTATCATCGACCGATATGCTGATATTGAGTCATGGTCATTATGACCATGCGGGCGGTGTGTCCCGGTTGAGTCGTACCGCCCCTGCTCTCGAAGTTTTCTGCCATCCGGCGGCCATCGTTCCCCGTTATGGTATGCGGGGCGGCGAGGCCAAGCCGCTTGGAATGCCCTGCGAGGCGTTACGGTCTCTCGACCGATTGCCGTCGCAGAGAATGCACTGGGTGCAGGACGGGACAAAATTGAGCCCGAACATGGGGTTGACCGGCTACATACCCCGTCAAACAAGCTATGAGAATACCGGCGGTGCTTTTTATCTCGACCCGGCAATGCGTCGCCCCGACCCCCTCGATGATGACCTGGCTTTGTGGATTAACACGCCTGAAGGCTTGATTGTTTGCGTTGGGTGCTGTCATGCAGGTTTGATCAATACTTTGAACCGGGCGATTTTCCATAGCGGCAACTCCAGGCTTCGGGCGGTCATCGGTGGTTTCCATCTTCTTGATGCCGATGAAAGCCGTCTCGAAAAGACAACTGATGCCTTGCGGGACCTGTCGCCGGAACGTATCATCCCCTGTCACTGCACGGGAGCCCGGGCCGTCGATTTCCTTGTCCAGGAGCTCGGAGCGAAGGTCTCGTCAGGTTTTTCCGGGACAATAGTAGAGTTTTGAAAACGATGTAGAGCAAACGCGCCTCTTGTCTGTCCGGACACGTCCGGATCATTGAAAACAGCAAATAAAAGGAGTAGAAAAATGGCACAACAGAGCGATTGCCCGGGAGATTCGTCTCGGTGCGGTCAAACAGGAATGAACGAGAAGTCGGGTATTGATGAGGCACTGGAACGTATCGGGCATAAGATTGTTGTCTTGTCAGGCAAGGGCGGGGTCGGAAAGAGTACCGTTGCGGTAAATCTGGCGGTATCTCTCAGTATGGCCGGATACCGGGTCGGACTGATGGATGTGGATATCCACGGTCCAAGCGTTCCCAAGATGCTGGGCCTGGAAGGAACCATCATGCAGCCTTCCGAGCGTGGCAAACTGGTGCCGGCCGTGTTTGGCGGACTGAAGGTCATGTCCATCGGTTTTCTTCTTCCCGGTGAGGCGGAGGCGGTAATCTGGCGGGGACCGGCAAAGGCATCCGCCATCAAGCAGTTCATTGGCGAAGTGGAATGGGGAGATCTTGACTACCTGGTCGTGGACTGTCCCCCCGGTACCGGAGATGAGCCGCTTACGGTCATCCAGACGCTGGATAAGGTCGACGGCGCCGTGATAGTGACGACTCCGCAGAATGTGGCTTTGTCAGACGTCAAAAAATCGATCAGTTTCTGTGGGCAATTGAATCTTCCCGTTCTCGGGGTAATCGAGAACATGAGCGGTCTGGTCTGCCCCAAGTGCGGTGAAATCGTGGAAGTTTTCAAAGTGGGCGGTGGTGAAACCATGGCTCAGGAAATGCGGGTTCCGTTTCTCGGCCGTGTTCCCATGGATCCCCTGGTAGTGTCCGCGGGCGATGATGGCCTGCCCTACTCTTATCACCATGCGAAGACAGAAGCGGGCAAGGCTTTTGAAGAAATCGTCAATGTGCTGCTGGAAAAAACCATAACAGGGAACGAAAAAAAGGAGATGAATCGATGATGCGTGTTGCTATTCCCGTATGCCAAGGAGTGCTGTCCATGCACTTCGGACACTGTGAGAAATTTGCGGTAATGGATGTGGATCCGGATATGAAGGCAATTGTCGGTTCAACGGCGCTTGAAGCGCCGCCCCATGAGCCGGGACTTTTGCCACGCTGGCTCGCAGAGCGGGGGGTAACTCTGGTAATCGCGGGAGGCATGGGCTCACGTGCCCAGCAGCTCTTTTCCTCGGCCGGGGTGCAGGTTATCGTCGGTGCGCCTTCCATCGAGCCGGAGAAAGTAGTACAGGGATACCTGGCGGGAGACCTGGTCACCGGTACGAATGTCTGCGATCATTGAAAACAGGTTGGAGATAAGCCGCTTGCCGTGTCATGCTTTTTCAGATCTGAATAGAATTAGCGCATGGCAAGCGGCGTCTTTGCTTTTTTGCTATAGTTTTTAGTGGCTGAAAGATATCTTGCAAGGTTTATGGGGGAGGTCGGCATGCCCAGGGGCGGTGGAAGGGGCGGAGGCCCATGGTGGAGAGGTTTGCTGGGCAGGGGAGGCGGAAGAATTGCCGGGAACAGGAGGCCTGATTTCTGCATTTGTCCGGCATGCGGATTCGTTCTGGCGAAGAAGCCCGGCGCGCCCTGTTTCCTGACGCCTTGTCCCCGGTGTAGTTCGCGCATGGCCCGCAGGTTCGACAGCGGGGAATGACGGATATGCCGCCATGAATACCGAAGCAGAGAAAAGACAGTTGCTGAAACAGGGGCAGAGAATCGCACTGATTTCTTCCCTTGTCACTCTTGCCGTGGCGCTGGTGAAGGGAGTGGTCGGGTACGGTTTCGGCTCGGCCCTGTTGGTAGCCGATGCGTTTCACAGTGCCGGTGACGTGGTGACCGTTGGCGCGTCCGGATTCGGCCTCTGGCTTGCCGCAAGGAAAAAAAGCGAAAAGTTTCCCTACGGTCTCTATCGCGCCGAAACGGTGGCAAGTCTCTTTATCGGCGTGCTGATCCTCTGGGCCGGCGTCGAAATGGTCCGGGACGGTTACGACAAGCTTTTCCATCTACAGGTGGTGGCAGGGTTTCCCTTTTTGCCTGTCGGTGCGGAGTTGCTTTCCATAATCGCCAATCTTTTCCTGGCAAGGAAACAGGAAGAGGCAGGACGGGCGATAGATTCCCAGTCGCTCCTGGTAAAGGCCAGCGATACAAGGCTTGATGTCTATATATCCGGTGCGGTGCTGCTGGGTATAGTGCTTGCTTTTTGGCGGATTCCCTATGTCGAGGGCGGTCTGATCCTTTTCATTGCGCTTCTTATTCTGAAACTCGGTGGGGAGACCGTATGGACGTCAATCATGTCGCTGCTCGATGCCAATCTCGATCCGGAACTGCAGACGGAAATCGGGAACAGTGCTTCAGCCTTGGAAGGCGTGCGTGCCGTAACGGATATCAGGATTCGCCGGGCCGGTCCTTTCAAGATGGTGGATTGCACGATCGAAACGAGTCCGAACCTCTCTCTCTACAAGGCGCACGAGCTTGCCGATGAGGTCGAGGAATCGGTTGTCGGGAACTTCCGAAACATCGACACGGTTTTTGTTCATGTGGAACCTTTCCGTGAAAAAGACTTTTCCGCGCTGGTGCCGGTTGTCGAGGTAAACGGTCTTGAGTCCCGAATTCACGAGCACTTCGGCAGGGCACCCTATTTTGCCCTTGTCAGGCTTGACGAAGACAATGTCGTTCTTGAAGATTTTTATTTCAATGAATTTCTCGATGAAAAGCTTCATATCGGGGTTAAAATCGTTAAGGCAATCTGTGATTCCGGCGTTGCGATTCTCTTTACGAAACAAATCGGCGAGCTTGCCTTTTCACTGCTCAAGGAGCGTTTCGTCGACATATACCTGGTTGACGGTTCACCGACCATTGAAGAGATCGTGACGGCGTACCGCCTGGGCCGGCTTGTCCGCCTCCACGGACCGACACATGGTCTCGAAGACTCTGAAACCGGCCGTTCGTCGGAAACTTCCATTTGAAAAACACGATGATGTGACTGTAGCCACTTGAATAATTATGCCGTGTAATCCGAGTAGGTAATGCAATTGTCCGGAAACCATGGCGCATGGAAGGGTGCGATAATAACGTTGTCAATTTCGGGCTGTAGACCGGTACCGCGGTGAGCTGCCGCATCGAGCCGGCGACGCTCCGTTCGTTCAGGTTCTTTGTTGTTTTTCTCGGTACCCGCTCAAGACTGTTGAAAATCCTTGATGATGGTTATGGAAGGTAGTATATAACGAAAGGTGTCAAAAGATCGAAGCGATGGCGTAAGAACCGCGGTTTCAAACGAGTTCCCGAGTGTTAACCCATGCCTGGCGAGACCAGGCAAAATTACACGAGAAAGGAGATTCACTATGGCGCCTCAAGACAAATGTTGTACGATCGTTCCCTATTTCAAGATCAAGGATGGTAAGACGAAAGAGTTCAAGAAATTGGGCGAACAAATGGTTGCCAAATCGAAAGAGGAAGCGAAATGTCTCTACTACGGATTCAGTTTTAATGGTGACGAGGCACATTGTCGTGAGGGATACCAGGATGCAGACGGCCTCCTCGTGCATCTTGAGAATGTCGGTGCGCTCTTGGGCGAAGCTTTGCAAATTGCCGATATTACTCGCCTGGAAGTGCATGGGCCGGAGCAGGAACTGGCAAAACTCCGTGAGCCGCTGGCAGGCCTGAATCCTCAGTTTTTCGTACTGGAAATAGGTTTCCGCCGCTAAGAGCAGTCCGTTGACCGGTGTCGGGAGAAAATCATGACATTTGCCGAACTGCAGGAAGCCCTGCATGTTTTCGGGCTCGGAGATCGTGCCACGCTTAAAGAAATAAGGACACGACACCGGGAGTTGGTGAAACGATATCATCCCGATGCCGGTGGCGGAGACTGTGACGAGCGTATACGAAGGATCAATGCAGCCTACAAGGTAATCATGGAGTATGTTACGTCCTACCGTTTTTCGTTTGCGGAGGATGAGTTTTACGAGCAGAACCCGGAGGAGCGGTTGCGGCGGCAATTCATGGACGATCCGTTGTGGGGCCATGAGTAGCTCTGTCAGGTGTCCTGCGAAATATGCCGTTTGTGTTATCATTACAGCATATGAGATGGTTGGATTTCGTCCGGAAACAGCGAAAACCGGTGCTCTCCGGACAGAAAACAAGCGAACGGAATGAGCGGGAACCATGCCGTATGATTTCTCCGTGGCGACCCGAAAAAATTATCAGAGACAAGGAGAAGAAGTGCTTTGTATACCGAACAGGTAATGGATCATTTCAAGAATCCCCGCAATATCGGGGTAATTGAAGATGCGAGTGTGATCATTCAGGTTGGAGATCCGAAATGTGGCGACAGTCTCCTGCTTTTTCTCAAAATAGAAAAAGACATCATCGCCGACGTGAAATTCAAGATTAAAGGATGCGGAGCAGCGATCGCCACATCTTCAATGGCCACGGAAATGATAAAGGGCATGAGGCTGGAAGAGGCCCTTGCCGTGACCGACGAACAGGTTGCCGAAGCACTCGGTGGTTTGCCCGCCGAAAAAATACACTGCTCGTCTCTTGCCGTAGGAGCAGTACATGCGGGCATATTGCGTTATCTTTCTCCTGCCATGGAGAGTGAAACCGCCTAAGAAGGGTTTTAGGAAAGAATCGATTCCTGACAGATCTCAAGCGAGCGGAAGAAAAGGGTGGACGCCCGGTAAAATGACGTTGAAGCCAGGCTCCGCACTTGTCGGGCGCGTATGGTAAGCCTGGAAAACAGACATGGAATCCGGCTAGGTGCTCGATACGAGTCATTTTTACCGCCGCGCCGAAATGGTCGTTTCATGAGCCGGTGAAAGCGGATGCTTTTGCCGGCTTGTTCTTACCTGTTCGCGGGGGATGCGTGCCGAAAAAATTATCGATTTGACGCTGCCCGTGCCGCTTGAACAGCAAGGAACAGGACGTGACATTCATGCCTGGAGGAATGCGTTATGGATGAAGGGTTCCGGGTTGCTCTGACCGCGAGTCTTATAGCGGCAGCCGTTACAACGACGGGGATTTACACTATCCGTCGTTTTCGGTCATGGGGACGAAGAAACACTATGTACTTCGTCAGTTTCGCAGCCGGGGTTTTGATCTCAGCTTCCTTTATGCATATCGTCCCCAAATCCTTTGCCATGAATAACCGGGCCCCCGTCTTTCTGCTTGCCGGGTTCTTCGGCATGTATCTGTGCAATCGCTTCATTACTGCCTTCACTTGTGAAAGAAACCCGGACGGGCAGTGCGGCATCGGGCTCGTTCCCCTCTTGGGTATCGGGTTTCATTCGTTTATTGACGGCTTCGTGTATTCCATTGCCTTTACCGTCAGCATCTTTACCGGTGTCCTGGCGACAGTCGGGATGGTGCTTCATGAATTTCCCGAGGGGATTATTACGTACCTCCTGCTGCTCAAGGGCGGATTCAGTGAAAGAAAAGCGCTGTGGCTGTCTTTTGTGGCGGCTGCCCTGACAACGCCGCTGGGAATGCTGGTTTCTTATCCGTTCATCAGCCGCATAGATCGATCATTTCTCGGCGCTTTGCTGGCCGTTTCCGCCGGAGCGCTGATCTACGTGGGGGCGACACACCTTCTGCCGCAGGCGGAGAAAGAGCGTAAAAAATACAGCCTGCTTGCATTTCTGGCCGGGATTGCCGTAGCCGTTGTAATAGTTGCATCCGGGGCATAGGCGAAAAATCTTTTCGCATTTGGTTTGGATTCCGAGGGAAACGGTGCCGTCCTCAGGGTATAAGGAGACAGGGCCATGACATCTATTCATGAGAAGGGAGGAGGTGGATTCGGGGGCATCAAGCTGCTTTTGTGCGAAAACCCGCTGCCTCCTTTGGATGAGGCCATAAATGCGGCTCAGGAGGAAGCGCCGCGCGGCAACTATTATACCGAACCCTATTCGGAACCTTTGCGCCGTTTCCTCAGTGAGGGCATTGGCGTGCCGGAGCGGCTGATCCATATCAATGCCGGTTCGGAACTCATTCTGCGCCAGATTTTCGACCGACTGGGAGATCGGGTTCATCTGTTGACTCCCACCTATGTGCTCTTTCCGGAAATTTCGCGTTCATACACCGAAACTCGATTGTTGCCGGATCATGATTTCGCCTTTGACCTCTCAGCCTTGGAAATACCCCGGGAGACTTCCTTGGCTGTCTTCGTCAATCCGAATAACCCCAATGGCGGCACGTTCGACATGTCGCCACTGCCGGAACTTCTGGAGCGGCATCCGGCTACCCATTTTCTCGTTGACGAGGCTTTCATCGGCATGGGCGGGGAGTCCGTAGCTCCCCTGGTGCCAAAGTACCCGAACCTGCTGGTTACGCGCACGCTTTCCAAGGCGCACAGCCTTGCCGGTTTCCGGGTGGGGTATGCCATTCTTCCCGAGGCTTTGGCGGACGATCTTAATACCAACAATGACGCATACCCGTTGGCCCGTCCAAGCCAGGCCGCGGCACTGGCCACCCTTATGCACGAGGACAAGATCCGTGAAAGAGCCGGGGACTTGCGGGCCTGGGCCGGGCAGTTGGCCGCGGAATTGCGGTCCCTTGGTGTTCGCACTTTTCCCACGGAAACATACTTTTTCCTGGCGGACTTTGCCCCTCATGATGCAGGACGGCTTGCAACGGGCCTGAGAGAACGAGGGATATTTATTAAGCCGTTGAACGATGCACGGTTGGGGCCGGGCTTCATGCGGGTTACCACCGCATTGCCCGAGGACAATCGGCGCTTCGTGGCGGCCGTCAAGGAGCTGCTTCGATGAGCATGGACGTCGTTGTTCAGGGTCACCGCAATTTCGGTCTGCCCGATTGGGCGGTGCCGGGAGAACGACCTTTGTTCATCGAGGTGGAGAGTTTGACCAAGCGGTTCGATGAGGTTACCGCGGTCGACGGGGCTTCCTTTCAGGTCCGGAGGGGAGAGCTGTTCGGGTTCCTTGGCCCCAACGGCGCCGGTAAAACCACCACCATCAATATGCTTACCGGCCTGGCCTGGCCCGACTCCGGGCAAATCCGTATCGGCGGCCTCGACTGCACGAAAAATCCGAAAGCGGCGCAGCACTTGGTCGGCGTTGTTCCCGACGAGAGCAACCTGTATCCCGAGTTGTCCGGTTTCGAAAACCTCTGTTTCTGCGGGGCGCTGTACGGCATGCGGAAGGACGAACGCCGTTCCCGGGCGCGGCAACTGCTGGATACGTTCGGTTTGCGTGACGCGGCCGAGCGGAAATTTGCCGGCTACTCGCGAGGCATGAAGCGCAGGCTCACCATTGCCGCCGGGATCATCCATGACCCGCCGCTCCTGTTCCTCGACGAACCCACAACCGGCATCGACGTTGCGAGCGCCCGCCACATCAGGCAGCTTATTGCGGATCTGCACCGTGCCGGAACGACAATTTTCCTGACCACGCACTATATCGAAGAGGCTGAAAGGTTATGTGAACGAATAGCCTTCATCGTCAAGGGGCGTATCGTCAGGGTCGATTCCGTCGCGAACCTTCTGCAACCGGTGCGGGACAGACATGTAATGGACATTTCCGTTACCGGTTCCGAGGGGGATTCCTGTTCCCGGCTTGCGGCAGCTTTTCCAGGACTTCATTTCCAATCGTTGTCAGAAGGGCGAATTCGCGTCGAATCGCCGGAGCCGATCGGCGTCGGACCGCTGGTTTGCTTCATGGAGGAACATGGTCAGGACGTGAAGGAAGCGCGCCTGGTGCAACCGTCGCTCGAGGATGTCTTCGTTCGTATTACCGGTCTTGAGGCGCTTGCCATGGCCAGGGAAAAGGAACGGAAAGCAGGTGGCTCATGAGACGGTGGATCGCATTCTGGAATATCATGCACAAGGATCTGCTGACCCATTATATCAAGCCGCCGAATATCAGCTGGGGAATACTTTTCCCCTTGGCATGGACGGCCATGTTTCTGTTCAAGTCGGGCAGGGGCATGGAAAGCGTGCCTGCACTGCTTCCCGGGCTCATGGCGATTTCCGTCTTGTTTGGTACGACATCTCTCTTGGCGGTTACGGTCACTTTCGAGAAACGGAGTCGTTCCTTCGAACGCCTGCTGCTGGCGCCGATTCCCCTGGAACTGCTCATGCTGGCCAAAACCGGTGGAGCAATACTTTTCGGAACGGTCAACGCATTTGTTCCCGTTTTTTTCGCGCTTTTCTTCACCGACCTGTCAGGTATTCGCTGGGCGCCCCTGCTGCCGGCGGTGATTGGCATTGCCATGGTTTCAACGTTTCTCGGGCTGTTCGTGGCCGTTGCCGTGAGTGAGGCTTTCGAGGCGCAGACCTTTTCCAATTTTTTCCGGTTTCCCATGATTTTTCTCTGCGGGCTCTTTTTTCCGGTGGCAACGCTTCCCATTTTTCTGCAGCCGGTTTCTTATGTGCTGCCGTTGACCTATGGTGTCGATATCCTGCATGGAGCAATAAATGGTCTGAATGTCATGCCCCTCGGTTTTGATTTTTCCGTTATCGGCCTGTATTGCGCCGTACTGTTTTATTTCAGCCTGAAAGGGATAAAGCGGAAATGGATACTCTGAGCCGGTTTCCCGCATTGGGCAGAATGCTCTGCCGCGGGCTGTAACAACGGCTGCACGGTGCGGAACCGTAAAGAGATGTTTCACGAAGCGGAATGGAAAGTGGGAGTCTTAACTGCTTTTGCGGCTGCCTGTTTGCAGTGACGGGTGGTCTCGGTACGGAGGTAGTCTGCATGATGGTGTATGGTCCGGTTCCGTCGAGGCGCTTGGGGCGGAGTCTCGGCATAAACAACATGCCGCCGAAGGTGTGCACCTATTCCTGCCTGTATTGCCAGGCAGGGAGGACATCCCGCCTTCAGATTGAGCGAACCGCGTTTTATCCACCCGAAGAGATAGCAGCGGCGGTTTTTGAAAAAGTCGAAATGCTGAGGGATATCGGCGAGTCCGTGGATTACCTGTCATTCGTCCCTAACGGCGAGCCGACGCTGGACAAACAGTTCGGTCGTATCATCGATCTTCTGAAACCGCTTGGGATAAGGATCGCGGTGATAACTAACGCTTCGCTCTTGTGGCGCGAGGATGTGCGGCGGGAGCTTGCCATGGCTGATTGGGTTTCCGTCAAGATTGATTCCCTGCGTGAGGATGCGTGGCGCAAAGTGGACAGACCCCATGGCAAGCTCAGGTTGGCGACGGTCCTGGACGGTATCACGGACTTTGCCGAAGGCTATCGCGGAGATTTGGTGACCGAAACGATGCTGGTCAGGGATGTGAATGATTCGGTGTCGGACATGAAGCAGTTGGGGTGTTTTCTCAGCGTTTTAAAGCCCCTGCGTTCCTATCTTGGACTTCCCCTGAGGCCTCCCGCCGAGCAGCGGGTCGAGCCCCCGTCGGAGGATGTCGTCAACAGGAATTTCCGGATACTGTGCGAGAGCGGTATCGACGTGGAATTGCTGGCTGAATACGAGGACTCAACGTTTTCATCCGCGGGAAGCCTCGCGGAGAATATCCTTTCGATTACCGCGGTTCATCCCTTGAGAGAAGACGCGATGCGTGCGCTCCTTGCCGACGCGGGCAGCGATTGGTCGCTGGTCGTCCGGTTGCTTGCCGAGGGAAAACTCGTGGAAACGGCGTACAATGGCATTAAATTTTATATACGGAGATTTGGCAGCAGATAACAACACGAAAGTACAAGGAGGAAGCTGATGACATTGACGGTTCAAAAAAGGTTGGTTGAATTTCTGAAACCCTATGCCGGAGACCGGACGGTTGCCGATGTACGCATCGGACTTGGATATACCACGGTTCGGCTCGACAACGGCCATGCCGGTGTGGCGTGGACCCCGAAGAGTGACTCGGCCTGTTGTACTCATGTGAAGGATGCCGGAACCTTAACCGGTCGTTCAGCAGCTGAAATGCTGGAAATGCTGGGGAATGAAACATCCGCCATGGGCCGGGCACTCGGCTTGGCCACGGCCAATGCCCTTCTTGTCGGGATGCCTTCTCCGGGGACACTGCAGGACGAAGTCATCGCTTCGCTCAATCTTTCTCCTGAAGACCGGGTGACCATGATCGGTTACTTTGCGCCGGTAATCGCTACTATCCGAAAAATCGGCTGCCGGCTGGATATCCTTGAACTGAATTCCTTCCATTCCGATACGCTTACCCCGGAACAGGGGCGCGACGCCATGGTGGGATGCACGGTTGCGATCGTTACCGGGACATCACTGATCAACGGTACCTTCGACGAGGTCGTGGCCGGCCTTGGAGCACCGCGTGCCGCCGTGCTGCTCGGACCTTCTTCGCCGCTTTGCCCCGATGTCTTCGAGGGGACGCCCATAACCCATGTCGCCGGCTCCCGGGTTCGTGACCCGGAAGGAATCATGCGTGTCATCTCGGAAGGCGGCGGAACACAGATCATGAAGCGCTATCTTGACTTCGAGGCGGTGCTCGTCAAGCGATAGCTGTTTGCGCTGATTGGGCATTCATGACGCAGCAACTGTTTTCTTCTGGAAAGAAGCTGCAACATCGTGCAGAAACGCTATACTTTTACGAGGAGCTGTTCAAGTGAAAAATGCCGCGGCTTTCGATTCTGAAGCCGTTTGGCGGTTTTCTTGATCACACGTTTCACGAAAGGAGAGAGATATGCCAGAATTCGGATCGCCTTTTTCCGGGTTGGCCAGCGACAGAAAGTTGACACACGAGGAACTGGTCCGCGCAATTCGCTTCATGGTTGCCGCTGAATACGAGGCAATTCAGCTGTACATGCAGCTTGCCGAATCAACGGACAATAAACTTGCCATCGAAGTCCTCAAGGACATCGCCGACGAGGAGCGGGTCCATGCGGGTGAGTTCCTGCGGTTGCTTCACGAACTTGCACCGGACGAGCAAAAATTCTATGATGAGGGCTATGAAGAGGTAGAGGAAGAAATCGAAAAAATGAAGTAGCCCGTTGCCGGTCGTATTCGAGTCCGTGAGAACAGAGTGGTTTCCCGTTAGTGCCGGTGATGTTCTCACGGACTCGCATTTTATCTGGTATCAAAAGGAGAAGAGTGTTTTCATGTTTGTCTATAAAGCCGTACACTCGTATACAAAAGAGCGCCTCAATTGCGCGCAAAGTATTTTGAAGGCTTTCCAGGAAAAAAAAGAGGTTTCAACCGAAGAAATTCACGATGCCCGCAAACTGGGGGGCGGCAGGGCCGATAACGGTGTCTGTGGCGCCCTGTATGCCGCGTTGAAACTCACTGACGATCCCGATTCCAAGGAATCGTTGCGCGGGTCGTTTGCCGATGTGGCCGGTTCCGATCAGTGTCGCGAGATTCGTGCGAAAAAACTGATCAGTTGTCAACAGTGCGTCGAGGTTGCCGCCCGACTCCTGCAAAAGACTGCGTTATGACCGTCAGTCAAACGCGGACATGACAATCAGTAATGGTAAAGAAAGACATCTTGCGCGGGTGTCTTTTTTTATGGATGCTATTCTAAAAAGCCCCTGAAAGCTTTATGGCCGGGTGTTTGGATTTGACGCACCGAAGTCTATCCCGTAGAGTATGACGAAGATACCGTATCCCGGTAACACCGACTGGAAGGAGGAGTACCGTTATGCCGAAAATCACTTCGTTCCCGTTTTCATTCCTGCTGATCCTTACCTGTTTCACGATGCTGTCCGTTTTTGTCGTGCCCGCCTACTGTCAAATGTCTCCGTCGAAAGGCAGCACGGTTTATGTGCCCGTTTATTCGATGGTCTATACCGGGGATCGGGCGATCCCGGTCAATCTGGCTTCCACTCTGAGCATCCGCAACACCGACGCAAAGAATTCCATCCGGATCGACAGTGCCGACTACTATTCATCGGCGGGGCGCCTTGTCAGGAAAATGCTTTCAAAACCGCTGCAATTGGCGCCTCTTGCATCCACCAGCTTTTTTATCAAGGAAAAGGACACTGCCGGCGGGTTCAGCACCAGCTTTATTGTCAGCTGGGGGGCCGCCAAAGAGGTTTCGCCGCCCATAATCGAGTGTGTCAATATCGGTGCCTATTCCGGGCTGGGAATTTCCTTCGTTACCCTGGGACGGGAAATCCGCTAGCAGGGAGGACCAATGGAATTCGCTTTACTGCAGGACATGGAAATTCTGTTCGGACTGGCCGTGGTTACGGTGATTCTTTTCCGCAGGCTCATGTTCCCATCGATCATCGGCTTCCTCGTGGCCGGGCTGCTGGCCGGCCCGCATATGCTGGGACTCATCAAGAATCTCCACGAGGTTGAAATGATGGCCGAGATCGGGGTGGTTCTCCTGCTCTTCACCATCGGCATTGAATTTTCACTCAAGGAACTGATGCGGATCAAGCACCTGGTTCTGGTGGGCGGCGGGCTCCAGGTCTGCCTGACGATCCTGGTTACTACACTGATCGCCGCAGGGTTCGGATTTGCCGTGCCACAGTCGGTTTTTTTCGGGTTTCTCGTTGCCCTTTCCAGTACCGCCATTCTCATGAAGCTGCTCATGGACAACGGCGAGATGGATGCGCCTCACGGCAAGATGGCTATGGGGATCCTGATATTCCAGGACCTGTGCGTGGTGCCCCTGATGCTCTTCGTGCCGTTTCTGGCCGGTGCGGGGGACGGGCTGCAGGGTATTCTGGCGGTAATCGCCAAGGCCGCGCTAGTCGTCCTCGTTGCCCATTATGGCGCCCGCTTTCTGATCCCCTGGATTTTCGGCCAGGTGGTCAAGGCCCGCAGTCGGGAACTGTTTCTGTTGACGATCCTCTTTATCGGCTTCGGGACCGCCTGGATCACCGCCCAGGTCGGCTTGTCGCTGGCGCTGGGCGCCTTTATCGCCGGTCTGGCCATCTCGGAATCCGAGTACAGCCATCAGGCCCTTGGCGATATCATTCCGTTTCGGGACGCTTTTATTTCGCTTTTTTTCATTTCGGTCGGCATGCTTCTCGACCCGATGGTTATCCTGCGGCACCCGCTGCTGATCGTTTCGCTGGTCATTACCATCCTCCTGGTCAAGATACTGATAACCACCGGCGCCGCCATGTCGCTCGGGTTGTCGATGCGGATTTCCCTCATTACCGGGCTCTGCCTCGCCCAGATCGGCGAGTTTTCTTTTGTCCTGTGCCAGTCGGGCCTCAAGAGCGGACTCCTGTCTCAGAATCTGTACCAGGTTTTCCTGGCTGCCTCGGTTATAACCATGGGCTTGACGCCGCTTTGTATCCGTTTCGCGGAACCGGTCACCGACCGGCTGCTGACGATGTTCCCGACCTCCTGGACCAAGGGTAGAGGGGTTCTGGCGCGGCACGACCACAGGATAACCGTTTCGGATCATGTGATTATCGTCGGCTACGGGCTGAACGGCAGGAACCTGGAGCGGGTGCTGAAGCATTTCAATATCGGTCATCTCGTCATCGAAACAAATCCTTTTACGGTCAAGACCGAACGCAAAAAAGGAACCCCCATTATTTTCGGTGACGGTTCGAATCGTGAGATTTTGTCCCATGCCAACATTGAAAAGGCTCGCGTTATTGTAATCGCCATTTCCGATGCCGCGTCGAGCCGGCGTATTGCCGCCCAGGCACGGCAGATGAATCCGGGGATCCACGTTATCGTGAGGACACGGTACATCCTCGAGATGGAGCCGCTTTACAGCCTGGGGGTCAACGAAGTCATCCCGGAGGAATTCGAGACTTCCATCGAAATTCTGTCCCGCGTTCTGCGCCGTTACCTGCTGACTCATGACGAAATCGAACGGTGTGTTGCCCGGGTGCGCAGCGATTCCTACGAAATGTTCCGGACCATGAGCATGAGGCACAGTGCCGCGGTTGGAATTTCAGGCTTCCTTTCCGGGGCGGAGATCGGCACCTTTCGCGTGGGACCGTCCTCACCGCTGGTGGGAAAGAGTCTGCGCGAAGGGATTTTGCGGGAACGATCCGGAGCAACCCTGCTGATGATCAAGCGGAATGATACCGTGGTTCCCAATCCGGATCCCGTATGGGAGCTTCGTGAAGGTGATGTGGTTCTCATCCTTGGCACGTCGGAGCAACTTGCCGCCGCGGCGGGACTGTTCGAGCACGGCGTGTGACACTCGGAAAAAGGGCAGCCGAGGCACGCTGAATAATGAGAGGAGATACGTATGAAACTGCAAACGGTACCGGTAGTATTCCCGGAAGGCTGCAATATCATTCTTGGCCAGACCCATTTCATCA
Organism: Geobacteraceae bacterium; assembly: GCA_040773465.1. Classification (GTDB taxonomy): domain Bacteria; phylum Desulfobacterota; class Desulfuromonadia; order Geobacterales; family Geobacteraceae; genus RPRC01. The sequence goes on along the minus strand of JAXGWF010000037.1, from coordinate 9,499 downwards.
AGACGGCGGAAGATTTGTACGAGATCGTCGCAACCACGGTTCCCCAGGCCCGATTCGGGGTAGCCTTTGCCGAGGCGTCCGGCCCGTGCCTGATACGTACCGAGGGCAACGACGGCCCCCTTATTGAAGCCTGCGTCGGCATTCTTCAGGACATCGCCGCCGGTCATGTTTTCTGCCTCATCCTGAAGGATGCCTATCCCATCAATATCCTGAACCAGGTTAAAAACTGTCCCGAAGTCTGTCGCATTTTCTGCGCTACGGCTAACCCGCTGGAGGTTATTGTCGCGGAAACGGACCTTGGTCGGGGTGTCGTCGGTGTCGTTGACGGATTCCCTCCCAAAGGGGTGGAGAGTGTCGTGGACCGGGATAACCGCAAGGCGTTGCTTCGCAAGATCGGGTACAAGCTTTGAAAATCCCGCTTGAGACCCTCCAGGAGCGAATTACTATACCAGCTGGTTTTGGGGAGAAATGACATGCTCAGCTATATTCAGGTTTCCAGCAAATCGAGAAACGAACTGATCGACATAACCGGCAGAGTAGAAGAACTGGTAGCAAAATCCGGGGTAACGAGCGGGATCTGCTTCCTGTTCTGTCTTCATACCACGGCCGCGATCACGGTCAATGAAGGGGCTGATCCGGACGTCCGGCGCGATATTGCCCGTTTCTTGTCGACCCTGGTTCCCGTTGATGCTCCCTTTGCCCATGGCGAGGGCAATTCTGATTCCCATGTAAAGTCGTCCCTGGTGGGCGTATCGGAAACTTTGCTCATCGAGGGGGGGCGGTTGCTGCTGGGAACCTGGCAGTCCGTGTACTTCTGCGAATTCGACGGCCCGCGCAGCAGAAAGGTGGCGGTAAGGATCATTGCTGATTCTTGACGAATTGCAGAGCAATGATTTCGCGAATTAAAATTGATGTATTGATTGCTGTGGCATTGTTTTGGGGGTTATGGTAAATTTTCCGTGATTGGAGCACGTTCCCGCGGACGGTATTTGACTTCATTATTTTTCCGTATCGGGTCTTGGTTCCGGAACTATATCTATTCTCCAAGGAGGATGCAGGTATGAAGGTTTTACGCGCGGCACTTTTTTTCTGTTTGGTATTGCCGGCTTCGCTGATGGGTATCGCCGGATGCTGTGGGCCGGGAGGGGGCGGGGCAACGGTCGAATCGAGAAATATTACCACAACCAAAACCTTGGGAGAGCAATTGATTGATCTTCAGAAGGCATATGAGAGTGGTGCCATCACCGAAGACCAGTACCATGATCTTAAGAAAAAAGCCATAAAGGAGTATGGTGGCAATTAGTACCCTGAAAACGGCTCCGGCTGGAACGCTGCCCGGGAATCCTTGCCGAGTTCATTACTCTGGACGGATTGGCAGGCGTGTATTGAACGGCGGACCCGGCCGGTCCCTTTTCGTCATCAGATCACTAGTGATGTTCTGGTGCCTGGCCATACCTTTTTCCGTCGCCCATGGCTCTCCCCGGACGATGAAGGGGCCCGTGGTAAAGCGGCATCAGCATCCGGTCGGTAACGAGCTTGAGACTTCAACGCTACGTATTGTCCTGTCGGGAGCGGTTTCCGTATTCCAGGAGTACATCTCTCCAATTGATGGTGACCGTTGCGGTTTCGTACCGTCATGTTCTTCCTATGCCCGTACGGCGGTGAATAGCCAGGGGGTTGTCCTGGGCATCACGATGGCCGCGGATCGCCTGATGCGTTGTACGCTGTTCAAAGCTCCCGGACCTGATTATGTGCTTCTCCCCAACGGAAAGCTTTTCGATCCGATAGAGAATAATCTTCTTTTCAATCCATGAGACCCATCCGATCAATCCTTCTTATTGGTATTTTCATTGCTTCGATAGTATGCGACGCCTGTTTTGCGGAGCAGACCGCTTTTCTGACCGATGAGGTGCAGATGCGGGTGGCGGACTCTTTTCTGGCGGAAGGCGAGTATTATCGGGCCGTCACCGAGTACAAACGGTTCATGATTCTTTTCCCGGACTCTCCGATGGCAGAATACGCCCTCTACCGTATCGGGATAGCCTGTTTCCTGGGGGAAGAGCACGAAGCCGCGATCCGTACCTTCAAAAAACTTGTCGATCGGTATCCCGGTGGACCCTACAACATTCCTGCCCGGTACTTCGAGGGACTCAGTCTGTGGAAAATGAAGTACCTTGCCGGTGCGGTCAATGCCTTTCATGATATCATCCGGAGTGCCTCATCTTCCTACGCTCCCCGGGCATTGGCGGCCTGGTCGCTCCTGGAACTGGAAAGGGACGACCCCTCAACAGCCGCATTCCTTCTCCAGCGCTTTATTGCCGACTTTCCCGGGCATCAAGGGATTGCCCGGATTGACGAGGCGTTGTCCCTTTTACAACAATACCAGGACTTGCCGCGGAAATCCGAAACCCTGGCCGGGATTCTTTCAGCGATTCTGCCGGGAGCGGGCTACGTTTATGTCGGTCGCTACGGTGACGGTTTGACGTCTTTCCTGGTGAATGCGTTGTTCGTCGCCGGAACGGTTACCGCGGTCAATAATGATTGGATTCCGGCCGCGGGTTTTTCCGGTGGCATAGGGTTGCCGTTTTACATGGGAAATATCTATGGCTCTGCAAATGCCGCAAAGAAATGGAATCGGACCATTCGAAATAAAATGCGTGACAGGATCATTGCAACGTTGGAAAATATTGTTGATGAGAAGAATTTTTCTTTAAAACTATCATCAGATGAAGCCGTTCCGCTTTCTTCTTCACCCTGAAGCGCCGGCATTGTAAGTCGCTGCCGGACTGGGGAGCCTGTTCCTTTCACTACTTTACGAACATAATCACCTCTGTTACTATTTGAAAAGCGTATCGAGTTATTTTCTTGCAGCATTTTTGTGCGGTTATTCCTCCGGGAACGTGAAAGGGGGTGCGAGAATATCCTGAGGCACGTGGAGCTGAAGGCTACTATCTCTGGGTTGAGGCACGAAAGCGAGTCATTGCTCCGGTTGCCGGGGCTCATGGTGCCGGGAGCCGGCGGTAGGCATCTCCAAACAGAAAGGACACCTGTATGAATATCGTAATCCTGGCAGGAGGTTCGGGGACCCGGTTCTGGCCGCTTTCCCGGACAAAGACCCCCAAGCAGCTCATGTCGGTTTTCGGTGAGACTTCGATGCTCCAGCGGACTGTCGAACGGGTCCTGCCGCTCGATCCTGAGCGGATCTTTGTGGTGACCAATACGCTTCAGGCTGAAGAAACCGGGCGACAGCTCGCTTCCTACGGACGGGACGATATTATTGTTGTCGAGGAACCCCTGGCGAAGAACACGGCACCGGCAATCGGTCTCGCCGCCGCGATCATTGAACGCCGGGACCCGACAGCCGTTATGGCGGTTCTTCCCGCGGATCACTATATCCGGGACGAAGAAGCATTCCGGGCCTCCCTGCTGCGGGCCGAGGCCGCCGCGGCGGAATGGAACCTCGTAACGCTCGGTATCGTCCCGACCGGGCCGGAGACCGGGTACGGGTATATCGAAGCTGATCAGGCCGGTGGAGAGGACGGTGTGCTGCCGGTACGGCGGTTCGTGGAGAAACCGGACCGGGAAAAGGCGCTGGAGTTCATTGCCGCCGGGAACTTCTATTGGAACAGCGGCATGTTTGTCTGGCGGACCGACGTGATTCTCGACCGTATCCGGGCGCATATGCCGGATCTCTGGTCGGGCCTTTCGGTGCTCGAGGTTCCGTCGAATCCGGCGCGCCTGCATGCCATGAAAGAACAGGTCGAGGATTTCTATCAACGGATCGATCCCCAGTCAATCGACTACGGTGTGATGGAAAAGGCTGAAGGCGTGGTGGTGATTCCGTCATCTTTCGGCTGGAGCGATGTGGGTAGCTGGAACGCTTTGCCGGAAATCATGGAAGCCGGACCTGACGGAAATATCGTCATGGATGAAAGTACGGTCTTGGCGCTTGATTCCAGCGACTGCCTCATTCGCGGTAACGACCGGCTGGTTGCCCTTGTGGGTGTCAATGACCTGATAGTCGTGGACACCGGTGATGCGCTGCTGATCTGCCCGCGTCAGCGTGCCCAGGAAGTCCGGAGGGTTACGGAAGAGTTGAAAGAGCGGGAGCTTACGGACCTGCTGTAGCATTTCCGGCTCTTGTCGCGATGTCTTCCCGGTTACCGCTACGGATGCACGGACCGCCCCACACTTGACGGGATGTGCCGCGAAGGGTGGGGCCTATGTCGCCGTGTCCGCCGGGATCACTACATGTAGACCATGATGCGGAACGAAATGCCGCCGTCCAGGGATTTGAAGGGGATGGTGACGCCCTTGCACTGGATGTTCATGGTTGTGTTTTGTTCAGGTTCGGGCGGTTCGCTCACCGGCCGGATCTTCCCGGAAACCACCAGCGGCAGGCCCAATGCCACGCTGCCGTATTGTTCGTGGTACTTGCTCTTGAAGACTCCGGCAATGTTGTTCGTCAATTCGCCGATGGCGTCACGGATGGCCTCTTCGTCCGCATCTTCCATCATCAGAAGTTCCTTGGCCACTTGGTAGGCGGCGTTCTTGTCGGTGGCGTACATGATATAGCCGACACGTTCTCCCGCCACGCCGACGATTCCCACGACATCCGACTCCACCGGTTCTATCTTCTTTTCTATCTTGCCCGCCAGGATCTCCATGCCCATGTAGGTCATGAAAGTGTCCTGTGTCGCCGACATGATGGTGAACATGATTTCCTCAAACGTGATTACGCTCACGTGCGTTCCTCCTGATCAGTTGATGGATGGTACTCTTCTCTTATCGTACTAACGGTTGAAAAGTTTAGCTCCTTGTCGGGGTTCGGCAACTAAAATTCATCGCTGCTGAAGCATGCGGGATGTTGACAAAGAGAGCCTGTCCGTTTTACCGTAGATTCCGGTCTCCGCTGGAGACTCCGAAGATTGTTCGCCGGTTCTTCGCACACGCCGGGACCGGATGGGCGCTAATTTATACATAACGGGAGTATTCCATGAAGATTGCACTACTGGGTCTTCCCCAATCGGGGAAGAAGACACTGTTTTCTCTTCTGACCGGGAGAGAGGTACCCGAGCACCGGGTTGAAGGTGAATCCCTCGAAGGGGTCGCCCCGATTCGCGATCCGCGTGTTGATGTCCTTTCCGAGATTGCCAGACCGGAAAAGACCAAGTATGCAGAGAACAAGGTCGTGCTCTGCCCCGACATGTCCGAGGGGACCGGGAAGCGTGAATGGCTCGATGCGGCACGCCGCTGCGATCTTCTCTGCCTGGTGCTGCGCGACTTCGCGTCCGAAAGCGTGTACCATCCGGCCGGCTCGGTGGACGCGGACCGGGATCGCCGGACGCTGGAAACGGAGTTGCTGCTTGCTGACCTGGAATTGATCGAAAAGCGGCTGGAGCGGCTGGCCAAGGAAAAAAAGGGGGGGCGCACTCCCGGTCAGATTAAGGAGGAAGAGGTGCTCCTCAAGTGTCGCGATGTCGTTGAAAACGAAAAGGGGGTCAATACCCTCGGTCTCGGAGAAGAGGACCTTGCCGCCATCAGGAGCCTGAATCTCGTTACCCTGATGCCGGTTCTCTGGATTCGCAACGTGGACGAGGATCGGGTTGCGAACGCGGGTGAGGAGGAAGGAGCCGTATTCCTGATTTCCGCCCAGATCGAGAAAGAGATCATGGGCATCGAGGACCCGGAGGAACGGGCCGAGTATCTGGCGGCCCTGGGCCTCGAGTCCTCAGGGCTCGATCGTCTGAATGCCGCGGCCTACGACGCTCTCGGCCTCATGTCGTTCTATACCATGGGCAAGGACGAAGTACGCGCCTGGACCATCCGCAAGGGGACCCCGGCGCCGGCCGCCGGCGGCAAGATACACAGCGATATCGAGCGGGGGTTCATACGCGTCGAAGTCATAAAGTACGACGATCTGGTGGCGGCCGGAAGCGAGGCTGCCGCCAAAAACCAGGGCAAGGCCATGCTTAAGGGCAAGGACTATGTCATGGAGGATGGCGACATCTGTCACTTCCGCTTCAATGTCTGAATCCTTCTATGCCGTCTTTCCGGGCGGGGCTTCAAAAGTGCCAACGGAAAAGGGTCGGGAAATTTCCCGACCCTTTTCCGTATTGTCAAGAAGCGCCAGGCGATGTGATTCAGAGCAGGATCGTGTCAGGGCCCGAGTCGTAGAGTTCTTTCAGTTCCCTGATGATCTGGCTTTGCTGGGCGAAGATGAACTGTGAGATCAGCTTTTCGCTCTTGCCGTCCAGTTCCAGTTCGATTACGAAGTTGGCGGAGGAGGCGTTATGCGAGGCCTTGAGAATTTTCCCGCGGAGTTCGAGAACGATGTCGGACAGCGAAATGCTTACCAGGCCTTCAATGTTTTCTTCAAGAGCAACTTCTTTGGGAGTACTGAAAGACAGGCCGCTGAAAGAGATGTCTTCTATGACTCCGTGTATCAAGCGGTTCTCATGTCGGAATGTAACTTCATAGTGCTCGGAAACGCGAACCCGGACGCATACCCTTCGTTCGGCGCTAATGATAATATAGTGAAAATCGGTCAACAGGGCGGTTTTGGACGGCTTCCTGATTTTCATGACTTTGGCGATGACATCGTGGGGAAGCACCTTGCACTTTATGAAGACATCCTTCTGGCCCATCATTGCCGCGGCCTGGAGATCGTGGATATTGATTTCCACGACACCGCGGTCGCAGTGCACTACCGAGGCATCAAATGAAACGGGCAGTTCCCGGTAATAATTGAGAAGCCTGATATCGTTTCCGGCGCTCGAAAGAAACTCGAGAATCGTTTCTTCGTCTTTCTGAATGGTTTCGACCGTGACCAGTTGGTAATGTCTCTGCATGAATAAATCCGGTAAACCTGTTTGTAATATGGGCTCGGGCGGATCCGGTTCAAAGGTATCGCCGCCCGGTGCTTCAAAATTATACACACCTTGCCGGCGGCTAACAACGAAATAACGTTTGTCTTCCGCCATGAAAGAAGTTTCCTGAATCGATTCCTGAACGAGTGTGGAGGAGGGGATAATGGCGATGGTTTACGAAATTTGGCGCCAGGACGATAACGGAAACCGTTTTGTCGTCGGTGTCCGCCCGGACCGGGTTTCGGCCGAACGGCGGATTGCCGAACTGTCCCGATGTGTCCATAAGCAGCTGTACTGGATTGAGCAGAGGGAGACCGAAAAGGATCCTTGCTAATGCATCGACAGGGTGTCACGGACCGTTTCCAGCAGGCAGTCGTATACCTCCTCGCGAGTATTGATGCAGTGGGGCATCTCGTAAATCATGATTTCCTCCATAAGGTGGAGCACCCGGTCGTCGTTCGTTTCCAGCGTGGTCATGACCGCCGATACCATGGGAAGTATTTCGTAGATATCATCCCGGTTGAACGGGGCCGGGTCGGGTTTGCCGGAAAACTTCGGGCAATCACGGTTTTTTACGTCCTTTCGGTATTTGTACTTGAGGTCGGATGCCTTGACGAGTATTTTCATGATTTTTCTCCTGAACGACCTGCCTTGACGGCGCGGAGGAGGGGCGCCACCTGCTCCCGTCGTTTCGTTTGCAGAAGGTTACGCATGTTGCGTGCCAAAAAGAAAATGGCTCGTTTTGCCGATGGTTTTTGCTATTTCGGGAAGGGATGGGAAAGGTTCCTGCCTGAAATTTTGGCATTTTGTGATTATGGCGAGCATCCTTACGCCTATGTTAAGGGATTTCTTCTTGTCCTCGAGGGTATCCTTGATAACTATGATGTGTGTGTCAACCAGCGGTATCTTGCCGGAAAAATGGCATGAACCGCACATGAAGGACTCGGGTGCTACCCGTTGTCGTTGCGATGTTTTCTTCCTGAACCCCTGTTTTATTTCCGGTAAGCGATCCGGCGCCCGTCGTTACGGCCGGTGAAACCTGTTGACGGGAAAGGGAAAAATTGCGTACTATCACAAGAATAACATCAGCAAAGGGTATCCGTGAACAGCACCAAAAAACTCTATATAGAAACATTCGGCTGCCAGATGAACGTCAATGATTCCGAGACCATGGTTTCCCTCCTCAAGGACCTGGAATACATACCGACCGACAATCCGGAAAGCGCCGACCTGATAGTGCTCAATACCTGCTGCATCAGGGCCAAGGCCGAGCAGAAGGTTTACAGTGAACTGGGGCGTTTGAAAAGGCTCAAGCGCGGGGGAAAGAAGGTCCTGCTCGGGGTGGGCGGCTGCATTGCCCAGCAGGAGGGTGATCGTCTTCTCAGGCGGGTTCCTTACCTGGACCTGGTTTTCGGGACCCATTCCCTGCACCTGCTGCCGGACATGGTTCGCGCGGCCGAAAGGGGCGAGCGGCTCGCCCGGAACGATTTCCTCGATCCGGAGACGCGTCTCGACCTGTTTCCCCGCAAGGAGGCAGACGGTGGCGTTACCCGTTTCGTGACCGTCATGCAGGGGTGCGACAACTTCTGTTCCTACTGTATCGTTCCCTATGTGCGGGGAAGGGAAGTCAGTTGGCGTTCCGCTGATATCCTGCGGGAAATCCGTGAAATGGCGGACACCGGGGTCAAGGAGGTGACCCTGCTCGGGCAGAACGTGAATTCCTATGGCCTGAAGAGTTCCGGGGAGCCCGACTTCGCCGGCCTCCTGCGCCTGGTAGCCGAAATCGACGGCATCGAACGGATTCGCTTCACTACGTCGCACCCGAAGGACATTTCGCCGGCCCTCATTGCCTGTTTCGCCGAGTTGCCGAAATTGTGCGGCCATATCCATCTGCCGGCACAGGCGGGCAGCGACCGGGTCCTCAAGGCGATGAACCGCGGCTACACCCGACGCGACTACCTGGATAAGATCGAGGCTCTCAAAAAGGCCCGTCCCGGGATCCAGATAACCGGGGACATGATCGTCGGTTTCCCTGGAGAGACCGACGAGGAATACCGGGAAACCCTGAGCCTCATGGATGAAGTGGGTTATGCCGACCTCTTTTCCTTTATCTTTTCGACACGTCGCGAGACGGAGGCGGCCAGGCTGCCCGACACGTTGACCCGGAAGGAGAAGCAGGAGCGGCTGGCTCGCTTGCAGCGAAAGCAGATGGGCATGACCCTGGAGAGAAACCGCTCTTTTGTCGGAAGCTGCCAGGAAGTGCTCGTCGAGGGGGAGAGCAAGCGCAGTGACCAGATCTTCGGTCGTACCAGCGGCAACCGGATCGTCAACTTTGAAGGGGACTCCTCCCTGGTAGGTTCACTGGTCACGGTGCGTATTGTCGATGCCTTCCAGAACTCGCTGCTCGCTGAAATGATGTAAGGTTCGAGGAACGAGGAAAAAGGATCGAGGATCGAGGAACGAGGAACGAGGTAATAAAAACACTTTATATCAGACTTGTCCAAAATAAGTTTCTGAAATGTTGAAGGGGAATACGCCCCTGCGGTAAGTTTAGGTTACGAGCCAAAAACAAGCCACAGGAGGATTCCCCGTGAACAAGTTTAGCAGTATCTTCGGCCAGATTCTACAGA
>JAXGWF010000036.1:0-36816 GCA_040773465.1 Geobacteraceae bacterium | reverse complement strand
CAAGGTGAAAATCGTGGCCGATCTGGCAGTGAAGGGAATCAGAAACGGCGTAACCGGCGGCAACGAAAAAGACCTGCACCTGAAAAACGTGAACCTGGAGCGCGATTTCCGGGTAACGACCTTCGCCGACATCCGCAACGTGGTCCACGGTGACGCCTGCCCCCGTTGCCAGGGCGGCGTCATGGAAATGTGGCGCGGCATCGAAGTGGGACACGTCTTCAAACTCGGCCCCAAGTCCTCCAAGGCCCTCAAGGCCACCTTCCTCGATGCCGACGGCAAGGAGCAGATCATCTTCATGGGCTGCTACGGCATCGGCATCGGCCGCACCGTGGCCGCCTGCATCGAGCAGAACCATGACGAAAACGGTATTATCTTCCCGATTCCCATCGCCCCGTTCCACTGCATTATCTCGGCCCTCAACATCAAGGAAGAAGCGGTCCGCGAGGCCTCGGAACAGATTTATCGCCAGCTCGCCGCGGCCGGTGTCGAAGTTCTCCTGGACGACCGGGACGAACGGCCGGGCTTCAAGTTCAAGGATGCCGATCTGATCGGCATTCCACTGCGCATCGTGGCGGGCAGCAAAAACCTGGCGCAGGGCAACGTGGAACTGAAAGACCGCAAGAGCGGCGAGGTGGAACTGCTGCCCATTGCCGAAGCAGTGGATAAAGTCAAGACTATCGTGGCGGAAGCGTTGGCAGGCAAGCCGGCGAATTAAAATAGGCGGGCTTGAAACCCGCCCCTACGAATAAATACAAATGGAAATCCAGATGACCCGAGACGAAGCACGATCGAAAATCATCTTTGCCCTTGACGTGGACACCTTCGATGCAGCAACGCAATGGGTGACCACCCTGTCCGGCCGCGTGGGCATGTTCAAGGTGGGAAAACAGCTGTTCACCGCCTACGGCCCCGACATCGTCCGGATGATTGAAGATGCCGGCGGAGAGGTATTCCTCGACCTGAAATACCATGATATTCCTAATACGGTGGCCATGGCCTCCCGCGAAGCGGCCCGGCTCAAGGTGAAGCTGTTCAACCTCCATGCGCTCGGCGGATACGAAATGATGGCCCGCACCATGGAAATGATGGACCGTGAGTTTCCCGGAAACGATCGCTCGAAAGTACTGGCGGTAACCATCCTCACCTCTTCCACGGAAGAAACGCTGCGCCAGGTGGGCATCGAATACCCGGTGACGGAAATGGTGCCGCGGCTTGCACTGCTGGCAAAAAAAGCCGGGATCGACGGCGTCGTCGCCTCTCCCCGCGAAGTGCCGCTGATCCGGCAAGCTTGCGGCAGCGACTTCCTGATCGTAACCCCCGGCGTGCGCCCGTCCTTTGCCGCCACCGACGACCAGAAGCGGATCATGACACCGGGCGATGCCGTTGCCGCCGGCTCCGACTACCTGGTGATCGGCCGGCCCATCAGCGCCGCCGCCGATCCGCTCCGGGCGGTCGAGGCAATTGTGGACGAGATTGCAGCGGCATAACCTTGAGCCGGAACAAACCGATAATCCAGAAATCTTAGTTTAACAGGGATAGACAGGATATGCAGGATAAAATCACAAGACTTTTTCAGGTTGAATCCAAAGTCTTCCATCCTGTCAATCCTGTCTATCCCTGTTAATTTTTTCTCGTGCCTCACTGTTTGTATAGCTATGATTAAAGTATTAGCGCAGAAGGCATAAACCACTGCGAACCACGTGGTTCACGTGTCGTATCAAGGATAATAGATATGAAAGAGGAAATCATTTACGGATTGAACCCGGTACTGGAGGCTCTCCGCGGCACGAGGAGGGCCTTTGAACTTTTTATCGCGGCCACGGCAACCGATAAGAGGCTTGAAAAGCTGCTGAAACTTTCCGCGGAAAAGGGGGTACCGGTGAGGCAGCGGGATAAAGCCGACCTTTCCCGGATCTGCGGAACCGACCACCACCAGGGTGTCGCCCTCCGGGTCGAAGGTTTTTCCTATGCCGAGATCGGCGACATACTGAACCGCTGCCGGGAATCGGGAGAAAACGGCCTGCTCATTATCCTGGACGGCATACAGGACCCCCATAACCTGGGTGCGATCATCCGCAGCGCCGCCTGCGCCGGAGCGAACGGCGTCATCATCCCCAAGGACCGTGCCGCGCGGATCACCCCGACAGTTGAAAAGGCCTCCGCCGGAGCGGTTGAAACGATTCCGATAGCCCAGGTAGTTAATATCGCCCAAACAATCGAAGATCTGAAAAAAGAAGGATTCTGGATCTACGGCGCGGCCGACACTGCCCCTGCTGGTCTCTTTGACCAGGACCTTACCGGTAATACAGCCCTGGTAATCGGCAACGAAGGGGAAGGCATCCGGCCCCTGGTCCGGAAGAAGTGCGACGCAACTTTCTCCATTCCCATGCGAGGCGGTGTCAGTTCCCTCAATGCCTCCGTGGCCGCGGGCATTACCCTGTTCGAGGCCGTGCGCCAAAGGACGGCAAAGAAATAACAGCGCTTGACAAGGTCCTCGGCGGATACTCGACCGCTTTACCGAGAGCCTGCTTTCGGAAGGCTCTCAACCTTTTCTTTCTTCAAGCCATTGCAGGACCGCGGCAATATCATTGAAACAGTACTGATCCTCCGAAGTTTTCGGCTGGACAATTCCCTCCAGGGCAGCTTTACGGAAAAAAATCCGTGCCGCCTCGTATCCCGGGACGTGCAGCCGTTTTATCATCCGGATCACATCCCCAGCGGGAAATTCCTCTCCGGTTATGAAGGACAGCAGTCGCATCAAGCCGCCGGGACCCAGGAACTCGCCCAGGGGAGCACTGCCGGTTGTCCCGGTACTGCCGTACAATTCCTCATGCATATCCAACGAGCACCCTTTGCGCTTCAATCCCATTTTCAAGAGCGGGCTGACTGAACATTCGTGCACCAGCCGGAGCTTGCCCCCTCGCGGAACACCATGTTCGTCAATAAAGGAATACCACTCTACGATGCCTTCAATCGGTGATTGAATATGTTCGCCACAGGTATCGCAAATCCAGTAACGATCCATGGAGTTTACCTCCTTGCCTTCAGTATAAACCAAAAGCCGGAACCCACACTGGGGAACCGGCTTTTTTCCGTGATTTCGATACTGAAAAGTTACGCCGTCATGGAGAGCCTATTCGGTACGATTGGTGATCTCGATCAGATGATAACCGAACTGGGTCTTGACAGGGCCGAGGACCTTGCCCACTTCACCGGTAAAAACCACTTCGTCGAATTCCCTGACCATCTGGCCCGGGCTGAAAGTCCCCAGGGCGCCCCCATCCCTTTTCGACGGACAAAGGGAATGCTCCCGTGCAACGGCGGCAAAGTCCTTGCCGGCTTCAATCTCGGCCTTCAGGTTTTCACAAAGTTCCTTGCTGGCCACGAGAATGTGGCGTGCACTTGCTCTCTTCATTACGTTCTCCTTTAGTTCGTTGTTCGCCTTGCCGCTTTCCCGACATATGCGGGGTGCGTTAAAAGACTTCGAAAAAGAATACCATATCCACAAAAAAAAGAGAGTTTTTTCGAACAAGCACGATAAAATCAAGCTGTTTTCGTGCCAATCCAAAAGGGTTAAACCACCTTTTTTCCGCATATCATGCGCCACATGGCATGATACCGGCATTTTCTCCATATATCGCAACCCGTTTTCCGTGAGAAACAATTTTTCACAATGTACAGCCATGATCCTCATGCACCACCAGGCGCTTGCCATTACAAGTTATTTACTCTCATCTCATGTTTCAAGACACCATGAAATACGGGGTATAAGACTGAAAAACCGGCAAACATGAAGCACAATCGTGACATTTTGTTCTGCATTTTATTTTGTCAACCGCCATGTTATTAATCAAACCGAGGGAACAGGCCGCCGCCCTCCCTGGATTCGGAAAAACATGGGAACCGCGCTCACGAAAAGAAAAATGAATAATATCGCAGCAGGAAGCGAAGGTTAAAGGAACCCGCTACGGACAGAAAGGAGCGGAAGAAACCGATACGTGTTGACAATCTTGCCATTGTCGGAGTATCAGGAAAGGACCAACCGCGAACAGCCACCAAAGAATGGAGGAAAGATATGGTATCTTTTTCATCCGAACCCATCGAGACCGGCCGGGTCTATGAACTGATCGGCAAGGAAGCCGCCGGGTCTGTTCTCTTCCATTATGCCGTTGCCAAGCCCATGGGAACGAAAGATGGAACAACCACCTATATCACCTACGAATCGAACGGCGATGTGGAAAGCAACCTCGCGGAAATCGCCGCCGACATGATGGAACACTGGAACCTGACCGATGTACTGCTGTTCAGAAGAAAAGGAAAGGTTGCCGTAGGAGAAATCATCTCCCTGGTGGCGGCCAGTTCCCCCGCCAGCGAAGACGCTTTTGCGGCCTGCCGGCACGGGCTTGCCCGTCTGAAGAAGATGCCGACCATCAAGAAAACGGAAGTCTACGAGTAGCACATAAAGCCCGGTTCATCCTCGATCTACGATTAATCGCCTCAACATCACCGGTAAGACTCCATTTCCACCCAGGGATCAACGGATACCATGCCATTATCCACATTTTTTTTGGATGGCACGATAAAGTAGCCGCTTCCTTCTTTCTTAACCATGAAAATGTAACTTATATAAAATTTATCCCCTTCTGAAGCATCCAGTTTAATCCTTATCGGATAGGATACTTCCACGTGGACATAGGGGGGCTCGATTTTCAGTACTCTAATATCGTCCGACTTGTCACGGCCGTTCGGCGTCCAGTCGGGATACTGGGCCAATTTTTCCTTTATGTATTTTGGAGAGATGGTTTTTTTCCGTACTCCGTAATCATCAGTTGACAGGAAGGTTACGACCGACTCTACCGCCTTGGTCGTATCGTATTGATCTGAAAAACCGCAATTTACAAGCAAAGGAATCAAGAACATCATGCCGACCGCATACAATGCTCTGCCATTCATACAATGCATCCTTCCCCGGCACCATTTCTTTATTTTTCAGATCCGCAAAGAGGCGTGGCTTTTTCCAGAGAACGTACTACGCCATTTTTATTACGTTGTCCAGCATTTTTTACTAACGGAAATCGTTTTCTCGGCAGGTAATTACCGGAGGGATTTTTCGCGAATGGGGGCAGAAAATATACTATAAAATTTATCAGGTAATGATAAGAAAATAGGTACAATAACTCAAAAACAGAATCGTTAGCAAAGGATTGACAACTTTATTTCCCATTATTATTTGTGTGAAACAGCCTGCTGACATCTCTTGATGAATATCTCTTCATTGCTTCTTGAAATAACATTTTCCAAGAGTATCATTGTTTTTATCGTCCAATGGGAGAGCTGTTCCTGATTTTGGCAAACAATCACTGTTTGATTGAAGAGGAATGGTGCAATGGTTGAATATGGTGCCCTTATTTCAATGTCATTAGGGAACTTTTTGCATCGCCTCACGTACGATCACACCCTGTGGCTTCCCGCGGGCCTCATTATCGCTGCATTGTTGCTCGTTATCTATGGCATTTGCAAACTGTAAGCCCCCTGGAGATATTCGCTGTTTCCATGGAACTTGTTCTCACCTGGATTAACCAACACCGGAAATCATTCATGCGAAGTGACGTTGAATTGCGCCACCTTCATGCCCGCTGAATCAACTCGATCGGAAAGTACTTGTCGGTAGATAAAAAAAGGGTCAGGCTGTACGCCTGACCCTCGGTTTTCCTGGAGCCACCTGCCGGAATCGAACCGGCGACCTATTGATTACGAATCAATTGCTCTACCATCTGAGCTAAGGTGGCGTTATCGGGACTATCTACTTATACCAATTCTACTCTCAAGTCAAGCATCTTGCCACCGAAGAAAAGTAAACTCTTCGCTCATCGAAAAAAAATCCTGACAGCGATACAACCTCTCCTTTCCGTATCACCGCAGCCCCAGGTCCGCCATGAGGCGAACGACCGCCAACTCCTTGGCTTTTGCCTCCACGTCAACCGTCAAGTCCAGGCTGTGCCAACAGTCGGGAAAATCGCCAGGATCGATGTAATCGGCGTGAAGCCTGGGATTCCGTGACTCCCAGCCACCCCGTGGTGAAGAAAGGTGAAACAGCGGCTCCCGGCCACATCGTTGCCAGGTGGCCAGGGCACGACGGGTCGCTTCCCTGACCGACAGTCCGTCGGCGTTGCAGCGGTGATGGTGCACGTCGTAAACAAGCGGAATGCCGAGCCGGTCGCAGACCGGCACGAGGTCTTCGACCGTATAGCTGATATCGTCATTCTCCAGCGTGAGCCGTGATCTCACGCGGGCCGAAAGGAGGGAAAAGTTGTCCGTGAGCCGGTTCAGGGCAGCGTTTTTCCCCCCTTGCCTGCCACCGGCATGGATGTTGATTACATCCGCACCGATCATTTCGGCAAGGAGCCCCTGGTATTCCAGTTCCGCGACGGACCTCCGCACGACATCCTCACGTGGCGAGGAAATAGAAACGAACTGGTCCGGATGAAAGCTGAGGCGGATATCCAGGCGGCTTCGCAGCTGATTGACTTCTGAAAGCTTGGCCCGTATTTCGTCGACGGCGGGAAGATCATCCAGGGTATAGCCAACTTCGGGATGGGTATAGCGCGGGAAAAAGGGCGTGGTTATTCGGAAAGCACCGATTCCGAGCCGATGCACTGCCTGGACGGCGGCAAGGAGGCTTTCCGCATTAGCGAGACAGAGAGCGGACAGGCGTGCGCACTGCTCCGACCGGCGCAGGCCGCGAAGGGCCCGGGCGGTTGTCCCCCGGAACTTGATCGGTTCTTTTACGAAAATGCAGCAAAGCCCGAAACGCATGGTTCAGTCTCCGTTCTTTGCCGCGGTTTCCCGTTCCAGCAATGCCCGCTTCCGGTCGAGCCCCCAACGGAAGCCACCAAGTCCGCCATCGCTCCGGATCACCCGGTGGCAGGGAACGATTATGGCTATGGGATTCGCCCCGCAGGCCGTCCCTACGGCACGGATGGCTTCGGGCTTACCGATACGAACGGCGATATCACGGTACGTGGCGGTTGATCCGCATGGGATCTCACGCAGGGCCTGCCAGACCTGCTGTTGGAAGGGAGTTCCCAACAGGTGCAGAGGGAGATCGAACCTCCGACCGGGGTCGTCGATACAGGCGACGACACGGGCAACCGTTGCGGAAAACCGGGGACCGGCCTCGCGCACTAACGCCCCGGGAAAGCGGTCATGCAACTCCAGTCGCAGCCGCTCGGGATCGTCGTGCAGGGCAACAAAGCAAACTCCCTGCTCCGTTGCGGCTACCAGTACCCAGCCGAGGGACGAAGTCTGCGCCACTGCAAAGTGAACCTCCATGCCGTTGTCTCCATTGTCAAAGGTAAAGACACATCGTGTCTCAATTTCAAAGCGAGAGCCAGTCAGCATCCAGGCTAACAAAGCTTCCGTACCGGACGAAAAGATGCAAGCATGAAAACTAACACTCTGTTTTCCATCATACAAGACTTTCAGCAAAAAAATATCAGTTAACCATCGAAGCTGCCATGTTATTACGCTTTTCGGCCGGAATCCGGAAATAGTACGTTTCCGCACAAAAAATCCGACATGCTGAAGAGAAGAACCCTAGCCTGCCCGGTCAAAATTTCTCCGGACTTCACCTGAATAGACCACCGGCCGAATGATTTCGCAAACAAAAAAGCCGAACAGACCACGATTACCATCCTTCGGCAGTTCGGCCATCTTCAATGAATGAAGACCAGCAGCTTTTTGTCCCTGCGTTACAGCAAGCTCAGCCATATTGCTGATCAAATGCTAATGATATTTCATCATTATCCGTATACAAAAAAGATACCACCATATCAGACCACTCAACATGACGGAACATTGTCCAGCGTCACCCCGGAGAGTATTTTAAAACAACGGTGACAGAGAATTTTTCGTTCATATCGAACTCCTTTCGGCATCTTCCTTCACTGCCAGTCTAAGGATTTCAGCGATCCTCTCCCGGGGATACGTCTGGTCCATTCCCCAGAGTTTCGCATTGCCGTAGGCATTTTCGGCGATGGGATCGACAGTATCCTCGGACAGACCTGCTTCGGCAAATGTTACCGGTGCCCCGATAGACCTGAACCATTGGGTCAGCTTGTCAATACCCGCATCGGCGTCGGCAAGGCCGAACATCTTTTTAGCGAAGCTTTCAAACCGTTCCGGCATCCCGTTTTTAATCGCCGTCATCCATGCAGGAAGGACGACGGCCAGACCGGCACCGTGCGGAACGTTGTAGAGCGCACCCATCGCATGCTCGATCATATGGGTGTCATAGGTGTTGCCCTCAACGCCGATGAAGGTATTGCCATTAAGCGCCATGGTAGCGGCCCAGGCAAATTCTCCCCGCGCGTCGTAGTCGTTCGGATTCTCAAGCAGCATGCCCGTGGTGCGCATGACGGTTTTCAAGATATTTTCGATCAATGCGGCGGTAAATTCCGGCAGAAAGCCGGCCGAAAAATACAGATCGAGGCAATGGGAAAAAATATCCACGGCGGAATAGGCCAGATAGTCCGGCGTGACGGTAGCCATCAGTTCGGGATTGATGACCGACACTTTCGGGAAAAGGAGCGGAGATCCGATACTGTATTTCTGTTGGGTCTCATTATTTGTCACAACACCATAAGGGTTCATTTCACTGCCGGTTGCAGCCATGGTCATCACCGAAAATACCGGGATGGCTTCTGCAACCACGGCCTTCCCGACAAAAAAGTCCCATACATCGCCGTCATATTTCGCACCCGCGGCAACAGCCTTGGCGGAATCGAGCACCGAACCGCCGCCCACCGCCACGATCCCTTGCAGGCCTTTTTCCTTGGCGACGGTGATGGCGTCACGTACACGGCTGATCAGCGGATTGCTGATTACCCCGCCCAACTCCGCAAAGGTGATGCCCTGCTCTTCAAGTGAGGCGGCCACGCGACCGAACAGCCCATTCTTTTTAATCCGATCCGACCCGTACAGGATCAGTACACTGTTGACGCCGAACTCTTTGACGTAGTGCCCGATGTTGGCTTCTTTCCCTTTGCCGAATTCGATTCTCGTGGGGTTGAAAAAAGTGAAGTCTCGCATGATACCTCCTTGCAAGTGTTTTGATTTTTGTCCTTTTCTTGCCTTTATAGTAGTGGCTTATGGAGAGGATATGAATACATGGAACTCCTTGATTTTTGCACGATCCTCCGTGCGTTGGTTTTTGTGTATGGTTTTAAAGAGAGAAAAAAAGGGGCCGGCACATATCCGCGCTGGCTCCTTTGAGGAGTTCGTCACTTCGTGAAGGACTTCATTTAGATTTTCAGCTTTGCGGCATCTGTCACTAATCAAGAGAGACAACTTCTGCCTGTCGCAACTTTGCAACATCGCGCAATGGCGGCGCGCCAAACAGTCTTCTGTATTCACGACTGAACTGGGACGAACTTTCATACCCGACATGGAACGCCGCCCTGGTCGCATCAAGGTCTTCGGCCAGCATCAACCGTCGAGCCTCCTGCAGGCGAAGGTGCTTCTGGTATTGCAGCGGGCTCAGGGACGTCATGGCTCGAAAGTGGCTGTGGAAGCTCGATGCGCTCATATTGGCCATTCCGGCCAGTTCTTCGACCCTCAATTGCTGGTCAAAGTTTGTTTTCAGCCATTCGATGGCGCGCGCAACCTGATGGCTGCGGCTGCCGCTCGAGGCGATCCGGCGCAGCCGGTCCCCTTGCTCGCCCACCAGCAGGCGATAGAGAATTTCCCTATGCAGCATCGGGGCAAGTATGGGTATATCCTCCGGTTCGTTTACCAGGGCGACAAGCCTTTGAAAAGCGCTGAGCAGCGGCAAAGTGACCTCGCCGGTCGACATGCATCGGTCGGTATACTTGGTACGCGGTGCGGGCAAATCGCTGTCAATCATCAGACGGGACAGCTCACGCATATCGAATTTCAGCACGAGCCCCAGGTACGGCTCCTCGGAACTGGCGGAAATGACTTGATATGTGGTCGGGAGATAGACGGATGCGAGCAGGTACCTGTGGGCGTCATAGTCAAATGTTTCGTCTTCGAGATGTATCCTTTTGGCCCCTTGGGCAATCACGCAGATACTGGGTTCTGTCAGACCGGGTTTCGGCTCGGTCGGTTGATCGTGGTGATAGAAGGTCAACCCCGGGACCGGTGCTTGAAACTCATTACAATCCGTGGTCCATCGGGCAATATCCGCCACCATCGCCTTGAGCAGCTCGCTCTTGCCAAACGTATCTTCCAGACCGATAAAATCTTGTTTTATCTTGTTTTTCTCCCTCTGCGAATTATCTAAATAATACCAATATCTTCTTCGCCTGGCAATATCTCGTATTACTTTTGGAGGATCAGGCAATAAATCAAATGGATTGATCTAGCCGGAAGATCTTCCGGGAAGTACCCTGGTATCATCAAAAAGATTCCGGAAATGGAACAATAATAGGCCATTCCGGAAAACGCACGAAGGGAGCGGAACATGAAAATACAGCAAAACGGTTCACAGGCTTCAATCAAGGGACCGGCCGACTGGTTCACCGGCACGGTGCGTATCGACCCGCTGTTTCTCAAGCCGGAAGAGCCGGCGCGCGCCACGGGTGCCGGTGTCACCTTCGAGCCCGGTGCCCGCACCGCCTGGCACACCCACCCGCTGGGTCAGACCCTGATCGTCACCGCCGGTCGCGGCCTGGTGCAGCGCGAGGGCGGGCCGATCGAGGAGATCCGTCCCGGCGATGTGGTCTGGTTTCCGCCCGGCGAGAAGCATTGGCACGGCGCCGCGCCGACCACCTCCATGACCCACATCGCGATCCAGGAAGAGCTCGACGGCAAAACCGTGATCTGGCTGGAACATGTCAGCGACGAACAATACCAGGGCAAGACAAGTGCGTCCTAACCAAGTAATAAAGGAAAGAATTTATGAGCACTGAAGGAAAAAACACCACAAGCAGTAGAGCAAAAGTGCTGACCATCTATTTCTCCCGCTCCGGCAACACACGCGAAATTGCCAACCAGATCCATCAAATGGTGGGCGGAGACATCATGGAAATTCAAATTGTTACCCCTTATCCTGACGACTACAATGCGGTTGTGAAACAAGCAAACGTAGAGCTGAACTCAGGTTACAAACCGCCCCTGAAAACAAAAATCGAGGATATCGGATCCTACGATGTCATTTTCCTTGGGTCGCCGAACTGGTGTCAGACGATAGCCCCGCCGGTGCGATCTTTTTTGTCGCAAGCCGATCTTTCCGGAAAATTCATTGCACCTTTTATCACGCACGGTGGGGGTGGTAGCGGGAGAAGCGTTGCGGACATAGCAGCGCTTTGCCGGGATTCAACCATTCTTGATGCTCTTGTTGTTAGAGGAGGTAAACCAGGAAAAAAGGCAATCACGGAATTGTTGTCAAAATTGGAGGTAAGGGGATAGCCCTTCGCAGATTTTGGAATGGCCCTCTTATCAAACGAAGCAAGGCTTATCCTGGGAGCCTGTCGGACTTAGAAGATCGAAGCGAAAATTTGACTGGGCGAGGACAGATTTCGTCGCTTTTGCAGGGCAATAGTTGTTCTATTGATCAAAAAAGCGGCGGAATATGGACCGTCCAGACGGATTTGCAGCAGATTTACCCTAAGTCCGACAGGCTCCTGGGCCCGAATGCATGAAAGCCGCCCCTATTGGACGGCTTTCAATACGTTAAGCAAGTCTTTGCTTTTGGACAAGGAAGCTTTCACACATTCTAAGTTAGTTCCCATCCAGAAACTCCAGGAAAACACTCAGCAGGGTCGGTCCGGGGCTTTCACGGAGTCTCTCGTGCGGACCTGCTGCGGAATCGTAGAAAAAAGCCTGTATCCGGGACGGCGCCTCGTTTGTCGGTGATGTCCGGCTTCCGATTGCGAGGGGCTTCGCGGAAGCTCCGGACCGGCCCCACGGTCACTTTCCGGATGGACACAAGTTAGGTCAATTTCTTAGACCTTATTTGGTCTTCTTGCGCCCTTCCATAATCATGTAGGCACAGAACACGCCGCACATGGTGCAGGCGCCGTGTTCTTCGTCGACCCCCGATTCGGCCCGCCGTTTGCGGGCCAGGTCCGGGTCGATGGCCAGGCAGTACTGGGTCTCCCAGTCGAGGGCCTTGCGCGCCTTGCTCATGGCGATATCTTTATCCAAGGCGCCGGGCAGGCCCTTGACGATGTCGGCGGCATGGGCGGCAATGCGACTTGCCATCACTCCATCGTGCACGTCCCCGGGGTTGGGCAGACAGAGGTGCTCACTGGGGGTGACGTAGCAGAGGAAGTCGGCACCGGCCGCCGCGGCGATGGCGCCACCAATGGCGCAGGTAATGTGATCGTAGCCGGGAGCAATGTCGGTGACCAGCGGGCCGAGCACATAGAAGGGCGCACCGTGACAGAGGCGCTTCTGCAGCTGGATGTTGGCTTCGATCTGGTTGAGGGGGACATGTCCCGGGCCTTCGATCATCACCTGAATGCCGGCATCCCAAGCACGCTCGGTCAGTTCGCCGAGAACGATGAGTTCGTGGATCTGCGCCCGGTCGGTAGCATCGGCCAGGCAACCGGGACGGAAGCCGTCGCCGAGGGACAGGGTGGCGTCGTAAGGCTTGACCAGTTCCAGCAGGCGGTCGTAGTGTTCGTAAAGGGGGTTCTCCGCATCGTTATGGGTCATCCAGGCCACGGTGAAGGATCCGCCGCGGGACACCACCTCCATGATGCGCCCTTCGCGGTCCATGCGCTCCACGGTGGCGCGAGTCACGCCGCAATGCACAGTGATGAAGTCGACGCCGTCGTCAAGATGTTTTTTGATGCCGTCGAAGATTTCGTCAACGGTCATGTCGACGATAGCCTTGCCCTTCTTCACCACGGTATCGCAGGCCGCCTGGTAGAGGGGAACGCTGCCGATGCAGGCATCCGTCTCGGCGATGATGGCGCGGCGAATTTCGTCGATGGGACCGCCGGTAGACAGGTCCATGAGAGCATCGGCGCCGGCGGCCACGGCCACGCGGGCCTTTTCCAGTTCCTTGTCGATACTGGTGTCGTCCTTGCTGGTGCCGATATTGGCATTCACCCGGGTGGGCACGCCTTTGCCGACGGCCAGGGGACGGCCGTTTACATGCTTATTGTTATGACAGACGATTGCCGTGCCTTCGGCAATGCGCTGCCGCAGGGTTTCGGCATCGATGCCGACCTCGGCGGCCGCCTGCTTCATCTTGTCGGAAACGATGCCCCGGCGGGCCAATTCAAGTTGCGTCATACTTCTACCTCTCAGGTTTCTCATCGAGCAGCGAAGCTCAATAGTGTAAGCTGAGACTCCTGCAAAACCACAAATCAGTCCCCAGTCTATACACCCGCAAGGGGGAAGGGGACTTTGAAGATCATTTACCGGAGTTGCGAAAAACCTCAGCTTCATGAAAATATCAATTTTACGGAGCTAACTTTTTTCTTCGTTCCTCACCAGCAACCGCGCGGCGGCAAAATGATTGACCGGTCCGTGCCCGCCGCCCAAAGGAACCGCAAGCCTGATAGCCTCGGTGACAAACTGCTTTGCCCGGGCCACCGCAAACGGCAGCGGCTCGCCCTGCGCCAGGAAAGCGGCAACGGCGGAGGCATAGGTGCAGCCGGTGCCGTGAGTATTGATCGTGTCGTAGCGTGAAGAGGCATACCGATGAATCTTATTTCCGTCAAACAGAATGTCCGTCGCTTCTTCCCCCTCCATGTGTCCCCCCTTGAGGAGAACATTACTCGCCCCCATGTGGTGCAACTCCCGGGCGACCAGCTCCATATCGTCCTCGTCCCGTATCGAAAGGCCGGTCAAGGCTTCGGCCTCCGGAACGTTCGGCGTTACGAGGTAAGCGCTCGGCAGCAGCTTTTCCAGCAACGAGGAAACCGCGGCATCATCGATGAGGTTGCTTCCCCCCTTGGCTACCATGACCGGGTCAAGGACCAGCATCCTTTTGCCGAAGGACACCAGTTTTTCCGCAAGGACCGCAATAATCTCTGCTGAAAAGAGCATGCCGGTCTTCACCACATCCACCGGGATATCGCTCAAAACCGTCTGCAGCTGCTCGGCGACGAACGGAGCGGGCACGCCGTGAATCGCCCTCACTCCATGCGTATTCTGGGCGGTGAGTGCGGTAATGACGGAAGCGGCATAGCTGCCGAGCAAAGTCACGGTCTTGATATCGGCCTGGATCCCGGCGCCGCCGCCCGAATCGCTGCCCGCCACGGTGAGCACGGTTCCGCGAGGACGGGGACGTTTCCGGTTGAACAGGAGGGAAAGCTCGGTAGCGGCTAGTTCCGGGTCGGGATATGCCAGGACCGATGAAATAACGGCAATCGCATCGGCGCCGGCATCGAGCACCATCGGCGCATTATCCCGGTTGATGCCGCCGATGGCTACTATGGGAATCCTGATCCGCGGCCGGACATCGGCAAGTGCGCCGGGCCCTGGCAGGTATTGGACATCCTTGCTGTCCGTGGGAAACATGGCGCCGAAACCGATGTAGTCGGCGCCTTCCGCTTCGGCCCGCAATGCCTCTTCAAGGGAATGGGTGGAAATGCCGACAATGGCATCCTCTCCCAGCACGCGGCGCGCTTCCGCGACAGTGCCGTCGTCCTGACCGAAGTGTACGCCGTCCGCCCCGACTTCAGCGGCAAGGGCAAGGTCGTCATTGACGATAAAGGTGACCCCGAAGCGGGAACACAGGGCCTGCAGGTCCCGTGCCTCGTCGCAACGCGCCGGGTAGCCCTTCACCTTGTTCCGGTACTGGAGACAGGATACGCCGCCTGAGAGCGCCAGTTCCACCCGCTCCAACAGTCGTTCCTGGTGATCGGTTATCAGATAGAGACCGTTCAGCATAAAATGCTCCAATTCTCCCCAGCATCGCCAGGTCACTTGCCACAAAGCGGCAACCCCTGTTGTCAGAAAGTAGGGGCGGCCCCCTGTGCCTGCCATCAGTGGGCGGCCACAGGGGACCGCCCCTACG
Source organism: Geobacteraceae bacterium (assembly GCA_040773465.1). Classification (GTDB taxonomy): domain Bacteria; phylum Desulfobacterota; class Desulfuromonadia; order Geobacterales; family Geobacteraceae; genus RPRC01. The sequence goes on along the minus strand of JAXGWF010000036.1, from coordinate 21,818 downwards.
GAAAATTAATGGGAAACGTCATCCTTCAATGTTCCGAAGTCATACTCCGGAAACAAAAAAGCCGCAACACGTATGGCCACGGCTTTCCGGAATCGCATCCTTTGGCTCATTAGTGCCGCTTTCCTACGCCGGTATAAACCGGATCAGGTTCCAAGGGTCTCCGCTTCGGCGGATCTCAGTTCTCTCGAACTCCCCCAGCAGGCCAGAGTTCCTTTGAGACTAATTGAATTTTGCAGGAAAGTCAATGCTTTTCAAGGTTTTTCATCTTTACAGCCAACCGGATACATGGTACTAATCGGGGCATCGATGTTTTCTCGGAGCCTTCCATGGACAGCCGCCCCACCCTTGCGGAAATTGATCTTGCCGCCTTTCGACACAACTATGCACAACTTCGCCGCGGCATTCCGGCAACGTCCGGAATCCTTGCCGTGGTCAAGGCGGATGCCTACGGCCACGGATTCATGGACATAGCGCGCGAACTTGAACGAATGAATGTAACCGCTTTCGGCGTCGCCTTTCTCGCCGAAGGCATTCAACTGCGCAAGGCGGGCATCGACCGGCCGATACTGCTGCTTGGCGGTATTTACCCGGGCCAGGAACGAAAGTGCATCGGTTTCAACATCTCCACCGCCGTTTTCACCCTGGAACAGATCCAGGCCTTGGACAGCGCGGCGTCACGACTCTTTCGCAAGGCCCTGGTTCACCTGAAAGTCGACACGGGCATGGGTCGCCTCGGCATATACCACCAGCAGGCGCCGCAAATCCTCAACGAGCTGAAAAAGCTCCGCAACATCGAACTGGAAGGAATTGTCTCTCATTTTGCCTCGGCCGACGAGTTGGACGAAGACGGCCGCCGTTTCACGGAAAAGCAAAGTGAAATCTTTGCGGGCGTCGTTGAGGAGGCGCACCGGCTAGGGTTCAGGCCCCGTTATATCCATCTTGCCAACAGTGCCGCGGCATACAGCCTAAGCCTCCCCTTCTGCAACCTCGTGCGCCCCGGCATCGCGCTTTACGGCGCCCTGCCCTCGGCTGATTTCGAAGGCAAGTTGGACCTGCGGCCGGTGATGCGCCTCAAGAGCCGCATCGCCATGCTTAAATGGATCGAGCCCGGCATGAGCCTGAGCTACGCCCGGACCTTCGTTTCCGGCCGCAAAACCTTGGTGGCCAGCGTTCCGGTGGGTTATGCGGACGGCTACTGCCGCTCCCTGAGCAATCGCGGAGAGGCCCTGGTCAGGGGAACGCGGGCGCCGGTTGCGGGCACGGTCTGCATGGACTGGATCATGCTGGACGTGACGGAAGTTCCCGGCGTGGCCGTGGGCGACGAAATTACGCTCCTGGGTCGCTGCGAAACCGGCGCGTGCATCCGGGCCGAAGAGCTGGCCGAACGGGCCGGCACGATCTCCTACGAGATCTTCTGCGGAATCAGCAAACGGGTACCGCGAATCTATCTGAACGCCTCGCACTGAGAAGAGGAGCCTCCAAGCCGAAACTGCCGAACCAACCTATACATAACATGGTAATGATGATGTCCGGAAAAAAGCTCGCCATAGCCGTCGACATCGGCACCACCACCATCGCTGCCTCGCTGGTCGACGGGGAAACCCGGGAACGACGCGCCTTTACCGGCAGGAGAAATCCCCAGGGTGCTTTCGGCGCCGATGTGGTCACGCGCCTCCAGGCAGCCTGCGAATCCGGGAAAACACTCGAAGCTCTCAGCGTTTCCCTCAACGGGACGTTGGAGCAGATGGTGGATGAACTGCTGGAAACGGCCGACGCCTCGCGGCATGACCTTGCCGCACTTGCCCTGGCCGGCAACCCTGCCATGGAGCACTTCCTCCTCGGCCTCCCCGTGACGTCCCTTGCCTATCCACCGTTCCGCCCGCTCTTTACCGAGGGAAGGCGTCTCAGAACCGCCAGCCTCGGCTGGCGGCGGAATTTGCCCGCCTACCTTTTCCCGCTTCCCGGCGGTTTCGTCGGCGGCGACCTGGTGGCGTTCCTGTTCGGCGCTCTGCCGGAAGACAATGCTCACCCCTTGCCCCTCGCCCCTCACACGCTGTATCTGGACCTGGGAACGAACGGTGAAATAGCCCTGGTTACCCATGAGCAGATTTACGCCACCTCGGCGGCGGCCGGCCCAGCCTTCGAGGGCGGCAACCTGGCCTGCGGCATGTCCGCCCTGCCGGGCGCAATCGAGCGGGTCGAAGTGGCAGGCGATCACCTCTCGCTGACAACCATCGGCGCACAAGCGCCTCTGGGAATCTGCGGTTCAGGAGTCATCGACACCGTTGCCGGCTTGCTCCGCGAAGGAGTCATCGACGCCACCGGAAGGCTCCTGCCGCCGGATGAAATCGACTCGAACCTGGGAACCCGAGTCACGGCAATCGAGGGCATCCCCTGTTTTATCCTGTACCGCGATGCCTCCCGGATGATCTACCTGTCCCAGGATGACATCCGCCAGGTGCAACTGGCGAAGGCCGCCATCCGGGCCGGCATGGAAATTCTCCTGCAGCGCGCGAAAATAACCGGCGAAGACCTTGCAGGGGTTGTCCTGACCGGTTCGTTCGGCGCCGTCATCACCCCTGAAGACCTAAAAAACGTTGGAATTTTCCCTGAAAACATGGTAAAAATTGCAAGTTTTATCCGTGAGGGAGCGCTTGCCGGAATAGAGCGGGCACTGTACGTCCGGGACGGTTTCACCGCGGTCGACGATTTCGCCCGGCAACTCCGGGTCGTACCGCTTTCAGGCACTCCCGCCTTCGAAAGGCATTTTCTCGAACAGATGAACTTTCCGAAGCCGTGACCCTGGAGCAAACCGGTTCCAACCCGCTTCAGGACAATTCCCATAGCACGCTACCCACTTTCAAATAACCTAATGCCCGCCTGGCAGTTGCCGGCGGGACGAATCGAGCCTTGTACCTGCAAGGCGCTTTTCAAGGAGAATGCAATGGCAAAAATAACGCGCGCACTTATCAGCGTATCCGACAAGACCGGTATTCTTGAGCTGGCCAAGGATCTTGCCCGATACGATGTCGAAATTCTTTCCACCGGCGGAACGGCAAAAATGCTCCGCGAAGCGGGGCTCACCGTCAAGGACGTTTCCGAATTCACCGGATTCCCGGAAATGCTGGACGGCCGGGTGAAGACCCTGCACCCGAAGGTCCACGGCGGCCTGCTCGGCATGCGGAGCAACCCGGAACACGTCGCCAAGATGAAGGAGCACGGCATCGAAAACATTGACATGGTGCTCGTCAATCTCTATCCGTTCGAAGCAACCGTAGCCAAGGAAGACTGCACCCTCGAGGATGCCATCGAAAATATCGATATCGGCGGCCCCACCATGCTTCGCTCCGCCGCGAAGAACTGGCCCGACGTAACCGTCATAACCGATCCCGCCGACTACGAGCGGGTCCTTGCCGAGATGAAGGAAAACGACGGAAGCGTCTCGCGGGAAACCAATTTCGGCCTAGCGGTCAAGGTCTACCAACGCACCGCAGCCTATGACGCGGCCATTTCCAACTGGCTCGGCCGGCGGACCGGTGGTGAAGCAACCGAGTTTCCCGACACCTTCACCGTCCAGTTCCGCAAGGCCCAGGAAATGCGCTATGGTGAAAATCCGCACCAGAATGCCGCCTTTTACGTGGAAGCGAGCGCTGCCGAGGCATCCACCGCAACCGCGGTCCAGCTGCAGGGAAAAGAACTCTCCTACAATAACATCGCCGATACTGATGCCGCCCTGGAATGCATGAAACAGTTCAGCGACGCGCCCGCCTGCGTTATCGTCAAGCATGCCAACCCCTGCGGCGTTGCCGTGGGCGACTCCCTGCTCGATGCCTACGACCTTGCCTACAAGACCGACCCGGAATCGGCCTTCGGCGGTATCATTGCCTGCAGCAGGGAACTGGACGCGGCAACCGCGGCGGCAATCGTCGAGCGGCAATTCGTCGAGGTAATCATCGCACCGGCCATCTCCGCCGAGGCATCCGCCATCGTGGCGGCGAAAAAGAATGTCCGGCTGCTGGCCTGCGGCAACCTGCCCTCCCAACCTGTTCCGCGCCTCGACATGAAGCGGGTCACCGGCGGTCTGCTCCTCCAGGATGCCGACCTTGAACTGTACAAGGAGCTGCAGGTGGTATCGAAACGTACCCCCACCGAACAGGAAATGTCCGACTTGCTCTTTGCCTGGCGGGTTGCCAAGTTCGTCAAATCCAACGCCATTGTCTATGCCAGGGACAAGATGACCATCGGTGTCGGCGCCGGCCAGATGAGCCGGGTCAACTCGGCACGGATTGCCGCCATCAAGGCGGAGCACGCCGGCCTGCCGGTGGACGGGGCGGTCATGGCTTCCGATGCCTTCTTCCCGTTCCGGGACGGCATCGACAACGCCGCCGCCGTCGGCATTACCGCGGTGATTCAACCGGGCGGCAGCATGCGCGACAGCGAAGTGATCGCCGCGGCCGACGAGCACGGCATGGCCATGGTCTTCACCGGCATGCGGCATTTCCGGCACTGAAGGTATCTCTAGGAAATGTAGGGACGAACCCGCGTGTTCGTCCCGGTTTCGGGCAGACACACGGGGCTGCCCCTACATATATTTACCCATTTTGGAGAAATCGGTATGAAAATATTGGTAATCGGCAGCGGCGGCCGCGAGCACGCGCTGGTATGGAAGATAGCCCAGTCTCCCCTGGTAACGAAGGTCTTTTGCGCCCCGGGCAACCCCGGCATCGGCGAGCTGGCGGAAAATGTCGCCATCAAGGTCGACGACCTGCAGGGACTGCTGGACTTTGCCAAGAAGCAGCAGATCGATCTCACGGTGGTCGGACCGGAACTGCCCCTGTCGCTCGGCATTGTCGACCTGTTCAAAGATAACGGCCTCAAGATCTTCGGCGCCCGCAAGAACGCCGCCGTCATCGAAGCGAGCAAGGCATTTTCCAAGGACCTGATGAAAAAATACAACGTCCCGACGGCCGCCTACGAAGTCTTTACCGAAATCGAACCGGCCATCGCCTTCATCGACAAGCTCGGTCTGCCGATTGTAGTGAAAGCGGACGGCCTTGCCGCCGGCAAGGGCGTTATCATTGCCCAGACCAGGGAGGAAGCGATCGACACCGTTACCGACATGCTCTCCGGTAACTCCTTCGGCAGCGCGGGCTCCCGGGTGGTGATCGAGGAGTTTCTCCGGGGCGAGGAAGCGTCGTTCCTGGCCTTCACCGACGGCAAAAACATTATCCCCCTGGCAAGCGCCCAGGACCATAAGCCGGTCTATGACAGCGACAAGGGCCCAAATACCGGCGGCATGGGCGCCTACTCGCCGGCCCCGGTTGTCACTCCCGCCATCCACGAAAAGGTGATGGAGGAAGTCATGCGACGCACGGTTGACGGCATGGCTGCCGAAGGACGTCCCTACCAGGGTGTTCTCTACGCCGGTCTCATGATCGATGGAGGCGAAATCAAGACCCTCGAGTTCAACGCCCGGTTCGGCGATCCGGAGTGTCAGCCGCTGCTGATGCGCATGAAATCCGATATCGTTCCGGTGCTCCTGGCAACAGCCGATGGAGACATCAGCGCCGTCAACCTGGAATGGCACGACAAGGCCGCTGTCTGCGTGGTCATGGCATCAGGCGGCTACCCGGGCGCATACCGGAAGGGGGACGAAATAACCGGCCTCGACAAGGCCGCTGCCATGGAGGATCTTTTCGTCTTCCATGCCGGCACCGCGAAAAAGGACGGCGCCTACGCAACGAGCGGCGGCCGCGTACTCGGCGTGACGGCCCTCGGCGCCACCGTGAAGGAAGCAATCGACCGGGCCTATACCGGGGTTGCCGCCATCACCTGGAACGATGTCCACTACCGGACCGACATCGGGAAAAAGGCTTTGGGAAGAAGGTAGGGGCAGATCCATGTGTCTGCCCTTTTCAGAGGGCGCACACGCGGGTGAGCCCCTACGGGTAATCAATCGAGAAAATGTACGGAGCATTTATGGATACACCACAGGTACTGATAGTCATGGGAAGCGATTCGGATATCCCGGTCATGGAAGAGGCCGCGAAGATCCTGCGGCAGTTCGGCATTCCCTTTGAAATGCGGATTTCCTCGGCCCATCGCTGTCCCGACAGGACCGCGAAACTGGCCGAGGAAGCGGAAGGTCGCGGCATCAAGGTCATTATCGCCGGGGCGGGAATGGCAGCTCATCTTGCCGGCGTCATGGCAGCAGGGACGATCCTCCCGGTTATCGGTGTTCCCATCGGCGGCGGCGCCATCAACGGCGTTGACGCACTCTATTCAACCGTCCAGATGCCCGGCGGCATTCCGGTTGCCACGGTGGCTATCGGCAAGGCAGGCGCCAAGAATGCCGGGATCCTGGCAGTGCAGATGCTTGCCCTGGCGGATGCAGCCCTCGCCCGGCAGCTGTATGATTTCAAGGAAAATATGGCCCTGGAAGTGGAAGAGAAAGATCGGGCTCTTCAGGAAAAACTGGCCGGCGGGTGAGGGGCGTTAATTTCTTTCCGCCCGACTCCGGATCCATCATCACCGGCCCCGATTTTCCGAACGCCGTCAATTTTTTCTTGACAGTCGCTGTTTATTTTACTATATAACGACACAGTCCAAACTTTCCTTTTTCATCAGCACGTCTGCTGAAATGAAAGCCTGCCCGTCTCTCCCAACACTTTCTGCCGGGAAACGCCTCCATTCGAATCTGCACCAAGCGTTTCCATCTTTGCGGGTGCCTGTATCACCCGCTTTTTTTTGTCTGCTCTCCAAGGTTTTTTACATCCGGATACTCTTGCAACGTTCTGAACACGTGACGTCTGAGTGTCGAGCAAGCAGCATGCAAAAAAAACCGCTAACAGCCCCGTTTCCGCCGCATCAGTTCCTCCGCCACACGCTCCTTTTGCGCAACGGAAATACGACTTGATACAAAAATATTCTTGACTTCAACCAGTGGCAAGCCCGGTAAAAGGGCGGTAAACCATACGAGCGGAGTTTTGGGATTCTTCAGTATTGCCGCCTTAAGTTCAGGGCGGGATTTCCAGCGGGGGTGACGGGCGATGGCCGAGATAGTTTCCGCGGTTGCGCCCGGCCCGTTCAGGAACTTGAAAAGAGATGCCTGCCTGAGACGCGGATTGCCCAGGCACGCCTCCAAGATCTGCGGCTTTCCTTCATTCAGAAGCGCCTCCACTACGTCCGAGGTTGCCCGCCGGGCAAGGGTAATCTTGTTGCCGAGCGGCGTGACGGGAAGGCGTTTGATAATAGCACGCTCCGCCGCAACCTTGCGATCCGGGGTAACGCCCGGCAGAAAACAGATCGTTACCAATTCGAACAGGTACAGGTGGGGAAGAAGCGTCAGAACGATATGGTCAGGAGTAGCGCGGTGGTGAACCAGCGCCACCTTGAGCGCATGGCTTTCCTCCACGAGCGGCATCCGGTGGATAGTGGTAAGTATGTCCTCCGTGAGATCCCTCCGCTTGAGAAGCACCTGCAGTAACGGCTCGTCGAAACATGGATTCTTCAAGAGTGCCTTGACCACTTCCATGGACGGATCGTCGAGCACCAGCGGAATCGTATCCCGATCCGCGGTGAGTGCACGATAGAGCCTTCGGGAAAGTTCATGCTTTTCGTTATTTGTCGTATCGGAAGGGGGCATCTTCCGGAAGCTCCTCTCCTTTAAGTCGACTGTCCGACCCTACCCATCTCGACAGGTCCCGGTTCCTCGCCTATACTAGCGACATGATTCCGATCAAGGATTACAATCCGACAAAAAGATTTCCGTTCATAACGATACTGTTCATAATCGCAAACGTCCTGTTCTTCATTCAGGATCGGATGACCGGCCATTACGAACCGATGCTGGTGGAAACCGCCCGGGGTCTGATGAGGATCAAGCATTTCGTCGGCGGCCTCACCGCCGACTATGCCCTGGTGCCGGCAAAACTCGTCTCCCACCCGCTACATTCCTGGTACCAGGTGTTCACTTCCATGTTTCTCCACGGCAACTGGCTCCACATCGCCTCGAACATGCTCTTTCTCTGGATCTTCGGCAACAACATAGAAGACGCCCTCGGCAGGCCGCGGTTCGTGGTCTTCTATTTTACCTGTGGAATTTTGGCGGCGGCGGCCCAGGTATTCAGCTCTCCCCTTTCGACGATTCCCATGGTCGGCGCCAGCGGCGCGGTCGCGGGGGTAATGGGAGCCTACCTGATTCTCTATCCCCATGCCAGGATTCTCACCCTGCTCCCCATCTTTTTCTTCTTCACCTTCATCGAGGTCCCGGCGTATCTCATTATCGGCTACTGGGCCCTGCTGCAGTTCATCAGCGCCACCTGGATGGATTCGGGAGAACCGGCGCGGGGCGGCGTGGCCTATTTTGCCCATATCGGCGGGTTCGTCGGCGGGATCGCCATGCTCCGTCTGCTCGGCGGATGGCCGCGCCGAAAACGTCGATGATTTCTCCGGTTCCGGCCTACGATTCCTTTTTCAGCACCGCGTTGGTCATCCGTGATACGCACACCAGGTTCTCCTCGTCGTCCAGAATTTTCATTTCCCAGACCTGGGTCGTCTTGCCGATATGAAGCGGCCGGGCAATGCCGGTCACCGAGCCGGCAGATGCCGGACGGACATGGTTGGCATTGATTTCAAGGCCAACGGCATAGTATTCGTTGCGATCGAGCACCAGGTTCGAGGCCGCGCTGCCGAGCGTTTCGGCCAACACCACGGAAGCCCCGCCGTGAAGAATCCCCATGGGCTGGCAGGTGCGCCTGTCGACCGGCATACGGGCTTTCAAAAAATCCTCTCCAATTTCCAGGAATTCGATCCCCACGTGGGAGATGAGCGTATCCGCCACGATATGATTAAGTTCCTCGGGCTTATAGTTGCCAAACCAGATTGCCATGGTGTCTCCTCTGTCCTGAATAGCATTTGTCTTTTTGGTAAAACATCGGTAGTGACCGGCGTGGGATTTCCCCGCGGCGCAACCGCCTCTAGAGCAGGTTTTTGAAAAACGTCATGAGGACGGCCGTATGCAAGGCGCGCGGAGCGCGGCACCCGGGACATATCACATCGATAGGCAAGGGTGCGGGCACCGAGCAACACAGCAGATGGTCGCCGCAATGGTTTTTCAATAACCTGTCAGTACCTAGATACATGGCCCGGCAAAAAAGATCAACGCCGAAGTTGAACCCGTCCCCGGCTTGACATGAATTGTAAATCTCATAATAAAGCCGTAATTCATGATAAAAATACATACGATCAGGGATGATTTGTGGTAATAAGAAGGACAGCCCGGACCACGGCTTTAAGCGACGCGCGGAAATCTTCGCGCACCAACCGGATCAAGAGCCCTCTCAGAACCACGCAATCGAACCAGGGAGGTTACTGAATGAAACTCGCCCGATTTGTCACTCTTTTTCCACTGCTCATGCTCATGCTCTCGGCAGGCTGCAGTCATTGCAACCGCGCAACGGACGCGATCTACCAGGCCTCCACGATCGACGCACTGCTGGTCGGCATCTACGATGGCGCAACAACGTTCTCAGAACTGAAGGAAAACGGTGATTTCGGTCTCGGCACTTTTAACGCCCTCGATGGAGAAATGATCGCCATCGACGGCTCTTTCTATCAGGCAAAGGCCGACGGCACCGTTGTTCCCGTCGCAGGATCAACCTTGACGCCTTTTGCCGTGGTTAAATTCTTTTCCCCCGACACCCGCCGGACCATTTCCGGAGCACGGGACCTGAAGGACCTGATGAAAAAGCTGGACGCCACAATCCCGTCGCCCAATTATTTCTATGCCATCAGGATAGACGGCGCCTTTCCCTCTATAACCGTGCGAAGCGTACCGGCCCAGCAAAAACCCTACCCCGGGCTCGCGGAAGCCGTTCACCGGCAAACGGTCTTCCATTTCCAAAATATTACCGGTACAATCCTCGGATTCAGGACACCGGATTTCGCCAAAGGCATCAACCTTCCCGGCTACCATTTTCATTTTATTGCCGCGGACCGCTCGTCCGGTGGCCACGTGCTCGACTGCCGGATTGACGATGCCGTTCTCTCGCTTGACAGGTCACACGAATTGCGGCTTGCCCTTCCCGGAAACGTCGAGTTTGCCCGGGGTAAACTGGGCCGCGACCACGGAAAGGCACTGGAACGGGCGGAAAGAGGAACCGGCCGTGATTGACGAACGCTCGGAAGAGCTGCTCGGAGAATTGGATCGAATCTGTCGGGAAATCGTCGCGGGCACAACGGGTAACAAGGATCGTTTTTTCGAGCTTACCCGTGAAGGCTCCCACCCGCCGATTATCAGCGGCCTTGCCGAATCGTTCGGCATGATGCTGGTAAAGGTCGAAACCAGGGAGTTCCAACTCGAACAGAAAATCGAAGAACTCAAGGAGAACTACAAGCGCACCAGGAGGATGCTGGACGGCATGGTCCTTTCCCTGGTAACGACGCTTGAACACCGTGACCCATACACGGCAGGCCATGGACGCCGGGTAATGGAGTTGTCCTGCGCCATAGCCGAAAGCATGGGATTCGATTCGGACCGGCTGGAAGGTCTGAAAATCGCGGGGCTCCTCCATGACATCGGCAAAATCGCCATCCCTTTGGAGATTCTCAGCAAGCCGGGGCGATTATCCGAGATCGAATTCAATCTCATCAAGCTCCACCCGCAAACCGGCTACGACATTCTTGCTTCAATCGAATTTCCCTGGCCGGTTGCCCAATTCGTGCTCCAGCATCATCGGAAAATCGACGGAACCGGCTACCCGGTGTTGCTCGCCGATGAGGAAATCCCTCTTGAGGCCAGAATTCTGGGCGTTGCCGACGTGGTAGAGGCCATGGCCTCCCATCGACCCTACCGCCCCGCTCTCGGCTTGGATAGAGCCCTGGAAGAAATCGAACGGAACAGGGAAACCGCCTATGATCCGGAAGTGGTGGACACCTGCACCAGCCTCTTCCGGTCCGGAACATTCTCGTTCCATCATTAAATGCGGCACAACTTGAACCAGGAAAGGGGAGATCACCATGAAGGGAAAGCACACCGGCATTGATCTGCACCAGCAATTCATCGAAGTTTTCAACCGCGAGGAGATGCTGGCGTTTTTCGATTTCCGTACCGAAACCAGCCAGGCTAACTTCGCAACGGGTCTGTGCAAGATTTCGAAACCAAAGGAAGGAACATCGGACACACCATACTTCTCACTGCTCTTCATCATAGAAACACCTGATGAAGAAACGTGGCGAATCGTGGACAGCTGGTTCTCGTCCATCAATTGGGACGATCTGCGGAATCGGCTGCCGGAATTCGAGAGTGTTCTTTCCATTCCTTTTACCCTGCAGAAATTCACCGGTAATTTCTTCCAGGAAATCGATATTTATGTCCGTGAAGACACGCCGCCTTCCCGTTCCTTCATCCTCGGCGCCCTGTTTCCGGCAGTTCGTTCCGTTTCAGGGATAGACCCCGGCGAACCGGTTTTCTGGGAGGATCTCCCTTCATCGAACAATGGACACACTATCGAAAGCAGCAATGCCTCGCTCCTTGAGCGGTTGCAGAATTTAATCCGTTTATGAGAACAAGACCCCTTCCGGAATCAAATATAACCCGTTTCCCGTCCGGGACTTCCGGATGGACACTTCACAGGAGGTACAGATGGAAATACAGGTAAAGAAAGAGGACAAGGTCACCATTGTATCGGTCAGCGGGAAGATGGATGCCGTGACCGCCCCTGATTACGAGAAACGACTGCAGGAGCTCGTCGCGGCAGGAGACAAGGTCTTCATCAACGATTTCAGCGATCTCGTGTATATCAGCAGTGCCGGACTCCGCAGTATTCTCGCCACGGCAAAGGATCTCAAGTCCCGGAACGGAAAGCTACTGTTCGCCGGTATCAAGGGACCGGTAAAGGACGTGTTCGAAATCTCCGGCTTCGGATCACTCTTCCAATTGCACGAATCTCTGGATTCCGCGCGCAACAGTATCGGCTGAGTTCAATGAAGCAACAAACTCTTCAGATGGAGGCACGGCTGGAAAATCTTCCGGCAATCCTCGGTTTTGCGGGCGAGTGTGCCGCCAGGGCCGGCTTCAGCGCAAAGAGGCTCGCTGAAGTGGAACTGGTGATTGAGGAAGCAGTAGTCAATATCTGCAAGTACGCCTATCCCGCTGAAACCGGACTGATCGAGATAACGTGTCGGGGAGACCGGACATCCCTCTGCGTCCGTATTACGGATACCGGTGTTCCCTTCGATCTCCTTGCCGTGGCCGAACCGGATCTCTATGCCGACATTTCGGATCGCCGGATAGGAGGATTGGGCTGTTATCTTATCAAAACCCTTGCCGATGAGGTGACCAGCCGCAGGGACGGGGACCGCAATGTCCTGGAACTCTCGTTCCTTGCCGAAAGAACCGTGGGGAAGGAAACCGGCGATGACTGACCCGAGCGCTCCTGCATCCCGGGCCGCCGCGCCATTTCCGCGGAGAAAGGCGTTTCCGCCATGGTGAAGAACAGGGGAATAGCCTTCAAACTCATCCTGCTCTGCTGTGCCAGCAGCGCCTTCATCTTTCTCGTAATTTTCGGTTATACCTACCGGTTTTCCCGCGACACTATCGAAAAGGATACAAAAGAGCGCGCCATAAGCCTGGCGCAGAACGCGGTAAACAGAATCGAAACCATTCTGCGTTCCGTGGAAAACGTTCCGGAAGGAGTGGCATCGGTCCTGGAAAACTGTACCCTGACCCGCCGGGAAATGGTCAGCCTGCTTCGTGCTTCGGTACGGGACAATCCCGAGATCTACGGTGCAATACTGGCATTCGAACCCTTTGCCCTGGATGGCAAGACCCGCTATTTCGCCCCCTATTTCTACCGGCACGATGGCGCTATCAAGGCAACCGACCCCGATACCCGAGCTCACTTCGAGTGGAGCTGGTACCGGAATCCGAAACAGTCCGAACATCCGGAGTGGAGCGAACCGTATTTCGATTCTGGTTTCGGCAAAACCGTCATGGCCACCTACTCCGTCCCCCTGTACCGGACGGACAAGGGAATAAAACAGTTTCGGGGCGTTGTCACGGCGGACATCTCCCTCGATCAGCTGAGCGAAATCGTTTCATCGATCAAAATTCTCGAAACCGGGTTCGGAGTCCTCATTTCGAAAAACGGAACCATCGTCACCCACCCGAACCGAAATCTCATCATGAAGGAAACCATTGCCGGTCTTGCCGAGAAAGCGGGAGACAAGAGCTTGCAGGACGTCGGCCGGCGCATGATGGCAGGTGAAAGCGGCTTCACCCTACCCGGTCCTGGCTTCGGGGAAACCGTCCTGGATCTATTACGCCCCCATCCCGTCGAGCAACTGGTCCCTCGCCGTCGTTTTTCCCGAAGAGGAACTGGCACGGGACTTGGCAGTGCTCCACGAGGTCGTCATCGTCCTTGTTTCCGTCGGGCTTGTGCTGCTCTGCCTGGCCGTCATCCTCAGTGCCCGCTCAATTACCCGGCCACTTCGGGCCATGGCCGAGGCAACCGCTGAAATCGCAGAGGGAAACCTCGATATCGAGCTGCCGGAAGTCCGGGCCCATGACGAAGTGGGAAAACTCACCGAATCGTTCCGGGTCATGAAGACATCGCTGAAGGAGCATATCCGGCAGGTGGCGGAATCCGCCGCCGAGCGCGAACGGATTTCCAGCGAACTGAACATCGCCCGAGACATCCAGATGAACATACTGCCACGGGCACTGCCGGAACTTTCGCAACGGAACGGCTTCGACCTTCACGCCCATATCGACCCCGCCCGGGAAGTGGGCGGCGATTTCTACGATTTCTTCCCGCTCGACGACAACCGGCTGTGCTTCGTTATTGCCGATGTCTCCGGAAAAGGAATCCCGGCCGCGCTGTTCATGGCCATGTCCATGACCCTGCTGAAGGCCACGGCCCGAGAGGGACTTTCGCCCGAAAAGGTCCTGACCCGGGTCAACGGAGAATTGAGCCGCGATAACGAGGTAAACATGTTCGTCACGGTATTCTGCGGTGTGCTCGACCTGCTCACCGGCCAAGTGCTGTTTGCCAATGCGGGTCACAATCATCCGTTGGCCCTGAAAGAATCGGGGGAGACGATCTGGCTGAAAACGGTCAACGGGCCGGCGCTCGGCATCATGGAAGGCTTCGAGTACCGGATGGAATCATTCTCCCTCGATCGGGGCGACACCCTGTTCCTGTATACCGACGGTGTCACGGAGGCGATGAATCCGAAGGACGAGCTCTTCGGCAACGAGCGCCTGCGCGATTGTCTGCGCACGCTCACGGGAAAATCACCGCGGGGAGTAAACGACACCGTAATCGAGAATGTGCGCCGGTTTGCCGCCGACGCCCCGCAATCCGACGACATCACGGTCATGACCATTCGGTACATGGGGGCCTGAACGAAACAGCATTGAACCGGCAAAGAGTGGAGGAGGCACCCTTGAAGAAGTTTTTCGCTTTCGACCGGCACCATACATCCTACGGCCGCGAGACCCTGGCGGGCCTCACCACGTTCGTCACCATGGCCTACATCATCATCGTCAATCCGGCCATACTGGAAGCGGCCGGCATCCCGCGCGGCCCGTCCACCACCGCCACCATCCTGGCAAGCGTGTTCGGAACGCTCTTTATGGGGATCTATGCCAAACGCCCCTTCGCCATCGCGCCGTATATGGGAGAAAACGCCTTTGTCTCCTTTACCGTGGTGAAGGCCCTCGGTTTTACCTGGCAGGAAGCACTGGGCGCCGTTTTCCTTGCCGGGCTCGCTTTTATCGTCCTGACCGTCCTGAAGATTCGAAGCTGGCTCGCCGACGCGATCCCCTCTTCGCTGAAATACAGCTTTTCCGTGGGAATCGGCATGTTCATCACCTTCATCGGCCTGAACGAAACCGGATTGGTCGTCCTCGGCGTTCCCGGGGCGCCGGTCCGGCTCGGCAACCTGGCCCAGCCTTCGGTAATTCTCGCCCTTTGCGGACTTCTGCTTACCGTTCTGCTGATGCTGCGGAAGATCCGGGGGGCTCTGATCATCGGCATCCTCACGACAACCCTTCTCTCTTTCCTGTTCGGCATCACCAGGGTCCCGGACTCCATTGTCAGCCTTCCTCCCAGCGTCGCGCCGATTTTCCTGCAGCTCGACATTTCCGGGGCATTGACGCCGAAGTTCCTGCCGGTCGTACTCACCATTTTCGTCATGGCCTTCGCCGATACCATCGGCGCTCTCATCGGCCTCTCGGCCCGCGCGGATCTCCTCGACGAAAAAGCAAACCTGCCGGAAATCGAAAAACCGATGCTGGCGGACGCGCTGGCCACCACGCTGGCGCCCCTGCTGGGCACTTCAACCACCGGCGCCTACGTTGAATCGGCCGCCGGCATCGAGGAAGGAGGCCGAACCGGCTTCGTCTGTATCGTGACCGCCGGACTGTTCCTCCTCTCTCTCTTCTTTACGCCCCTGTTCACGGCCGTCCCCTCACATGCTTACGGAGTGGCCCTCATCATCATAGGGAGCTTCATGATCAGCCCTCTTACCCGGATCGTGTTCGACGACCCCACCGAACTGCTGCCGGCCTTTCTCACCATCGTGCTCATCAGCTTCACCTACAACATCGGCGTGGGCATAACCGCCGGCCTCGTCGTCTGGCCGCTCTTCAAGACCCTGGCCGGCCGGATACGGGAAGTGCCGGCCGGCGCCTGGATTCTGGCGGCGATTTCACTGTCGTTCTTTTTATTCTATCCGAAGGCGTGAGCATACGGACTGTCACTATTCCCGAAAAAAAGCCGCTCCATCAGCTGAAGCTGAAGGAGCGGCTTTTTCCTTGAAAATCATCAAGACAGATTCCGCAAAAGGCTACACCGTGCTGCCCTTTTCTCTACTTGGCCAGGCAAACCCGGTTCTTGCCGCTTGTCTTGGCCGAGTACATTGCCTTGTCGGCCCGCTTTATGAACATTTCCTCCTGTTCGTCGGCTCTATACTGCGCCACCCCTACGCTCACCGTCATATGAACTTCAGAGCGAGGCAGCGGCGTAAGAACGGTGCCTTCAAAGCCTTTCCGGAGTCTTTCCGCGACCATGAGCGCGTTTGCGCCCTCGGTCTCGGGGAGAATAATGGTGAATTCCTCGCCACCATACCGGAAAGCCGTGTCGGCGCTCCGCAGGTTGTGCCTGATTACCTCGGCAAGCACCGACAGGACATGGTCTCCCTCCATATGTCCATACGTATCGTTGTATCCCTTGAAGTTGTCGATATCGAGAAGGATGAGAGAAAGTGGTTCTTCATAACGCGTGGCCCTTCCAATCTCGTACCGCAACTGATGGAAAAAATGCCGGGAATTATACAGCTTGGTCAATGAATCGGTGATACTCCGTTCACGGTAACGCTTTTCACTCTCCCTGAGGTCATCTTCCACTTTTTTTCGTTCGGTAACATCCTGCAGGGTTTGAACCGCTCCCAACATTGTACCGTCGTCATCCCGGATCGGCGTCGCAGTGAAGAACAGCCATTTCCCTTCGTCGCCAAGAAGCGGAAAAAAATCCTCCACCTCGTATGCTCCCGTCAGACATGACGACTTCCGTTGCATCCCTTCATAGACCCCATCAATGACATTCTCACGGACACTGTCGACCACCAGGTCGGCAAGCAGCGGCCTTTTCGTTGCATAGAAAGCCTTCCAGTGGTCACTCCTCCCTATCATGTCCGCGGAAAGACAACCGGTCAGGTTTTCCAAGGCCATATTCCAATGGGTCACGCTATGATTATGGTCAATGACAAAAGCCGGGATTGGAATCCTCCACAGAACCCGCGACAGAAAATTCCCATCCGTTTTATTTTTCACGGCATCTCTCCAGTCGAAATGCTTCAGTTCCGGGAACCTGTTTCGCGGACTGCGCTTGAAATACCTTCACCTTTCAGGCCAGATACCCGTTGTGTTGAATAGCCACACGGCCGGAAAGCGTATCTCAACAGCCAGCTTTCGGCATGATGGAACGTAACGGGGGAACCCTCGTGATCCGGAAGAACATTCCCGCAGCTTTTTGCCTAACTATCGAAAATATAACAGGCATCCTTCCAGAATGTCAATATTTTGAAAGAATTTTGAACGTGCTTGAAGCAGTTGCCTTCCAAAGGCTATCGCGGGTATACTTGTCATTCCATGATACCGGCATTTATCACTAAATATCTTGCTTCGCGGTCCGTCCGTGGTCCTTGGGAAATCAACGGCATCCGCCGGGAAACTTATGACGGAGCCGTGGTAATTCCCGCGCTTGCGGAAAGTGAAACCCTCTTCGCCACCCTCTGCTCGCTGGCAAAAAACCCGCCGGACCTAGTTGCACGGTTCATGGTGCTGGTGGTGGTAAACAACCGGCAGGACGCTCCAGAGCGGGACAAGGAGGATAACCGTAAGACCCTGGAAGCGCTTGCCGACAACAACCATCGCCCCACCTGTCTTTCCGTTGCATGGGTCGATGCGTCCTCGCCGGGCAGGGAGCTTCCTGCTAGAAAAGGAGGTGTCGGCCTGGCCCGAAAGATCGGGTTCGACCTGGCGCTTCCCTTGCTGGATTATACCAAGTCGAATCCGATCCTCGTCGCACTGGACGCCGATACCCTGGTACAACCCGACTACCTGCCCGCACTGGTCAATCATTTCCGCTCGGCATCGGCCGGTGGAGCCGTGCTCCCGTTTCGCCACCAGCACGGAACTGCTCCACTTGAACACAGGGCGATTTGCCGGTACGAACTATTCCTGCGCGCCTATGTGCTGGGACTGTCCCTGGCCGACTCACCCTATGCCTTTCACACGGTGGGCAGTGCCATGGCATGCACGGCCGCGGCATATGCCGGAATGGGCGGCATGAATACCCGGCAGGCCGCAGAGGACTTCTATTTCCTGCAGCATCTCAAGAAAACTTCAGGTGTCACCGAGGTCGCGGGTACCATCGTCCACCCTTCGGCGCGACCCTCACACCGTGTCCCGTTCGGTACCGGCAAAAGCATTTCCCGCCTTCTTGACCACGGCGAGGAGGCCGTTCTTTTCCATGGCCCCGAATGTTTCACCATTCTGCGGGATTGGCTTTCACTGGTCGCTAATCAACTTGACCGCGGCGGCCGGAGTATCAGGCTCCTTGCCGGAGGGATTTCTCCCACGCTTGGAGAATACCTTGACCAGGCAGGGTTCGTTGATACCTGGGAAAAACTGCAAAAAAACAGCCGGGACCAAGCCTCACTTCTGGCCGCGTTCCACTCCTGGTTCGACGGGCTTCGTACCCTCAAGCTCATCCATTACCTTTCCGACACCGTCTTCCAGCGAAAAGGACCTGCCGAAAACGTGCCGCCCCTCCTGCAATGGGCGGGAATCGAACCTGCCGCCGGAATCGATGAGCAGCTCGCCCTGCTCCGATCCCTGCAGCTCCACGACACCGGCTGACGGCAATCTTGTTTCTTATTCTTGGTTTTTTTTCGTTCATGGGTTATTATTTTCTTTCAGGCGTCCAGATTCCCGTTAAAGAGGGATCGTTTGACGTACTTCACGGATGGAAAGGATTCATACTATGATGATACGATCAGCTCTACGTGCGGCGGCGTTCGTCATAACCCTTACGCTTTCGGTTTCCTCTGTTGCCGCGGTTCCACCTGAGTCTCCTCCCCAACCCATGGGCGGCGAAGGAGCAAAGGGCATAGAAACGATTCAGATCCAGGAAAGAGTCGTGGTAGAAGAAGAGGTCCCGGTACCGGTGACCACGCCTGCCCTCCTCCCTCCCCCGGAAGAAACGGCCAAGGCGCCCCTTCCCGATCCCGTGCCGCCTCCGGTGATGGAAACCCCCTACAACCCCATGGCCGTAAATGAAATCACCAAGATAAAAGCGGCAACCGAAGTTCTCAAAGAAATCACCGGAATCCCCGAAGGTATCTCACCGGACCTGCTCGCCAATGCTTACGGCATCGTCATCATTCCCGGCACCATCAAGCTCGGTTTCTTTTTCGGGGGACGTTATGGAAGCGGCATCGCAATGATGCGGGGCGATAACGGATCATGGAGCAATCCATCTTTCGTGTATGTCGCGGGCGGCAGCTTCGGCCTGCAGTTCGGAGCTCTTTCCAGCGATATCATCCTCGTCTTCAAGACCAGGAAGAGCATCATGGGCCTTACCAAGGGAAGTTTTACCCTCGGAGCTGACGCCGCGGTAGCGGCAGGCCCTGTCGGCCGCCGTGCCGAAGCTTCCACCGACTGGCAACTCAAGGCCGAGATCTATTCCTATGCACGGAGTCGCGGTTTCTTTGCCGGTATTTCTCTTGACGGATCCGTTCTGGCCATTGACACGAATGCCAACGAATCCTTCTACGATAAGCCCGGTATCAGCGCGGAACAGATATTCGGGACGCCACCCTCTTCGGCTCCTTCGGTCATCAAGCTGAAGGGCTTTCTTTCACAATACGCATCCGCCCTGCCGAAGGAGTGAGCATGCCTCCCTCAGTTCCCATCGAGGACCCAATCGACACACCAGTCGGGGAGGATAGTGGCCAAATCATTGAACAAGTTGACGACCTCTATCCTTCCCTGTTTCAACTCTATAGCCATCTTCATGCCAATCCCGAACTTTCCGGCCAGGAGGTTCAGACCTCCCGACGGATTGCCGACGAGCTTCGCTCCGCCGGTTTTCAGGTTACCGAAAAAGTCGGGGGACATGGCGTAGTCGCGGTCTGTGAAAACGGTCCCGGCCCAACCGTCATGCTTCGCGCCGACCTGGACGGCCTTCCCATCGAGGAAAAGACCGGCCTTCCCTATGCCAGCACGGCACGGGGCACACTCGCGGGCACAGGGGAAGTGGGCCTGATGCACGCCTGTGGTCATGACGTTCACATGACGGTCCTGGTTGGAACCGCGCGCCTGCTCATGGCCATGAGAAACCGCTGGCGGGGTACCCTGGTTTTGGTCGGCCAACCATTGGAGGAGGTGGGTGCCGGTGCCCGCGCCATGATCGAGGATGGGCTTTTCTCGAGATTTCCGAAACCGGATTGCGCTCTGTCCCTCCACGTGACTCCCTCCCTGCCGGCAGGTACGGTCGGCTTTCGGGAAGGCTTGTTCTGGGCCGGCTGTGCCTCGCTGGAGATCGTCATCCGCGGCATAGGCGGACACGGCTCACGCCCACAGGAAACAATAGACCCCATAGTCATGGCCGCGAAAACCATTCTGCTGCTGCAGACCATCGTGAGCAGGGAGATCAGCCCACTGGAACCGGCCGTCCTGACCGTAGGCTCGATCCATGGCGGAACCAAGGGGAACATTATTCCCGAAGAGGTCGTCCTCCAGATCAACTATCGCTACTTCAACGATGAAGTAGACAAGCACCTTCGCGCGGCCATCGAACGGACGGTACGGGGAGTTGCCCTGGCTGAAGGCGTTCCGGAAGAGCGCATGCCGATCATCAAGGACTTGTACACCGGCCCACCCATCAACAACGATCCGAAGCTTACCAAGCGCATGGTTACGGCATTCCGCGACGTCCTTGGCAAAAACAACGTAATTCGCACCGGACGCTACACGTTCAGTGACGATTTCTCCCAGTTCGGCATTCATGGAAACGGCATGCCCTTGTGCTACTTCCTGCTCGGCACGGCGAAAAATAAAAAAGCCGTCACAGATGATGGTTCCGGATCGGCAACACCGGGAATCCACAATCCCTGTTTCGCCCCGGTTCCGGAACCGACCATCAAAACCGGCGTGAAGGCCATGGCCGCCGCGATTCTTGAAATTCTGCCGCACTAGAGCCCGTTTTCCCATCAAAACAGCAGACATGGCAATGCTGCCCGCCCAGTTGTTTCGCGAAACCACGTATACAGTTTTTTATTGACATTCGCGCAGACAATATCTAAAAGTATCCGTTGGCAAAATCGTAGTTCACGTTTTCCAGCCTGTTTTCGCACTATCAGGGAACATGGTTTCGCCGCCCCGCACCGGAATGGGCTGATAATTCAGTTGACTTCACTGATATCTTGTCCGATGAAACAGTTCCCGGTGGACAAATTCACGAAAGACCAGCCAGTGTGTTCTCACTGCCGATCGGCAGTTTTTTTATTCATGCAGCGGTAAAATCATTTTTTGAATGGGAGGAAGTAACAATGTCGAATGGTTCTGGACAGCAGGGAGGTAATTTGAACGAGTTCATTTCGGAAACCCGCGAGCGCTTTGCCAAGGCGGGTAGCGTCGCGGTAAGTGACCTGGATGGTGAACATGCCGTTTTTCCGGACATGGGTGAAAGCGTAACCAAGAATGAAGTGGCCATCTGCGACACCACCGGCAACCCCGCTCCGCTTGGCCTCTGCGCCTTCGGTCTGACCACGGTTCTTCTGAACCTCCACAATGCCGGGTTCTTTCCGCTGGATGCCATGATTCTTGCCATGGGCTTCTTCTACGGCGGCATTGCCCAGGTAATCGTCGGTATCATGGAATGGAAGAAGAAGAACACTTTCGCCACTACTGCCTTTACATCTTACGGCCTCTTCTGGCTGACCCTGGTAGGCCTCATCCTTCTACCGAAACTGGGTCTGGCCGAGAAACCGACCGAATTTTCCATGGCTGCATACCTGGGAATGTGGGGCCTCTTCACCCTGATTCTCTTCATCGGCACCTTCCGCCTCAACCGTGCGCTCCAGGTCGTGTTCGGTCTGCTTGCCGCCCTGTTCTTCCTGCTGGCATACAAAAGAGGATTTTTCAAAACTTTTCAAGCCAGCCAATTTCCCCTGATTCAGGGAAAAGAGGTCGCTTGGGGCTTTAGTGCCTATTTGCTTTCTCAGTTGATATTAATGCCCTTTCTCAT
>JAXGWF010000035.1:0-38117 GCA_040773465.1 Geobacteraceae bacterium | reverse complement strand
TTCATTCCTTTTACTTCCGGTTCTTTTGACCCCTGGCTGCGTTGTGTCTCCTCGACAGAGCCCTGCTATGCCTGCGTCGCCACGCCTTGCCAGAAGCCAAAACTCCTCGGAATTCATGCGGCGAACTAACCGCACGGGACACTAGAGTTTTTGATTATGAAGTTCATTACGTCACCTGGAGAGATTGTTGTGCTGGTGGGAAATCTTCTAGGCATATCATGCTGCTCTCAAATATGGCGCCGAATTGGTCCACCGCAGATTTCCAGTTTCTCTTCGGCATGGTCAGCTGGGACCATGCTTGAGTTTCAGCTGCTTTTCCGTGAAGAAGGCCCGCCAGTTCAGGGCAATTACAGCAACGTCCGCCTGTCTCCCTCGTGCCTGCATTTGCATTAATTTTTAACGCCCGCAAAAAAATGGGGGTCAAGTCTTGACCCCCATAGATGTGCCTCGCAGGCCGGTCCGTTACCGGATCAAACTGGCTTGCTGCGGTGCGCCTTCCGCCAGCAGGCGCAGGAGTTCCCCCCTGCTGTGCCTCTTGTCGGAGATCCTGCCGTTTTTCGCGTTGACGATGAAGGCAAAGGAGAATTCACGGCCCGCCGCGTTGACTCCGTATCCGGCCAGCGCGAACACATCATTGAGGCTGCCGGTTTTTACCCGGAAACGCTGGTCGGTATAGCCGATTCTCTTGACGGTTCCTTCCATGCCGGGGCGGGGAAGGGTCTCGCGGAAATCGTTGAACCACGGTTTTTTCGAAATAAGGTAGAGATAGTTGGCAATGAAGCGGGAAGTGATCCTGTTTTCCCGTGCAAGGCCGCAGCCGTCGGCGATGATCGCTTTCCCTGCGTCACTATCCAGGCTGTCGAGAAAACTGCTCAATGCCCTGTTGCCCTTGGCGCGGGTTGTGGGAGCTCCGAAGCGCTGCCCTCCAAGGCAATCCGCGAAGTGTTGCGCCGTCCCGTTCCTGCTGTGCACGTTCATGTCGCGCAGAATGCCGAGCAGTTCCTGTTTGTCCCTGATTTTCACTGAATGCCTGGCAAGTTTGTAAACTTTTTTTCTTTTCTTGCGTCTCTTTTTCCCTTTGACGGTAACGGCCTTGCGTACCGTCACGACTTTCTGCAAGGTGCCGCCGTGCTCCGCGTAATCGAGGACGGCGCCGGTTACCAGGAGCTTCATCAGCGAAGCGGGTACCAGCCGCTCCCCCAGTGAATTGCCCGATTCCACCACCTGCTTGCCCGTTTCAAGGTCGTACACGGCCAGCGCCCAGTCGGCGTTTTCGGGCAGGTACGGTTCAAGGAACTTGCCCAGGTCACGGTCAAATTCAGCTCCCTCGACCGGGCAGGCGGTTGCGGTACCCATGATCAGCAGTATGAAGACGCTCTTCAGCAGCATGGTGCGTAAAAATATCATTGTTTCCGATCTCCTCGTGCGGGTTCGTCAGTTTTCGATTCTCCGCGGGAATGCAGGGACTCCAAATGGTTCCCGGCTTCACCGGTAGAGTTGCTCATGGCGTAACGTCCCAAAATACCATAAAGCAGGCCCCGCTTTCTACAGGGGATTTCGGCCCGCTTTGTTTGCCGGAACTACAGCTCGTATTCAACCATTTCATCATCCTCACTTTGTCAAATAGAAGGGTTGTCCCTGTCATAACGACTTTTCTCGGATGCATCACGTACCGATACTAAGATGCTTTCAACTTATGGCCCGCTACGAAGCGGCATCATCCTGATCGAGTACCAGTGGCTCCTGAAACAATTCACCCTCCCTTCCCGCGGCATCCCACAAAGGCATGATCCGGGCAACGGACAACAGCGCCAGCGAATGCCGCATGCGGCCTTCCCGAATATATCGGTGAATTTCATGGGGCAGAAGGGTTTCGACTCGTATGTCCTCGCCCGTATCCAATTGGGTGTCATGGGTCTGCCGGGCATCCCTGGCCAGCCACTGGTGCAGCCGGTTGTTTTGATAGGCCGGGTTGGGCTCGACCCATCCCAGGTAGACCCAGTCCGAGGAGGTATAGCCGGTTTCTTCGAGGAGTTCCCGTTCGGCGGCGGCCCGGTGGGGTTCGCCGGGGTGGGCCAGGCCGGACGGCAGTTCGGTCGTGAAGTGCGCGACGCCGAACCGGTACTGCCTGACCGTGACGATGCGTTTGTCGGGGGTGATCGCCGCAATGCTGACCCACTCGGGAAAATCCAGCACCACCGCTTTCAGGACGCTGTTGTTGCGTGGATTTTCCCGCCAGTCGTAACGCACCTTGAAGATGGGCAACTCCGGTCCTGTTTCGGACCGCAGCAGCTTCCACGGTTTCTGGTCTGATTTGTCGGCCATGTCTCACCGTGCTCCTTTGCTGTTGATCATATACGGAAGCTGATTCAGGCCTGCCTCCGACGCGTTGGTTCGCTTCAGTTTATCAACCGCGGCGTAGAAAGCAATCGAGGCGAAGCTGTATCGTACGGGAAGAGGATGAGGATCATGCAGCTGAAATATGAAAAATCGCCGACCTGACAAAAGCGGACAAACTTCTCGCCTGCCTTTCGCATGACGCCATACATAATTCAGCTTGACAAGATCCTGGGTGGCGGTATTATTGATAATAATTATTGATAGATACTATTTTTCTTTAACAAGGGCTAGACAGTGCCACCCAAAAAACCTGAAAACATAATCGAAGAGCGTGAGACGCGGATTCTCTCCAGGATCAAGGAACGCGATTTTCGTCTGACCCCGCAGCGCCTGGCAATAATCCGCATCCTCGCGGCGAGCACGGACCACCCGAGCGTCGACGAGGTATACAGGGAGGTGAGGAAGCAGTTCCCCACCACGAGCATTGCCACGGTGTACAAGACCATTGCGCTGCTCAAGGAGTTGAACGAGGTCCTTGAATTGGGATTCCCCGACGGGAGTAACCGCTACGACGGCAACAGGCCGTATCCCCATCCCCATGCCATCTGCACCAGATGCGGAAAGATCATGGACCCGGAAATCTCCAGCGTCGATGAACTCAGCGAAGAGATGATGAAAAAAACCGGGTATACGATTTCCTTTCACCGTCTGGATTTCTTCGGTCTGTGCCCGGAATGCCAGGGAAAACGCTGACGGATAAAAAATTTTACCTATTATTTGATAATTATTTTCTACAAAGATTGACTTTCCATTAAACTGCTGTACTATATAAAAAAGATAGACTTGCAATTCAGAGGAATGGAGTCTCGCATGAAAAACATCATGGAAAGCATTCACACCGAGGCCCGCCAGTCAGGCACTACGATACGAGGAGACGAAAACGAGAAAAGAAGGATTGCATAAGCAAGGACAAGAAACTCACGACCAGAAACCACACGCTCGCGGTTGATAACCAGAACAGCATTATTGCCGGAAAAAATTTATACAAATGCGAAAGGAGACAATGTACATGAGTGACGAGAAAAAGGGCCCGGCAACGGGCAAACCAGCAATACCCATGACCGGCAGAGGAACGTCGACCCGGGACTGGTGGCCGAACCAGCTGAACCTGCATATTCTCCACCAGCATTCCTCCAAGTCAAATCCCATGGGAGAGGATTTCACCTACGCCGAAGAGTTCAAGAAACTTGACCTCAATGCTCTGAAACAGGACCTCTATGCATTGATGACCGATTCCCAGGAGTGGTGGCCGGCTGACTGGGGTCACTACGGGGGGCTCCTGATTCGGATGGCGTGGCACAGCGCGGGTACCTACCGGATGGGCGACGGCCGCGGTGGCGCTGGTTCGGGCTCGCAACGCCTGGCGCCGCTGAACAGCTGGCCCGACAACGTGAACCTCGACAAGGCGCGCCGGCTGCTCTGGCCGATCAAGCAGAAATACGGCAGGAAAATCTCCTGGGCCGACCTCATGGTCCTGGCCGGCAACTGCGCGCTGGAGTCGATGGGCTTCAAGACCTTCGGCTTCGCCGGCGGGCGCGAAGACGTCTGGGAACCGGAAGAGGACATCTACTGGGGCGCCGAAGAGGAATGGCTGGCTACGAGCGACAAACCCAAGAGCCGCTACTCCGGTGAGCGTGATCTGGAAAATCCTCTCGCCGCCGTGCAGATGGGCCTGATCTACGTGAACCCGGAAGGGCCGGACGGCAATCCGGATCCGGTGGCATCGGGCCGCGACGTTCGCGAAACCTTCGCGCGCATGGCCATGAACGACGAAGAGACCGTAGCGCTGGTCGCCGGCGGCCATACCTTCGGCAAGTGCCACGGCGCCGGTCCTGCTACCCATGTGGGCCCGGAACCGGAAGCCGCCCCCATCGAGGAACAGGGGCTCGGCTGGAAGAGCAGCTTCGGCAGAGGCAAAGGCGGCGACACGATCAGCAGCGGTCTGGAAGGCGCCTGGAAGCCGAAGCCGACCACGTGGGACATGGGCTACTTGAAGGTGCTCTTCAAATACGAGTATGAGTTGGTCAAGAGCCCGGCCGGGGCCAATCAGTGGCTGGCCAAGGATGTGGACGAAGAGGACATGGTGGTTGGCGCGCACGACCCGTCGAAGAAGTTCCGGCCGATGATGACCACGGCGGACCTTTCCCTCAAATTTGATCCTGTTTACGAAAAAATAGCCCGACGCTACCTGGCAAACCCCGAGGAGTTCGCGGACGCCTTCGCCCGCGCCTGGTTCAAGTTGACCCACCGCGACATGGGCCCCCGCTCGCGCTATCTCGGACCCGAGGTCCCGGCGGAGGAGCTGATCTGGCAAGACCCGGTGCCCGCGGTCGATCATGAATTGATCGACGCTCAGGACATCGCCGCCTTCAAGGCCAAACTCCTCGCCTCCGGCCTGTCGATCCCGCAACTGGTCTCCACCGCCTGGGCGTCGGCGTCCACGTTCCGCGGCTCCGACAAACGCGGCGGCGCCAACGGAGCGCGCATCCGTCTCGCGCCGCAGAAGGATTGGGAAGTCAATGAACCGGCCCGGCTGAAGACCGTGCTGCAGACCATCGAGGGAATCCAGAAGGAGTTCAACGGCGCACAGTCCGGCGGGAAGAAGGTTTCCCTCGCCGACCTGATCGTGCTGGGCGGATGCGCAGCCGTCGAGCAGGCGGCGAAGAACGCCGGATACGACGTGCAGGTTCCCTTCACGCCGGGGCGCACGGATGCGTTGCAGGAGCAAACTGACGTGAACTCCTTCGCCGTACTCGAACCGGTCGCGGACGGGTTCCGCAACTACCAAAAAGCCAAATACGCCATATCGGTGGAAGAACTGCTGGTTGATCGTGCCCAACTGCTGACGCTGACCGCTCCGGAGATGACGGTTCTCATTGGCGGCATGCGCGTCCTGAATGCCAACTTCGGGCAGTCCCAACACGGTGTCTTCACCAAACGGCCTGAGGCGCTCACCAATGACTTCTTCCTGAACCTGCTCGACATGGGAACGGAGTGGAAGGCAACCTCGGAAGACGCAGACGTTTTCGAGGGGCGCGATCGCAAGAGCGGCGAACTCAAGTGGACCGGTACCCGTATCGATCTCATCTTCGGTTCGAACTCCCAGCTCCGGGCCGTTGCGGAAGTCTATGGTTGCGAGGACTCCAGGGAGAAATTCCTGCAAGACTTTATAGCGGTATGGAACAAGGTTATGAACCTTGACCGCTTCGACCTTGGCTGATCTTGATAAAACGCCTGAAGCGTATCCCGATATGCACATCGAATGATCGGGACGCGTAACCGCATTCAGGAAAGGGGGTGCCAAATCGCCGAGGCGATACCCCCTTCTGATTATTTTCAAGTATCGCGTTCTGCCGTGAGCAGGGAAAAATCAGCGTCACGAAGGAGCACGGGAAGAGAGATGCATGATATGGGAAAAAATATTTTCAGGTGGTTATGCAGCCTGCTGGCGATTTTTTCCCTGCCTCTCCTAATGGCCGGGTGCGCGGGGATTGCCAAGGGGGTAACGCAGGCAATCCTGGAAAAAAAGGAGACGGCGACAACGGATGCGCGGCAGTGTTACGTGCGGGGAAGACCGTTTGAAGGACTCGAGACCTTCTTGAGCAGGGAGGAAAAGGGCGTCTCGGAGCCTGGGGCGAAATGTCCCGATCTGAAAGTGCTCATGGTGCACGGTATGGGTTCCCATCAGCCCGGCTATTCCGCCCGGATGGCCGAAAATCTGACCCGTGCGCTTTCTCTGGACAGGGTTCAGGAACAGTACAAGGAATTGACCCTGTACCGGCCACAAGACCCGGAACGGAAATTGGGAAACCTGCGGGTCTGTCGCTTCATGAACGGCGACGGTTCGCGGAACATGATTTTTTATGAACTCACATGGGACTCTATCGTTGAACAGGAAAAGCAGGATATCAGTTTTGACGGTTCGGAAGAATATGCCTATCGTCGCGCCACAATCAACAGATTACTGAAGGAGTTCGTCAACAACACCCTTCCGGATGTCCTGATGTACAACGGGACGTCCCATGAAATGATCCATCTGGCGGTTGCCCAGTCCCTGTGCTGGATGCTGACCAGGGAATGGGAGGAACTGCCGGATAGGGGAGCCGACTCCTGTGATCCGGAAAAAGAGAATATTGTCAAGAATCTCGATGACGAAATTGTATTCATAACGCACAGCCTGGGAAGCCGGATTACCGTTGATACCATGCAGCGTCTTGCAACCATTGTCCGCTCGGACCCGAGAATGAGTGCCTGCGCCGATGCGTTGAAGAACAAGAAATTTACGGTATTCATGCTCTCCAACCAGCTTCCTCTCCTGGAACTGGGCAGGCCGAAGCCTGAAGTCACCGGACAGATATCGGCAATCTGCTCACCGACGGGCTCCCGTTCGAACGAACGCCTTTTCGGAGAACTGAAGATTGTCGCCTTCAGTGACCCCAATGATCTTTTCAGCTATCCGCTGCCGCCCCGGTTTGTTGATGAACACCTGGATTCGCGTATCTGCCCGACATTGACCAATGTCATTCTCAACGTGGCGCCGGTCAACGATCTGTTCGGACTTGGAGGCGTGGCCAATCCCGTTTCCGCCCACACATCCTATGATAATGATTCCCGGGTCATCGGGCTGATTACCCGGGGTATCGGCGGCCCTGATACGGATCCCGAAGTAAATGAATACTGCACGTGGATAGAGGCGGTTCCGGAAAAAAGGTGAAAGACGCGTTAAGGTTTCAAAAGGCCGACTTTTTGTCAGGGAAACAATCCAAAGACTGATAGTAACCCAACCGGCCGGGAGTAAAGAACAGAGAGAAATTAACTTTCCGGCCAGGAATGAAACGGAGGTGGTTGAAGGGAAAAAGGTGAGGCATAATCTGGCCCAAAAGAAGTATATCCGGGATATGCGATCCCTGTTGCACAGAGGAAAAGCATCGGGAACAGCGCTATCAGCGGGTCGAAAAAAGGAGGTTGACCATGGCTGAAAAACCGAAGGTTGGTTGTGCCCGTCCTACCGGCGGATTGGTCGGGCAGGCGGAAACAGCTCCGAAACAACAGGAAGCGCAAATGGTAAAGGAGGTCAAAAAAATGATCCAGGTAGGAAAACCTGCACCGGATTTTGTCGCTCCGGCTTACTGCAAAGGCGAGTTCACCGCTGTAAAGCTTTCGGAGCATTTGGGAAAATGGGTCGTCCTGTGTTTCTATCCGGGTGATTTCACTTTTGTTTGAGCGACCGAAATAGCGGCGGTCGCCGCTCATCATGAAGATTTTCGGAAGCTTGGCGTCGAGGTACTGTCCATGAGCGTGGACAGCGTCTTCGTGCACAAGATGTGGAATGACAAGGAACTGTCGAAAATGGTCGAGGGAGGAGTCCCCTTCTCCATGCTTTCCGACGGAGGCGGCAAGGTCGGGACGGCGTACGGTGTTTACGACGAGGACGCGGGCGTGGAAAACCGGGGGAGGTTCCTCATCGATCCCGAGGGAATAATCCAGGCCTACGAGGTTCTCACTCCGCCGGTGGGCAGGCACGTGGCGGAAACCCTGCGCCAGATCCAGGCATTCCAGTTGGTGAGGGAAAGCAAAGGGACCGAGGCGACACCTTCGGGCTGGAAGCCGGGGAAACTGACCCTCAAGCCTGGCCCGGATCTCGTCGGCAGGGTGTGGGAGGTCTGGAGTACCGACATGGAATCCGACTAGATGAGCTCGTGGCGAGGATCTGCTCCAGCCGCGAAAAGGGATAGAGTTTCGAGCCGGCAAATCCCGTGATTTGCCGGCTTTTTTGAGAGGCAATGGGTGACCGGAATTGTTCTCTATTTTCCCTCTGCCGAAAGCAATGCCGCCCCTAACGCTCCAATAAATTGAGGATTTTCAGGTACCCGCACGGTGCGGCCCAATTTGTCAGCCAGAAGTTCAGCCAGGCAGGGATTTTTGGCCACACCGCCGGTGAACACAATATCGCCCTCCGAAGAAACCCGATTAATCATGCCCACGGCCCGTCGAATAACGCTGGTATGCAACCCCCGGGCAATTTCGCGGCGGTCTTTTCCTTTGGCTATCAGGGATGTGACCTCGGATTCGGCAAATACGGTGCACATACTCGAGATGTTGACATCCTTTTCCGCTATCAACGCCTCACGTCCGAAACCCTCTATGTCATAACCGAGAGTTTTGGCCATGATTTCCAGAAATTTGCCGGTTCCGGCAGCGCAGCGGTCGTTCATTTCGAATTTTCTTACCCGGCCATTTTCAAACAGCGAGATGGCTTTGCTGTCCTGTCCGCCGATATCCAGCACGGTTCGGGCGTCGGGAAAAAACGCCCGGGCCCCCCTGGCATGGGCTTTGATTTCGGTGACCGTCGGCGCATCGAATGAAATCTCAAACAGGTTGCGACCGTAGCCGGTGGCCATAATCCGGTCGTAGCGGACTCCATCCAGTAACTTTTTTGCTTCGTCGATCGGGTCAAAGCCGGTGTCCGCCTGAAGCTCGACTTTTATGTCACCTGCGTCATCCACCACCACCAGTTCGATGGTGCGGGAGCCGATGTCTATTCCGGCAAAAATCATCTTCGCCTGCTTTCCTTTGTCTTAGCGAAGCTGCTCGATAAACGCTTCGACGCGTGTCTTCAACTGGCCGACATCCTCCATGGTGTAATCGGTTTCGATGCGCAGGCAGGGAATTTCTTTTTCCTCCAACGCTTTTTCCACCGGTATCGCCTCCATCAGATACGGCTGGCAGAATTGCAGGCCATAGTGAATCACGCCGTCAGCTTTGTATTCCTCGACCATTTGCCGGATATGGTCCAAACGTTCGGGATTGGGGGTAAAAATGGCGCAGTCCACCTGGAAATAACGGTCGACGATGGCGTCCAGCATCTCGTCGAGCGTTTCACCCGCTTCGCTGGTAAGGTTGCGGGTCCCGCGTTCGCCCACGCAAGATTCCTCACCCACGATCACCGCACCGGCGGTTTCGACGATCATGGGAAGTTTCCAGTTGGGCACTGCCTGGGGACAGCCGGACAGGAGAATGCGGGGAGTGCGTTCCGGGAAGGCGCCCTTTTTATCTTCAATCCGCTGTTCCAGTTCATCGCAGATCTTGTTTACGGATTCCGTAAACCGGGCCGGATTGTCATAGAAGAAAACCTGGTTGGCCAGCAGGGCGTCCAGGCCGGACAGGGGGGCCGGATCCGCTTTTCGCAAGGAGGAGAGCCGGTGAAGGGCGGCACGTTTGGCATTGACGGTGCGGATGGCTTCTTTCAGCGATGCCGCGGTAATCGGAACACCGGTGAGCTTTTCTAAAGCATCCTTGAAACGATTGTATTCCGCCCTGAGAAGCGCCTTGCCGTTTTCAGATTTAACCTGGGGCAAATCCATGACATAGAGGTTGTCAACCAGGTCATTGAGGGTTTCATAGGCCTTCTTCTTGCCGTCACAGGTGTTTTCACCCACAACCATATCCGCGCTCTCCAGGTAGGGGCACACCTTGCCTATCTTGAACCCGAAGGACGACTTGATCAGGGCGCAGGTGTTGCGGGGCAGCAGCGTCTCCACATCCTCTGTGGCAAAATCGGCCCCCGAACAGAGGCCGACCAACGTGGCATTGGCCGCCAGAACGAGCTCTTCGGGTACAAACACGCAATAGGACCCGATGATTTTGCGGCCGGCCGCTTTTTCATCCATTAATTCCTTGATCCGCAGTCCGTGGACTTCACTCATGACGAAATCGAAATAGCCCATCCCTTCCGGGCGGTTTTCTTGCGCCAGATAGATGTCCCGGTAGGCTTTTCCCAATACATCCAGAAGCGCGTCATGGGCTTCGAGATCGAGCCCCAGATCTGTCCACATGGATCGGTAGTCTTCACTCATTGTCTGTCCCTTTCAGATTTTTTGGCATGGTTCCATTTCAGTACGCGAACCGAAATAGTGCCTGTTTTCTAAATATGATTTATGTCCGGGAGTGTTCTGGTGGGCAATTTTGGATGCAAAAACAACAAATGGCCCAAGGACGATCAGGTGATATCAGGTTGGATATGATTTTGGCACACGGCTTCTTCCGACAAACCCGGTTTGCGGATTAAAATCCCTCAGGTAAAGCCAAAATCATGAATCATGGAAGTCCTCGTTGCAGTGAAAATGCCGACACATCCAAATACTATAGAAATTCACGATATGTCAAATAGGAAAAATCAATATATAAAGCCTCTTTTATCGGAAATTCCACTACTGTCCGGTAAAATCTGGACAAAGGTCTGTACCTTGCTGAAATGTAGAGCTTTGTGTTGCAATTGATCTTTTTTGATTTCGCTCTCGATCCCGGTTCCGGCAACGACGAACGTTACGACGATCGCGTTCCGGGTGGAGGAAGTTTTGTCGACCAGGTCCTGAAGACAACCGATAGTCTCGCTGATGCGCCGGGGTTGGCTCTTGCTGATCTCATAGGACAAATCGTCGAGTGTTTCCCGATTGAGCGAACACGCTTCTCCAAACCAAGTAAAGAGCGCGGGCTTGCCTGTGCCGCCGGTACTGTTTTTCACGCCGCGAAAAGAGGGGAAGCGGTATTTCGGGAGAAGGAAGGCTTGCGGGGAAGATTTTATTTAAAATAGTAATTTACAAGGACGTTCCCTTTGCATTATTTTTAATTCAGAAAAACGCTGGCGGAAAGGAACATATCATGACAAAAGACTACGCTCACTACTCACAACAACATCCCGATGCTACCGGGCACTTCGGCGAATACGGGGGATCCTATATTCCACCGGAACTGCAGGTGGAAATGGATAAAATCACGGAAGCTTATCTCACGATAAGCAAGAACCACCGATTCATAGAAGAACTGCGCTCCATCCGCAAACACTACCAGGGACGACCAACCCCAGTGTACCATGCCGCTCGCCTGTCGGAAATGTGCGGCAGCAGCCAGATCTACCTGAAACGCGAAGATCTCAACCATACCGGCGCCCACAAGCTCAATCACTGCATGGGCGAGGGCTTGCTGGCCAAGTACATGGGGAAAAAGAAACTGATCGCGGAAACCGGCGCGGGACAGCACGGCGTTGCCTTGGCAACCGCGGCTGCCTACTTCGGCCTTGAATGCGAAATTCACATGGGCGAAGTCGATATTAAAAAAGAAGCACCGAATGTCACCCGCATGAAGCTGCTTGGCGCCACCGTAGTTCCCGTTTCTTTCGGACTCAAGACACTCAAGGAGGCGGTTGATTCGGCTTTCCAGTCCTACCTGAAGGACCCCGTCAATTCGATTTACTGCATCGGTTCGGTGGTCGGCCCGCATCCCTTTCCCATGATGGTGCGCGACTTCCAGGCCGTTGTCGGCATCGAATCCCGAGAGCAATTCCTGGAAATGACCGGCAATCTGCCGGACGTGGTCTGTGCCTGCGTCGGCGGCGGCAGTAATGCCATGGGGATTTTCTCCGGATTTATCAACGACCCCGTCAAACTGATCGGTATTGAACCCGGTGGGCGCTCGCTTACTCTTGGTGACCACGCGGCTACCGCGGCCTTCGGCAAGCCGGGCTTCATCCATGGCTTCAAGTGCTATCTGCTCCAGGACGAGAAGGGCGATCCGGCTCCGGTCTATTCAATTGCCAGCGGACTCGATTACCCCGGGGTAGGACCGGAGCACTGCTTTCTCAAGGATGATGGCCGTATCAGCTATGAAATAGCCGATGACCTGGAAACGCTCGATGCGTTTTATACCTTGAGCCGCGTTGAAGGTATTATTCCCGCTCTTGAAAGCGCCCATGCCGTCGCCTATGCCATGAAACTCGCCAAAGAGATGAAGCACGGCGGTATCCTGGTCAACCTGAGCGGACGAGGCGATAAAGATCTCGATTTCGTCACCGAAACCTATGGCTTCGACATTGAGGAAGCGAAAAAGTCCCTGTTGTAATGCTCAATCCGGGTCATTAAGTCCGCAACACTTTGCGGCCTGGATCTTGATGGAGAATCATCACGACGGTATTTTGTGCAACACGTCTGTTTTTAGAATCTTTTCGTTGTAGACGAGCAGCAAGCGGTCCTTTTTCAGCACGCCCAGAACCTGGCGGGGAGAAAAAGGATCGACCACGGGAAGTATGGAAATCTGTTTTCCTTCGAAGACCTCGAAGGCCTTCTCCAGGTTGTCCTCGGGGAAAATGTGAAACACATGGCGGGTCATGATTTCCGAGGCGACCACGAGTTCGCAGAGGTCGCCGATGTCGGCCAATACCGACCGGAGATCCTTAAGGGACAGTATGCCGACCAGTTCATGGTGCTCGTCCATTACCAGGAAATGCGGATAGGGACTTTCCTGGACTTTGTGAATCAGTTCCCCGAGACGGGTATCGGCTCTTACGGTTTCAAATTCCTTTTCCATGTAATCGCCGACTCGCATGGAGCGAAGCAGGTTCAGGTCGCGTCCGCGGCGTATCTTGATCCCCTGCCGGATCAGTTTGGCCTCATAGATTGAGAAACTGGAAAACCTCTGGACGATAAGCAGGCTGCCGATGCAACTGATCATAAGAGGCAGGATAATCGCGAAGGAATAGGTCAGTTCAAAAATGGTGAAAATGGCCGTGATCGGCGCCAGCGTCGCTCCGCTGACCAGGGCGCCCATGCCGACCAGGGCGTAGCCGGGAATACTGGTCACCTGGGCCGGCCACAGCATGTTGGCGATCCAGCCGACAACGCCGCCCAGCAGGGCTCCCAGGACCAGGGAAGGGGCAAAGATGCCGCCGGAAAATCCGCTGCCGACCGATACCGCGGTTGCCGCCAATTTGAGAACCATGACGATTGCCATGGCGATCAGCGTCACTTCGGCGGTCAGGACCAGGTTGACCGACTGGTAGCCGACACCGAGCACCTCCGGCCAACTGATGGCCATCAGGCCGACGCAGAGTCCACCGATCGCCGGTCGCAAAAAGATCGGCAGACGATAACGGTCAAACGTGTCTTCGACCAGGGAAATGGACCGGATGAACAGCAGGGCGATGACTCCGGCTATCAGACCCAGCAAGAAATAAAGGGGTATCTCCCAGTAGTTTCCCAAGTGAAAGACCGGCACATCAAACGTCGGCAGGGTCCCGAGAAAATGGTGGGAGATAACCGTGGCGGTGACGGTGGAAACGGCTATATGACTCAAATAGCTGATCTGGAAATCGACCAGGATTATCTCCGTGGCGAAAAGCATTCCGGCCATGGGAGCGTTGAACGTTGCGGCAATGCCGGCCGCGGCGCCACAGGCAAGGAATACCCGCCGCCATTCCGCGGACAGGTTGACAAACTGGGCCAGGGAAGAGCCGACCGAAGCGCCTATGTGGACGATGGGCCCCTCCCGACCGACCGAAGCACCGCTGCCAATGGAAATGATGCTGGAGAGCATCTTGAACAGGGTCGTCCGATGGCGTATCCGTCCATCCCTGATGACTACCGCCTTGATCACCTCCGGAACCCCGGTGCCGCGGGTTTCCGGAGCGAATTTGGCGACGATCGGGCCGATCAGCAACCCCCCGAGTGCCGGAGTCAGAAGAACCAGGTACCATTTCTTGTGAGCCACGGCACGGACGAGATCATAGGATTCCTGCCAGCACAGATCCGTGGCAAGCAACAGCAGGTAGCGAAAGGCAACCGCCAGGGCGCCGGTTGCCAGGCCGATGAATATGGCGAGGAGCAACAGGGCGATTACATTTTCCCTGAGTTGGAGAAGAGAATTTCTGGTTGTCGATAGTCTCCGCATGAGAAAAGAAATAGTGGGAAAATGGGAGTACTATCCCATTTTATCCCGGGTATAAGGGTGCCTCGTGAAATATGAGAAACCGCCTTTTCAAGACCCCTCAAGCCAGGTCAAAGCGGCCTAAAGGTAAAGTCCGGCGCGGAATTGGCGAGGTCATCGCCTCCGGCATGCCGGAGGAAGCGGCGTCGGTTGCGAGGTCAAATACCGGCCGGTTTTTGAGGAAGGTGCCGCGGGCCTACGGTCGCCACATGTAAAGAAACTGTGGCGATGAAAGCATCTCGATGCCGCCTGCGTCTATGTTGATCAGGTTGATCGCGGACGGCGATCCGGACGCCGCCGCGGCGTATATCGATCCTTTGTAGCCGCCGGGACGGTGGTAGGTTACGACTCTTGCCTCTTTGATGCCGATCGCCTTTTTCATATCTTTGATCGCATCGTCCAGGTATTCCACCCTGTCGATCAGCCCCGCCGCAAGCGCCTGGTCCGCCGTGTAGATGCGGCCGTCGGCCAGCTTCTCCAGCTCTTTTTCATCCAGCCTGTTGTTTTTCCGGGTCAGTATCACCCCCCGGAACCGGGCGGCAAGGCTGTCAATGATGTCCTGCATGATTTTCTGCTCTTCGGGCGTGTTCGGCCGGAACGGCGACATGATATCCTTTTTGCCGCCCGATTTTATGGTCTTTTCCGCGATCCCGACCTTGTCGAGCAGCCCTTCGATATTGAAGCTCAGGAGCAGTACCCCGATGCTCCCGGTTACCGCGGCGGGATGCGCGACAATCATATCCGACGCAGTAGCGATATAGTAGGCGCCGGAAGTTCCCAGGCCGGTAATGCAGGCGTAGACCGGAACGTTCTTGCGGCTTGCGAACAGTTTTATTTCGTGATGAATGATGTCGCTTGCGGCCACTGTCCCGCCCGGAGAATTGATGCGCAGGATAACGCCCGCGATGTCTTCGTCCTTTTCCGCCTTGGCCAGGATTTCCTTAATGTGCGCCACAATGGTCGGTTTGTCTCTTACCACGCTGATGCCGCCCGGTTCCTTTTCCGAGATGAAGCCCGTGATGTCAGCAAGCAGCAGTTTGCTTTCGCCTTCTCCTTCGAGGACTTTTTCCTCAAGCGGTTTGACTCTCGGTACGATGTTCACATTGAATAGTGTGCAGCCGCTGAGGATGACCGACAGGAGAATCAGAACCGGCACTAGACGTCTGCGAATCGACATGGGGCCTCCTCTGCATGAAAATACTTTCCGGAAAAACCTCAAGATGCTCCTTCATTGTCTCGGCTTGACCGCTCAACAATGCATATAGTATATCGAATAGTCTGCCGTTCGGAAATGAGCGGCTTTTTTTATTTTGTGATACTGTTTATTTGAAAGCGTGGCAGGTGAAATATGTCGACTATCCGGAATATCCATGTAGGCACATGTTCATGGGCCGAAAAGACCCTGATTGCAAGTGGTGAATTCTACCCTAAAGGCACGACTTCCGCCGAAGAGCGCCTCAGGTACTATGCCTCTCGTTTTGATACCGTTGAAGTAGACTCCACCTATTATGCAATCCCCGCAACGAGAACAGCCGAACTGTGGGCAGCAAGAACACCGGAAAACTTCATCTTTCATATCAAGGCGTATGGAGCGCTGACCGGCCATGGCATCAACCCTCAAACACTGCCGAAATCTCTTCGTGAAATGCTCTCATCTTCGGATAGGGTGAAAAGAACCATCCATGTCGCGGATCCTTCCTTGCTGAAGGATGTCGCGGACGCATTTGCAGCTTCACTCCAGCCCCTGCGATCCGCCGGCAAGCTGGGAGTCCTGGTGTTCCAATACCCCCCCTGGTTCTGGTACAAAAAAGAGAATCTGGACTATATCCTCAAATGCAGGGAGTTGATGGGATCTATGCCGTTGGCCGTGGAATTCCGCCATGGAAGCTGGTTGACGCACTACCATGCAGAGAACACCCTTAAGTTCTTGCGCGAGAATGGAATCACCTATGTCACCACGGATGAACCGCAGTTCGGAAGTCTTGCAACGGCGCCGTTTTTACCGGCGGTAACCACGGATATTGCCTACTTGAGGCTACATGGCAGGAACAAGAGGACCTGGTTGAAGAAAGGAATCGAAACCTCGTTGAGGTATGATTACCTGTATTCCGGTGAAGAATTGAAGGAATTCGCGGGGGCTGCTGCCGGTCTCTCACTCAAGGCCGGGATGGCCTACATCATGTTCAACAATTGCCATGGCGGTTTTGCGGTCCAAAATGCCTTGGATACGCTTATGCTCCTGGGAATTACACCAACATAAGGGGGGCTGGTTTTGCATTAGGTAAGCGATAAGAGAGACGAAGTCTTCTCATGATTCAAGGCAAGGGACCCTGGCCGGCGCGACCGTCTGGACAACATTTCATCGTACTGTGCAGTTTATTGTTTTCCAGCTGTGGCCAGAGTTTTTCTCACCTTCTGCCTGTACCTCAAAGAATGAGAATTTCGATTCAATTGTCGTGACCAGAATGTCTGCTGGATGGTTCTTGAATGCGTCCGAGAAAATCCGCTTTTCCACTAATAAACGATAAAAAAAGGACTCAGAAGAAATCTCCCAAGTCCTTGAAAACTGGTCGGGATGACTGGATTTGAACCAGCGGCCCCTTGCTCCCGAAGCAAGTGCGCTACCAGGCTGCGCTACATCCCGACGAATGCTCTTTATAGCCTTTTGCTCGATCTTTGTCAATAAATTATCTAGTGCCCGGGATAGTTGAGTTCACATGGAAATTCCGGGTGCCGAACTTTTTCGGAAGTTTTGCGGATAGCCGCTTTACTGCTTTCGGGAGGTCCGGGAACAAAGGGGCGCATCTTAGAAGGCCTTTTCAAGGATCGCGATGACATCTTCCTTGCTTGGATTCCTCGGATTGAAGATGGTACTGATTTCCGTGAGGGAATCGAGTGCAATTTTTTCGAAATCATCGCGCGAGGCGCCAAGTTCCTTCAGGGTAGGAATTCCTATAGTACGGGACAGTTCCCGGATGGTGTCGACTGTTGCCGTCACCGCTTGCTCTGACGTCAGATTACTAATGTCAAGGCCCATTGCCAGTCCGATATCCTTGATTCTTTTCGGAACGGCCTGGCCATTGTATTCCATGACATGGGGAAGCACCGCGGCATTGGCGAAGCCGTGCTGGATCCCGCAATGGACGCAGAGCGGATGGGATATGGAATGCGCAAGTCCGAGAATTGCCGAGTTGTAGGCGAAGCCGGCAAGCATGCTTCCCAGGAGGGTATTGGAACGTGCCTCCATGTTGGAGCCGTCTTGGACTACCTTGGGCAGATAGTTGTAGATAAGTTCGATGGCCTTGAGGGCATTAATATCCGTGGGGATTGAGTTGGCGACCGAGAGATAGGCTTCGATGGCGTGTGCCAGGGCGCCCATTCCGGTGGAGGCTGTCAGTGCCGGTGGAGCCGAGAGTGTAAGGTTGGGGTCGAGAAGGGCAACCCGTGCGCCAACGTTTTGACCACCGATTACCATTTTCTTGTGTTGCGTGGTGTCGGTGACCACGGTAAAAGAAGTTACTTCACTGGCAGTACCGGCAGTTGTCGGGATAGCTACCAGCAGGGTTCCGGGATTTTTTACCAGGTTGATGCCGTCGTACTGGTTGATGGGCGATTCGTTGGTCATCAGGATGGAAACGGCTTTTGCCGCATCTATAACGCTGCCGCCTCCGACAGCAACGATCGCATCAATTTCCGCCTCCTTGGCAAGCCTGGCGCCTTCTTCCACGAGTTGATCGCTAGGATTCGGCTGGACATTCTCCCATTCCGTTACCTCGAGTTTCGCGGCTTTCAAAGATGCCAGAACATTATCAACCAGCCCGGCATTCTTGATGGTGACGTCGAATATGCAAAATACTTTCGATGCCTCGAAACCGAGTAGCAGGTGCCCCACGGTGTCGGCAGTTCCCGGGGCGAATGCTACCGAGCTTGGGATTGAAAAATGAAAATGCATGGCTGATCCCTCCCTATTTCATGTATTGAAAGTGGTTGCCTGATCTCAAGGGTACCCGTTGGAATTCTGCACTTCCGAAGGAAGGGAGTATTCCGATGATCAGGGTATGCTACGAAAAAATTTCTTCTTTGGAAAATATCAGCTGGTTCGCAAATCGTTCATATTCGACCAAATCATACTCTCAATAGTGCGGCGTTTCAATGATTTTCCGTTTCGACAGGTTATCCGTTTCAATGATGCCGAGAGGGCGAGAGCTTTTTTTATGGTGGTTTTTTGGAAAGAATTGGAATTTTCGGCTCGGGATTAACCTGGTAGTCAAGTAATTTTGTATTGACATTCTGTGTATACGTAATTAAAATCTCTCGCTGTTTGTTGGTAGTTGTTTTCGTTGGTAAAAGGGGCCCGTTTGTGGGATAAAGATAGCCGGAGCGGGTCTGTTTTTATCGGTATAGAATATCCGGATTTTCTACCCTGTCCGTCGTTAGGGGAGTTAATGTTCACGGATCATTTCAAACTGCGTGCGTCGGTGGTCGGTGTCATTGTGGTTTGAAGTCAAAGAACCCAGTTGCTGGGGAATTACATCGAGAGGAGAAAAATCAGATGAGTGCACTTCCGTACAAAAAGGGAAACGTCGTGAAGTATGAAACCGGTTACGTGGCAAATGTTATGAACGTCCTTGATAACGCCATTATCGTTGATCAGGACAATTCCGGAAATTCCGGCATGTTCCGGATCGAAATCGATCCGAACAACGTTGCAGCCGCTGGCCTTATCGTTGTAAGGTAAGCAGTGGTAACAATGGTGTTTTAATCAGTAGGTTGGTATCGGTTGTTTCCGATTGAATACAACAAAGGTGCAAGCATATACAACGCAGTATAAAGCCGAATGTTAGGCTGCTGAAAGATGCGGCCTTGACATAGATGTACCGCTCGGCCATACCGAACCGAAATGATGGTTACGGGTTATTGATACCAGACAGCCCCCTGCCGAACAGGCAGGGGGCTTTTTTTTCTTGCGGGCCAGGGTGATTTCTGTTGCCGGAGCACCTAGGACGTGTCCGTACCCTCAAGATTATCAATACTTTCCAGGGTCTTGATAATCTTGTCGACGGTATACGGTTTCGAGACGGCCGCGATGAAGCCGTATTTTTCGAAGTCCGCCATGACCGGATCGTCGCAGTAACCGCTCGAGACAATCAGTCGTGCCTTGGCGTCAAGGGCGAGAATCCCCTGGGCAGCATCTTTTCCGCCCATCCCGCCGGGTATGGAGAGATCCATGATTGCGGCGGAAAAAGGTCTGTTCAGTTCCATGGCGGTTCGATATGTTTCAATTGCTTCATCTCCGTCGCAGCAGGTGGAAACCTGGTAGCCGAGAAGTCTGAGTAGTTCCGAAGACAGATTGCGAATTAATTCTTCATCGTCCATCACGAGAATATTACCTTTGTGGTTCGTTTCAAAAGAAGATTCCATGTCTGCTTTTTCCGGCAGATCACATTTTTTTTCCGATAACGGAAGATATACGGTAAAAGTCGTGCCGGAGCTTATGGCTGAGTGTACATCGATTGTTCCGCCATGCTCACTGACAATTGCATGAGCAGTCGTGAGGCCCAGCCCCATGCAACCTGATTTTGTCGAAAAGTAGGGGTCAAAGATTTTTTCAATGTTTTCGGGTGGAATCCCGGGGCCTTGATCCGTCAGGGTCAATTTGAGATAATTTCCCGAAGGGAGCTTGTACCAGTTGGTGTCCCTCAGGGTGCATGCTTCCCCCTTCAAGGTAACTTCTCCTTCTTCCCTCATTGCCTGTGCCGAGTTCAGGATGATATTACTCAAAGCCAGTTCCATTTGTTCTCTGTCGACATCCACGTACAGGGATTCGCAAGCTCTGCAGCTAAAGGTGATGTTTGAATTGCGCAGCGCCAGCGACGCCGATTCGTGCAGGAGGTTTGCCACGTTAACAACCATTTTGAATTGAACTCCGTCTTTCGCAAAGAAAAGAATCTGCCGGGTAAGTTCTGCGGCGCGATATGCGGCTTCTTCCGCGCTTTCCAATGCTTTCCGAGCTTTTTCGGGACTATTCCTGAGTATGCGGCCCAACGAGGTGTACCCAATTACTGCCGTGAGGATGT
This sequence comes from Geobacteraceae bacterium, assembly GCA_040773465.1. Classification (GTDB taxonomy): domain Bacteria; phylum Desulfobacterota; class Desulfuromonadia; order Geobacterales; family Geobacteraceae; genus RPRC01. The sequence continues at coordinate 17,883 of JAXGWF010000035.1, read as the reverse complement.
TGTTGTATTCATTGGCAATGCCGCTGGCAAATGCACTGACCGACTGAAGCCTTTGAGCCTTCAAGAAGTGCTCACTCATGAGTTTGCGTTCGGTTATGTCGGTAAGCGTTCCGGTAATCCTGGTCGGGGTTCCCTCTCCTGTCTGGCGTATTATCTTGCCGCGGGTGAGCATCCAGCGATAGTCGCCGCTTTTGCAGCGCATGCGGTGCTCGAATGAGCAGCCTTGAGTCTCTCCCTTGTGGATCTTGCCGATTTCTCTCATGGCGGTTTCCGAATCGTCCGGGTGGAGACGTTCCGCCCATTCCTTCAGATTGTTGTCCATTTCGTTCTCGCTAAAGCCGAGAATTTCCTTGTATCGCGAAGAATAAAACAGTTCGCCGGTTTCCACGTTCCAATCCCAGACCCCGTCTCCGCATCCTTCCAGAGCGAATTGCCAACGTTTTTCATTTTCGAGATTTTCAGATCTGATATGGATAATTTTTCTGTAGAGGATGATAATTACCGCTCCGGCTCCGATGACCAGGAGGAGGGTGATTGCCGGTTGGAGTGCTAAGTATTGATCCGGTTCAGAAGAACTGCCGAAATTGGAAAATTTGACAAACACCGCCAACAGGATTGCCATAAGCAAGATGCTTGCGAAGACTGCACGTGCTGTCATGGTCAAATATCTCATTCTGGAGTCTTCCCGGATATTGAGTACCGCCTTGAGATTAAGCATCAAAATATTGTTCTCCTTAATAGATGTGTGGCGTGCTTGTGTTTAGTGGCGCTGTTTAATCTCGTATTAGTGAGGTATGCCAATACTGGTTGAGTCTATAAAGGCCGGTAGTCAGGGGGTTCGTTTGCAGGTTTCCTATTATGAATTATTGGATGAAGAAAAAACACCGTCCACAGCGGTTAATGGTTTACGCTCAAGAAAATCGGCTTTTCGTCGAAAAGGGATACAGGTGGAAGCTTGTGACGTGCGTCTTAATTAAAATAAAATTAACGAATATTGCCGGTTCTTTAATTGTTTTGAAATAATAAAGATATAACGCATGGAATGTTCTTTATAGCGCATTTTCCAGACGGAAATAAAGTCGTATAAATAACGAAAAAAATGTAGGACAAAAAGTGACTTGCTTTCATTGGAGAGTTGTTCATATATATCTAATATAAGTTGATTTTTTGGCTTTTGATGTCCTCGCAATACGAAATGTTGCTCTTTAATTCGTATAAAATATTTGCAATATTTAATTAAATTGTCGCCCTCTCGTCTTTGCTGTGACGACAAACGAAAATTGAGAAACAAATAAAGCGGGGGGAGACGATTGGGATGAAATTTGGATCGCCAAGAGATATTTGGCTGTTGCCTTCAGGAACGTTCAGAAATTTTGTTGGACTCTGGATTTTTTTGGCTGTTCTCTCTTTTCCGTTTTCCGTTGATGCCCTCGAAAATCGCAACACAAAGAGAATTCTGATACTCAATTCCTATCATGCGCATCTACCGCTCATTTGGGGTATTACCAAGGGTGTCCAGTTGGAAAAACGGTCTTGGGATATCAACTACTTTACGGAAAATATGGATGTCTGCCGTTTTCCCGGAGAGGGCCACGTTCGGATCCTGGAACAGTTGTACCGCTGGAAATATCGTTTGGTAAAACCCGACCTGGTTATCGCGGTGGGCAATCATGCCGTGGATTTCCTGGCACAGCGACGGCAAGTACTCTTTGCCCAGGTTCCTGTAGTGTATGCCGAGCTTGCCGATGCCGAGCCGATTCGTGAGCTTCCTGCTTCCTTTCGGGGAATCCGGTTGCCGACGGATATCGTCGGAACCGTTGATCTTGCCTTGCGTCTGCATCCGCGCATGAGGCACCTTGCGATAGTTTGCGGCACCTTGCCGCTGGACAGAATCCTGGAGGCTCAAGCCCGTGATGCATTGGCAGGATATGAAAAAAAACTTGATATCCACTGGATTTCAGGACTTCCAGCCTGCAAATTATTTGAGAAAATTGAAAACGTTCCCGAAGAGAGCGTGGCGCTTGTTCTGCCGTTTCTCAAGGGGGACTTCCGACCCGTCGATCCCGTTACGCATTTTGCCTCCCAGGCATATTTCCAGACTCATGCTCCCCTTTATACGCTATGGAGTTTGCAGGTAGGAAAAGGGATGATGGGCGGTCATGTGCTCGATTTCGTGGAAGTCGGCAGCAGGTTGGGAAAGATCAGTGTGCAGATCCTGAATGGAGAAGAGCCTTCAGTCAGCCTTTTTAGCCGGGATGGCCTGCTCCGTTATATGTTCGACTGGCGAAAGCTGCGGCAATGGGGGATTGACGAGCATAATCTTCCGGAGTCCAGTATCGTGGAGTTTCGCAAGCCGCCTATCTGGATTGAATACAAAAAGGATGTTGCTTTCATTGTAATCGTTATTTGCCTACAGGCGCTGTTTATTGTGATGCTGCTCGTCAACAGAAATTCGCTGAACCGGGCGAAGCAAGCTCTTGCCGCCAGTGAGCAGCGATTCTCATCCTTTTTCAGGCACCTGCCCAACGGTTGCATCATCTTCCGCTTCGTGCGTGATTCCGCCGGTGAAATAGTCGACTTGGAAATTCTGGATGTAAATATCGTGGCCGGCGAGGATATGAATCTTTCCATATCCAAACTGATCGGGGGCCGTGTGCGTGATTTTTTTGCAATCGAAACTTTGCCGCACTTGGAATATTATCGACGGCTGGTGGAAACCGGTGAACCGCAGACGTTTGAAAGCTATTACAAGCCGAATGATCGCTGGTTTTTATGTTCGGCATCGGTTCTCAGGGACGACCTTTATTCCCTGGTGGCAGTCGATATAACTGATTGGAAAAGAAGCGAGGAGCAGTGCCGGGTCACGGAAGAGCGCTTGAAAAGCGCCCTGCAAGCGGCGAATCGCATTTCCCGGTACATGGAGACGGTACGGGAAAACGAACGTAGAAACATTGCCCGGGAAATTCATGACGAGCTTGGCCAGGCCCTCACAGCCTTGAAGATTGATCTCTTTCGCTTGAAAGGCAGTTCCGCTGAACTCGGGGAAGATCATGCCCGGTCGATCGACCAGATGTCGGACCTGGTCTCCAACATCATCCAGGATGTGCGTAGAATTTCGTCGGAGCTTCGTCCCCGGATGCTGGACGATCTCGGCCTGGTGCCGGCCATTGAATGGCTTGTTCAGGACTTCGGCGACAGAATGGGAATTCCCTGTACATTCGATTCGACGAATGTGGACTCCTGTACCAGCACGGCCTGTGCTACGGCAATCTTCCGGATCGTTCAGGAGTCGCTTACCAACGTCTGTCGCCATGCCCGGGCCTCTCGCGTGGCGATTACCCTCTGTTGTGGCGACGGCACGGCATTTCTGGAGATTGTTGACGACGGCGTAGGCATAACCAGCGAGCACCTCTCCTCGGAAGACTCTCTGGGTCTCCTGGGCATCAAGGAGCGTGCGCACATGTGTGGTGGAAAGGCTGATATTGTCGGGCAGCCGGGCAAGGGAACAACGGTTACCGCGGTCATACCCTGTTCCGGAATTGGAGTGTTCAACCATGAAAATTCTGATTGTTGATGATCACCCCCTCGTTAGGCAGGGCATCTCCCATATCCTTGCCGGCATCGGAGCGGTAATCGATGAGGCGGCAAACGGTGCCGAGGCATTGAACAAGGTCTCGGCACATGATTTCGATCTTGTCCTTCTTGATCTTTCCCTTCCGGGAAGAGGCGGACTGGAAATACTCAAGCTTCTGAAGAAGGAACGTCCTCGGCTGCCGGTTCTCGTCCTGACCATGCACCCGGAAAAGCAGTATGCAATCCGGGCAATGAAGGCCGGCGCCTCCGGTTACGTGACCAAGGACTGCGAACCGGAAAAGCTGATTCATGTCATAGAACACATTGTCAGAAAAGGGCGCTATCTCAGCAAAAAGATCATGGATCTCATGGCGGAAGATCTCTCCGTGCTCGCCAATGGGGAACCGGCTCGCCATCAACGGCTTTCCGATCGTGAATTCCAGGTAGCCTGCCTGATTGCATCGGGCAGAACCGTGGGACAGATTGCCGAAGACATCAATTTGAGCGTGAATACCGTCAGCACCTACCGGACCAGGTTGCTGGCAAAGCTGGGGATGCAGACGAATGCCGAACTGGTTGCCTACATGGTCAGAAAAGGACTCGTAGGATAAGGAATTAAGGAAGAACGAAAACGGGTTCTATTGCAGGTGTCCAGTGAGATGGTAAAATGGCAACAGCGCCGCTGTTGCCATTTTTGCATTTTGCGATCGGATTGTGATCTGTCTGGTGACCGAATGTGCGCTATGATACGAATCATATGGCGGCAAACGCGACAAGTCCGATTATTTTTGCTTTCGGTGTTTCATTAAATCCGGTCTTGTGATTTGCGCTATAGTGTTTTATATATATTAGGTGCAAATATCATATAGGTGTCAAAACCTTGCCGTTAACGGATTGCCGGTTGACTCAGGAGATCAGCCGGCGGCGATCTTTTGCGGCACTCTCGAGATGCTGGCCATTGACTGCGCAATTATTTGGGAGATAATTGAAACTCTTTGAGTGTCCCGTAACGATTTCGGGCAAATCTTCAGTAAGGGGGAACCAAAAATGGGAACAACAATTGTTAAACGGGTATCCGCATTTCTTTTCATCCTTGGGGTTGCTGCCTTTTTATCGATTCCAAGTGCCTTTGCCGAGCCAAAAGGGAAGGTCGTCATGTTCCATGCGGGAAGTCTGAGCATGCCGTTTGAAGCCATGGAAAAAGCATTCGAGGCCAAGTATCCCGGCGTGGATCTGCAGCGCGAGGCCAGTGGTAGCCAGAAAGCCGCTCGTAAGGTCTCCGACTTGCATAAGCCATGCGATATCATGGCCTCCGCGGATTACAAGGTGATCGACAAGCTTCTTATTCCGAAATACGCCGATTGGAATATCCGCTTTGCCACCAATCAGCTCGTCCTCTGCTATACGGACAAGAGCAAGTTCGCCAAGGAAGTAAACGCCGGGAACTGGTATAAAATATTAGAGCGTAAGGGAGTTGTCTGGGGGCATTCCGATCCGAACCTGGATCCCTGCGGCTACCGGGCACTGATGGTGCTCCAGCTTGCCGAAAAATATTACAAAAACCCCGGACTGTACGACAAGCTTATCGCAAATCGTCCCTTGGAGAATGTTCGTCCCAAGTCGGTTGAGTTGGTGTCGCTGCTTCAGACCGGCAATATGGATTATGCCTGGGAATATCTCTCCGTTGCCGTACAGCATGGCCTCAAATATGTTAAGCTCCCCGACCAGATCAACCTCGGCAACTACAAGTATGATTCTTTCTATTCTCAGGCCGTTGTGAAGGTTACCGGCAAAAAGCCGGGCGAATTCATGGACATGAAGGGCGGGTCGGTAACGTACGGTGTAACGCTCATCAAAGACGCTCCCAACAAGGAAGCGGCGATTGCTTTTCTTGAATACCTGCTCGATCCTCAAGGTGGCTTGAAAATCCTCAAGGAGCAGGGTCAGCCACCCTTTGTTCCCTGTCGCGTGCCTACCGATAAGATGAAATCTGAATTGCCGGTCAAGCTTCAGGGATTGGTAGAAGTAAAGAATTGACAGGTGGGATGATATGGTAAAGAAGGGGCCGTTTTATTGGATTTCGTTTTCATGCGGCATCATGGTGCTTACATTTATTCTGCTGCCGCTTGTCGAAATGCTGACGGCCCCTTCCGGCGCCATGCTTCGGGAAACGCTTAAAGACAAAAATGTCATTCATTCGATCTGGCTCAGCATCTATACGGCGGCGGCGGCTTCCGGCATAGCTTTCCTGGTTGGAACGCCGCTTGCCTATGTTCTTGCCCGGACGCATTTCAGAGGCAAGCACTTCATCGAGAGTATTATCGACCTGCCTATCGTCATTCCCCATCCAGTGGTTGGTATCGCTATCCTTGGCGTAGCCGGAAAAAACCATTGGTTGGGACAATTTTTGTACGAACTGGGCATCAGGATAATGGGCAGCACGACGGGCATAATAACCGTGTTGACTTTTGTGGGTATGCCTTTTTATATTAATGCCCTCAAGGCAGGGTTCGAGTCTATTTCGCCACGGCTGGAGAATGTTTCCCGAAGTCTCGGCGCCTCCATGTGGAGTACGTTTATCAGAATCACCTTTCCCCTGGCATGGCGGAGCGTACTGGTGGGGCTCATCATGTGCTGTGCGCGATCCATCAGCGAGTTCGGGGCCGTGGTGGTGGTCGCCTATCATCCGATGATTGCGCCGGTTCTCATCTATGAAAGGTTCGAAGCGTACGGGCTCAAGTACTCCCAGCCCGTCGCGGTCTGGCTTGTCCTTGTATGCCTGTCGCTTTTCCTGGCGCTTAGAATCCTGGCACTTCCCCGAAAAAAGGCATCATGATCGAAATCAGAAACCTCAAAGTGCATCTCGGTGAATTCCGTTTGAAGGATATCAATCTCTCCATTGAGGAGGGAGAATTTTTCGTGCTCATGGGGCCCACCGGCGCGGGCAAGACCGTCTTGCTGGAAGCAATTGCCGGGCTGGTTCCCATTCTTGAGGGAAAGATCAGCATTGGTGGACGTAATGTGACCCGGATGACACCGGAACAACGTGGCGTCGGCATCATGTACCAGGATTATGCCCTGTTTCCACATCTGACAATTTCTCGCAATATCAACTACGGCCTCCGCTATCAAGGGGTCGGCACGAGGGAATCCGCGGAAGAACGATTCGATCATCTGGTGGATGAGCTCGGTATCGGGCACCTGCTCAAGAGGTATCCGGAGACGCTCAGCGGCGGAGAGCTCCAGAGGGTTGCCCTGGCACGGGCTCTCATGGTCGAGCCCCGCGTTATCCTCCTCGACGAGCCGCTTTCAGCCCTCGATCAGAGTTTCAGGGAGGAAATCAGACTGCTTCTCAAGCAGCTTCACCGTAATTCGCGCATCACTTTTTTCATGGTGACGCACGACTTTTCCGAAGCCTTGACCCTTGCCACCAAGGCCGCCATCATGAACAATGGCGCCATTGTTCAGACCGGGACAATCCGTGATATTTTTCAGCGGCCTTCCAGTTCCTTTGTTGCGAATTTCGTCGGTATGAAAAACGTTTTCCCGGCGGTATTTCATGGTACCACTGCGCACATCGAAACCATCACCATCGAGGTTCCTCGTCCACACCAGAATTCCAACGGCCACATTGCCATCAGGCCGGAAGATGTCGTTATCAGTTTGAAACCTTTGCGATCAAGCATACGCAACTCCTTTTCCGGAACGATAATCGGTATTATCGATCAGGGTTTTCTCTATGAGGTCCATGTTCGCGTTCAGGATGTGGTATTCAAGTCGCTCGTTACCAAGGGGGCGGCGATCGATCTTGGTTTGGATATCGGTATGGACGTGCGAATTTTGTTCAAATCGTCCGCTCTTCATATTTTCTGATGCTGTCGTAGCTGTGCGTTGTTTCCTGAATTCAAACTTCATGCAAGGTATCTGCGGCACTGACCAGTGCGACTTCCTTTCTCCGTTCATCGTTTGATCTAATCTGCATTCGGGAAGACGTTCATATATTCCCGCCAGCCTTCTTGTCATTTCCGCTTTTTCCCTCGTTCTTGATTTTCCCCTATGCATTTTGTTTGCTACACTTGTTACGTAAGCGAGAAATTCCTGTTGCTTGAGCGAAAAATGGTTTGGAGTGCCAATTCGGATTTGCGAAGTCTTCTTAAGACCATCAGAACACAGGGGCCGCGTGAAGGGAATTTTCAGATTGGAGGGAGACTGCAATGGTTGCATCGCACACCTCATCGTCCCGGTACGATTTTGCGGATGTGGCGGAACATTATGACCGTTGGTACGAATCGCGAGAGGGTAGAATTTATGACCAACTGGAAAAGCAGGCTTTTATACCCTTGATCAACGAAATGCATCCGAATGATACCTTGCTGGAGGTTGGTTGTGGTACCGGCTGGTGGAGCGAGTTTTTCAGTAATAAGGGGTTTTCGGTAACCGGTGTCGATCTCTTTCCCGAAATGGTTGCCTTTGCCAGGGCAAAACATATTCCGGCAGCTGCTTTTGAAGTGGCGGATGCACATGCTCTGCCGTTTGCCGATGGTTATTTTAGAGCTTCCGCCGCAATTGCCGCCCTCGAATTCATGAAGGAAGCAGAGACCGTTGTTCACGAGATGGTCCGCTGTACCAGGCGCCCGGGAGGGACGCTCTATCTGGGCTTTCTCAATTCTTCCGCTAAAATAAACCGGAAGAGAGCGGAAACGGCGGGCACTCTTTATGAAAAGGGGAGGTTTTTCACTATTGAGGAAATATTCTCAATGCTTACGCCCTTCGGTACCGTACATGCCTCGGTTTGTGCATTCCCGTTCGCTGTCAGGATGGGGGGCGCCGTCGGCTGCTGGCTGGATCGCCTGGGGAGGTTTCTCAAATCGAAGAGCGGAGCATTCGTCGCGGTGAGGGTTGATTTATGAAAATACAAGCTGAGCTCAGTCTCTACCCTTTAAAGGAAGCGCACCTTGCGCCATATATCGATAGTTTGCTGAACACGATACGGCGGCAAGGCCTGACCGTAAGTGTCGGCTTAATGAGCACGGTCATTGCCGGTGAGAGAGAGATCGTTTTTCAGGCGATCTCTGGCGGGTTTGCCTGCGTGGCCGACCAATGCAAGGTGGTGTTGGTTGTCAAGGTTTCAAACGCATGTCCGGCGTGTCTGGTAGAGCCGGGCATGATAGCCTAAGCAAAAAAACTGGTTGATTTCCGCGGCCCATGGGATTCCTTTTCTCTCGATATTTGTCCTGGAGCCCCGCTTGGCGCACACTTCAATCCGATTACAGACACAAGCAGCTATAACGGCTTGAAACCCGGTGTCACGGGCATTGTCCTGTTAATTTATCGATGAGGCGCATGGATTTGCCTGAAATGATGGATTGAAAAAGTATTGCAGTCGGAGTCACCAGGCTTTTTAGCAGGTTGTTTCTTTCGGGGTCTAACGATCTACATGAAGGTTTCAGTAATTGCTTGTTTCCGACATAAATATGAATCAAATTTTTAAAAAAACATTGACTCTTGCGGTCACCTTATTCTATGTACACTGCAAAACGGTTTTTTCTTGAAAAAGTTTTCTGTTAACAGGGAAGGATGAAGCGCCTGTCTGCTCCAGCCATTTTACTTGAAATATGAGCATACATGATAAGCGCTGCTTCAATTGCTTTCGGCAATGAGCATGAATTCACCATGGTACTGCTCAACGTGCATGGCCTTTTTCAGGATCTGGTTCTGAAATATCTTGTCCGGGAGTTTGCACTTGTAGGGCGGAATAGAGACATAGAACCGGCGGGAGAATCATCAATTCAATGCTTTGTGTCAATTGAGGAGGTCTTATGAAGCTGAGGGCGCTGTCAGTAGAGGTTTTCCTGGTTTGTGTACTTTTGTGGACGGGAACGGCTTTAGCGGGAGTCGCGGGTAACCATTTCACGAACGGCGGCGAAGGAATAAAGGTGGCCACCGTCGGCCCCCCGGGATTTTACTACCGGTTATACAATTTCTTCTATCAAGCCGACACCCTGACCGGCGGTGACGGGAAAAAAATCGCGGCCGCGGATCTGGATCTGTTTGTCTACGCGCAGGTTCATCGACCCATATGGGTGACCAACATCAAAATCTTTGGCGGGGACTTGCTCCCCAACGTAGTCATTCCTGTTGTCTACACCGATTTCAGGGCGGGTACCCTGTCCGATCGACGCGTCTCCCTGGGTGATTGCGTTATCGAGCCCATTGCCATTTCCTGGCACGGTGAGCAGTGGGACGCGGTTATCGGTCTGATGGCATGGGTGCCGATCGGCCACTATGACCCCAATCATCCGGGTGGGGCGGGAAAAGGCTACTGGACGGGACAGTTTGACGCCGGCGGCACCTATTACCCGGACAAGGAAAAGACATGGAGCCTGTCATGGCTCGGCCGTTACGAAACGCATGCCAAGCAGCGTGGGCATGATGTGCGGTACGGGGACGATTTCCATTTCGAGTGGGGCATAGGGAAGGCTCTGCCTGTGTCGATGGGAATCGGGCCGCTCAGGGCCTTTGAGCTTGGCGTGGTGGGGTATGCCCAGTTCCAGGTCACTGACGACCGGGGCAAGGACGTCACCTGGGATGATGTGCACGACCAGGTATTTGCCGTCGGGCCGGAAATCAGGTTTGCCGTTCCCCAGTGGAAAGCGCTGATTGAGATGCGGACGAACTTCGAATTCGGCGCCGTGGACCGTACCGAGGGAATCACGACTACCTTGAATATTACCAAGGCCTTCTGAGGAGAATCATAGTGCTTGATAAACCGGTTTTCTCGCGGACAGGTTAACTGTCGGAAGTTAAAACAGGGCTTGCGATACGGACGCAAGCCCTGTTTTTCATTGACTAAAATGGTGCCCAAGGACGGAATCGAACCGCCGGCACGAGGATGTGCATCACTCATGCGGTCCAAAGTCGGCGAGGCCCGGTGAGGACATCGTTCCGACAATTATTCTTTCAGATAGTCATGGACAACTTCACCAGGTCCGATAGCCATATCGCCGATAAAATGCACGGCGCTGATCACACGTTTGACCGGGAGGTCAGCTACCGGTGCCATACAGTGCGCGAACAGCTGGAGCGATGCCGGTCCCGTCCACGCTTCCCGTATCGTGACATTGGTAAGATGGTATCTCACCAGTTGGCATATTTTGGGGGTGCAATCAACGTCAGGAATAACCTTAACCATAAAATTCGGCGTTGTACGCACCGCATCACGGATCGGCTCCGTATCCATCTGCTGCCATTTGTAAGCCATTGTGGCGCGAGCTACTTCCAGTTCACCGTATTTTAGAACGCCTATATAGCAATCCTTGTTGATTTGATCTACGTGCATGTCCGGATGGGCAAATTTCTTAGGAAATCCCCATATTTCCCTCCCGCCGACAATGGGGGACAGGTCATCAAGATACATGGAATGAAGATAATTCCCTGATTCACCGTTGAATGTAACGGGAATAACCTGACCCGACTCCTCGTAGGAGCCAAATCCGTCTGAATCAGGCATTCGAATGAACTCATACTTGACAACCGGCTTGATCACTTCGAGAGGTTCGGGGACAATGGCCTGTAAAGCATCCATCTCCGTTTCATAGTCGATGATCAGGTACTCACGGTTGCGGAACTGGTAGGGCCCTCGTGCATAAGACGGGCATGTAAAGGGCATGGCGAAACTTTTCTGTACTTCATGAAGCTTCATATATTCCTCCTTTGACCATGATATTCAACCCTGGAACTCAATCGCTCCACTGTCTTGCTGATAGAATTTCCCTAATATCAGTTGGATTAAGCTTCACGAGAGAGCCTCATGCAAAAAGTCTTTAAACTCCGCTCCCCTCCCTTGATGGGATGTATAGACTGGGGAGATAGGTAACAACTGTTCAAGGACATAGGTAACCCTTGACTCCGGTCTATACACCCACCAGGGGAGAGGGAATTCCTTTTGGCTTATGCAAGAGGCTCAATATTCCTTTCACGCTATTCAATACTTATCCTGGCGGGGAGCCCACTTCCGGAGAATGTCGCGAATCTGGTCCGCATTGAACGGCTTGGCAAGATAGTCGTCCATCCCGGCTTCGATGCAGCTTATCCTGTCTCCCTCCATGGCATGGGCCGTCAACGCCACGATGGGGATGCGTCTTTTCTTCTCGCGGATCTGCTGCTCTCTCTTCCGTATCATTTTTGTAGCTTCGTAACCGTCTACCTTCGGCATTTGACAGTCCATGAAGATAATGTCGTACGAATTTCTGAAGACCGCTTCCGCTGCCAGCCCGCCGTGTTCAACTACGTCTACCAGGCAATCGAGGCTCTCCAGCATAAGCCTGCCGACTTCCTGGTTCACCAGGTTATCCTCAGCCAACAGCACCCGTAGCTGTGGGATTACCGACCTGCCGCCACTTTCCTGTATCGTTGAATCCGTGACGGTTTCCACGGGAGGCATGCTTACTCCCCGAGCGATCCGGATCGTAAACCAGAAGCGCGAGCCTTTGCCCGGCGTACTCGCCACGCCGAGGCTGCCGCCCATCATCTCGACCAGCTGTTTCGATATGGGAAGACCCAGGCCGGTCCCTTCGTGTCGCCGGGTCATGGAGTTGTCCGCCTGAGTAAATGCGTCAAATATGTTTGAGAGGGCATTGTGCGAGATACCCGGCCCGGTATCAAGGACATCGAATCGCAAAATAAGCCCCGCGGTTGTCTCTTTAACAACGGACACATCAAGCGACACTTCACCTTCTTCGGTGAATTTGATGGCATTGCCCAGCAGGTTGATCAGTATTTGTCTCAGCCGGACAGCATCTCCCTTCAAGAGGTCGGGCACTGACTCGTCAACGGAATAGCGCAATCCGATCAACTTGTTCCGGGCCTTGAGCTGGAAAAGCGACATGATGTCTGCTGTCAGGTTGCGTAGACTGAAGTCGGATTCCGTTAGTTCGAATTTACCGGCCTCGATCTTGGAAAAGTCGAGAATGTCGTTGAGGATCGACAGGAGGTTCTCTGCTGAGCTGTGAGCCATCAGGGCAAGCTTCATCTGGGCTTCGTTCAGCTTTGAATCCTGTAGCAGATCCAACATCCCGAGGACTCCGTTCATGGGGGTGCGGATCTCGTGACTCATGTTGGCCAGAAACTGCGATTTCGCTTTACTTGAAGCTACCGCGGCTTCCTTGGCCTCCATCAGTTCCTCTTCAATACGTTTTCTCTCAGATATATTGACAAAACATTCGAGCAAGACATCACGGCCCTGGTAATTGATCCGGTTGACAGTTTTGATTATAGGTATGGTTTCACCGCGATCATTGAGAAGCACCCGTTCCGAATGATCGAATGACTGTCCCAGATCCAGGACCGGACATTTGCCGATATCGGTTGGGCAAATGTGTTTATGACATTTCGAACCGATAATTTTATCCTCTTCGAGGCCTATCAGATTACGTGCGATCTCATTTACAAAGAATATCTCACGGGTTTCGGCGTCCACCATGACGATTCCCATTAAGACCGACTTGAGGACGGTGTTCAGCCAGAGTTCGTTTTCACGAGCAATCCTTTCGGCTTGGACAAGCTCCTCGTTTGATTTTCTCAATGACTCATGGGCCTGCTTTATCTCCATAATGTCGGATATCACGGCAAATGAGCCGGCAAATGTGCCATCTTTACCGGATATGGGTGATGCTGAAACAATGGCTGGGACGACCTGTCCATCTCGCCGGATCAGATCCAGTTCATATCGTTCGCTGAGACCATTCCATCTGTTCAGAATTTTTTCTTGCAGGATGTTCGCATTGCCTGCATCCATGAACCGGGATAATGGGCAACCGGACATTTCCGCCACATCGTATCCGAGCATTCCGGATATCGTGGCATTGACGAATGTGATGTTCCCAACGGTATCCAGGGTAACAATTCCCTCATTGGATTGTTCCATAAGGCGTCGATAGTTACTTTCGCTTTCCCGCAATGCCTCCTGGATGTTCCAATTTTTCAATAGGGAAGTAACCAGCGAATAGAGTTCATCTTCATTGAACGGTTTTTTAATGTAATAGATATCTTCCTGGAGGCGCCGCCTTATTTCGGCAGGAGCCACATCCGAGTAAGCGGTGGCGATGATGATGATGACCTTGGGGTCTACCGCACGAATGGTTTCCGCGGCTGTCAGACCGTCCATGGTTTTCATGCGCATGTCCAGCAGGCAGAGGGGAATCCTTTCACCGCGCTGAAATTCGGCAAGAAAATAATCGACCAGCGATGCTCCGTCGGGAAAGGTATGCACGTCAAAGTGTTCCGCCGAACTTTCTACGGTGAGGAAATCAAGGCTGTCGTCCCGTTCGAAGATGCCCCGATAATATTCGAGCAGCCGGGTGTCATCATCGGCAATCAACATACGCCTATTCATTACCAATCTCCATGATGAATAAAGCCCCTTGATTCAATCCGGTGCTGACGGCATGGATCGAACCGTTATTTGCGTTCAGGAAGTTCATGAACGAATGCAGGCCAAGCCCATGGCCATCGGGTTTCGTGGTGAATCCGGAAGAAAACAGTGAAGACATGTTTTCATGGGCAATACCAATACCGTTATCTGCTACATGAATGACCGCCCGGCCCGAATCGTCAGCTTTTCTGCGCAAAGCAATGCGGATTTCTCCACCCCCGTTACCCATTGCGTCAATGGCCTCAATGGCATTTTTCATGATATTCGTCAATCCGTGAATCAAGGGGTTCTTCTGGTTTCTTATGATTATTTCACGGTCCAGGTCCAGATGTGTTTCGATACTGTGCTTCATCAGAGTGGCCCGGAAATCATCTACTATATTCTCGATCACTTCGGCCATGTCGATGTCCTGCACGAATTTTATCGTGCGCTGCCTGGACTGGTTGAACATATCCTGCTGGAACTTGATGGTCTGTGCCATATGATGCTGGGTTCCGGCAATCGCTTCCACATTCTCCGCGATACGGGGCAATGCCCGCGTGAGCAAAATCTCCTCCAGACGCGTCAACAGTTCTTCCGTGCGATCGTCTTCACCGCCATTGGCTATTGAGGCGGCGTGCGCTTCCCGAATCATATGAAACGCTTCCGGATACTGGGCACTCGAATCCAGCACTTTCCGAATATTCAACAATTTGCCGTCGATACCGGCCATGGAGTTTCCTATGTTGTGAAAATACGAGCTTGCGGATTGAAAAAGTCCTGCATTGTAGGCAATGAGGGCGTCTTTTTCCTTTGTCTTTTCCCGTAATTCGCTTTCTACGACACGTCGTATCGAGGATTGAAGCTCATCGGCCATTTCGTTGAACGAACGGGCCAGATCGCCCATTTCATCATTCGATTTCGCATCGAGGCGATGATCCATAGTGTCATGCTGAAAGGTGCGGATACCGGAAATCATGGCGGTGATCCGTCTTGTCAGCATCCCCGCCATCCATATCGCAACAAAGATCACCAGTACAATCATCAACACTGTTGAAATACTGAGTGATTTGGCGGTTGCAGCCAGAGAATGGCTGATCTCTTTCCGGGTCTGTTCATTTCCCTCTTCAACAATTTTGACATAACCATCGGTGAGAGCCTGAATTTCCTTCGCCGATTCCGTGGCGGCGGCATGGAACTCATTGACGTCCGCGCCTATCGTTACATAGCCGAAACCGCGCGGCGATTTGGCGTATTGACCGGTGTAATACGGAATGGTAGCGGCAGTGGTGAGTTTCCATAATCCGGTCCAGAAGATGAGGAATGAACCGGAGCCGCCCTTGCTGGTAAGCTCATGCCAGCCCTTGCACTGGGGAGCGAAATTGAGAAAGCGTCCGTCCAATCCTACCCATCCTGCTTTTGTCAATTCCATAGCGGGCTTTTTTTTGAGCGAGGGTGACTGGAATTCCGGGGCACGCTCCAGAAACCTGCCGAGACTTAAACCGCTTTTCTTCCATTGTTCGTAAAGTTCCGAATCCAGCCAGGGTATCGCCGGCGCGCCGGTCTTGGGATCAAAACCGTAGATACTGTGATGCCGTGGATGACAGATGCTGCGCCCTTTGTAATCCCATATGAATGCATAGTTGCCCGATGCCGCATCATTGATGGCCGTGTAGCGCTCGTCGGTGGGTACGATGGTTCGAGTGAACTCGTTGAGGTGCGCGTGGTCCAGGGCCAGCGTGACATAGCCGATGACTCTGCCGTCGGCAACGACAGGAGAAGCCCATCGAACGATCCCGCGGAACCGACGTCCTACGGGGTTCTCCTTGCCGGCATACGCTTCAGCCTCGGGCTGAAAGGGCACCCCCTTCTTTTTGGCTGCAGCGCGCGTATAAGGCCCAATGATGCGTGACGGGACATATGCGCCAATAACGTCCGATACATAGATTTCCCGGGGCTTCAGGCGGGACAACTGAGGACCGTAGGTTTCGGCCTTGCAGAAGGTGTTCTCGCGTTTCGTGATATCGTGCAATTTTTTCGATAGCCAGGGAACCGTTGTGGCCTTGATTTTCTCTACGCCATCCAGACCGACGAAGGTCATTTCCGCGTAAAGCGGCGTTGACACGGGATGGCCCTGGCGTTCGGGCGGCCGATAATGCCAGTCCTTGCGGTTGTCCTCCACGGCAGTCATCACGTTTTCCGGCTTTGGCGAAGGTGGTTCCGCGGGAACCCACGTATCTCCGCGAAGGACCCACGTGCCGTGATCCAGAGACGTGCGCGTGAGTGTCTGCAAGAACTGCCGGTACCGTTTTTCATTGGGGGGAATCTCAGAGGCAAGAAGAACCTGCTGATCACATTGGTAAAGAAAATCGGCAACCTGTCGTGCCGTGTCCGTAGTCAGACGCTCGATGGCCTCACGCGACTTCACATCCAGAGCTCGTATTGAATCGTCGCTTGCTTTTTTGCCGACATTCTTTACCAGGCCGCGGGTTTCATTTACCGTGACGGTCGTGCGCTGGTCGATTCTCCGGCCGAGATTATTGATCTCGTGCCAGGCGAGCCAACAGAGCAGGATCAGGGGCACCACCTTGATTACAATAAATATTGAAATCAATTTACCCCTGATGCCGCCCCAGAAGCTATGTCTCGGTAACTTCGGTACAGGAGGAGGTTTTGGCTTCGCTGTAGTATCTGTAGTATCCATAACGTCCACAGGGTCTGAAGGGGGTGAACCGTTTGTTGCACTGATGTCCTCATTGCAAGTAGTTACGTCATTTCCGGAAACCCCGTTCATGCGCGTTCCTTCACTATAAAATATGCCGGGCTGACAAGCTTTCAGCTATGGCACATACCAAGTTAGTTTTCATCCGGAAACTCCAGAAAAACACTCAGCAGGGTCGGTCCGGGGCTTTCACGGAGCCTCTCGTGCGGACCTGCTGCGGGATTGCAGGAAAACGCCGGTATCCGGGGCGGCGCCTTGTTTGCCGGTGATGTCCGGCACCCGATTGCGAGGGGCTTCGGGGAAGCTCCGGACCGGCCCCACGGGCACTTTCCGGATGGACACACGCTAGTAAGACTTATCGACAAATTATTGAATTAATTTAGCAGTCCTTGTGAAAATAGCAGCCATAATGGCTGACAGTTGAAAATAAGCGATCTGCCTCTTGCAAACGTGGGTTATGCCGGGGATGCGAATTCACCAGAACAGAGCCACAACCAAAGAGGCAGGTCATGGAAAAGTGTACCAGGAGAAATGCAGAAACATCATACAAATTTATTCTCTGTATTGCCAGTATAACAACAAGCATTTTGCCCTGACAGGTTGTTGAAAAACTACTGGGGCGACCGTCTGCTGTGTTGCGCGGTGCTCGAACCCTCGCCTGTCGAAGTAGACTCTGGGAGATGGCGCAAGGAAACCCTCTTCGGAGAAGGAGCCTATCAAGACTGTCTCTGCCTGATGGCTGAGTGGTGCCGGAAATGTAATCTCTCCGTATGGGGGTGAGGCCTGATTCCGAAGCACACGCACCTATTCGCGATTCCAGAAACGGAACAGGGACTGCTCTTAAGGGAAAAGTGGATTTGTTCGGTGGAAATGAAAAATCGGCTTGAAATCGAAGTATAAGGCCAATGTGCCGACCTTGTTCTTAAAAATAGAGGGAAAGCGCTCAATGATCGCTTCGAATGCCGAACTCATGGCGGTGTTGAGCCGCTACAATTCGTGGTGGTGAGTTTGAAGGGTAGTCTTTAGCAGTTAGGCCGCTAGTGTCCCGTGCGGTTAATTCATTCCTTTTACTTCCGGTTCTTTTGACCCCTGGCTGCGTTGTGTCTCCTCGACAGAGCCCTGCTATGCCTGCGTCGCCACGCCTTGCCAGGAGCCAAAACTCCTCGGAATTCATGCG
>JAXGWF010000034.1:0-39346 GCA_040773465.1 Geobacteraceae bacterium | reverse complement strand
TTGTCCGCTATAGGCTCCGGCCGGCGCAGTCTCATACGCGGTTTTCGCAACCGTGGCGTCAATCGTACGGATATCCGCGCTTGTCCCGGCAGTAAAAGGACCAGCGGTGAAAACCGGAGTATATGCAATCGGGTTTGTTCCGCCGCCATTAAGCGTCATTGTCGGCGAGGCGGGTGTCGCTCCGAGTGAATACGATGTAAGATTCGTGCATGTCACGCGAACTGAACCGGCAGAGCCGGTAGGTGCTGTTGATGCAGTGGTAGTTGCCGGATCGTTAATGGGATCAAGATCACCGAAGTCGATATTATCCACTGTTTCTACCGAGCAAGCCGCCAGAACTTCCGCCTCTACAAGTAAGTCTGTCGAATCCGCCGCCATCGCCGTCCCCGCCGCTGCCATCAATCCAACCGCCGCCAAAATCGCTAAAATCTTCTTCATTCTGTGTTCCCTCCTTTTGTGTTTAGATCCTGAAGTTATTTTTGTGTGCCAAACAAAAACGCCCATCTCAACGGCGGAGAAGGACGTTTCATTACCGGGCATGCAGTGCAGGCACGCACGTTTTGACCCTACTCCGCCTGCTCTTCGGTAACCCGGCTATCCTCCTTCGTAACTACTTCGGCGGACCCGTGGCTTTGCGTCACTGGATCACTCCAGTTTTGCCTTTATCGGAGTTAGGAACTATGAAATTTTCATTGCCACTCTCTAGCTGGCAAACCGTTTCTAATTCAGAAACAACTAAAAAACCCGCCTGCTGAACCGAAGGCGGGTGTAATTATTTTTCCAGGAGATTTGTGCAACCTGGTAACTACACTCTCTTCGGCAACTCGGCCATCCGTTTTTACCCGACGGATCCGTAGCTTTGCGTGACCGGGTTACCCCGGTTTTGCTTTTATCGGAGAGTTAAAAAACGATTGTCAACAAACGGCGATAAAAAGCAAAAGCGCTTTACATTAGAAACAAAACTATAACAATAATTAAAATACGGAAATTATATGAGCATTATGCGTGCCAATATTTTGACTCGGAAAAGGAAAGGGCTTTTCGAAAGGTTGATTGTAGTTGTTTCAACTACTTAGAAGGCGGGAGTGTTTTTGTTTGATCATTTTCATGAAAATCAGGCCCGACATTTTTTGTCACCAGTGATAACAAAAAAAGACAATACCATACCTGTAAGACCGGGAAGATGTTTTTCGCCGGACTCAAAAATTACCGATCAAAAGTGATAAATGGTGCTTTTACATGGGTATCACCGAAAGCGTCAGGGGCCAGGCATAGGCTCCCGGCTTGACGTCATCAGACAAAACAAAGCGATAATTGAGCTCGACTCGTACCACCTTGCCCTGCATCGGCATCGGGACCAGTCCCGTTCCGGAACCGAGCACAGCCGATTTTCCCAGACCGTCTACCCGAACCTGACGGACGACGGAATCAAAACACTCGAACGAAAGATAGTAGCCGTCCCGCGAGTTGCTCCGCACTTCGATGGATGACCCGCCAGCTACATCGACATAGCCCCGGGAAATATCGTCCTCGGTAATCATAAGTATCGGCGACTGGTTGTAAACTTTCAGCGTGGTAAACGGCAGGATGGTAGCGCTCACCTTTACCTGGGCGCCGGCCGAGCGCCTTGCGGCGTGAACCTCCGCATCGGGCACGGCGGCAAGGGCAAGTATCCCCACCAGTACGGAAGTAAGAAGCTTCTGCTGCAGGCCGATGCCGTGCCTGATCTGTTGCGGCAGAACGTATCCTTCTTCAATGAGTACTTCCCCAAGTTTTTTACGCGAAACGCTTTGCTTGTCCAGAGCGCTGTCAAGCTGCTCCCGGGTAAGATACCCCGAGGAAACCAGAATGTCGCCGAGCCGCAAGGGACCGACAGCCGATCCGGTTCCCTCCTGCACCTTCTGGAAATCGAGCAGGGCATTGAGCTGGCGCTCGGTAAGATAACCACGGCGCACGAAAATCTCGCCCAGCATCCCCCCACCTTCTTTCTGTTCGGCAATAGCCTCCTCGAGCTGCTCTTCGCTGATTTGACCCGCCCGCAGAAGCAAGGCGCCGAGCATCTGGCGAACACCCGCCGCCGTCCTGACGGCATCTTCCAGGCTGCCGAGATGTTCCTGGACGGAAAGCGCGACCTTGAGATCCGCCGGATCCACGACGCCCATCCTTGTAAGCACCCGGCCCAGAAGTTCATTGGTATGCCGCTGCTCCTCCAGGGCCATCTCCAGGTCACGGCAGGACACCAGGCCGCCATCAACCAGTATCTGTCCTAAGTAGCGGCCGGCTTTAATCTGCAATGCCATAGCAGCCTCTCGGAGTTTTTCACCGTAAAACTTCACTGACTGTTCCTGTTCCGCGAATCAACCCCGCTATTAACATGATAACGCGCACAAATCGCCAAGCAACCGATAGCAACAAAAACACGCTACCCGGCAACCACGATTGACCCTTTGCGGTCTCATTCAAACGCTGATAAAAAAGAACTTTCAAGAGATTTTCAACCCATGATGGCGACCAGCGAGCACCGACATCAACTCGACCGGAACACCCTGACAGGTCACCCGATCATATTCTTCGGCTTCATCGATTTTCTTATCGACACGTGCGACAAAAACTTTAGAAAAAAATTCGATTTTTTTTCGAAGGAACGAGAAAAGAGGAGCGAGGTTCGAGGAAGGAGGAACGAGGTTCGAGGATATTTACCACCCCCAACCCCTCCTAAAATAGGAGGGGAGCTGTTCTATTTTCCCCATCTTTGATAAGGAGGGGGCCAGGGGGTGGTGAATATCCGAAGCCGATTCATTCGATAGGCCAGCTCCGCTCCAGGTCCGGCGGATAGAAATTTTCCCTGGTCCGATTGTAGTAACCGAACTGGATACGGGGGAAGTCCTTCTTGAGCCGCTGAAGCATGCGGTACATGCCGATTCCTCTCCCGCGAAGCCCCATCCTCTGATTATAGAAGTCGGGGTCTATGGAAAGGTTCCGCATCTGGATCATGTCAATCCCGGTATCAGCGATGAGATTCAGCAGGGCTTGAATCTCGGCCGGATCGTCACTGAGCCCCGGAGACACGAGGAAGTTTATCATCACGAACAGCCCCTTTTCCTTGGCGATTTTCAGGGATTCGACAACCTGCGCAAAGGAATAGCCCACCGGCCGGTAATACTTGCCATAATATTCCTCGCGCGCCGAGTTCAGGGAAAATCGCATGGAGTCCATCCCGGCGTCGCACAGCATCCGGATGCGGTCCGGCATTGAGCCGTTGGAATTGAAGTTGACCGTGCCGCGGCTGGTGCCCTTTTTGAGCCTCCTGGTTGCCTCCGCAACCACATCGGCCTGCATGATCGGGTCACCCTCACATCCCTGTCCGTAGGAAACAATCGGCTCGGGAGCCTCCTGGAGATGGGGAAGCGCCAATTGGACGATTTCATCCGGTGTCGGCACGAAATCGATTCGCTCCTGATTGGAGGGACAGTAATCGGAGGGCTGCAGGCTGATACAGCCGAGGCAGCGCGAATTACAGGTCGGAGACGTTGGCAGAGGAGCTTCCCAACGTCGATAGAACAGGTTTTTCGCCGCGAAACAGTGGTAATCGAGGGCACAACGCGCTAATTGCACCAGAAGCCGATTGTCGGGCATTTCGGCAAGGAGGCGCCGCACCAGGGGATCGAGCTCCCGGTCATCGTAATTGCAGGGGTTCCAGTTGTCGTTGGTATCGACCCGGTTGGCCGCCACCACGAAACAGTCCCGTTCTTCATCCCAGCCCACCGCGGTATAGGACCAAAGGGGAAGATGCACCTTCTTCCTGCTGTAATCGCAGGCAGGCAGCAACGTACGGACATAGCCGGGCGCCATGAACGCGGAAACGGCCTGGATGCGCACCCGCCGACGCCCTTCCCTGACCGAATCGAGGGTGACGAAACGCTTGCGTCTTTCGTCCCAGGCTATCGGTGGCGTATCGGGAATCGTGAAGATCCGGCTTCCTTCAGGAAGCGGAATAAGCTCGATTTCCTCCGGCAAAACGGATTCCGGGCCATTCATTCCCGCCATGCAAAGTTCAGGATGGTCGTATATGTTTCCCTGCGCATCCGCATACAGGAGCTTGTGTAGTGATTTCTTGTGCATCGTATGTGAATACCTCCGTAAAACACCGTAGCAAAAAATGGGAATTACGGCAAGAAATCCCCCTCGATCAACCATTGATATCTCACACTCGCTCGTGCCTACGCTAGAGAACACAGAGGCCACAGAGGGAAAAGAATTTCTTCGGGAAAGGAAGTACTACCCAAAACGCTAATTTGGTGTAAAGCAAGAGTTAACCATTTTGTAAAGCAGAAAGAACTTATTGTTTTTTCGTTTTTTCTCTGTGTTCTCTGTGTACTCTAGCGTAAAAATGAGCGGGTGAGAGACAAGAGCTGTTTTTAATTTCTCGTTTTCTGATTGTTGGTCAAGCAGTTCGCACCAATGAAATCTATTACAAGAATTTCCTTTTCTCGAGACCTGCCAGGTTTTCGAAACCCGGCAGGTCTTACCTTGGGCAGCAACGCACGAAGATCCCGCAAATGAATACAGTTAATACGCGTAGGGGCGAACCCATGTGTTCGCCCGCTCAATGGGCAGACACACGCTTGCGCGACGAAGCGCTCCAGCGCGCAGGCGGGGGTCTGCCCCTACAGGGTCACATTTACCCGCCAAATGAATGAATCATCCCCCTTTATGAAAGGGGGGCCGGAGGGATTTCCTTCACGCCTTCTCCCGCGGAAAAATCCAAACTTCTTCTGTCTTTGATCAGCATTCTCCGCTACAATACCCGGCATGAAAGTCGTACTGACCACCCTCCACGCGAAATATATCCATGCGTCGCTGGCGCTTCCCTGCCTGAAGGCGGCAACAAACGACATTGCCGGGATCGACACCGTCATCCGCGAATTTACCGTCAACGAACCGCGAACGGATGTTCTCCGTCGTCTCGTTGCCGAAAACGCGGAAGTGGTAGCGTTCTCCTGCTACATCTGGAACATTGAGGCCGTGTCGCGCATCGCGTCGGACCTGAAGAAACTGAAACCGGCAACGCTCATGGTTGCCGGAGGGCCGGAGGTTTCGTATTCCGCGGAGGAATTTCTCGGGGGCAACCGTTCCTTTGATTGCGTCATTTGCGGCGAGGGTGAACAGACCTGGCGAGAGCTGATCCTGCTCCTGGCGGGAAAAGGCGTGCCGTATCTCCCGGTCGACGCCATGCCGCCCGGCATGGCGTACCGGAATGAATCGGTGATTGTACCCGCCCGGGAACGAGAGCCGCTGGCGAATCTCGACGACATCCCCTCCCCCTTCGCCCTTGAGCTGGTGGACACATCCAAGCCGCTGGTCTACTATGAAACATCCCGCGGCTGCCCGTTCACCTGCGCATTCTGCCTCTCTTCCCTGGAAAAAGGGGTGCGTTCCTTTTCCCGGGACAGGATACGCGCCGACATCCTCAAACTGGTTCAGAAAAATATCAGGGTTGTAAAACTCGTAGACCGTACCTTCAATTACGATCCCGGTCGTGCGGATGAAATATGGGAATTCATCCTCGCGCACAACGAGTCAAGCACCTTTCATTTCGAAATCGCCGGGGACCTTCTCACCGATGAAAATTTCCGAACCCTCGCCAAAGTCCCCCATGGCATGTTCCGTTTCGAAATCGGGGTCCAGGCCACCGGCAAGGAAACCCTGTCCCGGGTCGGGCGAAAAAGCGATACGGAACGCCTGTTGGCCAACGTGAAACGGCTGCGCGAAGAAACGGACGTCACGATCCACCTGGACCTGGTTGCCGGTCTTCCCGGAGAAGACTTCCAGGGCTTTCTCCGGTCACTCGAATGCCTGTTTCCCCTCGGCCCCCATCATATTCAGGTTGAACCGTTGAAAGTGCTGAAGGGATCACCCATGGCCGGAATCGCCGTCCGCGAAGGGTATCTCTTTTCCGACACCCCTCCTTATACGATCTTGCGCACCCCTGACTTGTCCTTCGAGGAAATCGGCCGTATCGAGGAAATTTCCCGGTTGCTCGACCTGTACTACAACAGCGGACGATTCACCCGTTCGCTTGGCGTGGCACAGGCCGTTATCCCCCCGGCCGTTTTTTTCGATCGCATGGCAGGCTTTATGAAACGGGAGTCCGGAACCGGACAGATCTCACTGAAGGGGCTCTTCGAGCTGATGGAACGATTTGCCGGCGAGGTTGTGCCCGTCGACACTCTTGACTCGTTTCGGGATGCACTCTGTTACGATTTCTGCCTGGGAGAGTATCCCACGACGGGAAGCATGCCGTCCTTTTTCCCCGAAGAATGGAAAACGTCACGAATACCGGTGCCCAGGGATTCAATCGACCCGATCCTGGCCGGGATGGAAAAACCCGCGGGCAGCAGGGTTCGCGCTTTTGCCGCCCGTTTCCTCAACGACTACCGCACCCTCCCCCCGGCGCAGGGACCCGTAACGCTGGTATTCGTCTATATATCGGCCCCGGGGCGGGGACTCAGGGTTGAGGTATTCAACCTATCGGCCGGCGCCTGACTTTATTCAAAGAACAAATCCCCCTTGATCCCCCTTTACGAAAGGGGGAAGACCGGACATCCGGACGCAAACTACTTGATGCAGATCCGCCGCACTTCATGAATATCGGTCAGGTGCTGAAAAACCTTGAGAATGCCGTCCTGCTTCAGGGATGTCATGCCGTCGGTTATCGCCCGACAGCGGATTTCTTCGGCCTCGGGCCTTTTCTTGATGAGATTTTTCATTTCATCGTTGCACTCGAGCAGCTCATGAATGCCGAGACGCCCGCGATACCCCGTATTGCCGCACTTTTCACATCCTACCGGCTCCGCTATGGTCAATTCGTCCAGCACCAGGCCGCAGGAATCGAAATATTCCGAACCGAACTCTTCGATAATCTCATCCAGTTCAGCGGGATTCGGTTTGCGTATCTTTCTACAGTTAGTGCACAACCTTCTCGCCAGCCTCTGAGCCAGAACACAAAGCAGTGAGTCCGAAAAGGCAAATGGATCAATACCCATCTCCAGAAGACGGGTTACCGTTTCAGGCGCCGAATTGGTATGCAGCGTCGAAAAGACCAGGTGACCGGTCAAGGAGGCTTCAATGGCAATAGAGGCGGTTTCCTCGTCACGCATCTCACCGACCATTATGACATCGGGATCCAGGCGAAGGAACGATCTCAGCGCCGCCGCAAAGGTAAGTCCGATCCGCGGATTTACCTGAACCTGCCGCAATCCTTTCTGGGTTATCTCCACCGGGTCCTCGGCTGTCCAGATCTTGGTCTCGGGCTTGTTGATCACGGCTATTGCCGAGTGAAGGGTCGTCGTCTTACCCGCCCCGGTGGGACCGACAACAAGCACCAGGCCGTACGGCTTGCTGATCGCATCATTGAAAACACGCAGATTCCGTTCGGTAAGACCGAGGTTCTCGTAGGCAATGGGGTCGCCGGTATGAAGTATCCTGATCACGACGTCCTCAAGTTGCCCGACCGTGGGCATGGTGGCAATCCTCAACTCCACATCGATCGGACCGAACTTCTTGAAATTGATCTTGCCGTCCTGCGGCTTTCTCCTCTCGGCGATATCCAGATCGGACATGATCTTGACTCGCGAGGGAATAGCGTATTTATACCGGTAGGGGATTCTCTGGTAGACTTTGCAGCGCCCATCGATCCGCATTCTTACAATAATATCGTTCTTGCCCTGGTAGGGTTCGATATGGATATCGGATGCCCGGTTCTGATAGGCGTCATAGATAATTTTATTGACCAGTTTGACAATGACACTGTCCCGCTCCGTTACCTTCTTGACCTCGTCCTCGATATCCGGCTCGTCGTAGAAATCGGTCTTGGTCAGAATCTCGGCAATACTGTCGGGTATGTCGAGGGCGAGATCATCTTCGACGGATAGCGAAGGAAGGTGGTGGAAATCATACAACCGCTGTTGAACCGTAAAGATTTCCGACTCGGTGGCGATAACCGGGATAATCTTCAACCGGGTGGCTATTTCGAGTTCTTTCAGTTCATGAAGCCTGACCGGCTGGGCCATGGCAAGGGTAAGAGTGCTGCCGATTTTGGAAATGGGAACGATTTTCTGTTTCTGTGCATAGCTGGGCTTGATGAAACGGGCAAAGTCCCGCTCGACGTGCATCTTTTCGAGAGAAACGAACGGCAGGTCGTATTGGGTGGAAATTGCCCACGCAAGCTGCTCCTCGGTCAAAAAGCGCAACTTCACGAGTGATTTCCCCAACGTTATATTGTCCCTGGTGCTCAGGACCCGTGCCTGTTCGATTTTATCCTCATCGACCAGCCCTTCGGCAACAAGAATATCCACCAGCTTTTTTCGCTTCCCGGTCTGCTCAAGTATGTAGTTGAGATCCGATTCCTTCAGGAAGCCGAGCCGGCACAAAAGCCTGCCGATCGTCTCTCCGGGACACGTCTTCTGCAGATCGAGCGCCTCGTCAAGCTGTTGTTGGGTAATCAGTTTACTTTCAAGCAGGATTTCACCCAGTTTCTTTTTCGACATGCGAAATTTCCCGTTCTCCCAAGCAGGGCAGATTACTTTTCTATGACCGCGTATCCCTGTGTAGCGACAAGTTCCTTGAAAAAGGGAGACAATACCGCATTGGTCAGAAAAATCCGACCGGAGCCGAGGTCACCGGCGGGCACGGCAAAACCCGAAAGCCGGACATCAAAGGAAACGTCCCTGGAATTCCAAAGATGATGGAAATCATACGATGCGGGAAGCTTCAAAACGGAAAGCACTTTGTCGGCTATTTCCCGGAAATCGTCTTCCGGATGCAGGGCGACAACCTGGTAGCCGTTGTCTCTTAAGATCTTCAACAAAGCGTCCTGTAACGGAGTTTTTTCATAGGAAATTACCACGACTTTGCTTGCGTTATTTTCAAAGTATCGTTCCGCGTTAACGGACAGAACGACGCCTTTTGAAATTCCGTCGTCCAACGGGATCCGCCTGTTTTTCTCGCAGGGAACGGAAATCGCCTCCATCAGGGCATCTACGATTGCCAGTTGGTTTCCGTCCACCACGCTGTAGACGACATGATGCCGGCGAGGCGCGGGTAACGACGGGACAGGCGATGCATCCACCACGCGAAAACCTTCCCGTTCAAGATATGAAACGAGGGGCGCGGGAAACGCGATACGCCGTCCGACCAGGTTCAGCAGGAGCACATCGTTTTCCAGCAGGCTGTCCGGCGTCTTCTCAATTTTGAAATCCGCAGATACGGTAAGCCTGGGATCCGCACCGAAACCGATCGAGAAATTCTCGACTACGGAATAAAACCGTCCCGCATCAAGCAGCACCGCAAAGAATTTTTTGGGATCGGCGGGATCGGCCGTGACAATTCTCGCATCGGGTTCCTGCTCTTCGAGAATTGTCCTGACGAAAGGAGAAAGCGAAGCATCCGCATCGATGATGATTTTGCCGCCATCCATGGCAGGCAACACGGGATACAGTGCCGGGTCAAGAGAAAGAGCAAAGTTCTTCCCCGCCACCCGAAAAGGGTCCTGCCGTTCTTTTCCCGAAGCGAAAAACCTCTTCCAGACGGTACGCGCCCATCGGACGACATCAGAACGATCATAGGCCGGAGCGGAGAGACGAAGTCGCTGATGGACCACACCCGCCTCTTTGGAACCGGCAAAATGTCGCTCGGCGCCACGGGCCGCCGCGGGCCTTTTCGAAACGGCCGCCTTCCCGCCCTGACCTCTCTTGCGTCGCTGCATGTCCCGGGACAGCTTTTTGTCTTTCTTTAAAACCTTGCCCCGGCCGGCTTTTTTCCGAACCCTCGATTCTTTCTCCCGCCTTGTCGAGGATGTTGCGGCTGCTCTTTTTTTTACCTCAGGCACGGCCTTTCGAAGCTGCCGGCCTTTTTTCATCCGCAAATCTTTCAGATCGAGATCGAACCTGGGGTCAAGCGCCCAGGGAAGCCGTAAATTTACCAGCATGATCATCAGGAAAAGGAAGATGATACGGTTGAGTTTTTTCACTCGATGCGCCACGTTTTCCCCCGTAACAGGAAGCTGTTCTCTATCATTTTCATTTTCAGGTAAATTCCAGAATAAAGGCTTTCAGGCTGCTCGCCCCTTCTTCCCGGTAGGTCACCAGTTCTCCGAAACCGTCAAGCTTCACGCTTCTGACCAGAAAGTTATCCTTTTTCCGCTCACTTCCGGAGGGCAGCGGACCCTTGTAGCCGAACCCCTCAAGAACAGACAGGAGGAAGGCTCCGGATACTCCTTTCTCGGTCCGGGCAATGACTTGCAGTGCCTTGATCGGCGGCCCTTCCCTGAAGACACGTACATCATATTCGGGAAGCAGATATCTTTCCCAACCGGGGTGTCCTTCCCGGTAGGAAGGGTCCCGGGTTGCAGGCGGTATCCATGCAGGCAGGTCAACAATCTTCCGCTGCTCTTCCCGGTTCGCGGAAGGAACGGGAGGCGTTTTACGGTCTACGGGAATCGGTGCAATGATTTTTCCCGTCTCGTGCCTGTTGTCCGTTCCGTTCCGGAACAGGTAGAGATATGCCCAGGCGCCTAACAGCAGCGCGACAACGCCCAAAAAGGCAAAATACCGGCCTCGTTTTCTTTTCACCGGCACCGCGGAAAAATCCGATATCGTGTCCTGCCGGTGCATTCTTTCCACGGGAGCATCTTCCGTAACGGCCACATCCGCCACATCCCCGGCGGATTTCCGAGACGGTTTCGATTCGGCAATAAATCTCTCGGTCCCGAGAGGTTCACGCCTTTCCGGGGCAGGAACAGCACCATGTTTCTCTTCTACCGGCTCGGCGTTTCTCCCCATTTTCACGGAAGACTTGGTATCGGCGGATTCATGTACCTCTCGCCAATCCATCGGAAAATGCCTGGAGACCAGCGCGGCGAAATCCTCTTTGAACCGCTCGGCCGAATCACTGATGACTATCGAGTCGTCACACCACGACGTTCCTTTCTTGCCGCCGCCGGGAGTCTCATCCATGAAGACGATCTTTGGGGAATCCGAACCGAGAAGTGATTTGATATGACGGGCGACAGTCTCACCGGAGACCGCATCGATGGTGCTTTGGATAAAAACCAGGGATGGCCGGTTCTCGAAAACCTCCTTCAACCCTTGGTCAAAATCGGTAGACCGCCGAATTTTTGTTTTGAAAAAAGGCTGAAAATGCGCGATAAGTTTTTCAACCCGCGTATCGTTGGAGATGAAAAAAACATTCAGCATAGCCCCCCCCTTCAAACGACGTATCTTCACATGCAAAACCTCGAATTGTCAATAGTATTCGGCGATTTTCCCCGCCTGGAAATTCCTTATGGTGAAAAACCTCCCTCTAGGCGGCGCCACGCAGAAAAAATTCAAAAATCTCCCCGCTCTTCGGAATCAAACAATCCCGACAGCAATTATCTCGTTGTGATAATTGCTGTCGTAACACGCCGGTTTCTATCCGAAGGAGCCCTTGCCGAGCCTTGGCGTCTCCCCCGTGACCGCGATACTAGTATCCCGAAACCGCGAGAATAGTCATTGTCTCTGAATATTGCAGCCAAGAAAGAGTCAGGTGCGCCGGCTTGAATTCATTAAACTGAAAAAGGGGGAAGAAAAAAGTGGAAAGGTCATCAGGTCTACTGCATCGGTTCAGGCTGTGACAGGATGTGAAGCATTTCGTGATGAATCAGGCCGTTGCTGGCGAGGATCCGGTGATCGGCAACCGCGTACGGTTCTCCTCCATGATTCGTTACGGTTCCGCCCGCTTCCCGGACCAACAGCATGCCCGCCGCCACGTCCCATGGATTGAGTTTGCATTCCCAGTAGCCGTCCAACCTTCCGGCGGCGACATAGGCAAGATCAAGAGCAGCGGCGCCTGCTCTCCGAACCGCACGGGCCGCCAGTTGAAACGCAATGAAATGATCAAAATTGTTTTCGTTGGTGCGCGTCCGGTCATAGGGAAAGCCGGTTGCCAGCAGGCAACTCTTCAACGGCCGACGCGCTGAAACCGCTATTTTTCGCCCGTTCAGCCGGGCGCCTTGTCCTTTGACAGCCGAAAAAAGCTCATCCATAACCGGATGAAAAATTACCCCCAGCTGAATTTCCCCACGGACTTCAAGCGCTATGGAAACGGCAAACCAGGGAAAGCCGTGGGCATAATTCGTGGTACCGTCCAGCGGATCAATAATCCAGCGCATAGTGGAACCGTGCGACAGGAAGCCGCTTTCCTCGGCAAGAACATCACAGCCTGGACAAGAATCGCGCAACTCGCGGACGATACTATCCTCGGAAAGCCTGTCCACTTCGGTAACAAGGTTCTTCTCACCCTTGAAATCTATGGCGTAACCGCCCCAAAGCCGTTCACGCTGAAGGCGTCCGGCCGCACGCGCGGCCCGAACAGCCGCATCCAGGTAGTCTCTCACCGTGCCGCTCCGCTATAACGGCCGCAAATTGCTGAACTCTGCCCATTCCAGGAAATATTCAGGCCGCAAAACATATTCATAGAGGTTCTCGACTATAGAATAGTGATTCCGTTCCTGTTCCAGGATGGCCGAGAACGCCGCCCTCGCGTGACCATCCTCTTCCCGACCCAGTAATTCTTCGTAAAATCCGACACTTTCCGCTTCAACGAGAAGAGCCTTACGATAACTCTCCAGGGAGTTCTTCATCTTGGAAGCCGGCGCCGGATCGCCAAAAAAACCGGCAAGTACTTTTCGAGCCAGAACGAGCGCCGGACTGTCCGTTATTTTTTCAGTGCCCGATCTTTCTTTCAGCTCCCGTACCGCATCATAGTGTTTTTGCTCGTCAGCCGCAAGAAGCATGAAAATATTTTTCACTCCCGGCAGCGTGGCTTCGTCCGCGAGTTTCTCATAGTACGCCTTGACCTCAAGTTCCTTGACCATTGCCAGCTCGAAAACGTTCATGGAAAGCCCTCTGATATGACGCGCCGACCGTAATATTCAAAAGATTGCGGCAGAATCCGGTCTCTGCGGGCAAGAGGAAGCGGCATAGACTTTCAAACACTGGTAAAATACAGTGAATCAAGCTTTGCCGAAAATTGACATGAGAACTTCTAATTCTGATAGTAGCAGAAGAAACGTTCGCCGCAAGGAGGGTGAAACGCTCTCAACTGAAAAGACGAAGTTTTCAGACGGAAGGAAAGAAGATCGTGAAACAGGTTCCTTTCCCTTCCGAGCTTTCAACTTCAATGCTGCCGTCAAGGCCTTCAATACTGGTTTTGGTCACGTACAGGCCGAGTCCCGTACCGACTTCCGGTTCCTTGGTAGTAAAAAAAGGAGTGAAGATCTTCTCAAGGACGTCCGCGGGGATGCCGCTACCGGTATCCCTTACGCGAACACGAACCTTCTTGTGGGAAGCCGGGCAGGAATCAAGGTACAGAATACCGCCATCAGGCATTGCATGAAGAGCGTTAACGATCAGATTCAGGAAAATCTGTTTCAAAAGGTTCTGTTGGGCATTTACCAGGGGAAGGCGGGAGTCCGGTCGCAGGCGGACGTCGACCGAACGTTTTTGGATCTCGTACTTGAGAAACGCAAGTACTTCCCGCAGGATCAGGTTGACATCCGATTCTCCCTCCGCACCGTCTTCCTCACCGGAAAAGGAGAGAATGCCGCGAGTCAACTGCGAAAGGCGCTGCACTTCCAGGTGGATTCGTTCAACCATCTCGGTTACGGCTTCCGGAAGGTCAGGTTCGCATAAAACCATCTGCGATGCCGCGGCGATAACTGACAGGGGAGTATTGATCTCATGAATTATTCCCGCGGACAGGCGGCCAAGCTCCGCCATCTTTTCGTTATAGGCCAGACGCTTGAGGAGCTCCTCTTCTTCATGGCCATCCCGCGGCTTATGTTCGGAAACTGGTTTATACATGTCGGTTCCGCCGGAATAGAAGAGCGTTGAGGGAAATGATCAGCATAATTCCCTCCCCCACGCGGGGGAGGGAATTGATTTAACTCACACAGGATTCTAAAAGTTGTAGCCGGATTCGGAATGCTGGGTCTGGTCGAGGCCCATGATTTCGTCTTCCTTATCGACCCTGAGACCTATGGTCTTGTCGATAAGGAACCCAAGGACACAGGTCACGATGAATGCATAGGCGCCGGCCGCGGCAACGGCAATGAGCTGGGAAACGAACTGGGCGGCATTACCCATGATCAGGCCGGTGGCCCCGACAGTAGCGAAGGCGCCGGTAGCAATCGCTCCGAAAGCTCCGCCGACACCATGAATACCGAAAGCGTCGAGGGAATCGTCATACTTGAGCTTGGCTTTCATGAGGACCGCCGCGTAGCAAATGATGCCGGCGCCGATTCCGATTACCAATGCCCAGCCGGGAGTTACGAAACCGGCGGCGGGGGTGATGGCAACCAGGCCGGCAACGATGCCGGAAGCAAAACCGAGAGCACTGGGCTTGCCGGCATGAATCCATTCGGCGAACATCCAGGCAAGGCCGGCTGCCGCGGGAGCAACGGTCGTCGTGGTAAAGGCAAGTGCCGCGGTGCCGTTGGCCGCCAGGGCGCTACCGGCATTGAACCCGTACCAGCCGAACCAGAGGAGGCCCGCCCCAAGCAGCGTCAGGGGAAGTGAATGGGGAGCCATCCGCTCCGTGGGGTACCCGTGACGCTTGCCGAGGAACATGATCAGAGCCATGGCCGAAATACCGGAAGAAAGGTGAACGACCGTGCCGCCGGCGAAGTCGAGCGCTGCCGGGGTCAGGTTCGCCAGCCAACCGCCGCCCCACACCCAGTGGGCAATGGGATCATACACGAGCGTTGTCCAGAGCACCGCGAAGACGCAGTAAGCGGAAAACTTGATTCGCTCGGCCAAGGCGCCGGAAATGAGCGCAATGGTAATGATGGCGAACATGGCCTGGAACATGGCAAAGACATATTCCGGGATGGTACCGGAAAGGCTGTCAATGGTTATGCCGTTGAACATCAGCTTGTTGAGCCCGCCGAAAAACCCGCTCCGATCATCGCCGAAACCGATGGTATAGCCGATGATAAGCCACTGTACGGCAACCAGTCCCATGACCACGAAGGAGTGCATCATTGAGGAGAGGACGTTCTTCGCCCGGACCATACCGCCGTAAAACAGTGCCAGACCGGGAAGCATGAGGAGAACCAGGGCCGAAGAGATGAGCAGCCAGGCGGTATCGCCGGTGTCCAGCTTCGGGGCTTCTTCAGCAAGTGCGAGAAGTGGGGTCATAAGGGCGAAACATCCTGCCATGACCGCGGTTTTCAAAGCTTTAACCTTCATAATTAACCTCCGTAAAAGTTCTTGCACGTATCTTTTCACAAATTCGTTCTGACGATCCGTCAGGAATTTCCCGTTAGAAGCTGAACGTCATACTGATGCCGAAGAGGCTCTCATCCGTTATTCCGCCCAGATCGCGAGCCTTTTCACTGATTGCGTTGGAGTAGGTATATGAAGCGGAAACGCTGAAGTTGTCGTTGATGGCGTAATCAAGGCCGGTGCTGAGCTCATAGTTGTTCCAGTTGCTGTATGCCTCGCTGACCGAGTAGTTGCGCTGGTTGTAGCTGACGAGCGCGCCGACGTTCAACCCCAGGCCCTTCATAAGTTCGAAGGTATGGCCGATTGACAGGGAGTAGAACAGTCCCGTTTCCTTTGACTGGTCCCAATCATAGAAAATTGAAAAAGTCGGGGAAAGGAGCGTATTGACCGTTGTTTTGAGATAAATCTCGTTGGTATCCTCAAAATTCTCCAGGGAATAAAACGTATTGCCGATGTTGAAGGTAAGCAGTTCAATGGGTGAATATTCGTAGTTCAGGGTGATATCGGTTTCGCTGATATCCCCGGATTCGAACGCGCTGCCGAGGATGTTCCCGTCATGGGTAAGCAGATTGCTCCAATAACTCAGGGTAAACCCCTTATAGCTGAGATCCGCGCCGAACTGAGACACCCACTTGTTATCGCTCAGGTCAACCCCCCTGAAGAGATACTTGTTGTACATCCCCGCATAGACATCACCGGACACGACAACTTCGGCCTTTGCCGTAGAAACCATGCCGGCAATACTCAAAGCGCACGCAACAAATAAGATTCCAAACTTTTTCATTTTCCAGTCTCCTTTCAAAACCCATCAACAAATAGTTTAGAGGGCTTCCCCGCCCTTTTCTCCGGTTCTGATCCGTACGACTTCATCCAACGTCATGACAAATATCTTTCCGTCACCAATGCGACCGGTTTTCGCCGCATTCTCGATGGTTTCGAGCACGTTTGGCACCATGTCGTCGGCAACGGCGATTTCAAGCTTGACCTTCGGAATGAAATCCACGACATATTCGGCCCCGCGATAGAGTTCCGTATGTCCTTTCTGTCTGCCGAACCCTTTGACCTCGCTCACGGTTATACCCATGATTCCAAGCTCGTTCAGCGCATCCTTCACTTCATCCAACTTGAAAGGTTTTATGATCGCTTCTACCAGCTTCATTTCGTACCCCCGTTATCCTGAAATTTCCAGTTCGTGCTAAACACTGAACAGTCAACATTTTCTCGGCTCGGTATTCTAACGAATATCCCGGCCATCAACCTCAAGCGGCCTCCCGTAATCTTATCGGGCAACCAACTGAACCACGTGCCCCCCTTTCTCGAATATTTTTGAAAAAAACAGCTTTTTCGTGTTTCCCGTGTCTGGTGCTTTCCGCTCAATTCGGGCAGCGCGTTGGTTCAGTCTCGTTCAATGGCATATCTCTGTCTCTGCATCTGGCATGCCAGCGGGACTGAACTTTTATTTGCTTATAATTACAAGCTGTTACGAGATTATTGAGAAAATCTTCCAGAAAAACAAACAAGCGTGAACCTGGTTTCTGCCTATATTTTAATCATTACAAGCCGTATTCTCAGACAGATTCATTCGTGCTGAGTAAAAAGACGGTTCAAAGGAAAAATCATCATTTTTCACGGTGTATCCGAGCAGGCGGCATAATCTTGCGGCACCGTCGCTGAGAGGATGCTGCCCCGAGAAAGCCCGCGAAGCTCGCGATTTTTCAAAGGGCGCCTCACTTCCTGGGATTTTTCGCGAACCCGTTCCATCAAGCCGGCCGCCTCATCCCGCGACAGCGTAATTCCCAACTCCCTGAATCGCTCCATGAGGATACTGGCGCCCGAGTGCTTGCCAAGGACGAGATACCTGCTCAGGCCTACCTCGGCCGGATCGAATCCTTCGTAATTACGGGGGTCCTTAATAACGCCGTCGGCGTGGATTCCCGATTCGTGGGAAAACACCCGCTTTCCCACCACCGGCTTCCAATCCGGCACCGGGCGACCCGAGGCTCTGCCCACAAAGCGGGATATTTCATGAAACCGGTGAGTCTGTATATCCAGATCCATTCCGCAGGCAAGCTTGATTCCCATGACGACTTCCTCCAAAGCGGCATTTCCCGCACGCTCTCCAAGCCCGTTTACCGTGGTATTTACGAACCGCGCACCGGCCCTGACTCCCGCTATGGCATTTGCCGTAGCCATACCGAGATCATTGTGGGTATGCACTTCAATGGGAAGTCCGGGAACCGCGGCCCTGAGAGTGGCGATTTTTTCATGCATGAGAAACGGATCAAGAATTCCCAGGGTATCGCAAAATCGGAACCGGTCTCCGCCAAGTTCTCGGGCAATGCCCATCAATTCCACGAGGAATTCGGAATCCGCCCTGCTCGAATCCTCTCCCCCCACGGAAACATACAGATCGTGGTCCTTTGCAAAGGACAGGGCGGTCCGCAATTGCTCTATAACCCAGGCCCGGTCTTTGCGCAGCTTGTTGGCGATCATCATGTCGGAAACGGAAAGTGAAATATCAACCGCGGAAACGCCGCAGGCGATGCTTGCCCGGATGTCGTCGACAATTATCCTGGTTTCAGGCGTTGTCATTGATGCCTCCCCGAAAGAAAAAGGCCTCGGAGAATTCATCTCCGAGGCCCCATTGCCTCTTCCATGAGTATACGGTTGCTACTGGTACGGGATGCGTCCCTGCGTCTTGCCGGTGAAAGCACTTCATTTGGATTCATGCGGTGAATCAACCACACGGGACACTATTTAGCACAAGCCATGCCACAAGAAACAGCTCTCATGATTTCATGAAGTTACAAGAATTAAGGAGGGGAACAGAGCCAAATGCGAGGCAATTCTGCCTAGAAAGAAGGCAGACAAGCGCCGTCTTCATCGGCGGTCATGGAAAAAGAAACGGCGGCGAGATCGCATGACAGGTTGTCGAACAATCACTCAGAACCCGCCCTGCAGCAGAATGGTGAGGTATTGTGATAGTACGGTAAGCGAGTTGGTGAAAACCAGGATTCCGACGATGATAAGAAAAAACCCCGTCACTATCTCGAAAATCCTGATCATCTTTTTGTAACGGTTGAACAAAGCGAGAAATTTGTGCAGTGCCAGCGATGAAAGGAAAAACGGGGTACCGAGTCCAAAAGAATAGCTTAATAAAAGAATCATGCCCCGGTAGATTTTTTCTTCGGTAGCGGCAATCATGAGAATCGACGCAAGAATCGGCCCGATGCACGGAGTCCAGCCCGCGGCGAAGGCTATGCCGACAAGGACGCTGCCCGCGTAACCCGCCGGTTTTTTATGTATCCTGATCCTCTTTTCTCCGAGGAGAACGCCCAGGTGGAGAAGCCCGGTCACATGGATACCGAAAATTACGATCAATGTCCCGCCTATTTTCCGGATCAGGTCGACCCGTTCCTGGAGAAAACCGCCGACATAGGTCGCGGATGCGCCGAGCGCAACGAAAACCAGGGTAAAACCGGCTATGAACAGCAGTGAATGGATTACCGTCTTCCTGCGAACCAGGTGTGTAGGATGTTCATCCTTGAGGTCCGCGAAGGACAATCCGGTGATATAGGTAATATAGGAGGGGATAAGGGGCAGCACACAGGGAGAAAGGAACGAAAGAAGGCCGGCGACGAATGCGCCTATGATGCTGATATTCGCTGATTCCATTCAACAGACTCCTTGCCGGTTTTCCGCAGACTCGCGGACAATGCCGTCAATCCATTTCAATGACGAATCTCATAGTCTGCTACAAGTTTCGCAATTCCGATAGATAGGTCACCATGGAAGGGTCATCCCAGTCAACGGGACCAATGATTTTTTTCCTGACAATGCCGTTCCCATCAAGGATAAATGTCTCGGGAACCCCGGTAACCCCATAGAGTTTCGCCAGCTTGCCGCCGGGGTCCGGCAGGGTTGGCAAACGGTAGCCGGTCCTTCGGAAAAACGAATCAACCGTAAGAGCGCCGCCATCGTCAAGGGAAACGGTCAGCATGCGAAAGCCCTTATTTCCCATTATTGCATGCAGCCGTACCAGTGAAGGGACCTCTTCGCGGCATGGCGGACACCAGGTGGCCCAGAAATTCAACAGCACGACGGTGCCCCGTACAT
Source organism: Geobacteraceae bacterium (assembly GCA_040773465.1). Classification (GTDB taxonomy): domain Bacteria; phylum Desulfobacterota; class Desulfuromonadia; order Geobacterales; family Geobacteraceae; genus RPRC01. The sequence continues at coordinate 19,904 of JAXGWF010000034.1, read as the reverse complement.
CAGCAAGCCGCACCAGGTTTCCCGACAGGTCATGCATGGCAAAATCGGGAGCGGCATCTCCCGGCGCAAGGGAGGAAGCGCTCTTCGAACAGGCGCTACAAAAAAGGGGGATAAAAATAACAAGCAGGAGAAGCCTGACAGGGTGTTCTTTTCGCATGGCGGATTCTCTCTTTTCCGAAAAAGGCGCCGGATTCTACACGGGAAAGGGACATTCAACCAAGCGGGTCGACGTGCGGCTGGTTAATGGTTGCGGGTTACCACATAATCGGCAAGCGAAAACAACGCCCGTTTGCCGGGAGAATCGGGAAACAGTTTCAGCTTATCCTTGCCCCGGTTTACATACTCTAGCGCCTTCTGTACGGAATACTCTATGCCGCCATAAGAGCAAACCATGGATACAACATTGCGAAAATCCTCGACTTCATGCGTTTTACAGGAAATAACGTTGTAAATCCGCCGTCTCTCGGAATCGGTGCAACGCTTCAAGATATGGATCAGCGGCAAGGTGACTTTTCCTTCTTTGAGATCGTGGCCGATGCTTTTGCCGAACTGCTCTTCACTGGAAACATAGTCGAGCATATCGTCAATGAGCTGGAAAGCCGTTCCCAGATCCATGCCGAAATCGCGCAACGCAGCCTCCTTGTCCAGAGATGCCTTACCGAGGATAGCGCCGGTTTGGCATGCAGTCGCGAGCAGTACCGCCGTCTTGCTTTTGACCACCTCGATATACTGATCCTCGGTAATATCCAGGTCGCTCATGGAAACAAGCTGCATGACCTCTCCCTTGGCAATAATGGTGGTCGCATCGGAGATAACCCGCAGGATATCAAGATCGCCATCCTCAACCATCAGGGAAAAAGACTTGGAAAACAGGTAGTCTCCCACCAGTACCGACGCTTCATTTCCCCACAGGGTGTTCGCGGATGCCGCCCCCCGTCGAAGACTTGCGTTATCGACGACATCGTCATGGAGCAGGGTTGCGGTATGAATGAATTCAATTACGCTCGCCAGGGAAATATGCCGTTGCCCCTCATAACCGAGAAGCTTCGCGGAAAGCAGCAGCAAGGCGGGACGGATACGTTTGCCGCCACTGGAAAGGACGTATTCCCCCACCTTCCTGATGAGAAAAACGTCCGATTCCAGGTCTTTTCTGAATTGCTGCTCAACACTTTTCAGCTCCGTCTCGATGAGAGCTAACGCTGATTCCATGCGGAAACCTCGACCGTAATTTGCGGCAATAGTAAAGGAATGGCTTCTTATTTGTCAAAGTATTTCTCCCCCGAAAACAATGCCTGACACAAATCGGGGAAGAGGATTTTCAAAAGGAATAACGATGGATATGCTCCAGCTTCCGTTTTTTTCCACAAGGATCGTCCAGATGTTCCCGAAGCCATAACGCGGCGATTTCCACCACCATTGATACCTCTACAGTCCGGTGCGAAATCATTTTTTGAGGCAGAACATTCGACGCATGGAAATCCGAGCCAAGAGTTCAAGGCAAAGAGGTGCAACGAAGCGAAAAGCGACTTGCGAAACTGACACTCTCGAACCAGAACATCACGGAACTACCAATAATACGGATGTCGGTACCACCAGTAATAGGGAGGGCCCCACCAGAAGGGATCATAATAATAGCGTGGCGGTGGATACTGTGGAGGATTAATCTCCGACTTGCTCCAGACATGTATCTCACGAATGGCCAGAACCGGGTAGGTATACTCTATCCGGTCGATGGGCAGTGTTTTCTTTCCCAGAACCCGGCCAACCAAGGTAACTCTACGTCCCGATTTATAAACCATTGGGTCGAGAAAGCCGGAAGAAATTGCCAGAAACCGCCCTCCCGACGAATGGGAAATCTCTTCAGGCAGTTCATTGCTCTCAAGTGGCGACTGGACAATTTCCAAACGGGAACCGTCCTCGTCATTCTTGACACCGGCAATAGTTCCACCCAGCATGACATATTTTCCGACAAAGGAGTCGGGATTCGCCCGCAGGCTCTGAAATTGTATCGTCGGATCAACCAGATTGCGCGACTCCTCGCTGATGACATGAGCACACCCCGTGAAAAAAAGAACTACGGTCAGCAAGACCATCCAATTTTTCATAGAGCACCTCCTTCAGTCTATCCGGCCGGGATGGTTGGAAACCAAGGGCAAACACGTTCATGCCGGCCGGCAGACGTTCGCCGCCGCGGTTTTCCAACAACCTCTTAACTGCATGTAATAAAAAGGTTACTCCTCAGGCTGGAATTGTCAATCCAGTTTCCCGTGCGGAGAAAACGTGAAGAATCCCGGTCAAGATCTTTCCCGAAACACAAAACCGGCCGCGTCAAAACAAGACCTGCCGGGTTTCCGGAACCCCGGCAGGTCTGCGATACGTCAAAACGCCCCCTGTCGAGAACTTCCGAACAGAAACTCAGGCATACTTGATCAGCTCGATCATATCCCTCACAGCCCGGTCGAGCCCGACCAGCACCGCTTTCGATATTATGGAATGGCCGATATTGTACTCTTCGACACCGCCAAGCGCGGCAACCTTCTTGATATTGGCATAATTGAGACCGTGGCCGGCATTCACACCGAGGCCCAGCTTGGCGGCAAGCCTGATGGCGTTTTCAATTTTAATCAGTTCCTGTTCTTCGGCTTTCCAATCGTCGGCCTCGGCAAAGCCGCCGGTATGGATTTCCACGTAATCGGCGCCGATCTTGGCCGATTTCTTGATCTGGTCCGGATCCGGATCGATAAAGAGACTCACCAGGATACCGCCGTCCTGGAGCCTGGCAATGGCATGCTCCAGCGCCTGAGCGTTAAGGATTACATCGAGACCACCTTCGGTGGTCAGTTCCTGGCGCTTCTCCGGCACCATGGTGCACATGTCGGGCTTCACTCCCAGAGCGATCCCGACCATCTCTTCGGTCGCCGCCATTTCCAGATTGAGCTTGGTCCCCACCGTCTGCCTGAGAAGCTTGAGGTCGCGGTCCTGAATATGCCGTCGGTCTTCCCTGAGGTGGATGGTTATGCCGTCGGCTCCCGCGAGTTCGGCAATAGCGGCGGCAGCGACCGGATCAGGCTCCGATCCTCCGCGCGCCTGGCGAATTGTTGCCACGTGATCGACATTGACTCCCAGCTTGGCCACGTTACTCTCCTCCTATCTTGGCACGGACAAGGCCGGCGATCTCATCGGCCCAGGCCTGAATTTCTCCAATGTCGCGCCCCTCGAGCATGATCCGCAGGAGCGGTTCGGTCCCGGAATAGCGAATGAGTAATCGTCCCTCATCCTTCTGTTTCGCTTCAATATCGGCCAGCAGTGCCGCAATTTCGGGAATTGTCTTGATATCCTTCTTTTCCTTGACCCGTACGTTCACCAGCACTTGCGGCAGGGCCGTCATGACCTTTGCCAGCTCAGACAACCGCCGACCCTTCCGGCGCATGATGGCCAGAACCTGGAGAGCGGACTGGATGCCGTCACCCGTGGTGTTGTAGTCGAGAAAAATAAGGTGTCCCGACTGCTCACCGCCGAAATTGTAGCCATTCTTGATCATTTCTTCAATGACGTAGCGATCTCCTACCGCGGTCTTGACGATCTTGCCGCCGGCGTTCCTGATGGCGATATCCAGGCCCATATTGCTCATCACCGTAGCCACCAGGGTATTCTTCCGCAGTTTCCTCCGCTTCAGGAGGTCGGTTGCGCAAATGGCCATGATATGGTCCCCATCCACTTCGTTGCCGTATTCATCCACGAAGATAACGCGGTCCGCATCACCATCCAGGGCAATCCCCAGGTCGGCCCCGTTGTTTCTGACCGCATCGCAAAGTTGCTCGGGATAGAGCGAGCCGCAACCGTCGTTAATGTTCGTGCCGTTGGGCTTTATGCCGAGCGGAATGATTTCAGCGCCAAGTTCCTCGAAGACCGCCGGGGCAACCTTGTAGGCTGCGCCGTTGGCACAATCGAGAACTATTTTCATGCCGACGAGGTCCAATTCCTTGGGAAAGCCGTTCTTGAGAAAAACGACATATCGGCCTGCCGCGTCATCGATGCGGTACGCCTTGCCGACTTCCGTGGCAATAGGACGAAGTGAATCGAGATCCCTGGAAAAAATCAACTCCTCGATGGCAAGTTCCACGGCATCGGGAAGCTTGATGCCCTCGCGGGAAAAAATCTTGATGCCGTTATCCTGGAAAGGGTTATGGGAAGCGGAGATAACCACTCCCGCATCGGCTCGCATGGATGAGGTGATGTTGGCGATCCCGGGTGTCGGCAGAGGTCCCACGAGAAGTACATCGACACCCATGGAGCAAATACCCGCGGAAAGCGCGTTTTCTATCATGTAGCCGGAAAGGCGCGTATCTTTGCCGATAACAATGCGATGTCGTCGGGAGTCGCCGTCTTTTTTAAAAATATGGGCCGCGGCCCGGCCAATCTGCATCGCCATTTCCGTTGTCATGGGGTAGACATTCGCCACCCCCCGCACACCATCAGTTCCAAACAGTTTCTTCATTTAACGTAGTTCCTCTTCATGTTTTTTCTCGAGAACCATCTTGCGCCCTTCCTCCTCACCCGACCCTTCAGGGCATACTCTCCCTGAGCGGCATGGCAGCACAAGCTGCGGGACGAAGGGAAAACCAAAAGAGTGTTCTTTCACTGCAAGACAAGCCTCCTGTCGGAGCACGCCGAAAAGTCGCCAATCAAACAAATTCACAAAACAGTTGAGTAGAGATGCCGACCTGTTCGTCAGTCAATCCCTATTTCTTCCTCCGTCGGGATTTGCGAACCAGCTCCACGTCAATGACGGACGGGTATACCCGCAATACGCTGATACCCGGAGGAATTCCAAGCCGTTTTTCCATGCTGCCGAAGGTAACGGTCCCGGCGCCGAGGTTGCCCAGATCCAGGACAAGCGACATTTCTTCGGATCGCAACCCGAGAATCCTGATCTTCGGGCCGGCAATGGTAACATCGACAAACTCGGGAATCGGACTGGCCACAACGAGTTCCGGCGACAGGTTCCGCATGGTGAGCGGCACGGAAAGCTCCCGTTTGGTATCCGTCGCGCCGGTCGCAAGCAACCAGAGCGCAACCGCCAGCAGCAGTGCAAGAAGCTTAAGGGAAAGATTATTGACCAGCGCCTGCCATAGCATCATGTGAACCACCTGAACTGCTTGACATCGATCTGTTTCTTCAACAATTTGCGCAGCACGTTCTGATCGACGCCCAGGGTAATCTTGCCGTTGCATGCCATGGAAACCGCCCCGGTTTCCTCGGAAACGACGAGGACAACGGCGTCAGTGACCTCTGAAAGGCCGATAGCCGCACGATGCCGCGTCCCCAGTGTCTTACTCAATTCCGGGTTGCGGGACAACGGCAGGAAGCATCCAGCCTTTTTCAACTTTTGCTTCTGGATTATTACCGCCCCGTCATGGATCGGAGAATAGGGAAGAAAGATCGAGGTAATGAGCTCGCTGGTAACCTTGGCGTCTATCTGTGTCCCAACCTCCAGGTAGTTCTCCACCTCCATTTCCCGCTCAATGACGATCAGGGCGCCGATCCGCTTCCTGGCCAGCACATCAGTGGCAACGACAAGTTCTTCAACGAGTTCCGCTGCGCCGTCCCCGCGATCCCGGAAAAACGGGCTTTTCCTCATGCTCGAGAGGGCACGACGGATATCATGCTGAAAGATGATGACCAGAACGAGAAGAATGGCGCCGAAAAAACTGTCCAGTATCCAATACAATGTCCGCAGGCCGAGCAGTTGGGAAAAGAAATGGAACACGAACAGTACGGTCAGGCTGACCAGGAGACGAACAGCTATCGTTCCTTTAATGAGAAGAATGATCCGGTAGAGAATAAAAGCGACAAGCAGGATATCGACGAGATCAAGCCAGGCAACATGTCCCAGGGGAGTCATCATCATATTCACCAGAAGGTCTTGTTACAGGATGCATTCATAACAATGCTTTCCACCTTATGGAAAGTGTTTCGCCGGTGCGCATTGCATAGTATGCCCCGTGCCGACGCCGCAGAGAAACTCCTAGTCCGTTGAAGATCGCACTATTGCGTCGGCCAGCAGTGCCACATCCCGCATGGCTCGGACATCATGCACCCTGAGAATGGATGCTCCCTTGGCTACAGACAACGCTATCGTTGCAGCCGTTCCGAAGCCGCGGTCACCCACCTCACGGTCAAGTATCTTCCCGATAAAGGTCTTTCTCGAAGTGCCGATGAGCAGGGGCCGGGAAAGAACGGCGAAAGATTCCAGCTTTCGAAGTATTTCCAGATTGCCCTGGACACTCTTGCCAAAGCCGATACCGGGATCCACTACGACCCTTGCGAGGGAGATTCCCGCCGCCGACGCGGCTGACAGACGCTCACGCAAGAACCGGATGATCTCCGGCACAACAGCCGTGTAAGACGTATTACGCTGCATCTCCGTCGGCGTGCCCCGGGTGTGCATTACGACCAGACCGACGGCGGAAGCGGCCACCACCTCGAACATGCGGGGATCAAAGGTGCAGCCGCTTATATCGTTGACGATCTCGACTCCCGCATCAATGGCCCGCTGCGCCACCGATGCCTTGTAGGTATCGATGGAGATCGGCACGCGAAGTCGCCCGGCAAGCCGTTCGATCACCGGAATCACTCTCCGCGACTCTTCGTCTTCATCAACGGGAGGCGCAAAAGGACGGGTGCTTTCTCCGCCGATGTCGATACTGTCGGCCCCTTCTTCTTCCATTTCCAGAGCCCGGTCCACCGCCCGGCCAGGATCGAAGTAACACGAGCCGTCGGAAAAGGAATCGGGCGTCACGTTAAGGATCCCCATGATGTGGGGACGCAACGACAAGTCCAACGTCCGCCGGCCGACCTGCCAGAGATTGGCACGGCACAACGCGTCTTCATGCGGATCAGTCACTGAATCTTCCATCACGTTACGCGACATCTTCCCGCGAGCGCATCAATCCTCAAGCACCTCTGCCGACTCGACGGGTGCGGGAGAGGCAACGTTCTTGAATCCAATGATCTCGTCCACGTCGGATGCACTCAGATTTTCCTTCTCGATAAGTGCCTGGGAAAGCTTGTGCAACGTGTCGATGTTGTCGGACAACAGGGTTCGGGCGCGATTGTAGTTCTCTTCCACGACCCGCCTGATCTCCTCGTCGATTTCGACGGCGGTCGCTTCGCTGTAGTTCTTGGTCGCCGCCATTTCACGGCCGAGGAAAATCTGTTCATCCTTCTTGCCGAAGGTGACCGGACCGAGACGGTCGCTCATGCCCCACTCGCAGATCATCTTCCTGGCGATTTCCGTGGCATGCTCGATATCGTTGCCGGCGCCGGTGGTCATCGTCTGGAAGACGATTTCCTCGGCGGCACGCCCGCCCATGAGAACGGCAATCCTGTTCAGCAGCGTCTCCTTGTTGTAGGAGTGCTTGTCCTCGATGGGCAGCTGCATGGTTATGCCGAGCGCCCTGCCGCGCGGAATGATCGACACCTTGTGCACGGGGTCGGTACCGGGGATGAGTTTTGCGACCAGCGTGTGGCCGGCCTCATGGTAGGCGGTGTTCTTCTTCTCCTCTTCGGAAATGACCATGCTCCGACGCTCGACACCCATCAGGACCTTGTCCTTGGCATCGTCGAGATCCTGCATCTCGACGAAATTCTTATCCTTGCGAGCCGCGAGAAGCGCCGCTTCATTGACGACATTGGCAAGATCGGCGCCGGAAAATCCGGGAGTCCCGCGGGCCACCACCGAAAGATCGACACTCGGAGCCAGAGGGGTTTTCCGCGAGTGAACCTTGAGAATCTCTTCACGGCCCTTGACATCGGGTCGCGGCACCACTACCTGCCGGTCGAAACGTCCCGGCCGGAGCAGCGCGGGATCGAGGACGTCCGGCCTGTTGGTGGCGGAAATCAGGATGACTCCTTCATTGGACTCGAAACCGTCCATCTCGACCAGGAGCTGGTTGAGGGTCTGTTCGCGTTCGTCGTGACCGCCGCCGAGACCCGCGCCGCGATGGCGGCCGACCGCGTCGATTTCGTCGATAAAGATGATGCAGGGGGCATTCTTTTTCCCCTGCACGAACAGGTCGCGTACCCGGCTCGCCCCGACACCGACAAACATCTCCACGAAGTCGGAACCGGAGATGGAAAAGAAGGGAACACCCGCCTCACCCGCAATTGCGCGTGCCAGGAGTGTCTTGCCGGTTCCCGGCGGCCCCACGAGCAAAACGCCTTTCGGCAGTCTGCCGCCGAGCTTGGTGAACTTCTTGGGATCCTTCAGGAAAGATATGATTTCGGCAAGCTCTTCCTTGGCCTCATCCACGCCGGCGACATCCTCGAAAGTAATCTTGCCCTGGGCTTCGGTCAAAAGCTTTGCCCGGCTCTTGCCGAACGCCATTGCCTTGCCGCCGCCGGACTGCATCTGGCGCATGAAGAAAATCCAGACGGCGATCAGGAGAATCAGCGGAAACCAGGAAAGAAGCATGGAGAACCAGGGAACCTTATCCTCCGCCGGCTCCGCGGTGACGGGAATCTTCCGCTCCAGCAGCTTCTGGGTCAGTTGAGGATCTTCAGGTTTGTAGGTCCTGAATTCCTTGCCGTTGGTATACTTGCCGACAATCTCGTTGCCGCGCAAGGTGACCGATGCAACCCGGCCCGCGTCGAGAGCGGCGATAAACTGGGTGTAGTTCGCTTTTTCCTGACCCGTCTGGGATCGGTTGAACAGGTTGAAAACAAGGATCATCATCAATACGATGACGAGCCACAGTGCTAGATTTTTATGAAACTGGTTCAAAGGTACCCCCGCTGCCTGAATTCATCCGGAAAAGCCGGATGCGGCAGTGATGTTTTTTATTCGGTAAAAAAGAAGTTTTTCCGCTGTACAATGCTCGATGGGTTGTACGGAATCATGCCCGGATTGTGTCGCGCGGCAAGCCCGATGTCAAGCAGCCGGTTCGACACGGCAACCCGCGACTTCGACATCGAGGTCCGCCAAAGTGGTGAGAAGACAACCCGCTGAACATGCGCCGAGAATACGACACGCAGAAAGGCGGAATATATTCAATACTCTTGATGAAATACCATACGACCTGCTGTTTTACAAGAACTATAAGGCGTGTTTCCGGTAATTTCAATCTCCGCGACCAACGCGGTTCCCGGCAGAATGCGCCCCGACTCCGCGACCCTGAGTCCGCAGACCCAGATAAGCTCCTCAGCGGAAAAGAGGAGCGGTATCCGCCGTCGCACCGGAACGGGAATCTTTTCGTCAATAAAGAAGTCCTTGACTTTCCTGGTTCCCGTCATGCCGAAGGGACGAAACCGGTCCCCCGGCCGGAAGGTTCGCAATGTCCAGGGAAACGGGGTTCTGCCAAGATCGAAGTAGGCACGGAACCGCGATACGGACTGCAGTTCCCGCGGTGGCGCAGTCAGGCGAACGCGCAGAATACACCCATCAGCAAGCGGATAGTTCCCCGCCCCATCGATCAGGAGCTCGCCGAACTCTTTCGGCTGCCCCCTTCCTTTCAACAGAAAGTGCAGTTCTTCGTAGCAACGCATGACCGCAAGACCGCCGGGAAGCGACTGTTCCCCCCGGGACATGAAAGCGCAGACCATTTCATCGATCTGTTTCAGGTGATGTGCGGAAATGCGGGCAAGGTTACCCTTAAGAGAGAGAATCGCCCGCCGATACAGCCGATAGCGCAGGCCGGGGAGTTCGGCGCGTACCGCATTCAGGTCAAGGACGACATTGTCGGAAGCAACCCGGGACAATCGAGGGAATACCTGGTCGGTAAGCTTTTCCAAAAGCGCTTCGTCTGCAGCCAGAATTTCGGCGGTAGTGGCAAGTCGTTCGTTGATAGCCGGATTGTAAGTCCTCAGGTAGGGAAGACATTCATGGCGAATTCGGTTGCGGAGGAAGTCAGTTTCGTCGTTGCTGCTGTCGTGGCGCCAGGACAGACCGCGCCGCTTCAGGTAGGCGATAATTTCTTCACGGGTAAGGGTCAGAAGCGGTCTGACATACCTCTCTAAGGAACGTGGCCGCATGCTGGCAAGGCCGGTAGTGCCGGAACCGCGAAAAAGCCGCAGCAGAAAGGTTTCCGCCTGGTCGTCCGCATGGTGCCCCAACGCCACCGAACAGGCGCGTCGAGCCGCGGCGACCCTGTCGAACCACTCATAGCGGGCAACCCTCCCGGCCTCCTCCAGGGACAGTTTTCGTGCTCTGGCGATACTCGCTACTTCCACCCGCTTCAATTCTACGGGAACTCCGTATTGAGCAGCCAGACGCTCGACAAAGATCGCATCGGCATCCGATTCTTCGCCCCGCAAACCGTGATTCAGGTGGGCAACGATCAGGGTGAGGCGCAATTTGACCAGTGAAGCGAGGATATCCAGAAGCGCCACGGAGTCGGCACCTCCCGAAACCGCGACAACCACCATGTCGCCACGGGTGAACAGGCGGTTCTCACGAATGAATTCGGAAACTTTTTTCAGCACCGGATCCTTTTGCAGTGAGTCCTCCCCAAAAATGCCCGGCGGTCGCGTAGAAGTCGAACGGTACGCTCACTTCTCCCCGACGCCTTGCTTGTTGCCTCTTGAAACGAAAAATCCCCTCCTTTCCTGGCAAAGAGGGGAAGATATGGTGGCGGTGCAGGATTCAAAGCTTTTGTTACCACCAACATTATCTACCTGAAAACAATGATGATTATGACCATCGCTCGCGCCCACTCCCCTCAAACGTGGACCAGAATGTGCGCGCAATGTAATCGTCATTTTAAGAAATTTACTATACCGTATTCCGCCGGAAAAGTATAGCCGAACTCGAATCGTTAATTGCTTTCAATGGGTTACCAGGGAAATCAAGCTTCAGGCAGGACTTACGTACTAATTTCAAAAATTACGCGAATAAGTGAAGAATATTCTCCAAAGGACATAAGAGTAATCTTCAGACGATGGGAACTGTAAAAGTGTTTGATCTTGGCTATGATGCCAAGAGGGTCTACCGTTGAACAAACACATTTCAGGTTCCGGAAAAAACTCAGGTCACAGCGCTGAGTGATGACGGAGAGCACTGCACCCGGAACTGATGTGAAGCACCTGAAAGTTCTATATGCTGAAATCGGATATCTTGTTTTTATTCAGCAGATTCAAGGCCAACAATACGACAACGGCAATTGCGGACAGTATGATGGAGAAAATGGCCGCCTTGAAAAATTCTCCTTCAAAAACGCCGTTGTAAATCGCCAGTGAAAGCGTTTCCGTACGCCCGATAATGTTGCCACCGAGCATCAGACTGATGCCGACCTCTCCTACTGAGCGTCCGAACGAAAGCAGCAGTCCGGTTACGACACCATTTTTTATATTCGGCAGGATCACCTTGAACAATGTCTGGGTCCGGGTCTTTCCGAGCGTGGCGGCCGCCTCGATCAGCGAGATATTCATTTGCTGCCGCGCCGCCTGAACGCTCTTGACCATAAACGGCAAACCAACGACGAAAACGGCAATCAGCACGCCCCAGAAAGTGAAGATTATCTTGAACTCAAATATGTTCAGGATGAACCTGCCGACAAAGCCATTCTTGCCCAGGACCAGGAGCAGAAAAAATCCCAAGGCCATAGGCGGAAAAATCATGGGCAAGGTGACGATAAGCTCGACAACGCTTTTCAAGAGATTTTTTTTCCCGGCCAGGTACAATCCGAGGGGCAACCCAACCAGCAACTGCATGAACAGCGCCAGCAGGGTTACCCTCAGAGTGAGCCCGATGGCCGGGTGCAACAGGTAATCGCTTGCAAGGGTCTGTATCGTCATTACAATCCGTATTTTTGAAATATGTCTTTTGCGGTCTTCGTCTTCAAATAGTCGAGAAATTTCATCGTTTCCGGGCTCTTTTCGAAACCCTTTACTACGCCGGCAACAATGGCTATTTCAGCGTATTTGTCTTGCGGTATAATGAGATAACCGCCCAGCTTGTTTTTGTTTGCCAAAGCCTCGGTCAGATTGATGAACCCGGCATCCGCCTCACCGGTAAGCAGGTAGGACACCACTTGGGGCACCGTTGCCACCTGGGTTATCTTTCCGGCAAGTTTTGTAGAATACCCATATGACTTCAGGGCTTCAGTTCCGGCATTACCGTAAATGGCCTTTTTTTCCTGCGGCATGAATAGCGATTTTACCCGGTCAGACGCCATGTCCTCTGGTTTATCGAGTTTGACCCCTTTACGGTATGCAAGCACCAGGATCCCCTTGCCAATCTGCTGATAACCGGCAAATTTCATTTTCGGTTCGAATTTGGCGAGGAATTTCTTGTCACCTATTATGCTACTGATTTCCCCAGTCTGTTTTGCCTGGCTGATCACCATTTGGAGGTTACCGAAAGCGGCATCGGCTTTTATTCCGGTATCTTTCTGGAAAGAAGCCAACACCTCGGTAACCGGCTTTTTATAACCCGCTCCGGAAGCTATCATCAAATTCTGCGCATAGAGCGGGGTGGCGACCAGTGAAAAAACGAAGAAGCAGAAAATTCTCGCACACAAGACCAGTTCTTTTTTCATGTTGTTGCAGTACCTCCCTTTCCCGTGGAATTTATTTTTTGAATAATCGGGTTGAACGCCTTGGAAATTACCAGGGCACTGTCACCCGGCAGAAACGATTCTTGCGTGTTATTGCATACGGCTATTTTCACCGGAGAATTTCCTATAAGAAGCGTGAGAATATCGACGATGTCTTCCTTTTCAACCTTCAACACTTCGCCAACAAGCTGCAACTTACCGCTTATTTTGCTTTTAGCAAAAATATCGTAGGGATTTCCGTCATCCGAAACACTGCCATTGTGAAATGTGATGACCCGGTTGCACAGTTTGAACACCTCCGGCAAATCGTGGCTGACCAGAATGGTGGTAATCCCCCACAGCCTGTGGATTTCAAGAATTTCATCCTGAAGGGTATTTCTCATCTCGTTATCCAGCGCGGAAAGCGGTTCGTCCAGAAGGAGCAATTCAGGTTTCCGGGCCAGGGCCCGCGCAAGGGCCACCCGCTGGTTCTGGCCTCCCGAAAGAAAACCGGGCCTGCGGTGCTGCAGTTTTGTCAACTCAAAGATGTCCAACAGTTCGTCGACATGCCTTTTATCCACCTTCGGCTGCGCAAACAGCAAATTTTCGCGTACGCTCATATTCGGGAACAGGGCATAATCCTGGAATACGAACCCTACTTTCCGTCTGCCCGGCGGCAGGTTCGTGCCGGTTGCCGAGTCAAACCATGTCTGCCCGTCGACCCTTACAAAACCTTCATCAGCTTCGGTCAGCCCGGCAATAATACGGAGCAGGGTAGTTTTTCCTACACCCGAAGGACCAAAGAAGGATACTATCTCACCGCGATCGATGTTGAGATCGGCCTTGAATGTGAATTCTCCTGAAGCCGTGAACAGTTTCTTTTTAATCGACAATTCAATGTGCATGTCCGATCCCATTCGGCTCTTTTAACAATACTTCGTTCGTTTTGATAAAAGCCGTTACACGGTCACCGGGTTCCAGATTTAATCTCCTGGCCGACCGTGTCGTAATCAGGGAAGTTAATCCGAATCCCTGAAAAGAAAGCATCACCTGGGAAAATATCTGGCCGGGGACAAGCCTTTCGACAACACAATCCATTTGATTAATCAGGCTTATTTCTCCCTGTCCCAGTTTTCCTATCGAAACTTCAGATTCATTGAACAGCAGCTCAATATCTTTTCCGGTTTTCAGATAAGCGACCTTTTCCGGCACCCCGATGGTAATTACCGTCATCTGCGTTCCGCGGACATCAACATCAACCAGTGTCATGTTACCTGATATTGTCAGTTGAGATATTTTGCCGGACAGTTTGTTCATACTCTGGAATTGGTTTTCGATGGCGACCGAAGACAAAATAGGCGCCGGATGTTTGTCCACTCGGATTTTCGAAATGCACAAAAAAAGGCTGACGGAAACAAACACCCGCCAGCCGAGAAAATGCCGCTGTGTTTACTCCTTTCCAAACACGGGAGGCAGCGCTGTTTCCGGCGACACCCATAGCCCGTCCACCGTGGCGGAAGCCGTAGGGAAGACGGGTCGGAGCAAATTGATTATTCATTTTTTATGCAGTGTTATATAACAAATTATATTACGAAAAGTCAAGGCAGAAACAAATCAACACCATGGCTTAGGCCTTGACACAAAAAAACCCTTTTCCGGTTGCGCGCATTGTATTCGCATAATCGAAAAAGGGTTTCAGTTCAAGGGCCAACGATTTGCATTGGTTGGCTTTTTATAAAATTGGTGGCGGTGCAGGGACTTGAACCCCGGACACTACGGATATGAGCCGTATGCTCTAACCGGCTGAGCTACACCGCCAAACTTCATGACCTGGAAAAGACACCGTAAAAAATACCTCTCCGGCGTACCAAAGAGGCATGATTTTTTTGCATTGTCATGACTGGAAAAACCGTTAAAAAACCGACCGTTGAATAGATTCAACGCCCCATGCGTTTGATGTTATATAGCACATTCTTCCGAAAGTCAAGGGAAAAGGGATACCATGACATGCCTCGACCGGCTTACTGCGTGCACCTTGCATCCGGCCGACCTGATGACGTTTTTCAATAACCCGCTATAGTTTCTTTTCGGCAACGTCGAATTTCTGCAACGGGCTTCCGGCCACCAGCCGCGCCCGGTTGACCTTTGGGTCCCAAAGCGTCAGGTATCCTTTCCACCCCCTCTTCTCCAGCAGTTCCCTGATTTGTTCTACAACAACCGGTTCGGGAACGGAATGAAATGCATTATACCCGGAATAACCACCAGGCGGCACCAGGCGATACGCTCCGAATCCATGGCTTTCGGTACGTTTTACCAGGAGTGGAGCGCCGTTTTTCCAGTGGTGCTCTTCGTGCCGGGTCCAGCCGCAAACCGGGCACATGACGCGACGGGCACTGTTGTCATTCCATCGCTCGGTATCGATACGTGCATAGTCGAACGCGCACTGCCTGCACTTCTCATGCATATCGGACAATTCAAACATCTACGGACTCCTTGAAAAACGAGTGATTGGCATTCGCCAAAAAAAATCTCGAATTACCAGCCTGCCGACCTGCACTGTCCTGCTATATTATTACAGAAAATCCGGTTGTCTCCAGCAAAAATATGGCGAAGACTCTTAATCCTGTCATTCCCGGTGTTCCGCGGGAACCGCCAAACCCGCAAACTTGTCCATGCAACCTTCATGAATCAAAATGCAAAGGGACTTGTTGAAGAAAACCGTCGAGTGACATACAATCTGTTCGTATCCGCCTCATCCGAAAGGTTTCAGATGATCGAAAACGAACAGAAACCGATGCTGCGGTTCCTCATGATCCTGACGGCGGCATCAATGATCGGTATCCAGGGATATACGATCCTTTTCAACAATTTTGCCGTGGAAGTGGTTCACCTGGAAGGCCGGCACGTGGGAATCATCCAGTCGATTCGCGAAGCGCCCGGTTTTCTGGCGCTGCTTGCCGTCTATGTAATGCTGGTGATCCGGGAACACCGCTTGTCGGCCCTCTCCATAGCCATCCTCGGCATCGGCGTCGCCCTGACCGGCATGCTTCCCACCTACGTGGGTGTCATGTTCACCACGCTGCTGATGAGCTTCGGTTTTCACTACTACGAAACCACGAACCAGTCGCTCACCCTTCAGTATTTTGCCACGCATGTCTCGCCCCTGATCATCGGCAAACTGAGAAGCATTGCCGCGGCATCGAGTATCGTTGCGGCCCTCCTCATCTGGGCCATGGGTTATTTTATCAGTTACCGGGGAATGTTCCTCGTCATCGGCATCGTGGTATTCCTGGCCGGCTGCTGGGGTCTGTTCCAGGACCCCACCCACGAGAGCATTCCTCCACAACGGTTGAAAATGGTCGTACGGAAACGCTATTGGCTCTATTACCTCCTCACCTTCCTGTCCGGCGCCAGGAGACAGATATTCTCGGTATTTTCCATCTTCCTGCTGGTAAAGATCTTCAACTTCACGGTGCAGGAAGTCACGCTGCTCTTCCTGGTCAACAATTGCATCAACTGGTTCCTCAACCCTCTCATCGGCCGGGCGATCATCGCCTTCGGCGAGAGGACCCTCTGCACACTCGAATATTCGGTAGTTATCGTGGTGTTCCTGACGTACGCCTTCACCACTTCCAAGGGCGTTGCCGCCAGTATGTATATCCTCGATGCCATCCTCTTCAACTTCGCCATCGCCATACGCACCTATTTTCATAAAATCGCCGACCCCGCAGACATCGCACCGAGCACTGCCGTCGGTGTCACCATCAACCACATGGCCGCGGTCTTCCTCCCGGCGATCGGCGGCTTTCTCTGGATGATCGATTACCGGATCCCGTTCTTCGCCGGCGCCTGCCTCGGCGTGATTTCCCTGTTCTTTGCCCAGTGCATTCGTCTGCCGAAAAGCCGTTCCCATGCAACATCGACATAACGCCAACCAGCAATGGCAGCAAAAACGGCATTATCATCGTCATCTACGGGAAAAGCGAAAAAACAGGGTAATTTCAAGTCAGCGGCAGGCTCATCTCGATCACCAGTCCACCGTCGGAGGCATTCGCTGCCCGCACCTCACCCGAATGCATCAGCACGGCCCGCTCGGTAATCGCCAATCCTATGCCGGTGCCGCCGGTCTGCCGGTCGCGGGCCTCGGCCAGGCGGTAAAAGGGACGGAATATCTTCGTAAGCGCCTCTTCGGGCACGCCGGGACCATGATCGCGAACGTGAATTATCATCCGTCCCTGTGACTCCTGCAGGCACACCTCGACGGAAGTGCCTTCATCCGTATAACGCACCCCGTTACGCACTACGTTTTCCAGTGCCCGGCGCAGCATCTCACGGTTCCCCGTCATCCTGAGCGGCTCAGAGGAAACGACCCGAACGGAACGGTTGCTGCCTGCCGCTTCGAAATGGGCATCCCGCACCACTTCGTCCACAAGCTCGCGAACATCGAAAAGCTCTTTTACAAAGCGTTCGCTGTCGCTCTCCAGCATACTCAGGGTAAGCAACTCGCCGATCATGACGTTCAAGCGCTCCGCTTCCTGTTCGATCCGATCGAGCGGCGCCTCGGAAGCCGGAGCAGCATTTCTCCTGGCCAGCCCCAGGGCCACATTCAATCGGGCAAGCGGTGATCGCAATTCATGGGAAACATCCCTCACCAATTGCTTCTGTGCCGTTATCAGGTTCTCGATCCGCTCGGCCATGCGGTTGAAGTCCCGCATCAGGTCGGTCACCTCATCGCCGCGTCCCTTGGTACGAAGTGACACCCGCGCCGAGAGGTCGCCCGTTCCCAGGCGTTGAGCGGCGGCACGAAGCTGACGGATAGGGGAAGTCAGGTGCCAGGCAAGCCCATAGCAGACCAGTCCCCCGATAACGAACGAAACGCAGAATCGGAACCAGAAGTCCGGCGGAAACGGCCATCTCTGCAATAACATCTGAGGGGGAGGCATAGGCGGCACCCCTTCAGCAGCGGCCACATACGTTATTCCACGCGGACTTTTCACGAGAACGGCCGCATTTACAACTCCCTTCCCAAAGACCAATTGGGACAAACCGCTCGATAAAAGATGGTGAACGGTCTCTTCAAGGTGACGGGGAACGGAACCCGACAACGAGGTCCCCTTGTTCGAGAAGAGATAGGCCCGCATTCCATGGGGTTCTCCCTGATATATGAAATTCCTGGTGGCAATCTCGCCATATTTCTCATAGATTCCAGCGGCCGTATAGCCGTACAGCGCAAGTGCGTCGCAGACGATCCGGGCACGTTCGGCCGTAAAACGACGTTCAAACTGGTCATGCATGGGCCCCATCCGCATGTTGAATGCTATCAGGAAAACGATGATTCCGGAAAGGGTCACGGCAAGCCAGAACCAGAAGAAAAGCTTTACGAACATGGTTCGCATGGAATACCTCTAGTACCAAATTACATATCAGGATTGCGTTCGGAAGCAGGGCACGTGTATATATAGCCGACGCCACGAACAGACTTGATCCGCTCGCCGCCATCACCGAGCGGTCCCAGTTTTTTTCGCAGGCTGCTGACATGGACATCGATGCTGCGATCCTGATAATTGAGTGTTCGGCCGAGAGCCTGAATTGAAAGGTCTTCGCGACTGATAACTTTCCCGGCCATGCGCAGCAGTACTTCAAGAAGGGAAAACTCCACCGAGGTTGTTTCCACGGGCTTGCCGCCGCAGAGAACGGCCCTGGCTCCGGGATCGACCGCTACGTCACCAACGGTAAGCAGAGCAGATGAGTCAGTACCGGTCAAAGGCGCCGCGGCACGGCGTAAAATTGCCCGAAGACGTGCAACCAGCTCCCGAGGATTGAAGGGCTTGGGAAGATAGTCGTCGGCCCCCATCTCGAGACCGACGATGCGGTCCACCTCGTCTCCCCGTGCGGTCAGCATCAGAACCGGCACCGCGGAACCCGTGCGAATACGACGCAAAACCTCGAATCCGCTGAGTTTCGGCAGCATCACATCGAGCACTACAAGGTCAAAACCGTTGTCCAGAGCTTTTTCCGCTCCGGATTCGCCATCATGCACCGTATCGACGGCAAAGCCCTCCGCGGAAAGATAATCGCCCAACAGTTCGCACAACTCCACATCGTCATCGATAATCAATATCTTGTTCGTCATGTTCAGCCTCTCGCAAATTTGTGTTCAGTATAATCACAAACCTTTTCCATATCTGTAAAAAAATGTAAAACATCCCACCCGGTCGCAGGCAGGCGGAAGAAAAGAACTATTGGCAAATCGTCATTAGTTATTCTATTCTTAGCCGATAACATCCGGTTCATTGCGGCATTGAAAAAGACAGTGGAGAATTCATCATGGAAAATCTAAACCAGCAGCAGTTTCTCCGGCAGGTCAGCATCGGCACGACCCTTTTTTATATCGTAACCGAAAACGAGCGGCGCTGTGAAAGATTTCTCTTGCAGATAGCCACCCGTATCAAGGGAATGGGAAGTCCACTCATATGGAGTTGCACCGAAGGATTGAATCGAAACGGCGAAAGAATATCCGATACGGTCGATCCACTGAAAGCCATTGATCATGTAATTTCCCAGCCGGGTCCCCTGCTGCTCATCCTCAAGGACATCCACTGGTTCTGGCGGGACAATCCGTTTCTGGTCAGAAAGCTCAAGGATCTTGCCTTTGCCTCGAAAGGTAAAGGTAAAGTTACCGTCATATTCGGCGAGGACGCGTGGACACCACACACTCTCCAGGAGGAAATCGTCCCCTTCAGGCAAGGGCTCCCCGACGTCGATGAAATTCGCTCTTTCCTCGGCCAGTTCCTGGTGAACGACCCGGCATTCGCCAAGGCATGCGAAGCCGACTCGGAACTGCTGGACAGACTGGTGGTGGCTGCTCGCGGACTTGACCTTGTCGACCTCGAGCGCGCCGTCAGAACACTGCGGTTAACCGATATGTCCGGAACCGACGCCGAGCATTCGCTCCTGGAAAACAAGCGGCGGGTTTTGCAGCAAAGCGGCATCATGGAACTGGTCATCGAAACGACCGGACGCGACCAGCTCGGCGGAATGGAAAATCTCAAGCACTGGCTCAGACGACGCGAAGTCGCATTCGGTCTCAAGAGTATCACCTCGGGGGTCGGCTTGCCCAAGGGCGTCCTGATCATGGGAGTTGCCGGTTGCGGCAAGTCGCTGTTTGTCAAGGCAATAGCCGCCGAGTGGCGACTTCCCCTGATCCGCCTGGATATGTCAACCGTTTACAGCGGGATATTCGGATCGCCGGAAGCAAGTCTGAACAAGGCTTTTAAAACAGCCGAAGCGGTTGCGCCGTGCGTTCTCTGGATTGATGAAATTGAATCGGGAATAACGACCCACGGTTTCAAATCCGAAGGAGGCGCCTCA
>JAXGWF010000033.1:0-41255 GCA_040773465.1 Geobacteraceae bacterium | reverse complement strand
CTAAAGCAAAAATCGCTTCTGGGAGACCATGTTCTCCTGGGAGCATCTGTGAACCTCCTTTTGAGTGTTGAGAGACCCAAAAGGTATCGCAGATGCTCTCTTTTTTCAAAGAACTGCAGGTAACGCCTTTTTTACACTATCATTCGTTTAACGACAAAAAAAAGGAGCAACCATGGAGGGAACTGAAAGAGAAAGCCGGCAATACCTCACCTTCAGGCTCGGCCAGGAAACGTTCGCGGTCGACGTGGCAAAAGTCAGGGAAATACTTGATGTAGTAACTATTACGAAAGTACCACAAACCCCTGACTTCATGCGTGGAGTCATTAACCTGCGCGGCAGCGTCGTTCCGGTCGTCGACATGAAGTTGAAATTCGGCATGGAGGCCACGGAGAAAACCGTCAACACCTGCATTGTCGTCCTGGAAGTGTTCATTGACGATGAAACAACCATTGTCGGAGCACTGGCTGATTCAGTTCAGGAAGTGGTGGAACTCGATCCGTCACAGATCGAACCGCCACCACGTATCGGCATGAAACTAAGTATCGACTTCATCAAGGGCATGGGAAAACTGAATGACGAGTTTGTCATCATCCTTGATACCGACAGGGTATTTTCATTCGAGGAAGTCGCCATCCTTGCTGAAATGTCCGATTCCAACGCAGCCTGAAAAGAAGGAACAAAGCAGTAACAGACATGACAGCTTTTGAATGACAGCATAGTGGGTGATCACGCCCGGGAAAGGAATGACATGAACAACTCAGAATTATTGAAGGGATTGACTCTAAAGGCAAAGCTTTACATTGCTTTTGTAACTGCAGCCTGCCTTGCCGGTTTGATCGGTGGCTTCGGCATCATCCAAATGAAAAAAGTGGACGCTTCCTATGCGAGGACTCAGGCACGTGATGCCATGCCGGTTGCGGCATTGGGAAAAATGACCGCGGCGGTACAGCGTGAGCACACAGCCCTGAAGACTCTGCTCTCGGTGAAAGATTCGGCCGAATTGCAAAAGACCGTAGAAACACTGAACAGACTGGAACAAACTATTGCCGGCAGTATCTCGCTCTTGGAGAAATCGGCGGCAAATCAGGAAGACAAGGAGCGGATCGCTTCACTGAAAGAGGCACGGTCAAAATTTTCTTCGCAAAAGGACAAGGCAATACAGTTCGCGAAAATCAATGAACCGGCCAAAGCGGCCAGGATTCTCACTGACACCGGAACCGGGGAGGCAGCCGGTATCGTTCAAGGCTCACTCCGGAAACTTCTGGAAGAAAAATCCCTGAACCTGGAAAAAGCGGCTGCCGCCAACACTTCCCTGGCAAGTTCATCGGAAAACAAGTCGCTCATCATTATTGTCGTCGGCATGCTGCTGGCTATAGCACTTGGCTTCGTCATCAACAGGATTGTCCAGAAACAGCTGGGTGACGACCCCATGCACGTGGCTGAAATCGCCCGCAGCGTCGCTGCCGGTGATCTTTCCGTAGAAATCGACATGGAAGGAAAAGAAGCCGACAGTATTCTCGGATCGGTCAACGAGATGATTCGCGCCATCAAGGGCCTGGTCGGCGACACCCACACTCTGGCACAGGCCGCCATAGCGGGCAACCTCAAGGCGCGGGCGGACGAAACAAAGCACAAGGGCGAGTTCCAGAGAATCATTGCCGAAGTCAACGGCATGCTCGACGCAGCCCTCGAACCGGTCCACCACGCAGCCGAGCGCATCGGCGAGCTGAGCCGCGGTGAAATCTTCGACGAAATCACCGAAGGCTACCAGGGAGACTTCGCGGAACTGAAAGATAGTCTCAACCGGTTGAGAAACGCTCTTGAAGCATTGCGTCTCGATGTACGCGAGGTCTGCATAGCCTCCTACGAGGGATATCTCGATACGCGTGTGGACACCGAAAAACACGCGGGGTTCTTCTCCAAGGTTGCCGGCGGCATGAACAATATCTTCGAAAACATGACCGCCCCGCTGCGGATCTCCATGGACTACATCGGCAAGATCAGCAAAGGAGAGCTTCCTGAAAAGATCACCGAAGAATACCGCGGCGATTATAACAACATCAAGAACAACCTTAACCTCCTCGTCGACACCATGAGTGAACTCCGCGGCGAACTGGGCATGCTGATCCAGGCAAGCAAAAACGGGGACCTCAACGTCAAGGGAGACGTTTCCAAGTTCTCCGGAGAATGGGCCGATATCATCAAAGGGCTCAACGATCTCCTCTACAGTTTTGGAGCACCCACCAGGGTCATTTCCTCTTACTTGTCCAAAATCAGCAATGGCGAGATCCCGCCGAAGATCGTCAACAATTACAACGGCGCCTTCGACCAGATCAAGAACAACCTCAACAACTGTATCGACGGCCTTGGCGGACTGTTGGAAGCAAATGCAATACTCCAGAAAATGGCCGAAAACGACCATACCGCACAAGTGGAAGGCTCCTATCGCGGCATTTACGCGGAGGTCGGCAAGGCAGTAAACGACGTTCGCGACAGGCTCCTGGTTGCCACTGAAATTTCAAATAAAATCTCGAAAGGCGACCTGAGCAGTCTCGATTTCCTTAAATCCATCAATAACGGTACCGGAAAACGCTCGGAAAACGACGAATTCCTCCCTGCCCTGATCGGCATGATCGAGGCTATCAAGGCATTGACCGACGACACCCATATGCTTGCCTCGGCGGCACTCGGCGGTGATTTTGAAACGCGCGCAAACGCCGCGAAGCACAATGGCGAATACCGCACTATCGTGGAAGGCATCAACAAGACCCTCGACACCGTCGTCGACAAAAACGTCTGGTACGAGGCAATCATCGACGCCGTCCCCTTCCCGATCCACGTCACCGACATGGACATGAACTGGACGTTCCTCAACAAGCCCTTCGAAAAGCTTCTGGTACAAGCCGGCCAGATCAAGGACCGCAACTCGTCCATCGGCCTCCCCTGCAGCAATGCCGCCGCCAACATCTGCAACACTGAAGGTTGCGGCATCAGGCAGCTCAACAGGGGCATCACGGAGAGTTTCTTCGATTGGCACGGATCGAAGTGCAAGCAGGACACCTCCTACCTCCTCAACAAGCGCGGCGAGAAGATCGGCTACGTCGAAGTCGTCCAGGATCTCACCGCCATGATCACCGCAAAGGACTACACCCAGGTGGAAGTGGATCGTCTTGCAAACAACCTGCATCTCCTCGCCCAGGGAGACCTTGGTCTCGATATGAGAATCAAGCCTGCCGACAAGTACACAAAGGAAGCGCACGAAAACTTCAGCAAGATCAACTCAAACCTGAACGAAGTAAAAACCGCCATGGAAGACATCGGCGGCATCGCCAAGGAAATCGCCGACGGCAACCTGATGGTCAAGGTAACACCACGCTCAACGAAAGATGAACTCATGATCGCTTTGGCCGCCATGGTCGAAAAACTCGGCAGCGTAGTAAATGACGTCAAGAGCGCAGCCGATAACGTAGCTGCCGGCAGCAGGGAAATGAGCAGCAATGCCGAGCAGATGTCCCAGGGCGCATCCGAACAGGCCGCTTCGGCCGAGGAAGCGTCATCATCCATGGAACAGATGTCGGCCAACATCAGGCAGAACGCCGACAACGCCATCCAGACGGAGAAGATTGCGGTAAAATCCTCGGAAGAAGCAAACGAAGGCGGCAAAGCTGTTGCACAAACTGTTTTAGCTATGAAAGAAATTGCCGATAAGATTAATATCGTCGAAGAAATTGCACGACAGACCAACATGCTGGCACTGAACGCCGCCATCGAAGCAGCCCGCGCCGGCGAGCACGGCAAAGGCTTTGCCGTGGTGGCAGCTGAGGTCCGCAAGCTCGCCGAACGAAGCCAGGCAGCCGCCGGCGAGATCAGCGAACTTTCCGCGAGCAGCGTGGAAGTGGCCGAAAAAGCAGGCGCCTTGCTTGCGAATATCCTGCCGAGCATCGAGAAAACAGCGGACTTGGTCAAGGAAATTACCGCCGCCAGCCGCGAGCAGGATTCCGGCGCCGATCAGATCAACAAGGCAATCCAGCAACTGGACCAAGTCATTCAGAAGAATGCCAGTGCCGCGGAAGAAATGTCTTCCACCGCCGAAGAGCTCTCGGCCCAGGCAACCCAACTCCAGGGAACCGTTGCCTTCTTCCGCACCGACGACACGAACCTCGCATCGCCGAAACGTCCTGCTGCTCGGCAAACAATGCATCTGCAATCACAAGAGCAGGTTGCCCCTAAGGCCGAAGCAAACGGGTACCATGGAAAGAAGGCGGCAAACGACGCAGGATTCGCCATCGATATGGGAAGCGATAATCTTGATGATGATTTCGAAAAATTCTAACAAGCAAAGACAAAAATAGGTTAGATTGTGATGCACCTTCCCGTTTTCCTCCAGGAATAACGGGAAGGTGCATAATTATATTTTTCACAACCCAGGACTCAGCCACTATGACATTTCTCAAAAACAGAAATTTCCTGCTAGTTTGCACCTTTTTGCTTGCAGCCTCAGCGCCTTCCCTGATACCTGATGACAGCATGCGTTTGATAGTCAGCGGACTCCTTTTCCTGGCACTTGCAGCTGTCTATCATGGTGCCCTGTCCCGACGTGAAAAATCGGCATTCCCGCCATCTTCGGCAGAAGACACGCCCGAAAACGAGTCGGCATCCAATGAAACCGATAAACAGGTTATGTGTCACCTCAGTTCGAATATCCAACTCATTCCCGTACTCATCAACCAGCTTGAGTCGGTTATCCAGGAAACCGAGAATGCCGTGCTCGAAATCGGTGAACGTTTTATGGACATTGTGTCCCGGGCCCGTGCACAGGCCTCCCGTTCCGCCAACGCCTTCTCGGAATTCGCCGGTAATGAACATGAGAGTGACTCGGCACTCATAGAACAGAGCAAAACAGCACTCTCCGCCGTTATTGAAAACCTGCGAAGCGTCAACCAGGTCGCTCGACACGCCTTGGAGAACATGCGGTCCACCACCGATACCATGGCAAGCATCCGCGAGGTTGTCCTGGAGATAGAATATATCGCCGACCAGACAAATCTTTTGGCATTGAACGCCTCAATCGAGGCGGCTCGTGCCGGTGAACACGGCAGAGGATTCGCCGTGGTAGCCGATGAAGTACGGAAGCTGTCGGGGCGCTCAACAGCCGCCGCCGCACAGATCGGGAAACTCATCGGAACCGTCGAATCAACGATTAATACCATGTACGCGGAAACGGAAGAGAATGCCGGGCGCACGGAAAACCTTTCCCTTGAGTCGGAAAACATCATTAATGATACGATGAACAAACTCAACGAGTCGATGAAGCACGCCAAGGACGAGTTGGACGGACTGTCAACGGACACCGAGTCTCTGGCGCGGGATATCGGCGCCATTGTCGTATCCATGCAGTTCCAGGATATTACCCGGCAAAAAATCGAGCATGTGATCGAACCGCTATGTACCATCAGTGACAACCATGAAAAGATGATTGCCCTGGTAAACGGAGAATATACGGATACCGCCGTCGCGCCGGCTACCGAAGATCTCTCCTGGATGGAAAACCTGTATACCATGGAATCGGAACGGCAGGTCATGAAAGAAACGCTATCCGTTTCGGAACCTGAAATCTGGCAGTAAATCAAGCACTACCCGAACATCAAAGGAGAACGATGCAATGGCTCACACGCTCTTAATCGTAGACGATTCGGCATCGATGCGACAGATGGTTTCCTTCACCCTGAAGGATGCCGGATATGAAGTGGTTTCCGCCAATAACGGCAAAGATGCACTTACAAAACTGGATGGCAAGAAAATTTCCATGGTGATCACCGATCTGAACATGCCGGAAATGGACGGCATCGAGCTTATCCGTCAGCTGCGATCACGGCCCGGCTTCAAGTTTGTCCCGATCGTGATGCTGACCACTGAATCACAGGATGCCAAGAAATCGGCCGGCAAACAGGCAGGTGCCAGCGGCTGGATAGTAAAGCCGTTCAAACCGGATCAATTGATCGAAACGATCAAAAGATTCATCAAGTAAAGTACTCATCCGAAAACGGCGAACCTCAGCATGAAGCCTTTTGAGGCGATTCGTCAGTTTTTTTTCGACATCACGAGGGTTAATCCATGAACTGCAACCTTGAACAATCAGAAGAGACCGTGACGCTTACCATATGCGGCACAATGACCATAGAAGACGCGGCTGACTTGAAATCCGCCCTGGCTCAGGCTCTGGCAGGCGGCATGCGAATCGAAATCAAACTTGACGCGGCTGATTCCATAGACCTGTCCTGTCTCCAGGTTCTTTGTTCCGCTCACCGGGCAGCCCTGCATGCCGGAAAACAGCTTATGCTGGCTGGACACATCAATACCCTGTTGCCCTGCCTGGAAGATGCGGGCTTCCCCCGCCACACGGGTTGCCATGGTCACGACGGAAACGTCTGCCTCTGGCATGAAGATACCCTGTCCTGAACAAACAGGGAAACAACCATACTACCGATATAACAGGAAGGGATTTGCATGGATACGGCACAAGTTCACAGGGAAGCGTTCAAAGAAGAGGCACTGGAACTGCTGGCGGACCTCGAAGCCGCGCTGCTGGAACTGGAAGAGCGACCGGATGACGCCGATTTGATCGATCGGGCATTCCGGGCAATGCATACCATCAAGGGTTCCGGCGCAATGTTCGGGTTTTCCGAAATTTCCGAACTTACCCACGAGGTTGAAACCATTTTCGACAATGTACGCGAAGGCATAACCGGCATTAACAGGGAACTCATAAACAACACCCTTAAGGCGGGAGACCTGATCCGCGCCATGCTCTTGGGTGACGGCCGCACGGACAACGGCGAACGCAATACCCTTATTGCCACCTTCCGCCAGATGGCATCGGCACGGCAAGACACGAAAGAATCGGGCGCGCCCAGTGCAACGGCGCCCCCAGGGCGCGGCACCGATGACAACGCAAAACTCTACCGTATCAGGTTCAAACCCAACAGGAACATCTTTTGTACCGGGACCGACCCCGTGATTCTCCTGAAAGAACTCCGGGAGCTTGGGAGATGCCGTATCATTGCCCATCTGACCGACATCCCACCAATCGAAACCTTGGACCCGGAACTGTGCTATACCTACTGGGACATCATTCTTTCTACGACAAAGGGGATCAATGCTATCAAGGATGTCTTCATTTTCGTGGAAGAAGACAATGAACTATGCATCGATGTAATCGACGATTCGGGTGGCGCCATCGACAAGCCGACCTACAAGAAACTTGGCGAGATCCTGGTGGAACGCGGCGACCTGACAGCTGAAGATATGGAGCGGGTCCTGAAGCAAAAGAAACTCTTTGGCGAAATGCTGGTCGAATCGGGGTTGACAACACCCTCGATGGTCGAAGCGGCGCTCGCGGAGCAGCAGCAGGTACGAGAGGCGCAACAAAAGCGGCAAACTACCGAAGCCGCCTCAAGCATCCGCGTCCCCTCGGAGAAGCTCGACACGCTGGTGAACCTAGTGGGAGAACTGGTAACAGTCCAGGCGAGGCTGACCCAGACGGCCGCGCTTCGCAATGATCCGCACCTGGCGCATATAGCGGAAGAAGTGGAGCGACTCACGTCGGAGCTGCGTGACAGCACGCTCAATATCAGGATGATGCCCATCGGCTCCACGTTCAGCAAATTCCGCCGCCTTGTGCGGGACCTTTCCCAGCAACTCGGCAAGGAAGTGGAAATGCTGACTGAAGGCGCCGGCACGGAACTGGACAAAACGGTCATCGAGCGACTCAACGACCCGCTGGTTCACATCATCAGAAACAGTATCGATCATGGAATCGAAGGTCCGGAAGACCGACTGGCGGCGGGGAAGCCGCGCCAGGGAACCGTTCACCTCACCGCGGAACACTCCGGAGACAGTGTAATCCTTACCATAAGAGATGATGGCAAAGGCCTGGACAGTGAAGCAATTCGCAATAAAGCCATCGAACGGAAACTGATTTCCGAGTCCACCGAACTGAGCGAACGGGAATTGTTCAACCTTATCTTCGCACCGGGCTTTTCGACAGCGCAGAAAATCACCGGGGTTTCCGGACGCGGTGTCGGCATGGATGTCGTCAAGCAGTCCATAGAAGCACTCCGGGGAACCATTGATATCCTGAGCCATAAGGGTGAAGGTACTACCATAACCATTAAACTCCCCCTTACCCTGGCAATTATCGAAAGCCTCATGGTAAAGATCGGCGGAGAAAATTTCGTGATGCCCCTTTCACTGGTCGAGGAATGCATCGAGTTGACCAGTGAAGACATTGAAAAGGCGCACGGCAGACACCTGGCAAACGTGCGCGGCACCTTGATTCCCTACATTCCACTGCGGGAACGATTTCTGCTCCGGAACACGTGTTGCGACATTCAGCATGTAGTCGTCACCGACATAGCAGGAGAGCGAATCGGGCTGCTCGTGGATTCCGTCATTGGAGAACACCAGACGGTAATCAAATCTCTTGGTAAAATGTATCGTGATGTCCAAGGGGTATCCGGCGCGACCATATTGGGAGACGGCACCGTAGCCTTGATCCTGGACGTACCGCAGCTTGTTCAATGGGTATAAGGATCGGAGCGTGCCGCATGCATGATTGCATCAAGAAAACCGCCATGCGCCCCAATTCGGAACTATCGGGCATGAGTGTTCGTGATTTCAGGCTCTTCAGCAGCCTCATCAAGGACAACTGCGGCATTCGGATGCCCGAATCCAAGAAATTCATGCTTGAATCCAGACTGCGAAAGCGCCTGCGCCAACTCGAATTCGAATCATTCCGGGATTATTACGACTACCTGACCAGCCCGACCGGCATAAAAACCGAACTGGTCAATATGATAGACGTCGTAACAACCAACAAAACCGATTTTTTTCGGGAATCCGCCCATTTTTCCTATCTTGTGGATTCACTGCTGCCGGGAATTCCAACGACTGAACTGTTCAACGGCATCAGGATCTGGAGTGCCGGATGTTCGAGTGGCGAGGAACCTTACACACTTGCCATGGTACTGAGCGAATACTCCCGAACGCGGCAGGAATTCTCCTATTCGATTCTTGCCACCGACATTTGCACCACCGTCCTGGAAAGCGCACGGCTCGGCATCTATGAAGAGGAAAAGATCGCACCGATTCCCCTTGAACTGAAAAAACGGTACCTGCTCCGCAGCAAGGACAAAAGCCGGCGAGTCGTCAGAGTGTGTCCGGAACTCCGGTCCCGCATTTCTTTTCAACGCCTGAATCTCATGGAAGAAACATTTGACATCGGCCAACCGGTAAGGATAATTTTTTGCCGAAACGTAATCATCTATTTCGACCGGCAAACCCAAGAGAAACTGCTCAACAGGTTTTGCAGCTACCTGGTGCCCGGTGGTTATCTTTTTCTCGGCCACTCTGAAACGCTAAACGGTCTTGATGTTCCTCTCGTGCAAGTCAATTCAACCATCTACCAGAAACCTGCATGATACTGAAGCCAAATTCCATCCCCAAGATTTTCCTGAAACCGGGAGAGATGCATTTCGCCGTCAACCCGACAATCGTTACCACGGTCCTGGGTTCATGTATTGCTGTAACCATGTACAGCAAAGAACTCCACACAGGCGCCATCTGTCACGCGATACTGCCGGAGGAACTCATGACCGGGGATCCGTATCGCTATGTCGACTCATCCATACGAGCAATGCTGCAACGATTCCAGCGGCATGGTATAAAAAAAGAAAGCCTTGAAATAAAGTTGTTCGGCGGTGCCGATATTCTCCCGCCGAGCGGCAGCGATTACCGTACAACAACTGTCGGAAAACAGAATATTTTCCGCGCCGACGAGGTTATAAAATGGGAACGCCTGCAACTCGTCGCATCGGACGTAGGAGGGCGCCAGGGCAGGAAACTCCTGTTTTATACCCATTCTGGCGAAGTCTATCTTCAGCGTCTCCGTGATATAACGAGGTGAACCAATGAGTGAAAAAAAGATTCGGGTACTGATTGTCGACGATTCAGCGGTTGTCAGGCAGACCCTCTCCGAAATTCTCTCATCTGATCCGCGGATCGAGGTGATGGCAACCGCGGCCGATCCGTATATCGCCGCCGAAAGAATCCGCTCCGAGGTTCCCGACGTCATCACGCTTGACGTTGAAATGCCGAGAATGGACGGCATAACGTTTCTGCAAAAAATCATGAACCAGCACCCGATCCCGGTCGTCATGTGCTCGAGCCTCACCAAAGAGCGATCCGAAACCACCTTGAGGGCACTGGAATACGGTGCCGTGGAAATCATCCTGAAACCACGCCTTGGAATCAAGCAATTCCTGGAAGAATCCAGGGTACTGATTTGCGATGCGGTAAAAGCGGCCTCTCTTGCCCGTCTGTCGCCTATCAGGACATCCATGCGCAAGGTGCCGCCAAAACTCACCGCTGACGCGGTCCTGGAAAAACCGAATTCCAAGGCGATGATTCGGACAACGGAAAAAGTTGTTGCGGTAGGCGCATCAACAGGGGGAACGGAAGCTTTACGAATGCTGCTGGAGGACATGCCCCTGGACTCCCCTGGGATTGTCATCGTTCAGCATATGCCGGAAAACTTCACTCGCTCGTTTGCCGCGCGCCTGAATACGCTCTGCCGGATTTCCGTGAAAGAGGCGGAACATAACGACACGGTTATTCCCGGCCGGGCGCTTATTGCACCAGGTAACCGCCACATGCTCCTGAAAAGAAGCGGCGCCCGATATTACGTCGAATTGAAAGACGGACCGCTGGTCAGCAGACACCGCCCCTCCGTTGATGTACTGTTCCGTTCCACGGCCCGATATGCCGGGAAAAATGCTGTGGGAGTGATCATGACGGGGATGGGAGATGACGGGGCAAAGGGACTTCTGGAAATGAAAGAGGCCGGAGCAGCCACCATTGCCCAGAATGAAGAGACATGCGTCGTATTCGGCATGCCCAAGGAAGCGATCAAACTGGGAGCGGTCGACAGGACACTTCCTCTGGAATCCATCGCACCCGCCGTAATTAATGAAACAACATGAATCACGTTCTTCAGCAAATACGCCGTGGTCATGCCGACGGCATGGCCACGGCAAGGAATCTTTTCATCAACTGACGGAACAGCCCACCGGAAAAATAATCACT
This sequence comes from Geobacteraceae bacterium, assembly GCA_040773465.1. GTDB lineage: Bacteria > Desulfobacterota > Desulfuromonadia > Geobacterales > Geobacteraceae > RPRC01. The sequence continues at coordinate 30,113 of JAXGWF010000033.1, read as the reverse complement.
ATCCTGTATGTGCGTTCTGCGCCTATCATCTCATCAGCAGAACCGGACGCTTCGCCGCCAGAAGCACATGTCGCGTTACGCTGCCCATCACGTATTTCGCCATGCCTGTTTCACCCAGAGGCGATATTACTATTAAATCAACATCCTTTTCTTCAGCCTCATTGACAATTTCATGATAAGGAATGCCGTTTCTCACATCAGTCGTGATCGAAACCCCCTCGGCACCCGCCATCTTCGACAACTGGTCGGCAATGGTTTTCTTCGCGGAATCCATCAACTCGGTGTTCAACTGATTCTGAAGGTCGACACTGATACAGAATTGTCCGGCACAGGGCTCTACAGGGTGCTTTATTACGTGAAGCAGGATAATCTCGGCATTGTACTGCCTGGCAATGTCAAGGGCTTCACGAATTGCATTGTTCGAGTGTTCCGACATATCTGTTGGCACCAGAATACGTTGCGGCTTAAACATGGTGAACCTCCTCTTCCGCAATTACCGCGGGATAATTACATACACCTCCTGAAATTATTTTGACACAAAATTATTGAAAAACAATCCATTCTATATATACGCGGGAGCTAGCCTACCATCGGCATAAAGGGGAACAGACACTGAAATGCCTTCCATGAAAGACCCGCAGGTTTCCGATAATCCGGCAAGCCTGGTCCGAAGCGAGCAAAACTGACAAAAAAGCCGATTTCACCTTCTTTATACGGTGAAACCGGCTTTTCTTCTTTGTCGGATTGTACCGGTCGAAACCGGCTACGCTACCCGATCGAACGATTCACATAGGGAATAGAGTTTAATTTCCCCGCCGACTCCATGACTCCCATGAGTTCGGCAACGGTTCTGGAATCATTGGGAAGCTGGTAGAAGCGATGGTAATCTCCCGGAACGGTATCCGGGGAAGTCAAGATAATATACTCATCATTTCCGGATGTTACGGAATCAAATCCCGTCATGAAAACGGCAAGTTGCATCTCATCCTGTTGTTCCGGCATGACCGGATTTACATATGGAGACAGTGTATCGAACATTCATCCTCCTGCGTTATAGAGTGCCGGGTAAATTTGGGAATTCCCGGCAGAAAGCCGTAAATTTTTTTCCGCCACATACCAGCCCTATCGATACTCACTAATCTTATCGACACGAAGCGCCGGAAATAAAGGAAAGAAATAATACTATTCACGAAATTCGGAAAAAAAGCAATTCGTGTTTTTCATATTTTCCCGACCGGATTTACAGGAGCGAATCGGCCAGTCGAGCAGTATTCTGCACTACTCGAGCAAGGAGTCCCCGACCTCTCCACTCTTGCATGGAAAGGAGCTCGCTCCCGGCAAAATAACGCTCATGCAATGCCCGCACCCGAGCCGCGACATCCTGATCATACACCAGCAGATTGATCTCTTCGTTGAGTGCGAACGAACGGATATCCATGTTGGTGGAACCGATAAGGGTAACGTAGTCGTCAATGGTAAGGTGTTTTGCATGAAGGAATCGGGGCTCGTAGAGATGAATCAGTACCCCGGCATCCAGCAAATCATCATAATAGGCGCGCTGGGCAAACTGGGTAACCGGCTGATTTGCGTGTTTCGATACGATCAGGTGAACCTGGACGCCGCGGGCCGTTGCCGAACGAAGAGCCTGGAGAAACGGTTCGTCGGGGACGAAATACGGCGTCGTAATCACCACCCGCTCACGTGCTTCATAGAGCATGGCAACAATCAGTTCCTGGCCGTTCTGGCGGCGGAATCCGGGTCCGCTCGGCACCACCTGTACCATGGACGAACCGGTTTGCGGGATATCGCGTAGTATCTCGCTCCGATCCGGTTCCCGTTCAGTTTCAAAAAAATAGTCGGCGAAATAGACCGCCTGCAAATGACGAACCACCGGACCGGTCACCCGGACCATGAGTTCTTCGTTGGGATACCCTTTTACAAATTCGGGATCGGTTATATTCTGCGACCCGCCATAGCCTATAAAGCCGTCGATAACGGCGATTTTCCGGTGATTACGTAAATCGAATCGTGCGGCGCTTCTCCTGAAGAAACCCACCGGCAGTGCCGCCTGCACCGTGACGCCCTGCGCCCGCAACACAGGCGCCAACCGCTTCAGGGCCTGCTTGGATCCAACGGCATCCACCAGCAAGGCACATGATACTCCACGATTTGCGGCGTTTACGAGCGCATCGGCGACACGCCGTCCCGTATTGTCATCCTGGAAAATATAAAAGAGCAGGCGGACATGCCGCTCGGCGCCATTGATATCGTCTATGAGTCGATCGATTACCTCCGCATAATCGGGAAGGAGTTCAAGGGAATTCCCGGCAACCACATCGAAGTCGCCGAGTCGCCGCGCAAGCGAAACGATCTGTGCCAACTCCACTGGCACGACAACCGCGGATGCAGATTCCACGCCATACTGCTCCTGGGCCTTCCTGATGGTTCGGGAAGCCAGTTCCTGCATTTCCACCCTTCTTCTTGGCAGGTAGATGCGGCCGAACAGCGCGTAGAGAATGACCCCCGGATAGGGAAGCAGAAAGATAAGAAGCAGCCAGGTACGCGCCGAAGCAGCCGTTCTTCGCTGGGGAACATAGACCAGCATAATGAAGCGGATGCTCCATTCGCTGATGAGATACAACAGGGACCAATTGACCTCGGACACAGCAAGACCCCCCATTACCGGTAAGGCAGCCCTATTGGCGATCCTTTTTCTTCACATGTTCGTGATTGAAGATGTGCTCCGTGCAGTAACAGTACTGCCCGTCGCAATCCGGACAGTACCGGAAATCCATATCCGGATGCGACTTATTGGTAATCCCGCACACCGTACACCGGTGGTAGACACCGTCATCACGACTTACACTGACGGCCATCTTCCTGGCCACCTTCCTTTTACCGTATCGGACGTTGATAAAAATGTCCCGGGCGAAAAAAAGGAGAAAATTTCCCACCGACGCAAGTACCATCATGCGAGCCGTCAATCCTCCCACCAGGAACAGGTAGCCATAGCCGAGCCAGGTAATAAGGGCGAGCCACTTGATCCTGACGGGCAGGACAAAAAAGAGCAGTAATTGAAAATCGGGAAACAGGAACGCAAAAGCAAGAAAAACCGAACCGCCGAGAAAAGCATTGCTGACCGGGAACACCGGCGTCACGAAAGATGCGGCAACCGTCAGACAATAGCCTGCCAGGAGAAAGAGATTATAGCGGAACGCCCCCCACAACTCTTCAAGTGCAGACCCCATGAGATAAAAAAGGTACCACGCAAAGAACGCAAAGATCGGATTTTGCAGGGGTGGATCAAGGGGAAAGGTTACCAGCCGCCACCATTCACCCGCAATAAGCCTGTCGGCCGAAAGCCAGACCAGGTTCCGGTCCAGTTTCCCCATCATGAAGAGCACGTAAAACAGCGTCTGGCCGGCGATCAGGTAAACGGTAATGTTCGGGATGGCAAACCTGCCCAATTTTTTCTCCAACCTGCCTATCAACTTCATATTATTAGGAACCTCCGATATTTACCTCGTCGAGACATCAAATACGCGGCATAATAGCAGGATGCGGGAAATGTGGCAATGCCGACGATCTTCAAATCAACGAGATGCTATTCCTTACAGTCCTGCAAGCATCGATTCGGTGCAATGACGATAGAGAACAGGTACAAAAAAACCACAGGAAATATCCTGTGGTTCAGTTTTGCAATCCGTGGCGATCAATAATCAGCGGCTGCTATTTTACCTCTGAAACAGAAGAACAGCTGCAGGAATTTCCTTGGACAAATGCCGCCACAGCCTCCGTATTAATGCCGATGAAACGGGGAATCGCAAAGGCGCTCAGAATTCCGAAAAATATGATTACCAGGAATCCCAGGACGGCAAGGACAACCATCAGCGCTGTTGATCCCAATCTCATTTCCGCTTGCTGACAGGTCCCGCAATAAGGGCATGTCACGATATCCGGCTTGATGTCTCCACCACAAACCCGACAGCGCTTGAAAGCATATTCCAGCGTCATTCCGGCCGATTCTCCACTATTCTCAAACCGGTAGCGGATCTCATCACATTACCGGTATGTTTTAAGTTTATCCTAACGTAAAAAATTTACACTGCTTTCACTCATTATTCAAGTTTTCTAATCTTGAATTTCACCTATTCAAACAAATCCTGGGAAGATTTCCTACTCCTGATTCTGCAATCTGTTCTGAAGATGCCCCCACCAAAAAAAACGCCACTTTCCCCGGTCGTAACGGACGGGAAAAGTGGCAATATGTGAAGAGGAACTGCTCTAGTGAAACCTATCCCAGCGAAGGCTCCTTCGCTTCTTCGGCGCCCGCAACGAATTTTTGCTGCTGCCTGGCATGGTCGGTGGCGATAAACATGTACATGGCCGGAACAACGAACAGGGTAAACAGTGTTCCGATGGCGATACCGGTAGTGATGACAAGCCCCATATTGTAGCGTCCCACCGCTCCTGCCCCTGAAGCAAAAACAAGCGGCATAACACCGAGAACCATGGCGGCCGTGGTCATGAGAATCGGACGGAGACGGATACCGGCCGCCATTTCAATGGCCTCCCGTTTACTCTTCCCTTCACGCTGCAGATCGTTTGCAAACTGTACTATCAAAATACCGTGCTTACTGATGAGGCCAATAAGGGTGACCAGACCAACCTCGGTATAGATATTCAACGTAGCCCCACCAACCCCGAGGCTGATGAAGATCATGGCGCCGCATATCGACATGGGAACACTGATCATAACAATGAGTGGATCGCGGAAACTTTCGAACTGGGCGGCCAGCGCCAGGAATATGATGATAAGAGCGAAAAAGAAGGTTACCACCAAGGCACTGGATTCCTGGGTGTACTGGCGTGATTGCCCGGCATAGTCAATGCTGTATCCCTGGGGAAGCACTTCCTTGGCAAGAGCCTCAAGCTTGTCGAGTGCCTGCCCCAAGGTTACCCCTGGCGCGGTAACGGCCTGAACTGTCGCGGAATTTAGTTGCTGGAAGTGATTGAGTGATTCAGGCACGACCTTTGTTTCTATGTCCGCAACGGTTGAAACCGGTATCGGCGTTCCTTCGCTATTCTTTATGTAGTAATCATTCAACTGGTCCGCATTCAGACGGTCCCGCTGCATAACCTGCGGGATGACCTTGTAAGAACGCCCGGAAATACTGAAATAATTTACGTACCCTCCGCCAAGCATCCCCCCGAGGGATGAGCCGATATTATTCATATAGAGGCCCATTTGCGCGGCCTTGTCCCGATCTATTTTCAAGGTGGCCTGTGATTTGTCTATTTTCAGGTCATTGTCCATATAGGCAAACAGACCCGTCGCCAAGGCCTTTTCCATGAGCATTCCAGAAACTTCGTACAAGCGTTCGAACGACTCGGTGGTACCTACCACGAATTGCACGGGAAGACCGCTGGTTCCCGGTAGCGGCGAAGGTTGAAAGGCAACGGCCCGGGCCCCGGCTATTCCGGAAAGATCCTTCTGAACGAGAGGAGTAAGCTCCATGGAAGTTCGAGACCGTTTATCCCACGGCTTCAGAACCATCCCCGCGATTCCGGTATTGAGCGCGCCTCTTCCGTCAACCTGGAAAATATGATCGGTCTCCGGATACGAGGCATACATATTGTATGCCTCTTTCGAATAGAGCTCAGTCTGCTGTAACGTCGCGTTTGGCGACGTCGTGAGCATGGAAATAATAATGCCCTTGTCCTCCTGGGGCGCAAGCTCACTCTGGGATGTGGCATAAAGGAAATAGATACTGACAAGGACAATAACGGAAAATACAGCGGTAACAGACAAGGTATTGAGAGAACCATGGAGCAGCCGCTCATAAAAGAGCCGTACTCTCTCGAACTGGCGATCTATGAATTCCATGAAGCGGTGCTTTTCGTCCGGGTTATGCGGCTTCAGGAAACGGGAACACATCATGGGGGTAAGAGTCAGTGCCACAACCGAGGACACGCCGACCGCCCCGGCCAGGGTAAAGGCAAACTCGGTAAAAAGCGCCCCGGTAAGGCCGCCCATGAAACCGATAGGAACGTAGACCGCTATAAGAACAACCGACATGGCGACAATGGGCACGGCAAGTTCGCGCGCGCCCTGTATCGCGGCCTTTAAAGGTTGCATCCCCCCTTCGATATGGCGATGCACGTTCTCCACGACGATAATGGCGTCATCCACGACCAGGCCTATGGCAAGCACGAGGGCAAGAAGGGTCAGGAGGTTGATGGTAAAACCGAGGGCAAGCATGAGGAAAAAGGTCCCCACGAGAGAAAGGGGCATGGCGACACTGGGAATAATCACCGTCCGGAAGGAACCGAGGAACAGGAAGATTACCAGGGTAACGATGAGCAGGGCTTCCACCAGGGTGTCGATGACCTCGTCGATGGAACTGTTGACGAAGTCGGTGGCATCATAAACGATACGACCGTCCAATCCCTCGGGAAGCTGGCTTTCAATAGCCGGAAAAGCCTCGCGAACTCCTTTGATGACCGAGAGAAGATTGGCGGTTGGAGCAACCTTGATTCCGATAAAAACGGAACTTGCGCCATCAAAGGAAACGGAAGAATCATAATCTTCCGAACCGAGCGTTACATTGGCGACATCCTTCAGCCGGACAATGGCGCCATCCTCTGATTTGACGACAAGATTACGGAATTCATCAACCGTGTGAAGAATCGTCCCGCCAACCAGGTTGACGGAAACCATCTGTCCCTTGGTCCGACCAATAGCGGAAATATAGTTATTGCCCGCCAAAGCACTGTTTACGTCTGTACCGGTCACGCCGAAAGCAGCCATTTTCTGCGGATCGAGCCAGGCCCGCATGGCGAACTCACGACTGCCGAGAATCTCGGCCGTCTGCACCCCTTCCACCGCCTGCAGCTTCGGTTGCACCACCCGGATCAGGTAATCGGTTATCTTGTTGGTGGGCAGCACCTTGCTGTAAAAACCGAGATACATGGAATCAATTGATTCCCCCACCTCTACGCTGATCACCGGTTCCTGCGCTTCCTCGGGAAGCTGATTCTTCACCGCGTTTACCTTGGTCGTGATCTCGGTAAGCGCCTTGTTGGAGTCAAAGTTCAGGCGCAGGTTCGCCGTAATGGTGCTCACGCCAAGCGTACTGGAGGAAGCCATGTAGTCTATGCCGTTTGCCTGGGCAATGGAATTCTCCAGCGGCGTGGTAATAAAACCGGCCACCAGATCCGGATCGGCCCCGTAATAGGTAGTCGACACGGTAACGACGGCATTCTGGGTCTCGGGATACTCCCTGACCAGTAATAGATCCAATGAACGCAGACCGAGAACCAGAATAAAGAGACTGACCACGGTAGCAAGGACCGGACGGCGAATAAAGATATCGGTAAAATTCATCGTATCCCTTCCACGTTATGAAGTTCTACTTCCGGGGAACTCGCCAACCAGCAAGCCCCTCGCAATTATCCTGAATCCGATGTGACGCCTACTCGTCGACCGGTTTTGGAGCCTCGTCATTGGTTGGAACAATCTTGTTATTGATGACGACGGAACTGCCGTTCTTCAATTTCAACTGCCCGGCCGTTACCACGGTATCACCGGCCTTGATACCTTTAAGTATCGCGACCTGGTCGCCACGCGTCGGCCCCGTGGTGACGAAAATCTGCTTAACCGTCAACTGAGCTTTCCCATCAGAACCCTTTTCTCCCTCCTGGACTATGAAAACCGTTTCTCCGTAAGGGTTGTAAGCCACCGCGGTCTGCGGTACCGTCAGGTAGTTCCGCACGTTACCGGCTTCAACCTGCACCGAGGCAAACATGCCCGGCAACAGGACATGACCCGGGTTGGCTATAGTCGCCTCGATCTGGACATTGCGGGTATCGGGGTCCACCTTCGAGTTTATGGAGCTTATCTTGCCAACGAAGGTCCGCCCCGGGTAGGAATCGGTCGTCACATTGATTTTTTGTCCCAGTGAAAGATTTGCCAGTTCCTGTTGCGGCAGGTAAAAATCCGCATACAGCTTGTCGAGTGACTGCAGGGTAACGATCTTGTCCCCCGGATTCAGGTATTGCCCGGGATTGACGGTGGTAATACCAAGGCGACCGGCAAAGGGAGCCCGAATGGTTTTCTTGGCAACGATGGCCGCCTGCTCGGCGGCAATTGCCCGCTTTGACTTGAGATCGGCGGAATCCGAATCAAGCACGGCCTGGCTCACTGCCTTGACGGCAAACTGTTTCTTGTCCCGTTCATAGACCGTCTGCGCCAATTCCGCGGCTGCCTCGCTGGCGCGCAACTGGGCGATGTCGGAATCGGCATTGAGCTCCACCAGGACCTGGCCGGCCTTTACGGTATCACCGGATCTGAAATGCAGGGTTCTTACAAGCCCTGAAATTTCGGTCGTGACATCGACACCGCGAACCGCGCGCAAGGTACCCACGGCCTTCAGCTCGGGCTGCCATGGCTGAACGACGGCTTTGGTGGTAGAAACGGTAACGGGGGGGGCTTTCTGCGATGACATGGCTTTTTTGATCATCTGCATCTTGAAAATCTGGAAACCGAAAATCCCTCCGAACAGAAGCCCGACCACGGCCAGCATGATGAGCATGCGTTTTTTCATGGAATACGTCTCCCCCTATGTATGAGAGTTATCGTCTTTTTTATTTTGTCTGTTTTACATCCGTTGATGATGCGACTTTATCGGTTGCGGACCGATTCCACCAACCACCGCCGAGTGCCTGGTACAGCGCGGCAGTGTCGGCAAAACGATCCGCCCGGGCCTTAACGAGCTCGATTCGGGCATTTTGATACAAACGTTGGGCTACCAGCAGAGAAATATAGCTGACGCCACCCAGCCGAAATTGCTCGCGGGTAATCTCGAACGTTTCCTGGGAAGCACGTTCCGCTTCAGCCTGCGCCCTGAGTGTACGGGCATCGGCTTCCAGTGCCCGCAAGGTATCCGCCACGTTCTGAAATGCCTGGAGTACAGTGCTCCGATATTCGGCTGCGGCCTGATCATAAGCGGCAACCGCGGCACGGCGCTTCGCGGCAAGTTCACCACCGTGGAAGATCGGTTGGAGAAGACCGGCGCCCAGGCTCCAGATCGAGGTGCCGTGCGAAAACAGGTCTTCGATTTTGACCGCGTTCGTACCAATACTGCCGGTAAGGGTAATATTGGGATAGAGATTTGCCGTAGCAACGCCGACTTCCGCGCATGCGGCATGCAGAAGTTCTTCGGAAGCCCGGATATCAGGACGCTGGCGAACGATAGATGATGGAAGACTTACCGGAAGTTCAACCGGCAACTCAAGTGTTTCCAGATTGAATTCCGGTATTCCGCCCTCACCAGGCAGTCTCCCGACGAGAACGGAAAGCTGGTGACGGGTCTGGGCAAGTTCCTTTTCGAGTGGGGGGAGTGTGGCCCGGGTCTGGGCAAGTACCGTTTGCTGAGCCAGCACATCGGAACGGGATACGGCACCGACATCGAATTGGCCCGCAACCACGTCGAGTTGTTCCTCCAGCAGATTGACAATTTCACGGTTCACCGACACCTGTCCCCGTAAGGATGCTTCTTTCACCGCGGTAGTAACGATATTCGAAGTAAGCGTCAGATAAGCCCCTTCCAGGAGAAAACGCTGATAGTCCACCTGCGCCCGTAATGCCTCCAGCTCACGCCGGTTGCCGCCGAAAATATCAAGCGTATAGGAAACACTTACTTTCGCATTGTAAAGGGTGAAAGTATTCGCACTCGCGGAAGGATCACCGTAGGAAGCACCGGTGGATTTACTCCGGGTAACGGAAAAGTCTCCGTCTATAGTTGGAGAATAGACCGTTCCCGTGCGGGCGCGAAGATTCTCTTCAGCCTCTCGCAGTCGCGCCTGTGCCGCGGCAATGGTGGGACTTTCGGCCAGTGCCTGCCGGATCAACGCATCCAGCGACTCCGATTGATAAAGAGTCCACCAGTCGCTTACTATTTCCTTACCGTCCTGAAACCTTTGCGATGCTCCACCGGCAACCGGCGTCGAAGCGGTTTCAGACGGCAGCGGTTCCGGCGTGAATCCCCGTACCACAGGGGCATCGGGCGATCGAAAATCCGGCCCAACGGCACATCCGGCTACCAATGCGCAGGCGATGGCGGCAATTCCTGCTCTCTTGCTGCGGAAAAATTCTCTCACCAGTATTCTCCCGATTTTTCTCTATGGTATTGTGTGAGCGCGATACTATTTCCTGACGGAATCCCAACAGGCTTCAACAAAAGATCCGATAAGTCCGTCTTCGAGGTTGATGAAGCCGAGAATATGGTCCCTGACAATGTCAATAATGGGACCTACTACCAGTGCAATAAAAAGAAGCTGGGGAACCTCTTTGATTACTCCCAGATCCATGCCTTGCTCATAAAGATCCTTCAGGATGCAGCGATTATCGTTATCAAGCGATTCGGCGAATATGCGATCCCGGCGAAGCGCTACCCCGTAAGGAGAATTGAAAAACTGCTCAAGGAACTGGAACTCCCGGGCATTCTCTATCAGATACTGGAGCAGTACGGTGCAGAAGGACACGAAGCGCTGACGATACGAGTATTCTTCCTTGAATTCGGAATTCACGAAATCGTGGATTTTCAATTCCAGCTTTCGGAAGATCTCGTAGATCAACATGTCCTTGTCGGAGAAATACCGGTAAATGGTACCCATGCCGACACAGGCGCGTTCGGCAATCAGTGCGGTCGGTGCACCATGAAACCCGTGCTCAGCCACCAGTTCAAGCGCTGCCCTGAGAATAGCCTCTTTTTTGCCGCTTTTATCTGCTTCCATAAAATAATCCCCACATACGGAGTGAACGCTCACTCCCTTTAGCAGAGATCACATAGCATTTTCAACATCCAATTGCACGAGTATATGGTCACAACACTATAGAAGAGAAAAAGAGAAGCTTTGCAACATCGCGAAAAACATTCTTGGAGAGAACGGGTTAACCATGCGCAAGGATTGTGATACAACCGGCGCTTCAACACAACCTCATCGAGGAGGGCGAAACCCGGCAAGAAGGCCATCGACCATCCCCTCCGCCAGAACAACCGGTTCGACAAGGGGAAAATCACGGGTAAAAAGGGCCGCTGATACTATTCCGTGAACCCCGCTCCAGAGGATCTGGGACAAGGTGTCGACATCCTTCAGGGCAAGGACACCGTCATCACGACACCTGGCGATCAGGTCCCGGTAACGCAGATAGACTGCTCGACTGACGGTATCTCTTAGAAGAAACTCGTCGGGGGATCCGTAAACCGAGGGATTGGTGAAATACGCCACACGGTAATGCTCGGGATGCGCCAGGCCGAACGACACGTAGGCAAGCAGAACCTTGCGCAGGGTCGCTGACGGCTCGGCGCCCTCTTCCACTATTTCCAGGAGCCTCTTATACAGTCCGCCGAAAAAATCCTCGCAGAGACGGAAAAGGAGCTCGTCCTTGTCCCTGAAATACAGATAGATGGTTGTTGGCGAGTATCCTATCCGACGGGCCAGTTTACGCATGGAAAAACTACCATATCCGTCAGCTGAAAACAGCTCTCTGGCCGCTTCGAGGATCTCACGTCGAAACGCTTCTTTATTCCTTTTTCTTTTATCACTCATGGGAACATAACTTAACAGTGTTAAGTTGGTGTGAGGGAAGATACTAAAACCACATCGGCGAGTCAAGTTTTTTGTGCTACAAACTTTCTTCCTGAAGCCTGGATAGTAAAACTGCTCAGATTTCGTCCGCGGTTCAGGTGGGTCCGGTTATATCGACTGTTCCGGACTTTCGCAGGAATACAACGGCAAAGCGGTTGTCGGAGAAGCGCTCTTTTTTCCGCACCTGGTAACCGAGCCTTTTATAGAGCCTCATATTGCCGAGACTCAACTCGCCGGTAAAGACCTCCCAGAAACCGGCATCCGAAAAGACCGCTTCTATGGCATGCATCAGCCTGGTGCCGATACCGCGGCCTTGCAGGGCCGGATGAACCACGAGCCTTCCGATACGACAGATATTGCTATCCATGCAGCCATTGACCGAGCCGACGATCGATCCGCCTGAAACGGCCTTCAAAAAGGTCTTGCGGGTGAAGTCCTCCTCAAGCTCCGCCAGTGTCTGGACGAGTGGCGGCAGGGTGTAATCGTTGTAGATTCGCGCCTCGGACAGAAAGGCCAGCTTCTGCAATGCCAGGATTTCAACGGCGTCTTCTTTTTCCGCTTGCAGTATTTCCATTGCGTACTCGCTTTCCGGGTATCCGGTCAGTTTGTAGTAAAAGGTGGATTATATCCCTTATTACCAGGACATTTACATTTTACTGCTCCACCAATTCCTTTCTACAACGCCGATGGTGGACAAGCGGATCGTCATCCATTATCGGCCAAGATTACACCAGCCTGAAATTTCCAGCCAAAAATCAACATGTTTTCCCGATTGTCACGATATACAAATGCGTATCCGTCATTATTGAAGGAGGCATTGATTCTGACCATATAAATATGTTGCAATTTGAGAGCTTGATTGTAGTATAGTAAATTTGAATTTATTTAAAACAGCTTTTGATTGCCGAAATTTATTTCTTCACATACCTTTCGTTTCATTACGGATTTCCATCTCGAAATTTTCGTTAAAACCGCCCCATATCTTACAGGAGCCATAGGAGAAATAACCGCAACCCCATGAATTTTCGCAGGGACTGACATGAATTTACCCAACCTTTTTGAACTTTTCAATATCAGCGAACTTCAAAAACTTCTTGAGACGCACCATCATCTTACGGGAATCCTTTCGGCACTCCTCGACACCGAAGGCAATGTAATCGTGGCTGTCGGTTGGCAAGACATCTGTACCAAATTCCATCGTACCAACCCGGTGTCCCGTGTACGGTGTCGCGAAAGCGACACCTATATCAATAATAACCTGCACAACTGCACGGACGGCTTTCTGGAATACAAGTGCGGCAACGGCCTTTGGGACGTCGCAATGCCGATCCTGGTCGAAGGAAAACACCTGGCCACGTTTTATACCGGCCAGTTTTTCTATGATGATGAAAAACCGGACCGGGACTGGTTCGCCAACCAGGCGAAGTCTCTCGGTTTTGATGTTGAAGCCTACCTGGCCGCCCTCGAGCGGGTTCCTATTCTGAGCCGAGCCAAGGTGAGACATGTCCTGGAATATTATCGCAGCCTCGTCACCATGATCTCGGACACGGGCCTCAAAAATCTCAAACTCCAGCGGGATATGCAAGAACAAGCCCGGATGGAAGAATCATTGCGGGAAAGCGAGAATACCCTTCGGACGATAACCGATTCGGCCCGTGACGCAATCATCATGATTGACAACAGGGGAAAGATAACGTTTTGGAATACCGCCGCGGAAAAAATCTTCGGATGGAACCAATCAGAAGCAATCGGTCTTGATCTGCACTCTCTGCTGGCGCCGGAAATCTACCATTTTTCCTTCCTCCGCGGGATGAGGCTTTTTACAGACACCGGCCAGGGCGATGCCGTAGGCAAGACACTCGAACTCCGCTCGCGAAAAAAAGATGGTTCCGAAATACCCATAGAGCTGTCACTTGCCTCCGTCCAACTAGGCGACCATTGGCATGCGGTAGGTATCATCCGGGATATCAGCCAGCGCAAAGAAAACGAACAAAGGCTCTGCCTGACGACATTCATGATCGACAACATCTCCGACTCCATCGAATTGGTTTCCCCTGAAGGACGCTTTCTCGACGTAAACGAAGCCTGTTGTCAATCCCTCGGCTATTCGCGCGAAGAACTTCTCTCGATGTCCGTTTCGGACATTGATCCTACCTTTACGGAAGAAGAATGGCCCACTATCTGGAAACAAACGAAAAACACCGGGCATAAACGTCTCGAGTCATGGCAAAAATCAAAGGACGGCCGAATATTTCCCGTTGACATCAACATCAATTTCTTTGTTTTTGATGAAGCCGAGTATTACTGTGCAATCGTCCGCGACATATCCGAACGCAGGGAAGCGGAAGAAGCGCTTCAGGCCAGCGAAGACCGCTATCGGATTTTTACCGCTATTACCTCCGACTATGTCTTCAAATGCACGAAGCAGGGAGACGAGCCCTATCGGATCGAGTGGCTGGCGGGCGCGGTCAAGGCAATAACCGGTTACTCGGAAAAAGAACTCTTTGCCGAGGATTACTGGAAAAACATCATCCATCCGGATGACGCCCAGCGCATCACCAAACGCCTGATGCAGTTCACACCGGGACAGAAAGGAACCACACTGTACAGGATTATCACGAAATCCGGTGAAGTTCGCTGGATTCGCGAATCATCTTATTGCGAAGAGGGGAAAAGAACGGGAGAATTGATTCTTTACGGCACATCACAAGATGTTACTGAACAGGAACTGCTGCAGGAACAGCTCCTGAAAAACCAGAAGCTCGAATCACTTGGCGTTCTTGCCGGTGGAATCGCCCATGACTTCAATAATATCCTGACCGGAATCATGGGCAACATATCTTTTGCCCGCTTGTTGATCGAATCATCGCACAGGGCGTCCCGGCCGCTTGAGGAAGCGGAAAAAGCATCATTGCGTGCCGCCGAACTTGCCCAGCAGCTTCTGACTTTCGCCAAAGGCGGCGCCCCCATCAAAACCCGGATAGAAATCCGGCCCCTCGTGAACGAATGTCTTTCCCTCGTACTGCGCGGTACGAATGTGCTCGGTACCGTGGAAATACCGGACACCTTGAACGTGATCGAGGCTGACGAAGGACAGCTTGGGCAAGTATTCAACAACGTCATCATCAACGCGGTGCAGGCAATGCCGAAAGGGGGGACAATAACGGTGCAAGCTGAAAATGTCACCCTGGACAACGACAACAGCCTGGGTCTCCCGGCAGGATCCTATGTAAAAATATCCTTTTCCGACCAGGGATGCGGCATTTCCGATGAAAATCTCAAAAAAGTGTTCGATCCCTATTACACCACGAAGACAAAAGGCTCGGGACTGGGCCTGACGTCGGCCCATTCGATTATCAACCGACATGGGGGATGCATTGATGTTCACTCCCGGGTGAACAAAGGCACGATTTTTACCTTTTACCTCCCCGCCCTTGATTCTAATGCAACCGGGGATCATGAAAAACCGGCCCTTCAGCCCGCATCAGGCAGAAAAAGCGGCGCCGTCCTGGTCATGGACGACGAAGAACTGATAAGAACCCTGACCAGGGAAATGCTCGAGCACTTGGGCTATAAGGTTACAACCTGCTGCAACGGAGAAGAGGCTTTGGCCCTGTACACCTCCGCGTTAAACTCCGATGAACCGTTTTTCGCGGCCATACTGGACCTGACCATTCGGGGAGGAACCGGCGGCAAGGAAACGGCACGGGAAATTCTCGCTATAGACCCCAAGGCACGGCTGATCGTTTCGAGTGGCTACTTTAATGATCCCGTCATGGCGGAACACCACATGTACGGAATCCACGCGACACTGGTAAAGCCCTATAACGCCCAGGAACTTCTCGAGGTTCTGTCATGACCCGCCACTCCTGATCAACCGGACAGCGATGCCTTTTTTTCAAGCTTGTTCCGATACATATCCCTGTCCGCCCGCTCCAACAGTTCTTCCATGCTGCACGGCTCGGTTACTTCGTATCGCGCTGTGCCGAAGCTTAACGACAGGCGGTACTTGCGGATCCCCTGCAGGTTGTGCGCATTGAGATTCTCCAGTACCCGAGTCCGCACCGCCTGTTCGGTCTCTCCCCCTGACTCGAGGATCAGGCCGACGAACTCGTCCCCACCGATCCGGGCAAGGATATCGGAGGCACGCAACGAGGACTTGAGCACTGCCGCAGCATCCTTGAGCGCCTGGTCTCCCGCATTGTGGCCATAGGTGTCATTAATAATCTTCAGATCGTCAAGATCCGCATAAAGAAGCGTCATTCCCTGCGCCAGGCGATCGGCGATCTTGATCTGCTGCAGCGCAAGCGTCATGAAGCCTCGCCGATTGTTCAGTCCCGTCAGTTCATCTATCAGGGAAATTTCCCGCAGCTTCTGTTCCACGTGTTTTTTCTCGGAGATATCGCGCAAGTGCATCAATTGCACTTTTACCCCCTTGATGGAAACAATTGCAATTGACATATCGACAATGGCATGAGAGCCGTCCCGATGGCGGAAAACCCATTCAGTGAGTACGCTTCCCTCGACGAAAGCCTGGCGCATGACTTTCTCCGACTTCTCCGTTGACTGCATGCCATCCGGTTGGTATTCCGGCGAAAAATAGGCGGGGCTCCGGTGCAGGATATTGCCGCGGGAAACCACGCCGAACATGCGTACCGCCGCGCTGTTACAGTCAATGAAACGACAGGAATCATCCATCAACAGAATCGGGTCCGGCGCCGCTTCGAACAGCAACCGGAATTTTTCTTCACTGTCACGCAGGTCAGCTTCAGCCTTCTTCAAGTCACTGATATCATGAACCAGGACGAGAAAACCGGCATCCTTGCGCCATCCTCCTTCAACGAATGCAACGCTGACCTTGGCCACAAGGCGGGAACCGGAAGGATCGGAACCGCTTTCTTCCACGATACCGCCACCCTCGACTATGGTGGAAAGCAACCCGGGGTAATCGGCAAGAATCCAGTCACGGCTTTCACCGACGGCTTCCTGCCGGGAAACGGATAACAATGGCATGGCGGCACGGTTCAAATCCATGAGACGCCAGTCATGGTTGAAAACGAGCACGCCGTCCTGAAGATTTTCCACCAGGGTGCTGCGTACTATCGGCACGAGATCGAAAAGTCGGTACCTGAACAGACCGAAGGCATAAAGCGGTCCTGATATTGCCAAGGCAAAGGGCACCGGATCGAGCCTCCAGGGTACAACCCCGGTAAGATGCACAACCAGCGCGCTCCAGGGAAGCAGGGATCCCAAAAACATGACTGTCGCCTGGATGCGAAAATGGCGTGCGGAACGGAAGACCATGCTGAGAAACAACGCATTTCCGGTAAGTATCGCGGCGTTGGAAAATACGATGTGAACCCAGTACCACGGACCCCTGGTAAAAGAAAGGGTGGGAAACGGTCCCGACAGAGAAGCCACTGCGGTCCGGTAGTGCAGGTGGAGCAGCCCGTCACAGAAGACGATCACCACGGTCAGTACGGGTATTACGAAAAGGAGAATCATAAACAGACGGGAAATCCGCGCAGCGGCACCACAGAAATAAAGGGCCAACAGCAGCCAAAAAGCCGGCAGGAACGATATACCGAGGTATTCGATACGGGATCCGACCAACATGCAATGAAGCGTATCACTGGAAATTTCAATGGCATACCCCGCGCAGTAAAGCGCTACCGATATCATGAGAGCGGAAAAGGCACGGGCGGCGGCGACCGTTCGTCGACGCTTCCAGCCGAACAGAGCAAGAAACAAGATACCAGCCGCCGAGACAAACAGGAGGATAATCAGGAACATCCGTTCATTCATTATCATTCCAGAAAGTTCACCACTATTGGGATTACCGGCACGGGAGTCGGCATGAAACATGGATGCGAAAAAGTCACCGGCAGGACACAAAGCTATTGCACTTCTTTAAAACCGCATCGCAAGACTCAGCTCCGGATGAATTTCAGCGGATTGTAGCAAAAAAATCAAACCTGCAACATAAAAATTTTCTCAGGCAGCTGTTGATACGATGTTATCCCAATAAGCGTCGACATCCGTCTGTATCTCGAGCAGCATCGCGTCGTCCCTGTTTGGCCGAAACAGGTGGGAAAAACGATCTTGACTGCCCAGGTATTCCGTTACCGGCAGGCGGCGCCGCGGAATGACCGTGTGCCTTACCGTACCGTCCTTGTATTCCTTCAAGGGCCAAATACCGGACTGGATCGCCAGCTTGCCGACTTCCATCGTATTCTTCGGATCAAATCCCCATCCGGTGGGACAGGGCGCAAAGGCGAGTATCAGCCTCGGCCCTTCCAGGCCTTTCGCGGTTTCCACTTTGCGGGCCAGGTCAAGGGGGTCGGCCGGAGAAACCGTAGCCGCATAGACTGGTCGATGGGCAATCCACACGGCAAACAAATCCTTTTTCCGGGCCGGACTGCCATGCGGCCCCTTGCTGGTTGCGGTCCTGGCCCCCAACGGCGTAGCCGCCGAAGCCTGTTGTCCGGTATTCCCGTACCCTTCGTTGTCGTAACAGACATAGAGAAAGTCCAGGCCGCGATCGATTGCCCCCGACGTTGCCGATAGTCCCATGCCGTAAGCGGAGCCGTCACCGGTCAACACCACGGTCTCGAGATCTTCCTCCGCCTGCAGGCGCCCCCTTTCAAGCAGGATATCGAGAGCATCCCGAACGCCCTGGGCGCCTGCCGGAGCCGATGCCATGGCTGTGTACAACCATGACCCGCGAAACGGCGTAAAGGGATAATTGGCAAGCAACGTCATGCATCCCGCGGCATTGATGAACACGCTTTTCTCACCAAGTACGTCATAAATCTCCTTGATTGCCGCAAGCCCCCCGCACCCGGCGCACATGGGAGTTCCCGTACCCAACAGGTGGTCCGTCGGAAGATCCTGAATACGCCGATACGTCTTTTCGTTCATGTCTTACTCCTTTCAGGCATATTCGCTCCCGCTATTTCCTGCATTCTGCGTACGAAATCCAGGTCCTCGCGAGTGAACAGCAGGCGTGGCGCCGGACAAATCCCCTCTTCCACGGCCCGGGCTGTTTCATTGGCTATCTCGTAAAACTCTTCGGCGGCGATATCACGTCCGCCGAGCCCGCCGACAAAACCGGCAATGACCGGCGGTGCCGCCTCCGTGCCGTACAGCGCGGAAGTGATCTCTCCGTAAAGGATTCCCCCCATTCCCAGGGAAAGGTTCTGATCGACAACCGCAACCCCCTTCTTCCCGGCAAGCATGCTCCGTATGCGCTCGCGCGGGAACGGACGCAGCATGATAGGCCTGAGCAACCCGACCCGCATCCCGGCATCGCGGAGCCGGTCGACGGCTGCCCGTGCCTTGGTGGCAAAGGACCCCATCATGACGAAAACAACTTCGGCATCATCCGTACGATACCCTTCAACATCCCGATAGCGCCTGCCGAAAATCGACTCAAACTCCCTGGCAACCTCGTTGAAGACCGCCAATCCATTGAGGGAAGCAAGGTGCATCTCGTAGCGGAAATAGGAATAGAGTGCTCCGCCGAGTACGGCAACGGCCTCGCTGAGCGGTGCTCCGGCACGGAACCTGATGTTTTCCGCATCGTATCCGGGAAGGAAACGACGCACTGCTTCCTCATCGGGTATCTCCACCGGTTCCCGTGTGAACGAGAGGTAGAAACCGTCCATGTTGACGATGACCGGCAACCGGACATTCCGATGTTCGGCAAGACGATACGCCAGGAGGATCCCGTCCAACACTTCCTGGCAGGTTGCGCAGTGCAGCTGGAGAAAGCCGCTGTCGCGGGCGGCCAGAATGTCATTATGGTCCGGTTCGAGGGTTATGGGAGCCGACAATCCCCGCGAAACGTTGACCAGGACAAACGGAGCGCGCCAGCCGGCAACGGTGAAAAGCATTTCCATGCCATACAGGAGTCCCTGGCTGGACGTGGCGGTAAAGACTCGGACCCCGGTGGCGGCTGCGGAACCGGCGGCGGTTATCATGGAATGTTCCGATTCCAGGGTCGTCATGCGGCAATCGAACTCGCCTGTATCGATCCAGTACGCCAGTGTTTCGATGATCTCCGTCTGAGGCGTAATGGGAAACGCGGGAATATATTCCGCACCGGCAAGTCGCGCTCCCCAGGCCGCCGCACTGTTTCCCGTCAGAAGAATACGTTTCATGAACGATCCTCCTCCTTGTCTCCGCCCGTTCCTTCATGCTCAGGTACGGCGCGAATGGCTCGGGCCGGACATTGCTCGACGCAAATGAGGCACCCCTTGCAGTGTTCGTAGTCAATTTTCGGGAATCCATCACGCTCGATGCTGATGGCGTTTTCCGGGCAGTAGGCGGCACACAGGGCGCATCGCTTGCAGAGATCGTGGTCCAGGACCGGTCGCTCCGTCCGCCAGAGACCGGTCTGTACCCGCTCGCTGGTTGCCGGGGCAAAAACGGCCGGGGCAGACACCCGCGCCGCATCAAAAGGAAGTTCGACCCAGTCCGGTTTCCTGTAGCCGGTCGCGACGATACCGCTGCCTGGCGTTACCACGCCGGCATGAGGCGCCATCAGTTCATAGGGACGCAGGGCCAGGTGAACATTCTTCTCTATGATTGCCTGGCCGAGATGAGAGAGCTCGCCGTTGATAGCCTCCTCGAGGGATAATCGTGAAATAACGCCGATAAGCCGGGCAGCGGCCCCGGCACATGCCGCTCCGACAAAACGAACGCCGTGAACGCCTTCGTCCTTCGACACCGCGATAAAGGTAAATACCGGACCCGGGAAATGCAACCGTTCTTTCAGCTGCTCCGGTGCTTCCCCGCTATTCACAAGAAGCACGGTACGCTCCCCTACCCCGTGCAGGACGCCGGCACCCGGAATTGCAAGGAGCGTTTCGTCGGCCACGATAACCAGGTCGGGTTCATGAATCACTCCCCGCTCATTGATGGGATCACGCGAAGCGCGCACATACGCGAAGATCGGGGCACCACGCCGCTCCGCACCATAGCGCGGGGCATCCTGCACCTGGAATCCCTCAAGAAAAAAGGCGTTTCCCAAGATACGGCTGGCCGTTTTCATTCCCTGGCCGCCACGGCCGTGAAAGCGGATACGATAAAGCTCGGAAAAATTGCTGTTCACCGTCACCGGAACACCTCCTTGGTATTCAGGTCGCTATCCGCAATGACAAGGTACGGCACCAGGTTGAAAATCAGAATATCGCATTTGAAGATCGCCATAGACCCGCAATGGATAGCGTTAAACTGCTCGACCGGCATGGGAAACCATCTGCCGTGCACGCGATACATCCAGTCATGGGTCACGGTAAAAAAAGAAACCATACCAACAGTACGATGATGTTGATTACCAAACACCAGTCAAATGCGGAACGAATGATTTCAACCGGGATGCTTTATTGCCTCTTTTTGGAATTTTACGTTCCATAGCTCTAAAACAAGTGTAAACCCAACTGGTTCCTTTTCAATTGCGATCAGACTTTTTATACGTGCCGGAAATGTCGCTTCCAACATACTGATAAAAAATGGAACTTGAGAAAGTTTGTTTGTAGCGTTTGACTTTCTCGCTCGAAACCTGTACTGTCTCCCAACATTTTGCGAAGACTATCCCGTAGCTGAACATCTGGTTTTACCTGAGAAAGGAATAACCATGGCATTCGGCATTTCACATGGTTTTTGCGACAGCACATCTTGTAGAAACGGCAAAAGCGGCACGTGTTACGTTGTTGCCGCTACCATGCCCGATGCTGACGGCAACTCTTCCACTTCGCCGTGCTCAGGCATCGAAACCGATGCGGCACAGCGCGCAGCCCATGGGATGATTCCAGCATACGAGACGTGAACCTGGTGCACGAAAAACTTACTGTGATTCCGAAAGCCCCGGGTATTCCGGGGCTTTTTTCTTTCATCTTTTGAATCGCGCGAGATCGCGACTGCCGGGAAAAGAACGTGAACCCGTGAAGGACTCACGGCTTCAGGAAGAGTTTTGATTTTCGAACCATAGGTACATCTGCCCAACCAGCATGGGTGCAACCTGAAACGAATAACAATCAGGAGAAAAACATAGATGCGAAACACCAAGCTTTCCGCCGGAGATATCATTGATGCCATGTGCACCCGCTGCCGCTCGATTCTCAATCACACCATCGTTGCCATGGTGGAAGACCGGGTAGTGCGGGTCGAGTGCAACACCTGCCATGGTGTTCACAATTACCGGGGAAAACCGGAAAAGAAAATTCCCGAGCCGGGTCCCTCAGGACACGAAAAGCAGAAAACTCCTCGGGCAAAGAAAAGCAATACGGCAAAAGAACCGAAAATCACGGACAGGCAGGAATGGGAAACGCTCTGCTCCGGCAATCCGGCAGACCGTTCGATTCCCTACGATATGAACGGAAAATTCCAGGTAGATGATCCGGTCGATCACTCGACGTTTGGGGTTGGCATCGTTCGGGCACTCATTCCGCCGAACAAGATGGAAGTCCTTTTCGAGTCAGGCAAGAAACTGCTTCGCTGCCACTCGATGTAAAATGCGGTCAAAGGCAAGAAAGAAGAATGAATCATGAGGGTGAAAAGAAAAAAAGAGGCGGACACGACTTCAAGCATCGTGTCCGCCCCCTGTAGCACCCTCCCGGCAATCCGGCAGTATTGCAATTTCATATTACTTCTTTTTCTTTTTGGCCTTGGCAGCAAGCAGGTCACCGAGCGTTCCCATGCCCGTCGAAGTTTTTTCAGTCGTACGATGGAATTCCTCGACCGTTGCCTGTTCTTCATCAGCCGCACGCGCCAAACCGGCCAGTGACAGCGAAATCCGGCGTTTTTCCCGGTCGACGCCTTCTACCTTCACCTCCACCGTGTCTCCTTCCTTGAGCACCTCGCGCGGATGACTGATACGCTTACCGCCAGCAAGCTTTGAAATATGGATCAGGCCGTCCACGCCATCAATCAGGGTAACGAATGCCCCGAACTGTGCCAGACGCGCCACGATGCCGCTATGAAACGTGCCCTCGGCAAACTTCCGGTCAACCTCTTCCCACGGGTCGGGGCGGGCATCCTTGAGGCTCAGGGAAATGCGCTCCTTTTCATGGTCGATAACCTTGACCACCACCTGCACCTGCTGGCCTTCCGCAAGAACATCGTGCACGTCCTTTACCCGACTCCAGCCGATTTCTGACATGGGAATCAACCCTTCGATGCCGCCCAGGTCGACAAATGCTCCGAAGTCCCGAAGCGAGGTAACCGTGCCGGAAACCAGGGCGCCTTCCTCGAGCGCATCAAACGCCTCCTCCCGCAGTTTTTTTCGCTCCTCTTCCAGCAAAATCCGACGGGAAACGACGATGTTGCGCCCACCTCCCTCGTAATCGGTGATACGGAAGGTTACCCGGGTTCCGACCAGCGCTTCCGCGTTCTCGACACGATGGAGAGACATCTGTGAATAAGGACAGAAGGCCCGTACACTCCCGGCCAGCTTTATTTCAAATCCCCCCTTGATTTCCTTTTCCACCGTACCTTCGACCGGCACCCCGCTCCGCCAGGCTTCCTCCAGTTGGGCGCTGCCCGCCGCCCCACCGGCTATCCTGGCGGCAAACCGCATTTCGCCATGGCGTGAGGAAAGGAAATAGACGGTAATCGAATCTCCCTCCGCGACCGTCAGGTTACCCTCATCATCGGTAAATTCCTTCAGGTCCACCACACCTTCTCCCTTGTGTCCGGTATCGATAAAGAGCCATTCGCCGCTGATCTTCAGAACCCGCGCGCTCACCTTCTGCCCCGGCTCCAGATGCCCGCTCTGACTGCTCATACTTTGTTCCAGCAATTTGGCAAAACTTTCTTCTTCGTTCGTCATTTCCAGATCGTCTTTATCCGTCATGGTTGTTCCTCTTGTGTGAAATATTTCGGCAAGCCTAACCTTGTACCCCGCACGTGTCAAGCATTCTCCAACAAAAATTCTACACTCCATGAAAACATCCTGCAAAGGGCCTCTCAACAAAAGACACATCCCTATATATTTCTACAAGTTATGATCCTTTCTTAAACCTTAACGTTAATCTTATAATAACGGAAAGCATATTATCAAATGGTAGTTGATCATTCACATGCCGAACATTCCTGAAACCTTCGACAGGGATGATCCTGGAACTCGCTCCTGCTTCAGCGCCGTTGCCGATTGGGAGTCTTGTCGGGAAACAGCTTCCGCACGCCGCCCCGCGGGTCGCAACAATCGCCTTGGTAACGTGGGATAAGATGTATATGGAGATGAAAGATCGTCTGTCCGGCGACAGAACCCTCATTGATGGCGATATTGAAGCCTTCGGCATTCCTTTCCTGCCTGATACGTTCACGCGCCTCAGCGAGAAGTTCCATAAGGGCGGCTTTCTCGTCATCACTGGCATCGAACAGCGAAGAAAAATGACGTCTTGGAATTATGAGGGTATGCCCGGGTGAAATGGGAAAGGCATCAGGCACAGCTACGGCAAACTCATTGGCGGCAAAAATGTTAAGCAATTGCAGGCAACAGAAGGGGCAAGACGATTCCCCGTATTCAGAATACCGTTCATTCTCTTGCTGATTCTCCATTAATACCCCTTTCAGGCTTAAGAATGTCCTCCTGCAAAAAATAAAAGACCGCGGACCTGTTGCAGGTCAAGGCGGCTCATTGCTAACAAAGAATACTGAAAGCTCCTGATTCACGGCAAACCTCTTTGTCTCGGCAGCATGTAAAAAATTATCGAAAAACCCAATGATGCATTCGTTGCGGACTCAAGAGTCTTGATATTATTACCAGAATCCGGTTCTTAATGCCATGTAATTTTTCTTACCAGCCAACGTTTTTTTGTTGGAACATCTGCCGGTGCAACCAAAACGGAAAATTCCGGAACTTCGCTCGCTCGCAAATCCCCTGCCAGATCGCCAAAATGCGAGTCGAAACCGTCTGCCACCGTGATCGGCTTCACATCTGCTCCTTCAGCCAGTTTCTAAGGGGACATCATTGAAAAGGCGGGATTCATTATCATGGAAACCCGGCAGATGCTTTCGCGGGACTCGAATCTCGGCCAAGTCTATGATACAGTACTATCGTCTTTAAATCCGCTGCAACCATCTTATCGAATACCGGGCACTTTCATAATTCCGTACATTTCAGGTAAGGCTTCCGGCGACAAAACGATGCCGCAGGAAAGGAAATCAATCATGAACGTCAGGGATGATGCCGCAAACGACAGAGGCTCGCAGATGCAGCTTTTCGAGGTGGAGTCCGCTTCAAGGACAGCCAATGCCCGGAAAAAATCGACGAAACCGACTCGATATCAGCCCGGGAAAATGTATCTGATCGATATTGATATGATAACTCCCAACCCCGACCAACCGCGACAATACTTCAATGAAGCAGACCTCCTTATCCTGGCGGATTCGATTAAGGACAAGGGACTTCTGCAACCGGTGCTGTGTCGGTCGGAAGAAGGCATACTGTTCCTTTGCGCCGGCGAACGAAAATTGCGGGCAGTCCGATTGGCGGGACTTACACGGATTCCCGTCAGGATCGTGACCGGCGATCCGCTGGAAACCGCTTTGGTGGAAAACCTGATGCGCTCCGACCTCACCGCCGTGGAAGAAGCCGAAGCAATCGCCGCCTTGAAAGAACGGAACAAATATCGCCTTGAGGATTTGACGGGCATTACCGGCAAGGCCGCAGCAACCCTTTCGGAGATCCTCTCGTTGACGCGGCTGCCCGAAGAGATCCTCGATGTCTGCCGCTGCGATGCATCAGTGCCGCGCGACATTCTGGTTATGATTGCCCGGCTTCCCGGGTCAGAGGCGCAAGTTGCCGCGTTCGATCAATACCGGCAAGGAATCATTCACCGACAGGATCTTGCTGAAAAGGCTCGAAAACTGAAAAATGGGCAGATCAGGAAACCAACACCCATTACCTACGTGCGGAGCTTTACAAAACGCTTCACCCGATTCAACATCGGCGCCATAAACGAAAAAGAGCGGGAAAGCCTGCGGAACGAACTGGAAAGACTGATGGCCTCTATTGCGCAAACGCTCGAAAACCTGAAGTAATTTTTGAATTTTCGGGCTCCCGAAATCAATCGGTACCGAACGCATATTCTCCGGAAACCAGGTGTCGACGAGCCCCAGTCATCCAAATAACTCTTCCGGTATCTTGCATACCGGCGGAGGTACCATCTTGTGCCGGTTCGCATTCCGGTAATCCCGATAGATTTTCAAAACCTCCCGTTGACGTGCCCCAAGGGTCGATTCATCCCCGCAAAACGCCATGGCCCATTCCAACTCAGGGTAACTGGCTCCGATCTGGTCCTCATCCGTGCGATTGTCTGCCCAGAGTCCGTCGGTTGGGGGTGCGTTAAGAATTGATTCGATAATATCCAGTTCTTTCCCTAACTGGTAGACCTCGGTTTTGGTAAGATCGGCAATGGGGCTGAGGTCGACTCCACCATCCCCGAACTTGGTGAAGAATCCGATTCCGAAGTCTTCCACTTTGTTGCCGGTACCCACCACGAGGTAATCGCACAGCCCGGAGAAGTAATAGAGGGTTGTCATCCGCAACCGTGCGCGGACATTGACCAGGGACCGCTCCTTTTTCTCGTCGTCTTCAGCCTGCGGCATGGACTTTATGAACTCGTCGAACACCGGGGTCAACTCTACTTCGTAAGAGTTAGCCTGTGGATAGCGCGCTTTAAGAAAAGTGATATGATCCCGTGCCCTCGACACCTGCAATGAGCTCTGATGGATCGGCATCTCGACACACAACAGTGGCAGCTTCGTCCGCGCCGCCAACGTTGATGATACCGCTGAATCGATTCCTCCGGACACACCGACGACAAAACCTTTTGCCATGTTTTTTTCAGCGTAACTTCTCATCCACTCGGTTACGAACGTTACAATTTCCGCGCATTTCATACCCCCCCCTTCCGACAGGTTCCCGAAAATACCTGCGTGTATATGAAATTTCACTACAAGAATCCACAGCCAAAGACTGCATGGAAATGTATCAACGTCACGGTTCCAACCGCTTGAGGCTTCTCACTTTACGGACACCTTGAGACAGCTCTCAGGCCCAGGTCAAAAGATACGTGACATAAAACCGAACCCGAAACCTTTCCACTCGGAAATTTCGAACTCAATGCAAGCAAACATAATCCTTTGCTTAAATAAAAGTGTACCCGTTTTCCTTGCGAAAGAAACAGTTATCATCTTTCGGCATAAACGTACCCTCTTTCCCAAAAAAGCACAGCCACGCCAATTTTGGCGTGGCTGTGCTCCTGGTTATCGGTCTAGAAGGCAAAAATGCTTTTTAGTACGCTTTATCCAAGATCGCCAGCACGTCCTCCTTGGTAGGCTCACGGGGATTGAACAGGGTGGAAACTTCCACCAGGGCATCATCGGCAATGCGATCAAACATGTCGCGGGTAATGCCGCATTCTTTCAAGGTGGGGACATCAAGATCACGGTTGAGGCTCTTCACCAGGTCAACGGCAGCCTGGGCCGCGGCGGCATCACTCATACCGGTCACGTCAATGCCCATGGCCACGGCGATATCCTTGAACCTGGCCGGGACCTCAACAGCATTGTATTCCATGACATATGGCAAGCCGATGGCATTGGCAACCCCGTGCGGTAGATCAAAATGAGCACTGAGCGGGTGTGCAATGGAGTGCACCAGGCCGAGCACCGCGGAATTGAAGGCAAAACCTGCCATCATGCTGCCAAGCAGCATGGCGGAGCGTGCCTCGACATTTGAGCCGTCCCTGGTCGCAGTCTGCAGGTTCTTGACGATAAGCTCAATGGCTTTCAGTGCCAACACATCCGTGGGAATCATGGCAGCCTTGGAAACATAGGCCTCAACGGCATGCGTCAGGGCATCCAGGCCGGTTGAAGAGGTAATCTTCGGCGGCATCCCCACGGTCAGCAGGGGATCTGCAAGAGCAAGCGTCGCGCCGACAAACTGGCCGCCGATGACCATTTTCTTCTTGCGTACGGTATCGGTAATGATACTGAAAGCCGTTACCTCGCTGGCAGTGCCCGCGGTGGTCGGAATAGCAATGAGCGGTTTGCCGGGTGCCGGCACGGTATTGATGCCGTCGTACTGGTTGATGGGTGACGGGTTGGCAAGCAGGATATTTATGGCCTTCGCCGAATCGATGGAACTGCCGCCGCCGCATGCCACAATGATGTCGACATTGGCTGACCTGGCAATTTGCGCAGCCTTTTCCACCATAGTGTCGGGAGGATTGGGAAGCACACCGTCGAATTCAACCGTTTCAATACCCACCGACTGCAAAGACTCGATCAAACCATCAACGATACCGGCTGCCTTAACCCCCTTGTCATAAACAACGAGCGCCTTTCTGGCACCCATGCCTGCCGCCAGGGAACCCAGCTTCTTTGAAGATCCCTCACCGAAATGAACAAAACTCGGGATTCCGAACATGAATTCCATACTTCCCTCCTGTTTTTGGTTTGATATGTTTTCAGTAAAACCTTGTTTTGTTTTTGTCAACTAAAAAATCGTCGAATACGTAGAAACGGTTTTTGATCATTACTCAATCTGATCTACGCTACCTGCCGAACCGCTCGCATCCCCACAGGTTACTGCCGTTCCTTGTCCCTGACTACGAAACCGAGAGCATTGAATCCGTTACGCAAATCCGCAACAGCCGCATTAACCCGCGATTGCAGGGAAGACTTTCCCGATCCCACCGCGGTCAGGGTAATATCAAGTTCCGGCGTCTCTCCCGGCATGGTTGCCAGCAACTTGATATAGACATCCGGGTGCTCCTGCACGACCCTGCTGAGCACCGGCTCCAGCACCGATTCGTCATTGCAGCAGACGGTTATGGTATGCATGACCGAAATGCCTCCCCGGAAGGTTTCCTGGAGAAACGGTTGCAAGGAACTGTTGAAGATCCCCTTGAGTTCCTTGGGAATACCGGGCATGCTGATTATAGTGGCGTCGCCGACATGGAGCAGACAGCAGGGCGCCGTACCGACGGTGTTATAGAGAGGAATCGCACCTTCAGGCATCCAGGCCATTTTCTCCCGTGCCGGTGTCAGCCCGCCAATGTCCAGGATTCCCTTGTCGAACAGGGCATCGTAGCTGTCCTTGATCATCCGGCGTGCCGTCTCATGCAGGCGGAGTTCTTTTCCCGAACACCTGGCAACAGCGACCAGGGTAAGGTCGTCGGTAGTCGGGCCCAGCCCCCCGGAAGTAAAGAGCACCCTGCTGCCCCGTTCGAGTGCGTCATGCAGTGCCGTGGCAATGATGTCAAGATCGTCCCGCAGAACCGTTCCGCGCACCACCTTACCACCAAGGGTGGTAATTTCCCGGCAAAGCCAGTGCGTATTCGTGTCCTGGATTTCTCCAGTGAGAATTTCATTGCCGATTATGAATATCTCCACGGGTACCGATTTATTCATGATAGACACCTCCGAAAAGCGTTATCCGATTTTTATTGTTACTCAAATTCAACGTGCTATATTTACCCTAATTGAATTTCTAGATGTGCGCACATTACACCATATTTACATCAAACGCGGAGTGGACAATTCGTGGAAAAAGAAAACAGGTCGCTGATTTTACGACTGATATTTTATATTCTCTTATTGGCGGCGGTTTTCCCCGTGTTGCGCGACGCCCTGCCTCCCCAAGTCCTGCTGCTCTTCCTGCTGATACTCGTAAGCCGTCTCGTGCTGGTGGTGCTGGTGATACGGCGCACGCCAAAACGGGAAACTCCTCCCATGCATAACGGAAAAAAGCGTCAACACTGACATGATAGCTGGCAATGATCAGAAAAAATAATTTCCATCCATGACCGCAATAAATTTCTCCGGTAGAATTCATAAAAACAACATCCTCAGGAAAGGTGAACCATGGCAAAAGGATACCAGGAAAACAAAGAAAGGCAGCAAACCATAAATCTTTTCGGCAAGGGCATCGGTAAACGGGCAGGCTTCAAATGCGAATGGTGTGGGAGCAAGGAAGGCCTGCGCCTGTGGGACTACCGGCCGGACCGGGAACCGGAAAGGGATTTCCTGGCCCTGCTGTGCGGCCGATGCCGCGATTTGGCTGACGGTCGTACGCCGGACCTGAACGAACTTCGTTCCATCCGTGACGCACTCTGGAGCGACGTTCCGGCCGTTGCCGAAGGTGCGGCGCGGGTGCTGGCCGGCAGCAGGGAACCGTGGGCACGGGAGGCAATCGAGGAGAGTTTCATCGATGATGCGGTAAAGGCGGAACTACTTGGGTAAGCTACGAATTCCCTGTTTCATCGATGTTCATTGCATATTTGTAATCAACGTGGAAAATATGGCAGCTAGTGTCCCGTGCGGTTAATTCATTCCTTTTACTTCCGGTTCTTTTGACCCCTGGCTGCGTTGTGTCTCCTCGACAGAGCCCTGCTATGCCTGCGTCGCCACGCCTTGCCAGGAGCCAAAACTCCTCGGAATTCATG
>JAXGWF010000032.1:0-42710 GCA_040773465.1 Geobacteraceae bacterium | reverse complement strand
ACGATCACATGGGGAAGGATAAGCGATGGAACCTGCTCGACGGGTACCGTTTTCGGCGTTCGGGATCCGGCTCGAAAGAACAACAGCTGCTCGCCGTCGCTTTTCATGACAAGGATGGGCTTGTACGGGAAGGGTTCCGTGCGTTGCGCCTCGTCGGTTTCAGTGTCTTGGCATTCCGCCTGGTTGTTCCTGTCTGACTGTAGAAAAGCGACGGACGGCAGCGGTAACCTGGAGAAGTCCGTACCCGGCTGCAGATAGAGAGTTCCGACCTTGAACCCGAGCAGGGTGAGCGCTTCATGGATCGTCGTGGTAGAGCAGGGGGGTGGAAACTGTCGCTGGACGATAACGGGATCGAAGGGAAGGCGATGCAATGAGCAGATGCTGCCGAGAAGCCAGATCAGGTCGGCGCCGGAGAAAACTAGTGAATGCGGTGACTGTTGCTCCGCTTCATTCGTGCTGCAGTTCTTCACCTGTTCTCCCTGGATCCGGAACCGGTTCACGCTAAAAAAAGAATTGATATAGATGAAGGTGATGGCGTGTCTGCTTGGTTATCGATCGCTAATCTAGGAATTGGCAAAGGCTAATTATCACAATCTAAGGCTAGTGTCAATGTTATAAATTCATCGCATTCTCAGCGGAGCTTATAGTCGCCTTTCCCGTCTTGCTATCCGCGAGGAATTATCACCTCTAGAGTAGCCATTATCCCCCAAAACCCCCTCAGGTATTTCCCCGCCTTTTTTCAGGTTTTCCCCGATTTATTTGTTGATGTAACCACCGATAATAGGAAATAAGCCGACCAGTCAATTCAATGATCTTTTTTCAAACTACCTGCCACAGGCAGGTATCATTGCGAGCATAAGTTAATTTTATCAATGTAATTTAAATTATTTTAAGCTTCTAAGAATTGTGCCGATACTATAAGTGCATCTTTGCCGGCAGGCCATTTCCTCCAACTGATTGTTCTTTGATTTCAATAAGATGAATATTTACTGGACATATTTTGCTCCGACAGCATTTCAAACCGCACCATGGAGGTCTCTATGAAAATTCGAACACAATTCATCACCGTGAACATGCTAATCGTTGCCGTCGCGCTGGCAGCGGCCATCACCGTCTGCCTGACCGAGTTCCGCAGCGTGCTTGGCCAGCAGGCCATCGAATCGCAGGAAACCCGCATGCGCACCTTCAAGGAACTGCTGCAGTCCTATGGCACCGACTACTCCCTTGCCGACGGCAAGCTGCTGGTAGGCACTCACGTTCTTAACGGCGACTACACGATCCCCGACAAGGTAAAGGAACTGACCGGCGGTACGGCGACCATCTTCATGAAGGATGTCCGAATATCGACCAACGTGGTAAAAGAGGACGGCAGCCGTGCCGTGGGAACCAGGCTGCAGGGCGCGGCCTATGATGCAATTTTCCGCGAAGGAAAACCCTATCGTGGTGAAGCGGACATCCTGGGAGTTCCGTATTTTACCGCCTACGATCCGATCAAGGACGCCCGTGGTGAGGTTCTCGGCGTCCTTTATACCGGCGTCAAAAAGAGCATTTTCCTCGGTTCCTATGACAAGCTGCAAACCACGACGATCCTGTTGACCGTTCTGATTCTGATGTTGTCTATAGCCATAAACTGGTATTTCGTCCGCCGTATGTTCGTTCCTCTCAACGAGATGCACGACGTAATGCTGGTTGCCGAGAAAGATGGAGACTTGACCAAGCGACTCAAATATCTGAAGAAAAACGAAGTGGGCGAAATGTGTGAATCCTTTAACAGCTTTTTGGATAAGCTTGCCGAAATAATCTCCCATATCACGAACTCTGCCGATTGCCTTGCCTCGTCGGCGTCTCAGGTCCTCTCATCGTCAGAGATGATGGCCACCAGTGCCGAAGAAGTTGCTGCCCAAGCCTCGACGGTTGCAGTGGCCAGCGAGGAGATGGCTGCCACGGCAAACGATGTGGCCGGCAGCTGTATACTGGCGGCGCAGAGCTCACAAAAGGCGAACAGTTCGGCCGAAACCGGGTCCGCGATCGTCAGCGACACCATGGCGGCAATCAACCGGATTTCCACCGGGGTCAAGGAAACAGCGCACAACATCCAGGTTCTGGGAAACCGTTCGGAAGAAATCGGCACGATCGTGGAAACGATTGAAGAGATAGCCGACCAGACAAACCTACTGGCGCTGAATGCGGCAATCGAGGCGGCACGGGCCGGGGAGCAGGGCAGGGGGTTCGCCGTGGTCGCCGATGAAGTTCGAGCTCTTGCTGAGCGGACTACGAAAGCCACCGGGGAAATAAGCAAAACCATCAAACTGATCCAGACGGAGACTAAGAACGCCGTAGCACTCATGCATGACGAGGTTCAGGAAGCGGAACAGGGAACAATTGAAGCATCAAAGTCAGGTCAGGCGTTGCACGAGATTCTTGAGCAGATTCAATCGGTCAGCATGCAGGTAAACCAGATAGCGACCGCCGCGGAACAGCAGACCGCGACCACCGGAGAAATCACCAGTAACATCCAGCAGATAACGGATGTCGTCCAGGAAACGGCCAAGGGTGCCCAGGAATCGGCTACCGCCGCACACCAATTGGCCGGGATGGCCGGTGAACTGCAGAATATGGTGCGTCGCTTCCGCCTGCCGGCATGAACAGCATGATTCGCCTTCTCAACAAAATGAATATTCCCCGTCTTTGGTCGTCTGACAACAACGTAGAGAATTTCAGGGGTTTTCCTATGGCTAAAAATACCAGAGTGGCTTTAAATATTTCCCTGGCCTACTGCAGTATTGCAAGCATATGGATTTATGTGACCAACAGCCTTATGTCGCGCCTGGTGGAAACACCTTCCGCGATTTCCTCGCTTGCCAAGTTGAAAGGTGTTTTCTTTATCGCTGCCACCTCGATTTTTCTCTACCTGGTAATACAGTCCCTGGAGCGAAGAAAATGGAACCAGTGCCATTCAGTACTGGAAAGCATCAACGATGCGGTGTTCATCTATGACCCGGAGTCCGGCAATATTCTCGATGTAAACCAAAAAGGGTGTGAGGTCTTTGGTCGCCGACGCATCGATTTCCAGAAGGGGATTGCCGGTAATGAAGCTGACGTAAACCATGACGTAAACTGTGATCCCAAAGAATGGTTCAAAAGAATGCCGATCAATGGCGGTAAAACCTTTGAGTGGCAGACCCGGCACCGCGACGGCCGGCAGATATGGCTTCACGTGAGGCTCCAGGAAGTTGCCATCAACGGCATTCCCCGCATTTTGGCCGTTGCACGAGACATTTCCGAGCGCAAACGCTCGGAAAATTCGCTGAAGCGGCTCAATCGAATACTCCGGATGCTTCTTACCTGCAATGATGCCCTGACTCATGCCCAAAGCGAAACCGAGCTGTTCGAAGCAATCTGCAAGATCATAGTCGAAGACGGGTTTTTCCGGTTTGCCTGGGTCGGCCTGGCCAATAGTGACCAGGCAAAGAGCGTAAATCCCGCAGCGCACGCCGGATTCGTTCTCGGTTCCACGACCATGACGAACATCACCTGGAAAGAAACCGAA
Source organism: Geobacteraceae bacterium (assembly GCA_040773465.1). Taxonomy (GTDB): domain Bacteria; phylum Desulfobacterota; class Desulfuromonadia; order Geobacterales; family Geobacteraceae; genus RPRC01. The sequence continues at coordinate 39,160 of JAXGWF010000032.1, read as the reverse complement.
CTCGGTAAAGGCCCGACCGGGACAGCAATCAGGGAGGGATTGCCGTGCCTGGTCAAGAATGTTCAGAACGACATTCGCTTCCGACCCTGGCGGGAAGAGGCAGCCCGCTGCGGTTACATGACGGTTCTTTCGGTCCCCTTGATCGATTCGGACCGCGTTATCGGAGCCCTGACAGTCGGTTCATCCGAAGCGGACGCTTTTGATGACGAAGAAAAGAACCTCATGATTCAACTCGCCGGCGACATGACTTATGGTATAGCTTCACTGAGGCTTGCGGCGGAACGGAAGCAAATGGAATATGCTCTGGTCAAGAGCGAGAAAAACCTTGCAGAAGCCCAGGCCATTGCTTCGCTCGGCAGTTGGGAGTATGACTTGGTAACCGACGAAGAATACCGCTCCGAAGAGTTCTTCCGGATTCTAGGCCTGCCCTCAAGCAATGACGGTCGTGCCGCTGATTCGGTTTTCGACTATATTCACCCCGATGACCGTGATTTTGTGCTGAAGAAGATTACCGAGACCCTGGAAGAGGGCAGACCCTATGACGTTGAATACCGGATTATCAGGGTCGATGGCTCGGAGCGGGTGCTGCATGCGCAGGGCAAAACCATTGAAGATGATATCGGCAAAGCGATCAAATTCATCGGCACCGCCCTCGACATTACTGAACGGAAGAAATCTCACACTGCACTGATGGAAAGCGAACACCGGTTCAGGTCACTGGTGGAAACCAGTACCGACTGGATCTGGGAGGTTGACGAAAATTGCCAGTATATCTATTCGAGTCCCAAGATACGAGATCTTCTCGGATACGAACCAGATGAGATTATCGGCAAAAGCCCCTTCAACCTGATGCATCCCCAGGATGCGCACCGGTTAAAGAGGTTGTTCGAACAGCAGGAGACAGGACCAATGCCGTTTACCGCAGTGGAAAAGATAACAATTCACAAGAACGGGGTGTTCGTTACCATCGAAACCAGCGGTGTACCCTTTTTCGACGAAAAAGGCAAATTCTGCGGTTATCGAGGCATTGACCGGGATGTAACCGACCGCAAGAAACTGGAGGAAAAATACCTTCAGGCGCAAAAGATGGAAGCCGTGGGCCAACTGGCCGGCGGTATTGCCCATGATTTCAATAACATCCTTACTGCAATAATCGGCTTCGAGCACCTGCTGATCGATTTGGTAGAACAGGAGAAGCCGCGCCATTACGCCATGCAGGTGCTATCCCTGGCCGACAAGGCATCAAACCTGACCCGTGATCTGCTGGCATTCAGTCGCAAGCAGACTATCCATCCCAAACACCTGGATATAAACGATTCAATTCGCAGGATCGATAAGATCCTGAAGCGTCTGATTGGTGAAGATATCGAACTGCAGACGAGCCTTTACGATAAACCTCTACCGGTGCTAGCGGTGATGGGTCACATGGAACAGGTTTTTATGAATATGGCCACAAATGCCCGCGATGCGATGCCCGATGGGGGGTTGCTGACGATCAATACCGATTGTATCGAAATCAACGGTAAATTTGTGCGAGTGCATGGACATGCAAAGACAGGGAAATATGCCGTTATTGCCTTTTCCGACACCGGCATGGGCATGGGCATGGACGAAGCTACACGGTTACGGGTGTTTGAACCATTTTTTACAACTAAGGAGGTAGGAAAGGGGACCGGACTCGGACTTTCCACTGCCTACGGGATTATCCATCAGCACGAAGGTTTCATAACCGTATACAGTGAGCCTGGCGAAGGAACGACATTCCGAATTTTTCTTCCTCTCGCCGAAGGATCGCAGGAAGACGATTCCGACACCAGGAACAGCCTGCAACCGCCACGAGGGATAGAAACCGTTCTGATTGTCGAAGACGAACCCGAAGTGCGCGAAGTTATGGGTTCACTGCTGGAAAACAATGGGTACCAAGTACTGATTGCGGTCGACGGAGAACATGCCCTCGAGCAATATGCCAAGTACGAAGAAATTATTGATCTGGTAATACTGGATGTCATAATGCCGAAGAAAAACGGCAAGGAAGTGTTCGAATTCATCAGTAAGACACGAGAAAACCTGAAAACCATCTTTATCAGTGGCTACACTGCCGATATTATTGAACAAAAAGGGGTGCCAGAAAGCTGTCACCTGGTAACGAAACCTTTTTCTCCCCATGCCTTTCTCTGGAAAGTAAGAAATGTCCTTGATAATGCATCTATTGTCTCATCGAAAAATTTGCATTTGGTAAGATAGACGCTTTTTTCAGTTTCGCAGCCCTTTAGCAGTTCAATTACGACAAATGCGGGAACTTTAAAACTTCCCGCATTCAAGTACAACAAATTGCTTTTTGCCCCTTTCACTGTTTCCGTTATCAGGTATTATTTTAAAAATGCCCAAACTCCACGTTTACCGCGAATATTTCAAGGAGCTCGGGCATGGCCGGTCTTTTCTTGCTCTCATTGAAGCATCATACCCATGCGTTGCGAATCGGAGGGCGCCTCTTGAGTTCTATGCCGAAAAAACTGCTTCCCGTTATTCTCATTGCCGAAAGTGATCCCGCTATTCGTTGCCTGGTAAGGGATATCCTGGAACAGGATGGTTTCCTGGTGAAAGAGGTCGGAAACGGCTGTGATGTCATTCCCACCTTCAAGCAACTGATCCCGGACCTGGTTATTCTCGATATGAACATGCCCGATCTTGACGGTTCCGAAGCGTGCCGTCAAATCCGCGGCACTCCCGCGGGACTGAACGTTCCCGTCATCATGATGATCGGCATTGACGACCAGGAATCCTTCAAAACCGCGTATATTTCCGGAGCGACCGATTTTATCGCGAAGCCGATCCAACGGGTACTGATGAGTCACCGGGTCCACTTTGTAATCCGCTCAAGCAAAACCATGAAAAAGCTTCAATTCAGTGAAGCACGACTCCTCGATGCACAAATCATGGCAAAGCTCGGCAGCTGGGAAATGGATCTTGTGTCGGGAAAGATTCAATGCTCCGATGAGGTTTACAGTATTTTAGGATGGGTGCCTGATGGTCAATCGAGGTCCTTCGAATGTTTCATGAACGCTATAATCCCTGGAGAAAAGGAAAGAATTGCGGCACTCATGAAAGAGGCCCTGAAAACCGGCAGCAACTTCAGTTTCGAATGTTCCATTGTCGCAACAGAAGGAATCGAGAAAATAATCCACTGTAAAGCACGGATCAACAGAGACGAAAAAGGCGAAGCCAACTGGATCGTCGGCTTTTTTCAAGATATTTCGGAACGAAGGCGGGCAGAAGAAGAGATACGTCGTCTTGCCTATTACGATACCCTGACCGGTCTGGCAAACAGGACCATGTTCAGTGATTATTTCAACCATGCTGTTTCATTTGCCATGCGGACTAAAACGCTCATCGCCATTTTGTTCGTCGACCTTGATCGCTTCAAACTGATTAATGACTCTCTTGGCCATTCCGCCGGCGACAAGGTCCTTAAAGAAGTAGCGGAGCGGTTGAGAGCGTCTGTTCGAAAATACGATTATATTGCCAGGGAAGTCGAGCATATCCCGGAAGCCGAAATCACCCGTTTCGCGGGTGATGAATTCCTGATGCTGCTGAAAAACGTTCGCAATTATCATGACGTGGGAAAGGTTGTCCAGCGCATCCATGACTCCCTGTCGGCTCCCTACATGATTGACGACACGGAGATCATTATAACAACCAGTATCGGCATCAGTATTTATCCGATCGATGGCGAGAACATGGAAGACCTTATTAAGTATTCCGACATTGCCATGTACCACGCAAAGCGGCAGGGCCGAAACACCTTCAAGTTTTATTCGCAGTGCCTGGACACTTCAACCAGGAACCATCTGGAACTGGAAGGACAACTTCGAAAGGCGATCAAACGCAAGGAACTTCTTGTCTGCTACCAGCCCATATTTCGTGCTCCGGGAATCGATTTTTCGGGTATCGAGACCATGGTCAGATGGCAGCACCCACAGCTTGGTCTCTTGTGCGCGGAACGGTTTCTACCGCTTGCGGAAGAAACCGGCATTATTACGGAAATCGATGAATGGGTATTGGCCCATGTCTGCAGACAGATCAGGATATGGCAGGATCGCAAGGATCCCTTCTGGCTGGTTTCCGTCAATATTTCCAGCCAAAACTTCAAAAAAAGAAGCATCCTCGACATGGTCCGCAGTGCATTGGAAACGACGGGCATAGATCCGCGATGGCTCAAGCTTGAAATAACCGAAGGGGTATTGCTGGGCAGCGACCCGTATGTCGTAACCGCACTGGAAAGCCTCCATGAGATGGGAATTCGACTTGCTCTCGACGATTTCGGAACCGGCTGCTCTTCGCTCAGCTGCCTGAACAAATTTCCGGTCGACACGGTTAAAATCGATGTATGTTTTATCAGGGACATCCTCACTGACTCGGACTGCGCCGCTATCACCTCGGCAATTATTGCCCTGTCACGGAGCCTGAAGCTGGAAACGATCGCGGAAGGAGTGGAAACGAAGGAACAGATGGAAGCACTGCTGCGGATGGGGTGCGGGAAAATGCAGGGAAACTATTTCAGTCCGCCCCTCATGCTCGCCGAACTGGAACAATTCCGCCGTGAAACCATGACGTCTAATCGTTAACACTTTCAACAACAAGTCGCGGTCGGCTGAATCCGAAACCAAAAAGCTATGCTGCAATGCTTGTCGAGACGATTCTACCGCCCGGTTACCTGTAAAATGGATCGTTCGATGCCATCCATGAGGTGAGCGAGTTCTTCCATGGAAATGGAAAGGGGAGGAAACACCACAATCACGTTGCCGAGAGGACGAAGGAATATCCCGTGGTTACGTGCCTCGGAGCACACCCGTACACCAAGACGTTCTTCCCAAGGATACGGGTCTTTGGAAACCTTGTCGCGAACCAGTTCTATGCCCGCTATCATTCCTGATTGCCGCATATTTCCCACGTGCTCCAGCCGCTCCATGTGTTGAAGTCGTTTCTCAAGGAAAGAAATTTTCGGGGCCAGATTTTCCAAGAGCCGGTCCTGTGCAAAAAGGTCGAGACTTGCCAGCGATGCAGCACAGGCTATTGGGTTGCCGGTAAAGGTGTGTCCGTGAAAAAATGTTTTCAACTCACGGTAATCACCGAGGAACGCATCGTAGATCTCCCGTGTAGCCAAGGTTGCCGCCAGCGGGAGATAGCCGGCTGTCAAACCTTTTGAAAGGGCCATGAGGTCCGGGGTAACGCCCTCCTGTTCGCAGGCAAACATCGTCCCGGTTCTGCCGAACCCGACCGCAACTTCGTCCGCAATCATCAGTATTCCGTAACGGTCGCACAGCTTCCGCACTTTTCTCACGAAACCGGGAGGCTGAACCACCATGCCACCGGCGCACTGCACCAATGGCTCGATAACGAGTCCGGCAACTTCCTCCGCATGTTCCGCCATCAGTCGCTCCAGTTCTTTCAGGCAGAACCGCTCACAGCCCTCCTTGCCAGTGCCGCCAAACTCGCACCGATAGCAATAGGGAGAAGGAGCATGAATCGAAGGGAAAAGGAGCGGACGGAAAACGCCGTGGAAAAGATCAATACCGCCGACACTGACAGCTCCGATGGTATCGCCGTGATAGGCATTGCGGAAAGTGATGAACTTGCTCTTCGTGGATGAACCGCCGCTTTTGTGGATGTGATACTGGAAAGCCATCTTAAGTGCAATTTCAACCGCGGTAGATCCGTTGTCCGAATAGAACACCTTGGCAAGCCCCGGCGGAGCGATGTCGACCAGACGCTTGGCAAGCAGGGCCGAACGGTCGCTCGCCAGGCCGAGAAGCGTGGAATGCTCGAGCCGATCGACCTGCTTCTTGATTGCATCATTTATATATGGATGACAATGACCATGCACGTTCGTCCAGATAGACGCGACGCCATCGAGATACCGGTTGCCGTCGCTGTCGATCAGGTAAGAACCTTCACCCCGTTCCATAACTATGGCGTCTTCTGCTTCCCAGTCGCGCATCTGGGTAAAGGGATGCCAGACATAGGTCCGGTCGTATGAGCGTAGAGTGCGGGTGTCAAGGGTCTGCATATAATGCCTCCATACAGCGGAGCGCCGTGGCTAGCTGTTGCCTTCCGATCTGGTCCGCGAGATGTTCGACGATGCTTTTGTCATCCGTCTCATTGCAACGGGTCAAGACCGCGGTCACTGGCGCCGCGGCATACTGCGAAATAAGCCTTGACGCATATTCCTCGGCTTCATCCGGCTTCTCGGGCTGTCCGTTTATGATAACTCCCATCACCTCTATTCCCCGTGCCCTGGCACATTCGCAAGTCATGAGGGTATGGTTGACGGTTCCCAGATTCGGGCGGGCAACAATCAGCAGGGGAAGGGCAAGTCGTGACGCAAGGTCGGCCACCAGCAGGTTGTCGGCAAGAGGCACGAGCAATCCGCCGGCGCCCTCCACGATCATGAAGTCGTGTCTGTCGGAAAGACGTCCGAATGCTTCGCAAATCGGTTCGAGCTCGATGGTCCGACCCTCACGGGCCGCTGCTTCGGATGGCGCAAGCGGCATGCGGAACACATAGGGAGCAATGTCTTGTTCTGAAGCGGTGCATGCGGATGCCCATCGAAGAAGCTCGGCGTCTTCGGAAACAAGCGTGTCGCCCATGACAATGGCCCCGCTTGTTGCCGGTTTGAGAACACCCACATGAGTTCCCGACCTTCTCAGGTGGAGGGCAATTCCAGCGGCGACGACCGTCTTGCCGACGCCCGTGTCGGTTCCGGTAATAAAAATGCCCTTTGTCTTCATGGCTGATTCCTGTTTCTCCTTATTGACCGCAACCACCGACGGCAATGGTTAGGCCCAGATCACGGATCATCCCGCGGTCCTGTTCCATGCTACGCCCGGTTGTCGTAAGGTAATTGCCGATCATGGCGCCGTTGGCCCCGGCCAGGAACATCCAAGACTGCAGGTCACCCAGGTTCTTTTCCCGGCCACCGCATACGGTGATCTTCTTGTCCGGCAGAATGAGCCTGAAGAGCGCAATGATGTGGAGGCATACCATGGGCGTCAGGAAATCGGCTTCCGCCAGCCGCGTTCCCGGAATAGGGTTCAGAAAATTGATCGGTATTGAGTCAACATCAAGTTCTCGCAGGGTAAACGCCAGTTCCACCCGCTGCTCCATGGTTTCACCCATACCGAAAATTCCGCCGCAGCAGACACGCAATCCGGCTTGACGGGCATGACGAATCGTGCTGATGTCATCTTCATAGTCATGGGTGGTGCAGATTGACGAAAAGAATGAACGGGCGGTTTCAAGATTGTGATGGTAGGTCACCGCGCCTGCCTCTTTGAGGCGCATGGCCGTTTCCTGATCAATGATGCCGAGAGAACAGGATGGCGCTATAGTCCCTTTTTTACTGATGCGACGGAGAGCGGAGCAGATCCCGTCAAGCTCCTCGCCGGCGCCGATGCCCGTCCCGCTTGTTACGATAGCGAAGCATCCCGACCCGTTTCGTTCCGCGACACGTGCTGCTTGGATAATGGTGTTCTCTTCCACCAGGGGGAAGACGGGGGCATCCGTTTCATGGTGGGAAGATTGGGCGCAGAATGCGCAATTCTCGCCGCACCGCCCCGATTTCGCATTAATGATGGAACAGAGCTGTACCTGGTTTCCGAAAAAATGTTCCTTTATTCTGGTTGCCGCCAGAAAAAGATCGAACAGGTCGTGGCGCCGAGCCCGGGCAAAAGCCAGCGCATCTTCCAGGTCTATGCACTCTCCTTCAAAAATATTTTCGACAACTTTGGCAATCAGTTTTCTCATGACATTCTCCGGAACTAACAGGTACCATAGGGCGCCGAAAGTAGTCAACCAATATTGCTTGAAAGGTTAACAATCGCGGCAAACGAAAGCAGAGAAAACCTTGCCGGTCGTCTCTGCTTGTCGGCCGTTATATTATCTTGTTGAGCGGATATTCGATAATGCCTTCTGCGCCCATCTTCAACAGTTCGGGAATAATCTCCCTGACCTGCTTTTCATTGAGAATGCTTTCAATGGAGACCCAGTCCGCATTGTACAGACTTGACACGGTGGGAAAGGTGAGGCTGGGAAGAACCTTGATGATAGCATCCATCTTGTCTTTCGGCGCGTTCATTTTGATACCGACCATATTCTCCGCTTTCAGAGCCGACTGGAGAAGCGTTGCAATCTGCTGGATCTTCTCCCGTTTCCAGGGATCATCCCAGGACTGCATGTTGGCAATGATGATCGGGTTTGAAGTCATGAGGGTCTCCACGATCCTCAACCCATTTGCGCGAATCGTTGACCCGGTCTCGGTTACCTCGACAATGGCATCACACAGGCCTTCGACAACTTTTGCTTCCGTGGCTCCCCATGAAAATTCAACACTCACGGGAATATTGCGCTCCGCGAAATAGCGCTTGGTAAAACCGACCAGTTCCGTGGAAATGGTCTTGCCGCGCAGGTCTTCCGCACTCTTTACCGGCGAATCCTGGGTGACGACGAGAACCCACTGCGCGGGACGACGTGACACCTTGGAATAGACAAGGTCGCACACGGTTACCACATCGGAATCATTTTCCATGACCCAGTCCCGCCCGGCAATGCCCACGTCGATGGTTCCCTTCTCGACGTACTTGCTCATTTCCTGGGTACGTATGAGATTACACTTCATCTCGTCGTCATCAATGGACGGAAAGTAGCTGCGCGAGGAGAGGGTGATATTCCAGCCTGCTTTGCGGAACAGTTCTACCGTTGCGCTTTCGAGGCTGCCTTTGGGGATGCCGAGTTTGAGAAGATTATTCATTTCTTGTACACCTCGTCGGGATTAAACAGCGGATTCGAATGCTCCACCCACTGGTCGCCCTCGCGCTTGATGTAGAAACAGCTTCGATTCCCCGTGTGGCAGGCGGCTCCACCATGCTGCTTAACCTTGACAAGAATCGTGTCGGCATCACAATCAGTGTAGACTTCCATCACTTCCTGAACATTGCCGGACTGTTCACCCTTCATCCAATACTTGTTCCTGCTGCGGCTGAAAAACCAGGTTTTGCCGGTTTCGAGCGTAAGATCGAGGGTCTTTTCATCCATATACGCAAGCATCAGAACCTCACCGGTTTCATGGTCCTGGATGATGGCCGGAATCAACCCTCCCATTTTTTTAAAATCGAGAGTAATCATGGGACAACCTTTCTAAAAATATTTTTCACCGAAAGAACTTTTTTTCATACACCGTCAGACTGTTGTCTGTCAATCCCTTGCGGAAGTAATAGCAACAAACGGTGCCCGTCAACTCAGGAAAAGACCTGGCAGGTTCCGAAAACCAGGCTGGTCTCATGGCAGGGCAGTCCTGTCAAATTTTTTGTACGGTCTCTATCAGGAGGATTCATCATTTGGTCATCCAGGGCGACCGCAAAGAACGAAAACCCCCTATGGATTGGGGAAGTTCAGGGTGCATAGCATTGGAACGTTTTCTCTTTGTTCATAACTCCGGCGTTCAGGCACACGTTGTCTCAAAAAATGCATCAGACGAATTTGCGTCGAAATTTATTTGCGTGGCAAGAATGCTTTTTCCGAAATGAGAAAATGCAAAAAAATACTTGATTTTAGAAGCAGTCGCGTGATAAAAAAGAACAACAATTAAATGTTCACTCAAAAAGTGAGCTATTTCAGCTCGCTTTTTTTGTTTTATGAAGAGAAAATAATGACTCACAACAATGTGGCGGAAAAAATTGAAAATATCGCTCAACCTCTGATTGCCGCACTTGGCATGGAATTGGTGGAAGTTGAGTACAAACGGGAAGGGAGGCAGATGGTGCTGCGGCTTTATATAGACAAGCCTGACGGCATCACGCTTGATGACTGTGCCGCTGTAAGCAGAGAACTGTCCGCGCTATTGGACGTTGAAGACGTTATACCGGGAAAGTATACTCTTGAAGTTTCTTCCCCAGGCTTGAACCGTCCGCTAAAATCCCTCGATGATTTCAACCGTTACACGGGAAGGCTGGTCAAGATCAAGACTTTTGCCCCGATCGTCGATGACGCGGGCAACCTTCGCAAGACATTTCTCGGCGAGCTTCTATGTGTTGATGGCGACATGGTCAGATTGAAACTCCGAGAGGGGCAAACAGCATCGATCCCTTTTTCCGGAATAGCAAAAGCCAATCTCGAATTTGAGTTCTGACGGCATTTTTTTCATACTCATCCGCCTTTACCTGAACGGCATTCGTTAGCCGGGAAAATAATTAAACACCATAGACATTTTGAGGAGATTCGGAAGTGGAAACTACCTTTAACCTTAAAAATATTATTGATTCAATCGTTAAGGAAAAGGGCATTGACAAGCAAATTGTCCTTGACGCCCTTGAGCAGGCAGTCCTTTCCGCGGCCAATAAAAAATACCGTAACACCCGCGATCTTGAGGCCCATTACAACGAAGATGTCGGCGAGGTTGAACTCTTCGAGTTCGTAACCGTCGTTGAAGAGGTTACCGATTCCTACAAGGAAATCGACCTTGAAGAAGCACGAGAGATAGATCCGGGCGTTGAAATAGGCGACTCCCTCGGAATGAAAATGGATGCAAGCGATTTTACCCGTATTGCCGCACAGACAGCAAAACAGGTCATCATTCAGAAGGTACGGGAAGCCGAACGTGAAACGATCTTCAATGAATTTATCAATCGCAAGGATGAAATGGTGAATGGTATCGTGCGCCGCTATGAAAAAGGTGACCTTATCGTTGACCTTGGACGTGCGGAAGCCGTGCTTCCCAACAACGAGCAGGCCCCCCGCGAGGTGTATCGCCAGGGTGACCGTATCAAGGCATTGATTTTAAAAATCGAGATGACCGGAAAAGGACCGCAGATTATCCTTTCACGGGTAAATCCCCTTGTCCTTGCCGAGCTTTTTGAAGCGGAGGTTCCTGAAATCGCTGAAGGAGTTGTAGAAATCAAGGGTGTGGTCAGAGAGCCGGGCAGTCGGTCGAAAATTGCCGTCTATTCCCATGACGGCAATGTTGACCCCGTCGGCGCCTGCGTGGGCATGCGCGGTGCGCGAGTTCAAAACGTAGTGTCGGAACTCCGTGGTGAGAAGATCGATATTATTCCCTGGTCCGAAGATGTTGCCCGATTTGCCTGCAATGCCTTGGCCCCGGCTGTTGTTTCCAAGATTTACCTAGACGAAGAAACAAAGTCCATGGAAATTATCGTTGCGGATGACCAGCTTTCCCTCGCCATTGGAAAAAGGGGACAAAATGTCCGCCTTGCCGCAAGGTTGACAGGCTGGAAAATCGATATCAAGAGCGAATCTCGTGCGGCGGAAGCCGAGATTCTCCAATATTCCTCGTTCGATGGCTCACACGATGAGATCACCGAAGGAGAGGAAGTCACGACGGAAGAAAATGCGCTGGAAGCTATCGAGCAGCCGGCAGTTGATGCGGAGCCGGAGGAACCTGAAGAGTAAAATATGACGAAGGAACAACCCAGGAGGACGTGCATCGGTTGTCGTGACTCCGTTGAGAAATTAAAATTGTTACGCTTTGTCCTTGCTCCTGATGGGACCGTTGTTCCCGACTTGGCAAGCAAGTTGCCGGGCCGGGGGGCTTACACGTGCCTGAAGGCCTCCTGTGTCCGCAAAGCATGTGATAAAAACCAGTTTTCACGTGCATTCCGGAGAGAGGTTGCGGTAATAAATTCCGATACACTGCTTGACCGGATCATTTGCTCAATGGAAGAGAGAATAGCCTCGTACCTGGCCCTTGCGAACAAGGCCGGGAAGGTTGTATCCGGGAGCGACCTGGTTGCTGAAGCACTAAAGAGAAACTCACCTGTCAAAAAACTGGTTCTGGTTGCCACGGATGTTTCGGAAGACATTGGCAACCGGATACGTGGCTTGGCTGAGCAACGTTGCGTGCAGCATGAAACTTTTTTTTCCAAAGAGCACTTCGGTGATCTTCTTGGAAAAGGGTTGCGAAGTGTTGCCATGGTACAGGGAGATGGGTTTGTAAATACGATGAACAAGGAAATTGCAAGATACAGGAACTTCTTGAGAGGGGAGGGATGTGCTGATGAATAAAGTTCGAGTGCACGAATTAGCCCAGTCATTGGGGATTGACAATAAAGAACTCATAGCAAAATTTCAGGCTGCGGGGGTTGATGTGACCAGTCATATGTCGGTTGTAACCGAGGAAGATATTAAAAAGCTTTCACTGCCCACATCTACACCTAAAGAAGCCCCTCAGGAAGAAGTCCGGGTCAAGCCGACCGTAATACGCCGTCGTCCGAAGGTTGTAGAAGAACCGGTCGTCGAAGCGGCGGAAGAGCCTGAAGAAGCGGTTGCGGAACCGGAGCCTGAAATAACGGAAGCCACCGAAGCAGATCGAAAAGAGGCCGTGGAAGAAAAACCAGTCGTTGTTTCGGAGCCTGAAGTCGAAGAACCGAAGATCGAAAAGAAAAAAGCTCCCGCAGCGGAAAAGCCGGAACCTGAAAAAGAAAAACATGTGCCCGGCAGAGCACGGATCATCGGTCGTGTCGAAATACCATTGCCTCAGACCAGGCAGCCTCAGCGGACTACCCAGCGCCCTCCCGCGGCCAAACAACCGGAAGCCGATGAAAAGCGTGCAGCTATAGCGGTTAAGGAAGAACCCGTAGTAGCCGAAGATCGGAGGAAGGGTAGAAAAGCAAAAGAAGCGCCTTTGACCGAGATGGACCGGGCACCGAAAAAGGGTGCGGGCGGAAAGAAGCGGGATACTTTCAAAAAGGTAGAAATCATTGAGAAGCGCGAGCGGGTCTTTGAGCCGTCATTCCGCGCCGGCAAGGGCAGAAAGAAAGACAAGGAAAAGGGACAGGAAGTCAGGAAAACGGAGATCACCGTCCCCAAGGCCATCAAGAGAATCATCAAGATCAGCGAGAGTATCACTGTCGGTGAAATGGCCAAGCGCATGGGTGTCAAAGCCAATGATCTTATCCGGACTTTGATGAAAATGGGCTTCATGGCCACTATCAACCACCCGTTGGATTTTGAAACCGCTTCTATCATTGCGTCCGATTTCGGCTATGAAGTTGAAAACGTTGCCGTGGATCTCGATGAAATATTGGAATCGGCGCCCGACGCACCTGAAGATCTTGAAAAACGACCGCCGGTGGTTACCATTATGGGTCACGTCGACCATGGGAAAACATCGCTGCTGGATGCAATTCGTGCCACGAATGTTATTGCCGGTGAGGCTGGTGGCATTACCCAGCACATTGGCGCCTATGATGTTCAACTAAAAGGCAGAAAAATTACCTTCCTCGATACGCCCGGTCACGAAGCCTTTACCGCAATGCGAGCCCGGGGCGCCAAGGTAACCGATATCGTCATCCTGGTGGTTGCCGCCGACGATGGCGTAATGCCCCAAACTCGCGAAGCGATCAACCACTCCAAGGCGGCAGGGGTTCCGATAATTGTCGCCATCAACAAAATCGACAAGCCTGAAGCAAAGCCTGAGCGTGTCAAGCAGGAGTTGATGGAATTCGGCCTGGTCCCCGAAGAATGGGGTGGAGATACCATCTTTGTCGAGGTTTCCGCCAAGCAGAAGCTGAATCTTGAAGAACTACTGGAGATGATTCTCCTTCAGTCCGAGGTCCTGGAGTTGAAGGCGAATCCCGATAAGCCGGCTCGCGGCACTATTGTCGAGGCCAAACTGGATAAAGGACGCGGCCCGGTTGCAACGGTTCTTGTCCAGGAAGGCACGGTTTCGGTTGGCGACTATTTTGTCTGCGGCACTCATTACGGCAGGGTTCGCGCCATGCAGAACGACCGCGCTGAAAAGGTCAAGGATGCCGGCCCGTCAATGCCCATCGAAGTCATCGGCCTTACCGGGGTTCCCGATGCGGGTGACGCCTTCGTGGTCATGCCGGATGAGCGTCAGGCAAAGGAAATTGCAATGCTTCGCCAGCAGAAGGTGCGGGAAACCGAGCTTGCCAAGACGAGCAAGCTTTCATTGGAACAGTTGTACGAAAAGATACAAATGGGCGAAGTCAAGGAGCTCAACGTGGTGGTAAAGGGGGACGTACAGGGTTCCGTCGAGGCCGTATCGGAATCACTTCGCAAACTTTCCACCGATGCTATCAAACTACGAGTCATCAATTCGTCCGTCGGCGCCATTACCGAGACTGACGTCAATCTTGCGACCGCCAGCAATGCGATCGTACTCGGCTTCAATGTTCGTCCTGAAGTCAAGGCACAGGCACTTGCCGAGAAGGAAGGGGTCGATATCCGGCTTTACAACATCATTTACGATGCGGTGGACGATATCAAGAAGGCCATGGAGGGCCTTCTCGAGCCCACGCTCAAGGAAAACTTCCTGGGCCGGGCGGAAATACGAGAAGTATTTTCGGTTCCGAAGCATGGCAACGTTGCCGGTTGCTATGTTCTTGATGGAAAAATGGTTCGCAACTCGCAGGTTCGCCTGCTGCGTGACAATGTCGTCGTATTCGAAGGAAAAATGGCAAGCCTGCGCCGTTTCAAGGATGACGTCAAGGAAGTTGCTTCGGGGTATGAGTGCGGCATCTCCCTTGAGAACTATAACGATATCAAGCCGGGCGATATTATTGAATCGTTTGAAATCGAGGAGGTAGCGGCAACCCTCTAACCCGGGTCAGAATTCTATGAGCATAAAACGTTCCGATAAAGTTGCGGAAGCAATCCATGAAATAGTATCCGGTCTCCTGGTGAAAGGGGTAAAAGACCCTCGCATCGGTTTTACGACCGTTACCGGCGTGAAGGTAACCGATGATTTGCATCTTGCAACCGTATATTTTACCGTTGTGGGAGACGATTCAGCCAAGCGCGACACCGAACAGGGACTTAACAGCGCGCGCGGCTTTATCCGCAAGGAAATGGGAAAAACTCTTCGAATGCGTTATGTCCCCGATATCATTTTCAAGTACGATGAGTCCGTGGAATACGGCAGGCGCATCGACTCGCTTCTTGATGAGGTATTGGCGACCAAGACAGATAATGATAACGAAAATAATCCATGAAATAGAATCAAACACATCCTTTCTCATTACAACGCACGAAGGTCCCGACGGAGATGCCGTAGGGGCAACCTTGGCATTAGCGTCGTTTCTGAGTGAGCTTGGAAAGGACGTTACCGTCTTCTACAGCGATCCACTGCCGGATACTTTTCGTTTCCTTCCATTGGCAGACAAAGTGGTAAATGTATTGCCGGACCGTGTATTCGATATCTGTTTCGTTCTCGATGCCGGCGATCTCAAAAGGGCCGGTGAGGATATCTGCGCTTTCCGGAAGTTCGACAAAATCATCAATATCGACCATCACCCCCATGGTGAACAATTCGGCGATCTGAATTATGTCGATCCGTCAGCCTCCGCCACCGGCGCCATGATCTACCGGATAATCAAGAAATCGGGCCACCCTGTTGATCCCGCAACCGCATTATGCGTTTATGTCGCTATCGTATCTGATACAGGTTCTTTCCGTTACTCGAACGCCGATTCCGAGGCTTTTCAAATTTCCGCAGAGCTCGTTGCCATGGGCATCAATCCATGGTCAGTGTCAGAAAAACTTTACGAAAGCCAACCGCTGCAGAGGTTGGAACTTCTGGCACTGGCTCTTTCGACCCTTTCGGTTTCCGATAACGGCGAATTCGCATCCATTACCGTCACGCTTGATATGTACCAAAAAACCGGGACAACAGCAGAATTTACCGATGGTTTCGTGAATTATCCCCGATCCGTTGAGGGAGTTGAAGTGGCTGCCTTTTTCCGTGAAACAAAAACGGATGTTTTCAAGGTCGGGTTCCGCTCAAAGGGGAAGATCGATGTTTCATCCCTCGCAAGGGCCTTCGGCGGTGGAGGTCATCACAATGCCGCCGGCTGCATAGTATCCGGCTCGCTGGATGAAGTAAAGAAAACCGTATTTTCATACCTGGAGAAGGCATTATAAGTAGATGAACGGTTTTCTTGTTTTCGACAAGCCGGCCGACATGACGTCGCATGATGTCGTTGCCATGGTTCGACGCCTCTTGAAGCAGAAAAAGGTCGGTCATACCGGCACTCTCGATCCGTTTGCCACCGGCGTCCTGCCGGTTGCCCTTGGCACCGCGACGAAACTCATTCCGTACCTTGACGAGTCATTGAAAGAGTATCGTGCGGTCATGTATCTCGGCATCAGCACTGATACACAGGACCATACAGGAAAAGTGGTGCGTCAAGAAGCGGTCAAGAGCATCACCGAGGAAATGATACGCGAAACTTTCGCCCGTTTTACCGGAACAATTTCCCAGGTCCCTCCCATGTTTTCCGCTGTGAAGCAGGGCGGCGTTCCTTTGTACAAACTTGCCCGCCGGGGTGAAGAGGTCGAGAGACCTCCCCGCCAGGTCACCATCTATTCTCTTGCCCTGAACCGTCTCCAACTGCCCTACGTAACGTTTACAGTCCACTGTTCTCGAGGCACCTATGTACGTGCACTGGCGAACGATCTGGGAGATTCGCTCGGCTGCGGCGCTCACCTGACCGCGCTTCGCAGGTTGAGAAGCGGTGTTTTCAGCGAAGAATTGGCCATAACCCTTGAAACGATGCAGGAGTGTTCCGCTACGGGGCGTTTTGACGAGCATTTAATTACTCCCCTCAAGGCTCTTTCGCACTTACGGGCACTGTCGGTTACTTATGAAGGCTCTCTGAAAATCAGCCACGGAATGTCACCTGCCGAAAGCGATTTCGAAACATATCCCGAAGGTGGCGTTGCAGTTGGCGAAACCGTATGCCTCATCCATGAAGGTCGTCTCGCGGCAGTGGCTTCCGGTGTCCCTGGCGATAATCTTTCAAAAGACAAAACCGTTCGTCTTTTAAGGGTTTTTATCTAGGTTTTCCTTTACAGGGAAGGGTATTTGTGATAGAAAAAAGTGCCTTCGCCGAACTAAAGAAAAGAACAAAATAATACATTTTTTCCGGAAAGGGGGTGTAGCGAATGCTGGTAACCGAAAAGAAGCAGGAAATCATTAAAACTCATAAGCGTCATGAGAATGATACTGGTTCTCCTGAAGTGCAAATAGCGATTCTTACTGAAAGGATCACTTATTTAACGGAACATTTCAAAGTACACAAGAAGGACCACCACAGTCGTCGCGGTTTGCTGAAGATTGTCGGTCAAAGAAGACGTTTACTCGACTATCTGAAGAGCAAGGATGTCGAAAGATATCGTGCCATAATTTCCAAATTAGGCATCAGGAGATAAAAAAAGGCAGTATATCTCTTGAAATTTGAGGGATATATTGCCTTTCTTTTTTTGTGACGGGCTTCAGGCCCGTTCATTTTTTTGTTGGGGGCGCGGGTAATTCTACCAACCGGCAGGGCAACTGCGTCCGTTGGTATTTTTATCGACGGCCCCAACAGACACAACGTTGTTGGCTAGGAGACCAAAATTTATGAAGCAAACAGTTCAAGCGGAAATCCAAGGAAAAACCATTACTATTGAAACTGGCTGGATGGCAAAACAGGCAAACGGAGCGGTTGTAGTTCGCGGTGGCGATACCGTGGTTTTGGTGACTGCTGTTGCCGCCCAAAAACCCCGTGAAGATCAGAGTTTTTTCCCGTTGACCGTAAATTATCAGGAAAAAGCATATGCCGGAGGCAAGATTCCCGGAGGATTCTTCAAGCGGGAAGGGCGTCCCTCGGAAAACGAAACTCTCACATCCCGTCTGATTGACAGGCCTATTCGCCCGCTCTTTCCCGATTATTTTCTCAATGAAACGCAAATAATGGCTACCGTACTGTCCGCGGATCGTGACTATGATCCGGGGATACTCTCCATGATAGGGGCTTCTGCGGCACTCACCATTTCTGACATTCCGTTTCTCGGGCCGATTGCAGGCGTAAGGGTTGGAAGGGTAGACGGCACTTTTTTATGTAACCCGACCTTCGAAGAATTAGAGAAGAGTGATCTCGACATAGTTGTAGCCGGGAGCAGTGATGCTGTGATCATGGTTGAAGGAGGCGCATCCGTCGTCAGCGAGCAGGATATGCTTAATGCCATTTTCCACGGCCACGAATCAATTAAAGCAATTATTGCCGCTCAGGAAGAATTGCGTGAGCGTAGCGGGCTTCCGAAAATGGAACTGGAAGCCCCTGTTCGTGATGAAGATCTAGAAAAACGTGTAAACGAATTGGCTTACGCGAAAATCAAGGAAGCGGTTCGGATAAAAACCAAGATGGACCGTAAAGCCCGCCTTGCTGAAATCAAGGAAGAAACCATTGCCGCCCTGCAGCAGGATTTTGAGGAGCGTGACGGTGAAATTGCCGAGTTCCTCGGTGAGCTTGAGTACCGGATTGTGCGTGAACATATTGCCAAGGATGGTGAAAGGATCGATGGCCGCGATACCAGGACCGTCCGGAAAATCACTTCCGAAGTGGGATTGCTTCCCCGTGCACATGGTTCCGCGCTGTTTACTCGGGGAGAAACCCAATCCATCGTTGCGACTACCCTCGGCACCAGCGTCGATGAGCAACGGATAGATTCTCTCTACGGCGAATCGAAAAAGCGTTTTCTGCTCCATTACAACTTCCCGCCCTTTTCCGTTGGTGAAACCAGTATGCGTCTCGCTCCCGGTCGCCGCGAAATTGGTCATGGCGCCCTGGCGGAGCGGGCACTGGAAAAAGTGGTTCCCAACTTTGACGATTTTCCCTATACCATCAGGATTGTTTCCGACATCCTTGAAAGCAACGGCTCTTCTTCAATGGCTTCGGTGTGTGGCGGATCCCTCTCGATGATGGATGCCGGCATCCCCATCAAGGCGCCGGTGGCCGGAATCGCCATGGGTCTCATCAAGGAAGGCGAGGACATATCCATCCTTACGGATATCCTTGGTGACGAGGATCACCTCGGCGATATGGATTTCAAAGTCGCCGGAACCGCCGAGGGGGTTACCGCCCTGCAGATGGATATCAAGATTACCGGGGTAACCCGCGAAATCATGAAGGTCGCATTGGAACAGGCCCGTGAAGGCAGGCTTCACATCCTTGAAAAAATGAACGAAGCACTTGCCGAGCCACGTGCGGAAATGTCACCGTTCGCCCCCAGGATCACGACAATTTACGTCAAGACCGACAAGATTCGCGATGTTATCGGCGCGGGAGGTAAAAATGTTCGCGGCATTACCGAGGCAACCGGTGTCACGATCGATATCGAGGACACCGGCAAGATCAATATTGCAAGCCACGACATGGCAGCCTGCGAGATGGCAATCAAGATGATTCGCGATCTTACCGCTGAAGCCGAAGAAGGCAAGCTCTATATGGGAACCGTCAAGAAGGTTATGGATTTCGGCGCATTTGTCGAAATATTCCCCGGTACCGACGGGTTGGTCCACATTTCCGAGCTTGATACCGAACGGGTCAAGAACGTAAGCGATATCCTGAAAGAAGGCGATAAAGTTCTCGTAAAATGCATCGGCATCGACAAACAGGGCAAGATAAAACTTTCACGCAAAGAGGCTCTGGGTGCCACGCTTCCGGAATAAATAGCTGCCAACCACTAGAGATTATTATTTTCTGGGGTATAGTTGCTTTATGATCACAAAATCGGTGCTACATAACGGAATACGGGTTATTAGCGAAACAATATCGCACTCCCATTCCGTTTCGATTGGAATCTGGGTCACCAATGGCTCACGTCATGATCGATGTGACATAAACGGCGCCACTCATTTCATCGAGCACCTCCTTTTCAAGGGAACACCGAAAAGGAACGCTTTGGACATCGCCCGCGAGATTGATTCCGTGGGCGGTGTCCTCAATGCGTTCACCTGCCGCGAATATGTCTGTTATTACGCAAAAGTTCTGAGTGAAGCCCTGCCCAAGGCAATTGATCTTCTTTCCGATATATTTCTGAATGCGTTATTCGATCCAGAGGAAATAGAAAAAGAGCGTAAGGTCGTCCTTCAGGAAATCTGGATGCTGAAAGATAGTCCCGACAACTACATCCACGACCTCTTCTGCCAGAATTTCTGGAGGTCACATCCCTTGGGCATGTCCATTATAGGAACCGAGGAAACGGTTGGCAGAATCTCCCGCAAAACGCTGCTCGACTTCAGGAAAGATCGATTTCGCGCGGAAGACATTATCATTGCCGCCGCCGGCAATGTCGTTCACGAGGAGCTTGTGGTTCTTCTGGAGAACCTTTTCGCGGAAGTCGTTCCCGGCGCCTACGACAAGAACGAATCGTCTCCCAGCTATTGCAAGCAAGTCAACATGAACCAGAAAGACCTTGAGCAGGTCCATCTGTGCCTTGGCACCAAGGCCCTCCCACAAGACAGTCCAAACCGTTATGTCGGTTATATCGTAAACACCATTCTGGGTGGAAGCATCAGTTCCCGACTTTTCCAGGAAATCCGGGAACAAAGAGGCCTTGCCTATTCCGTGTATTCCTATATCCTCTCCCATTCGGACGCCGGCACCTTTGTCGTCTATGCCGGCACAAAAAACGAACAACTTCTTGAAGTAATAGATTTGATTCTGCAACTCATGAAGGGGCTCAAAACCGACCCGGTAACCCCTGCGGAAATGCGTTTCGCCGTCGATCACCTGAAAGGTAACCTGCTCCTGTCCCTGGAAAGCACAGACAACCGGATGACAAAACTGGCTAAAAATGAAATATATTTCGGGCGCCAAATGGCTATCCCGGAGATTGTCAATGCACTAGAACAGGTTACTCCCCATGATATCATGGATTTTTGTAACGAACTGTTTCAGGATAACTATCTCTCTCTGGAACTGATGGGTAAACTGGAAAACATTTCTTTACCTTCATCCACTATTTCCCTCTGAACCTCCATGAACGATACCCTCATCGTCAAGATTCGTCGACTTCGATCTGAGAGCACTGCACCCCTGCCTTGTTATATGACGGAACATTCCGCGGGAATGGATTTATATGCGGAATTGTCCGACGACATTATTCTTTCTTCCGGCGAACGAACCCTGATACCAACCGGAATCGCCATTGAGCTGCCCGATGGGTACGAAGCCCAGATTCGGCCGCGGAGCGGTCTCGCTTTGCGTCATGGTATTACTCTCGTAAATTCGCCCGGTACTATTGATCCTGATTATCGTGGTGAAATTGCCGTGATTATGATAAACCACGGTACAGAGCCGTTTCGCATATCATCCGGCGACAGAATAGCCCAGATGGTGTTTACGCGATTTGTCAGGGCGGACCTGTTCGAGGTCCGCGAATTGGGAGTGACTTCGAGAGGGGAGGGCGGTTTCGGGCATACGGGCAAATAACCTCGCACCAAACATCCTTCAAAAAAATTTCATGTCACGGTCCCTGACTTGTTACCCCATAGGAACGTTCTTCATCCATTGCAACCTATAATTTTTTCTTCAGGAAAAGGAAAGGAATTGCAATAATGCTTGATCCACGAATCAGGGAAATGGCCGATGTTCTCGTAAATTACTCGACGCAGGTCAGAAAAAATGATGTCGTTTTGATCAGTGCCTCCGGAATATCATGTCTCCCGCTCGTAAAGGAAATTTATGCTCGATGTATTGAAAAGGGCGCGAAATACGTTGAGTACGAGTTTTCGATTCCTGAAATAACTCGACTTTTTTTTAATAAAGCCGGGGTAAAACAGGTAGCATACTTTCCCCAGCACAAGTTGGATTTCATGAAACAGGTGACCGTCTACATCGGGATCGGTTCTGCTGAAAATTCAATGGTCTTCTCGCAGGCCAACCAGGACACCATGATAGCCCACGCAAGGGTTCTGAGACCGATCATTGACCGACGGGTGAAAAACACCCGTTGGGTCGTAACGCGTTTTCCGACTCACGGCGCCGCCCAGGAAGCTCGCATGAGTCTCGACGAATATGAGGACTACCTGTTTTCATCGTGCTGTATAGACTGGCGGGAGGAATCTCGGAAGCAGGGCAAGTTGAAACGGCTCATGGACCGTACCGACAAGGTGAAAATAAGCGCCTCGGATACCGATCTTTCCTTCAGCATTAAAGGGTTCAAAAGCATAAAGTGCGACGGAAGATTCAATCTTCCCGACGGAGAAGTATTCACCGCTCCCGTGCGTGAATCGGTGGAGGGCTACATAACATACAACTGCCCTTCGCTTTACCAGGGGAAGGAATACAATAACGTACGCTTTGAGTTCGCCGCGGGAAAGATAATTAAGGCTTCTTCTGCTTCGTCAACTGACTCACTGAACCGAATCCTCGACACCGACGAGGGTGCACGCTATATTGGCGAGTTCGCTATCGGCGTAAACCCCGGTATCAGAGTTCCAATGAGAAATATTCTCTTTGATGAAAAAATATTCGGATCGTTTCACCTGACACCTGGGCAATGTTATGACGAATGTGATAACGGCAACCGTTCCGCTGTTCATTGGGACCTGGTAAAAATTCTCACCGGCGACGGAGAAATCTGGTTTGACAACACGTTGATCCAGAAAGACGGGCGCTTCGTCCACAAATCTCTACTCGATCTGAACCCAGAGGGATAACAATGATTGTGGAAATCAACCCAGACAATCCCCAGCCGCGACTTATTTCCAGGGTAGTTGAGATCCTCGACAAAGGCGGCGTCATTGCCTACCCGACCGATACGACCTACGGAATCGGTTGCAGCATCCTTAACAAGCGGGGAATCGAGCGGATTTACACCATTAAACAGCGCGAAAGAAAAAAACCCTTTTCTTTCATCTGCAGCGACCTCTCGGATATCGCACGATACGCCAGGGTCAGCAACTTCCAGTACAAGGTAATGAGGCGTTTGCTGCCCGGCCCCTATACCTTCGTCCTCAATGCCACGAACCTCGTGCCGGGCCTGCTCGTTACCAAGCAGAAGACGGTCGGCATCAGAATTCCGGACAACAGGATTTGCCTGGCAATCGTTCGTGAACTGGGTCATCCCATCATTACCACCAGTGCGAACCGGTCAGGCGAGGAGCCAATCGGGAACCCCTCACTTGTCGAACATGAGTTGGGAAAACAGTTGGACCTTGTCGTTGATGGTGGTGTCCTTTCCGCCACGGTCAGTTCGGTTGTCAGCCTTATCGATGATATCCCCACAGTCCTCCGCAAAGGAACGGGAGATGTAAGCTGGTGTGAATGATTACCAGGCGTCGGGAACGCTGCGCTTGTAAACCTCGGGAGAACTGAATTCAAATGTCCAATCGTTCTCTAACTGCTTCAAAACCCCTGGCACGAATCGTCCTGTTTCTTTGGATTGCCATCATTATCTGGTTGTCGCTCGACCCCTCACCCCCTGTTCCGGATACCGGCATACCGGGATGGGACAAGCTCCTCCATGCCGCAGCATATGGTTGTCTGACTGTTTTCGGAGGATGGTCCCTTCCGGGAACACCCCCAGTCGCCGTCTCCAGGTGGCTTTTGGTCGGCTTTGCCGCCATAACCTTCGGTGGAATCATGGAAGTAATGCAAAATGTCATCACAAACACGAGAACGGCTGATTTGTGTGATTTGGCAGCCAATGCCGTAGGTGTTTGTATTGTTTTCCTGGCAGTTTTTATAAGGAGAAAGACCCGGAGAAAAACGGTGGACCACTAAAACGGCATGATGATCTTTTGGTTTCGCCGATGTCGGTGCCCGTTTTCTTTTTTCGGATATCAATCTTAGGAAGGTAGTATGCTTAAAGCTGTAATTTTTGATTTTGACGGTATTATTGTTGATACGGAACCGATTCACTACAAGGCTTTTCAAGAAATACTGCGACCAATCGGATTGGCTTTTTCCTGGAATGAGTACCTTGAGAAATACATCGGCTTCGATGACCGGGATGCTTTTCGAGAGGCCTTTGCCGGTGCCGGGAAGCGGCTGGATGGAGAAGTCTTGAGCGATCTTATCAATCGAAAAGCCGAGGTTTTTCAAGAAATCGTTCAAAAAGGAGTCAAGCCCTATCAAGGCGTCATTGAACTGGTACAATCAATTTCCGGAAAACTGCCGGTAGCATTGTGCAGCGGAGCACTGCAGAGCGATATTGAACCGATACTTGCGCAATTCGACTTGCAGGAAGCCTTTGATGCAATTGTGACTGCCAATGACGTCGAGGCCAGCAAACCGGACCCGGAAAGTTACCTGCTTGCTCTCCAGCGTCTTGACAAAGCATTCCCCGCCGCTGCCATTCAACCGGCTGAGTGTATTGCAATTGAAGACACTCCCGCCGGCATCAAGTCAGCTGCAGGCGCCGGTATGAACGTCCTTGCGGTTACCAACAGCTACCAGGCGGAATACCTCGAAGGGGCACTACACGTTACGGATTCTCTGGGAAAAGTTACCCTCGAAATCTTGCGGTCACTGTTGGTATAGAAGTAGAAGTTTCTATGGTGGGCGTGTAAATTGAAATGCTTTTTCATGGATGAACCAAGGGCAGGTTTGTCAAGAGAATAGTACCGTCAGCCATGATGATCTTTCGCATGGGTCGGCTTTTCCGCACTACGGTCCCCTCAATCGGGACTTTCCTGACCATCCCCGGTTCGGAGAGAACCTGGGCGGTGATGTTTTGTCCGTCGAGCCAGGCTTCAAAATGAAGATGCGGTCCTGTCGAGCGCCCTGTTGAGCCTGAAAGGGCAATGGTAGTGTTTTTGTCGACCCGGTCCCCACGGATTACCAGGTTTGCCCGGTTATGGGCATAGAGGGTTGTCATGCCCCCCTCATGCTCGATTATTACGAGATTTCCGTAACCACCTCGGGTACCGCTGTATAAAATGATCCCGGGTGCCACCGGTTTTATCGGTGTGCCATCGGGAACGGCAATGTCGACACCAGTATGGTTTCTCAACATTCCATCTATCGGGTCATAGCGCAGACCCACGGGAGATGAGATAACCCCCTCGACCGGAAGTGATACCAGGATACCTTTCGCATTCATGCTTATCGATTTCGAAAACGATTTGTTTGCCGGCGATTTTATATATTTCCCATCTTTGGTTTTTTTAACGGATTTTCTTGATTTGCGTCGTTCGTGGATAACGATTACGGATTCTCTGTTAACCGGGGCATCTGTATAGCATTCAACGCCGTCTTTTGAAATGTAGCGATAGATATCGGCCGAGGCTTTATTTGCTGCCACGAGTAAAAGCAGAATGTGCAGTGTGAGTATCGTCTTCATGATTTTTTATCGTTGGTCAGCAAAACTCGGGCTCAGGAGCGTGTAACGAAGATGCTATTGATCGCTTTTATACCGCTAACAACACGGGAATGCAAGGAAACCTGACTTATCAATTATTCTGCTCCCATTTTTCCATCATACGAGGAGAACAACCGGAATGCGTATTGCCGTCGTTGGAGCCGGGGCTTTGGGTCTCTACTATGGGGCCCTGTTGCAAAAATCGGGAAACGAGGTGAATTTTTTACTCAGGAGCGACTATGAAGCTGTTTCATCTGGGGGTATAACCGTTTATTCGATAAACGGTGACTTTCATCTGGCAGAAGTGAAAGGCTTTCGCACGCCCACCGAAATCGGGCCGGTAGATCTCGTCCTGGTCGGCTTGAAAACATTTGCCAACGAATATTTCAATGCACTCATATCCCCTCTTGTCGGACCCGACACCCTCATCCTTACCCTGCAGAACGGGCTCGGCAACGAAGAAAAACTTGCGGATATCTTTGGCAAGGATAAAATTTTTGGAGGTGTCGCCTTCCTTTGTTCTTACCGGGTAAAGCCGGGAGTTATAAAACATTTGGGAGAAGGGCGGGTTTTGCTGGGAAAATTTGCACAAAATAACAGCACCAGAACGGAAAAGATAGCATCCTGTTTTTGCAGGGCGGGAATTAAATGTCTGGTTGTTTCCGATCTGAAACGAGCTCGTTGGGAGAAGCTCGTCTGGAACATACCCTTCAATGGGCTTTGTGCCCTCATGGAAAAACCGGTTGACGCATTCTTAAAATTCGAACCAACGCGCCGTTTGATCCATGAAATCATGCTGGAGGTTATTACTGTAGCCAATACCCAATCACTAGTTGAAGAAATCCCTTTTTCACTGGCAGAAAAACTGGTGACATCCTCCAGCAAAATGGGGCAGTATAAACCTTCCATGATGATTGACCGGATTCAGGGCCGTCCTATGGAAATTGAAGCAATATTTGGTATTCCATTGCAATTTGCTGAGGAAAAAAGGATTCAGATGCCACGGGTTCGACAAATTTACGCATTGCTCCGGTTGATCGAAGAAAACACAGATTAAATATTCATCTGATTAAAATATCCGCATACTCATTATCATCAAATAGTGCCTACATTATGGGCATGTGTGACGACGATGCATACTATTTAGGCTGCAACTGTCGCCCAGTGTGACCATAACTACTTATAACTAGTTGAAACTTCAAGAAAACAAAATTTATTATTATTTAGGCAGACAATTTGCATTACAACGGTGAGTCAAACGCTTATATTCCAAGGTCCGTACACTCGCAAACTGGATCTTTGTAAAAATTTTTTTAGGGGGTGATTAATTGAAAAAAGTTGAAGCAATCATAAAACCGTTCAAACTTGACGAAGTAAAAGAAGCTCTCAACGAAATTGGAATCCAAGGAATTACAGTAAGTGAAGTCAAGGGCTTCGGAAGACAAAAAGGACACACCGAGCTCTATCGTGGAGCTGAATATGTCGTTGATTTTATCCCGAAAATTAAAATGGAAATTATCGTTGGTGACGAGCTTGCGTCAAAAGTTATTGAAACTATTGAGCAGGCAGCGAAAACCGGACGTATCGGCGACGGCAAAATATTCGTAACCACCGTTGAAGAGGTAGTTCGTATCAGGACCGGTGAGCGAGGACAAGACGCAATCTGATTGCATCTATTTAACTTTATAAAGGAGAAAATGCATGACACCGCAAGAAGTTGTAAAGTTTGCACAAGACAATGGCGCCCTTATGGTGGACTTCAAGTTCATGGATTTCGTTGGTATATGGCAGCACTTCAGTGTGCCCATCAGCGAATTCGATGAAGATGTTTTTGAAGACGGACAAGGCTTCGACGGATCGTCCATCCGTGGCTGGCAGCCGATCCATGCTTCCGACATGATTATCCTCCCGGATCCAACCACCGCAAAAATGGATCCCTTTACCGCGATTCCGACCCTGAGCCTGATCTGCAATATATTCGATCCCATCACCAAGGAAGGCTACTCCCGCGACCCGCGCAACATCGCGAAAAAAGCCGAAGCATACCTGAAATCCCTTGGTATCGGCGATACCGCTTATTTCGGACCGGAAGCCGAATTTTTCATTTTCGACGACGTGCGTTTTGACTCCACCTCGAACCAGTCCTTCTATGTCGTTGACTCGGTCGAGGGTATTTGGAACTCCGGTCGAGAAGAGTTCCCCAACCTGGGCTACAAGCCGCGCCACAAGGAAGGTTACTTCCCGGTATCCCCGACCGATTCGCAGAACGACCTCCGTACCGAAATGGTCATGGAGCTCCAGAACGTCGGTATTCGTGTCGAATGTCAGCACCATGAGGTTGCTACCGCGGGTCAGGCCGAAATCGACATGCGGTTCTCTCCGCTCGTCGACATGGCCGATCAGCTGCAGTGGTTCAAGTACGTCATCAAGAACGTTGCGCTGCGGAACGGCAAGACCGTGACCTTCATGCCGAAGCCTCTTTACGGTGACAACGGCTCTGGTATGCATACCCATATGTCCATCTGGAAAGACGGCGTCAACCTGTTTGCCGGTGACAAGTACGGCGGGCTTTCCCAGATGGCCCTCTGGTACATCGGCGGTATCATAAAGCATGCCAGGGCACTGTGCGCGCTGACCAATCCGACCACCAACTCTTACAAGCGCCTTGTTCCGGGTTTTGAAGCACCGGTTAATATGTGCTATTCCAGCCGCAACCGTTCCGCTTCTCTGCGTATTCCCATGTTTTCATCCAATCCGAAGGCGAAGCGTATCGAATTCCGTACTCCCGACCCCTCCTGCAACGGTTACCTGGCCTTTGCCGCGATGCTGATGGCTGGTCTCGACGGTATCGAGAACAAGATAGATCCGGGTCAACCGCTCGACAAGGATATCTACGGACTCTCCCCCGAAGAGCTGGCCGACATTCCGTCTGCACCGGGTAGCCTCGAAGAAGCCCTCAGCGCCCTGAAGGAAGACCACGAGTTTCTTCTCAAAGGCGACGTTTTCACGCCTGACGTCATCGAGAAGTGGATCGAGTACAAGACCGAATCGGAAGTCAACCCGGTTCGCATGCAGCCGGTTCCGATGGAATTCGCCCTTTACTACGATATCTAATTCTCGAATCTGCATAAGAGAAAAAAGGCGGGAGCAATCCCGCCTTTTTTCGTTCCGTCCAACACCGAAAGCTGACAGTCATCAATTTCGCGCATTCATTGACTTTCACCGCCCAATCTGTTAGATAGAAACGATTTACCACTACTTCATATGCCAGAGACAATCCATGGAAAACATCCTTTTCAAAGTATCGATCATGCTTGTACCCGCCTTGTTTGCAATTACCTGTCACGAGGTGTCGCATGGATATGTTGCCTATAAATTCGGCGACAATACCGCCCGTTCTCTCGGACGTCTGACGCTCAATCCGCTCAAGCATCTCGATATTCTCGGCACCCTTATGGTTTTTCTCGTCGGCATCGGGTGGGCAAAACCTGTCCCCGTGGATTTCAGAAACCTGAAAAATCCGAAAAGAGACATGATTTGGGTCGCAGCGGCCGGACCGGTTACCAACTTCCTGTTAGCAATCACTTCAGCAATTCTCTTG
This sequence comes from Geobacteraceae bacterium, assembly GCA_040773465.1. Classification (GTDB taxonomy): domain Bacteria; phylum Desulfobacterota; class Desulfuromonadia; order Geobacterales; family Geobacteraceae; genus RPRC01. The sequence goes on along the minus strand of JAXGWF010000032.1, from coordinate 10,398 downwards.
CGAGGCATTGCTCTCATAGACTTGGGCGCAACAACCTTTTTCTTTCTGAAGCCGATTTCGTTGATGCTCGCATTTTCGGTTTATATCAACCTGTTGCTCGGCCTTTTCAATCTGATACCGGTCCCACCTCTCGACGGCGGTCGGGTCGTCGTTGGAATACTTCCATACAAGCTTGCGGCAGCATATTCCCGCATTGAACCCTACGGCATGATCATAATCATTGTACTGGTCTTTTTTACAAACATTTTCAGCTATGTCATTGCACCGTTACTCTATCTCGGCATCAGACTTCTGGCAGGACCACAAACGTCTCTCGTCTTCGAGATAACGACATTCCTGATGAGATAATCTTTTTTCCCCAAATTACGTCAGATTTATTAACCGATAGCCGCTTTTTACAACAGGGTTTTTTTAACAATAGGTCCATTTGAATGAAAGAATGGCCGGCACATCTGAACTTAACGATGACCCTTGGAAAATTCTGTGATTCTCAGTAAACGAGTACATGCGAAAAGAATCGCTGGTGCCAAAGACCGGAGATATTTGATTGGAAATAGATTTCCCTGCAGATACTGATTATGAATCAGTCGCTTGTGATTCATTATATAAAGTAAGACTTGATACATTTGAAGGGCCGCTTGATCTTCTTCTTTACCTTATCAAGAAAAACGAACTCGATATTTACGATATTCCCATCGCGCTTATTACCAAGCAGTACCTCGAATACATCAAGATTATGAAGGAATTGAATCTTGAAATTGCCGGGGACTTCCTGGTAATGGCTTCAACACTGATCCAGATCAAATCGAGCCTGCTCCTGCCGCCTCCTTTCAGCGAAGATCCCGAGGAAGAGGGGGAGGATCCCCGCGCTGAACTTATTCGCAGAATCATTGAATACAGCAAGTACAAGGAAGCCTCACTGCAGCTCGGCGAGCAGAAACTGCTCGGCAAGGAGTTTTTTGCCAGAACGTTTGAGTCGGAGGAATCTCATACCGACGAAAGATCCGAAGAACCATTGGAACTCGACCTGTTTGCCCTTATTGAAGCTTTCAGGAATATTCTCGCAAAAGCGCCTCGAGAAGTTTTCCACGAAGTTTGCGCGGAATCAATCAGTATTGCCGAGAGGATCAATGAAATTCTCTCCATGCTCCAGGAAAAGGAATTACTGGAATTCACCGAGCTCTTTCCAGACAATAGAGACCGGGATTACCTTGTCGCAACGTTTCTCGCCATTCTTGAGCTCTGCAAACTGAAACTGATTCGCATTCGCCAGCAGGAACATTACGGCGCCATCCGGATCATGCCGGCTGTTGTCGAAGCTGCTGAAACCGTGGAGCAGGAGGATATAGATGACAACCTCTCGACTTAAGTCTATCCTCGAAAGCCTTATCTTTGTCTCGGAATCACCCATGACCCTCGACAGACTTTGCGGTATACTTGAAGAATATGACCGGGAAGACATCCGGAAATCGTTGCATGAACTCAAATTCGACTACGAGACTTCCGAACGCGGGATATTTCTTGCCGAAGTCGCCAAGGGATTCCAATTCAGAACACGCGAGGAAAACAGTGAGTTTGTACGTCGGCTCGTAAAAACCAGGGTCTCGCGCTTCAGTCAGTCGGCACTGGAAACCTTGGCGATTATCGCCTATCGCCAGCCAATAACCAGGGCTGAGATCGAATATCTTCGCGGTGTTGATTCCGGAGGGGTGCTGAAGACGCTCCTGGAAAAGAAACTTATCAAGATTCTCGGGAAAAAGGATATACCCGGAAGACCCTTGATTTACGGAACCACCCGGAAGTTTCTTGAGATTTTCAGTCTGAAGGATTTGAAATCTCTACCGACATTAAGGGAGATAGAAGACTTGGCCGCGGAAGGAATACTGGAACAACAGGAAGAACTTCCATTAGAGAATGTTTCTCCCGTGAATTCCATCGCTGAGGAAGATTCCCTCTCGGAAGATGATGAAGCCATGTAGAAGGAAAGGGGTGACACCATGATCCGCCATGCCGCCGTTGCAGGTCAGTTTTATCCCAGTGACCCAGTGATTCTCAAAAGGCAATTGGAAAAATTCATGCCCGTTGCAAAGGAATGCGTAAAAGCTTTAGGCATTGTCGTGCCCCATGCCGGTTATATTTACTCCGGTGCCGTGGCAGGGGCTGTCTATGCTCGCGTGGAAATTCCCAACACGGTAATCATCCTCGGCCCGAACCACCACGGAATCGGTTCGAAGGCGGCGATATACCCTCCTGGTGAGTGGGATACCCCTCTCGGGAACGTAGCGATAGAACAGCAACTATCGAAGCTTATCCTGCAACATGCTTCTTTTGTGGAAGAAGACAGCACCGCCCACCATTACGAGCATTCCCTCGAAGTCCAGGTACCGTTTCTTCAACATGTAAAACCAGATATCTCCATCGTTCCCCTTTGCCTGGGATTCGGTGACTATGCCTCTTCCGAATTGCTGGGGCGAGCACTCGCCAAGGCAATAAAGGACTTTAAAAAGGAAGTCCTGGTCGTTGCAAGCTCCGATATGTCTCATTACGAACCTGTCGACGTGGCACGACATGAGGACAATTATGCAATTCAGGAAATGTTGAACATGAACCCTGAGGGAATGTATTCAACGGTTCGAAACCGAGGTATTACCATGTGTGGGATCATTCCCGCAACTGTCATGCTGATAGCGGCAATGGATCTGGGTGCTTCAAAAAGTGAATTGATTCGCTATGCTACAAGTGGTGATGTGTCGGGAGATTTTCAGCAGGTGGTGGGGTACGCGGGACTCATGGTCTATTGACATCGGGTTTATTCTTTCATTATCCTGATGACCTGTAATACGCCATTGATGGATTCAAGTTCACGAATATCAAGTGAGTCCGTATCTCCGATGACACCGATTATGGTTCTATTGGCCCCAGTAGACTGATGGATATCGAAATTTCGCGAAATCAGATATTCCTTGATATTATCGAGTTCTGCTTCGTCGGCACTTTTTTTCATGATTATCAGCATAATATCCTCGTAAAACCACTTATTTTTCAGACTGTGTCTTGATACGTTCAAGCCGTCTCGATTCATCAACAACCCGCTCGAACAACCTTACTATTGCCTGGTCATCCAAAGGCCCCGGATTCTCACTCTTCATTCTTTGAAAAATCTTTTTTTCACGATTCGGGTCAAATATGGGAAGACCGGCAATTTTTTTCAGTTCTCCAATTCTAAGCGCCAGTTTGGCCCGCTGATTGAATATTTTCAGTAATTCCGTATCAAGCCGGTCGATTTCACATCTTAAATCATCAATAGTCATAAGCCCTCAAATTTCTTTTGAATATGAGTATCTTTCTTCCAGTTGACATCATCTTTTTGCGGATAGTCAATATTGTAATGGAGGCCGCGGGATTCCTTGCGCTGTAACGCACACAAAACTATCAATTCCGCTACCGTTGCAATGTTACGCAATTCAATAAGGTCCGATGTGATGATGAAGTCCCAGTAATATTCGGCAATTTCTTCTTGAATGAGTTTTATTCGATTCAAAGCCCTTTCAAGGCGTTTGTCAGATCTTACAATCCCCACGTAATTCCACATGAATCTCCGTATTTCGTCCCAATTCTGGGACACGACAACCATTTCATCACTATCCGTAGCCGTGCCGGAATCCCAAGCCGGTATTGTAGGGAAGGAAAATTGTTCAGTAGTAAGTCGTTCTGAGCTATGACGATATGCCCTGCCTGCAAAAGCCGCTGCCTCGAGGAGAGAATTGCTGGCAAGTCTGTTGGCGCCATGGAGCCCGGTAAACGCAACCTCGCCAATAGCATAAAGGTTAGTGATAGTAGTCTCGCCATTAATATTGGATACGACACCGCCACACAAGTAATGAGCAGCAGGAACCACGGGGAGGGGTTCTTTGGTCATATCAAGATGAAACTTAAGGCATGTTCGAAAAATATTTGGAAAACGCGTCTTGATAAAGTCAGGGTCCATATGGGTTATGTCAAGGTAGACGCAATCATCTCCATAGGTTTTCATTTCATTATCAATTGCACGCGCAACCACATCACGAGGCGCCAGATCCTTGAGCTTGTGATATTTTTCCATGAACGGAGTACCGTCACGGCGACGGAGAATCGCTCCTTCCCCGCGTACCGATTCGGAGATAAGAAATGATTTTGCTTCCGGGTGGTAGAGTGTTGTCGGATGAAATTGCATGAATTCCATGTTAGCAATGAGCGCCCCGGCCCGATAAGCCATGGCTACTCCGTCTCCGGATGCGACATCCGGGTTGCAGGTATAGAGATATACCTTCCCTGCGCCTCCGGAAGCCAGCAAGGTTATCTTCGCCAGAAAAGTTTTGACCCTGTTGCCGAGCACATCGAGAACATAAGCGCCAAAACAGCGGTTTTTCACTTCTTGCTTTTTTGCAATTTTCCGCTCGGTAATGAAATCAATTGCCGTGTGGTTCTCGTACACTGTGATATTAGGATGTTCAAAAACGGCGGTCACAAGCGCACGTTCAATCTCACGGCCTGTCAGATCATCGGCATGGAAGATTCTTCGCTTGCTGTGCCCCCCCTCCCTGGTAAGATCGTAAGAATCGCCGCGAGTGGTAAAATTGACACCCCATTCAATAAGCGTTTTGATTACATCCGGACCTTCTTCAACAACCATCTTGACGACGTCTTCATGGCAGATTCCGGCACCGGCAACCATGGTGTCTTCACTGTGCGAATCAAACGTATCTTCTTCCGAGAAAACAGAAGCGATTCCCCCTTGGGCATAATTCGTCGCAGACTCGGTAATTTCCTTCTTGGTTATAAGAGCAACTTTCCCGTGATCCGCCGCTTGCAAAGCATAGGACAAACCGGCTATGCCGCTCCCGATTACCAGAAAATCACTTTCTATCTGCATGGAATCCCCCAAAGTTAACCAACAAGATGATGTGAAGTGAATAGATTATCCAACTCTCTATCCAATTTTGTCAAATCATTTTCACAGAAATGATTTCAATTGTGGCAATGATACTCACTGAGTACGACAATATTCTCTTTTGCACACAGAAAGCGAAGAGAATAAAATTAATATCCGTAAAAAAGTAACGAAAAAACGTGGAAGGGAACTGAAAACCAAAGATTATTTTATGAGAAGTTTGAAAAAACGCATCAGGTAATCAACTCCGGACCAGACGGTAATGATAATAGCTATCCAGAGATAAAAGATGCCGACATTATGCATGTTTACATGAAAATATGCGGATTGTATGCCGAACAACCAATAGTAATCGTAATGCAGGAGAAGCCCAAGAATTGCAACTATCTGAAAAATTGTCTTGTATTTGCCGAGATTACTTGCCGCAATAACGATTCCTTCTGTAGATGCGATCCCCCGAAGGCCGGTAATAATAACCTCCCTGCAAATAATGACCAATACCATCCATGCAGGAACCCTGTCGTAAGGAATAATCATTATCAACGCCGCCATGACTATAAGTTTGTCGGCTATCGGATCAAGGAATTTCCCAAGCACGGTTACGATCCCCATTCGCCTTGCCAGATAACCGTCAAGCCAATCGGTAAATGATGCTACGGCAAAAAGAATGGCGGCAAGGAAAGCGGCCGACTTCGAAGGAGATGTGAGAATAACCACCATTGGCGGGACAATGAGTATTCTGAAAAGGCTCAGGATATTTGGCAGGTGTCGGAGAAAGCTCTTTTGGTTGCAATCCATCGGAAATACCTAATTAGTCTGATAAGACTTGTGGTAACTGAGAACCCGCGAAACATAATTTTGCGTTTCCGCATACGGCGGGACCCCTCCATATTGGTTTACCTTTGAAAGTCCTGCATTATAAGCAGCTAGAGCGAGGGCAACATCTCCATTGAAAGTATCAAGAAGAAAACGGAGATAACGTACACCTCCACGGATATTATCTTTAGGATCAAACGTATTGGAAACTTTAAGGCCCTCGGCTGTTCTCGGCATCAACTGCATGAGGCCTTGTGCGCCTTTTGGAGAAACGGCATTTGGATTATAACCGGATTCAGCATGGATGACGGCTTTTACCAAGTTTTTATCAACTCCAAATTCCGACGCAACGGATTTTATAATAGGTTCGAATTCCTCGGGATTTCTATAGCAAGCACCTAATTTGAAGTTCGTTCGCAACTTCCTGTCTTTTTTCAAGTCCCGCATAAAAATCTTGAAACGGCGATCAGTTGGAGCATCCGTAAAATGCATGACGCCTTCCTTATCAACATACTTATAAATATCTGCCGATGCAGGAGAGGGCAGCAAGTAGAATAAAGTAAGCGGGAGGAAAATTATACAGGTAAGACAGTTACCATAGCTCATGTTCTCCTCCATTGATCAGGTAATAAACTTGAAAACAAAATATAGACCAAAAAATACAATTCTTCAACAAGGGAAAGCCTTTTATAAATAATTATCGGCAAATCTGGACAATGATCAACATCTTACTTTTTCTATCCTTCCGTGATACTATTAAAAAAAATCTGTACATAACGAGGGGACAATGTATCGGCTAACAATCAGCAGCAGTTTCGCTTCCGCGCATAATCTTATTCATTACCAGGGAGAGTGTGAGAATTTGCATGGCCACAATTGGAAGGTTGACGTTTCTGTAACTGCAAAAGAGTTGGACAAAGCAGGTCTTGGAATAGATTTCAAAATACTGAAAGAAGAAACAAAATCTCTTCTAAAAACACTTGACCACAAATATCTTAATGACCTTGAACCGTTCAGGGAACTGTCGCCATCATCTGAAAACATTGCACGATATATTTATCATATTCTTTCACGAAAACTTAACAACGATAATATCAAGGTAGAATCCGTCAACGTCTGGGAGTCCGATTTTGCTTGCGCATCCTACTATGAATGATACTTCCGCAAATATTGTTGAAATATTCTCTTCCATTCAGGGAGAGGGCATGCTTGTAGGATTGCGTCAGATTTTTCTTCGCTTCCATGGATGTACATTGGAGTGCAGCTATTGCGATACCCGCAAAACTCTTTCCTCCAGAGCACCTGAAACCTGTCAGGTGGAAAAAGTGCCGGGAAGACAGAAATTTATCCCGATAAAAAACCCGGTTTCTACTATTAAGATTCTGGATTTGCTTAATAAATGGACTTCCGGATTCCCCAACGCCCATCATTCGATAAGCCTTACGGGAGGAGAACCACTCCTGCAAGACAAATTCTTGAAAAACAACCTTGTGGAACTCCGCAAAATTCTTCCAATCTATCTTGAGACCAATGGAGTCTTGCATGCTGAACTTGCACATTGCATTGATTTCATGGATTACATCTCCATGGACTTCAAACTCCCATCAACAACAAAATCACGTCCATACTGGGATGAACACCGAAAGTTTCTCGCTTTGGCCGCACAGCGTCAGGTATATGTGAAAGCAGTAGTTTCAAATGACACTTCCCAATCAGAAATCAGACAAGCAAGCGAGATTATTTATTCGGTGAACAGGAACATCCCCCTGATTCTCCAACCATTGACATCTGGCGAAAGAGTAGAATCACTGTCCTCCGAAAAGCTTTTTCAACTCCAGGAAACTGCCACAAAGTGGCTTACAGAAGTCAGGGTCATTCCCCAGACGCACAAGTACTTGCATCTGCTATAGATCCGTTACTACTATCATTCCAACATCGAAGTTACATCTTCTCGCAACTATCATCAGAGGGACAACCATGATACTGGAAAAAATCACTATGGGAGAATTCATCGAGGGAATGACAAAAACCAGGACCGTTCTAATACCTTTTGGTTCGGTCGAAGAACATGGTTTTCATTTACCGCTTTCAACAGACACCATACAGGCTTATGAAGTGGGTAAAGCTGCCTCATCGATCACACCGCTATTTTTAGCGCCACCGGTTCATTATGGCTGCTGCAGATCAACATCGCAGCATCCCGGCACGATTTCAATAACATCAAGCACATTAAAAAGTCTAATGAAAGATATTGTTCGTTCCCTGCATTCTCATGGGCTCGAAAACTTCATCATTTTAACGGGACATGCGGGCTCAACCCATAAAATGACACTCATCGACGCAGGGGAAGAACTTATAACAGAATTACCCAAAATCAAGCTTGCGGTATTGACCGAATATGACTTAGCTTATAATGAGGGACGTCATATGATAGATACGGCTGGTGATTCCCATGCCGGTGAAATTGAAACATCCCGGATCATGCATTTATATCCGGAACTGGTGAAAGGAATCGGAGAAAAGGAATTCCCCGCATTTCCTCAAGGAATCCTGGTTCGAAACAAGAGAAAATTCTGGGTGAACGGTGTCTGGGGGGATCCGACAAAAGCTTCAGCCGATAAAGGGCGTCGCATAAACGACCTTGTTGTAAAAAAACTAGTTGAGTTCATCGAAATGATGGAAAATTTTACCGAATAATGAAGTGTTTTGCATGCAGAATAGGCACTATCTGAAACCCTTTTTTAAAGGACTAGACATAAAAAAACGACTTCCAAATTTCCCTTGTAAGCCGTTTTTTACTCGCAGCTAAGGGTTAGGTTTCTTGTCTGATCTTAAGACAATTTTCTCGTCCTGAAACGTGAATATACTACTTTACTACTTGACATAATATATCTTATCGGACGTAAAGTCCCGGAGGTGTATTATGGAAAAGTCGCATCAACCAGCCGTTGAGCACAGAAACGGCCCTTCCTGTACTTCAAATCAAAATCAATTTGCTGCAACCGGCCCCCTGGTTGTGGAACTCAAGCAATACGATGAAACTGCCGTCAGGCTAATTTTCACCATAGTGACGCACAAAAAAACCCCGATTCCTGTTTGAGAAATCGAGGTCTTATTTTTTGTATGGAGCGGGAAACGGGATTTGAACCCGCGACTTCAACCTTGGCAAGGTTGCACTCTACCACTGAGTTATTCCCGCTCAATCAAGCTCCATTTTTATATCAAAACAGGCTGCACAAGTCAATCCTTTTTTCACCATTCCGAACAGTCGAATGTATATTTCCATATACTCCATAAACATTTGCAATAAGCTGTTATTATTAATGTTTACAATATTTACAAACAATGTCGGACAATTGATTTAGTAGCGATAATCGTTATCATTGAAGACTACGATAGATTAGGTTTGTCAAATAACTCAACAAGGTCTACAATAGGATCACTTTTCTGATAAGATGTAACGAAAAACAATCTGTAATCTTCGGCCTATCTCTTTTTCAGAGAAACTGACAAATCTCTGGTAAGGAGGATTATACCTCATGTCAAAACGTTTTACGGTAACAATTCCGTTGATCATTTTAGCAATTATTATATTGTTTATTTTATCTTTAACCGCAGCAAACATACTCACCGGCGCCAAAAGTTCTGTTTTAAATGTAGAATCTATCGGAATAGTCGAGATTCAAGGTATGATTTTAGATTCTGCAGATATTATTGAAAAAATACATTATGTTAGAGATGATAAAAGTGTCAAGGCTGTTGTCTTGCGAATCGACTCGCCTGGTGGTGTTGTCGGTCCGACACAGGAGATTTATGAGGAAGTAAAGAAGCTTAAAAAATTAAAACCGGTTTACGCATCAATGGGCAGTATCGCAGCTTCTGGAGGATACTATATCGCAGCTGCAGCCACAAAAATTTATGCTAATCCTGGCACAATAACAGGAAGCATCGGAGTTCTTATGAAATTGGCTAATTTCCAGACACTCCTTAACAAGGTCGGAATTAAATCCATCGTGCTGAAAAGTGGAGAATTCAAGGATAGCGGTTCACCGGTCAGACCCTTATCAACTCAGGACAAGAAGATTCTCCAAGGAGTTATAGATAGTTTGCACGGCCAATTTGTTTATGCCGTAGCCGAGGGAAGAAATTTACCACGTGACGAGGTAAACCAATTGGCAGATGGAAGGATATTTTCTGGGGAACAGGCCTTGCAGATCAAATTGATAGATAAACTGGGCAACCTTCAGGATGCTGTCGACGAAGCTGCGAAGGCCGTTGGAATCAAGCAAAAACCTAAACTCACCTATCCCCCTAAGCCAAAACTTTCGTTTTTCGATCTTCTGGTTGAAAATGCATGGGATGGTATTTCGAAAGCAATAATCTCCAATAAAACATCTACGAATGAGAGATTCGAATATTCAGTCCCTTTTACTCCTTCAGACCAATCAAGATGACCATATCAAAATGCTACTAAAATCAAAAAGCCCCTGTCTTTTTTAAGACAGGGGCTTTTTTAAAGCTCCCGGCGGCGACCTACTCTCCCACACAGCTGCCCGTGCAGTACCATCGGCCCAGAGGGGCTTAACTTCCGTGTTCGGGATGGGAACGGGTGTGACCCCCTCGGCATAGCCACCGAGAAATCGTATAAATTT